>JAZSAJ010000035.1:0-4599 GCA_045601805.1 Acutalibacteraceae bacterium
GACAAAAAGAAACAAAAAAGAACTGTTTTTTTCCGAAAAAAACGCGAAAACCCCGTTATTTTTTAATTCGCTGTCGAAAATTGTCGAAAAAAAGAGAAAGAAAAGGGAAAATAAATATAGAAAGGATAAAAACAAATGGACGAAAAGGAATATATTGATTATTTATATAGAAGCGGTAAGTTGCCGTCAAGGTATTATTATCAATTAAACGGGAAAAGTATAGAAGAAAATTGGAGATTACAGCACGAAGAAATAATAAAAAAATACTTGAACGAAAAAGAAATAAAAAAAGATTTACACGAAGTTATAGGGGAAGCCCTCTCCGATGTTTTTAAACGCTTTAAAACCGCGTAGAATTGATTTTTCTCTGTTGGTGATACTTCCTTCCGCGTTGTCCCGGAAATTTCAATACAAAGCCTCTGAGAGATTCAAAAAAGAATTTTTGTTTTTTTGAAAAAATCGTTAGACAAAAGGGGGAAAAACGAAACCGCGCGCGCACGCGCGAATATTTTGTTTAACCCCTTTGTTTAAATATAATAATACCTTATCGCGAGAAGCGCAAAAGGGACAAAAGGTGCGAACAAAAGGGACAAAAGGTGCGAAGCAAAAAAAGCGAATCGCACCTTTTGTCCCTTTTGTTCGCACTTACAGAAAGAACCGCAAAAACTTGACAAAATGCGGTGAATGTGATAGAATAAAACAAAAAAAGGAGTGACACGGAAATGATAACGGGAAATGATTCAAAATATAACCTTGTTGTTAAAGCAAATGATTTAATAACAAAAAGTCGTTTTTCCTTAACAACACAACAGCAGAAGATTGTTTTGTATTTAATTTCTAAAATCAATCCTTTTGATACCGATTTTCAAATGGTAGAGTTTAGTATACAAGATTTTTGCCGTGCGTGTTCGATAGATGATAGAAGCGGAAAACATTACGAAGTTATAAAAACACATATTAAAGCAATTGCGGATAAAAGTGTATGGGTTAAATTAGAGAACGGAAAAGAAACGCTTTTGCGCTGGATAGAGAAGCCGTATATTGACGAAAGAAACGGAACTATACAAATAAGACTTGATAGAGATATGAAGCCGTTCCTTTTACAATTGAAAAAGAATTTCACAAAATACGAACTTGTATTTACACTTTATTTCAAAAGCAAATACACAATAAGGCTATACGAACTCATAAAAGCATGGCACGGAAGCAAAATAGAACCGCTTGAAATAACTATAAGCATTGACGAATTAAAGCAAAGATTAGATTCCGAAAAATACAAAGAATCAAAAGATTTTTTTAAGCGCGTATTAAATCCAGCAGTGAACGAAATAAATCAATACAGCGATAAACGCTTGGATTTCACCCGTATTCGCAACGGAAAGAGATATACAGCAATAAAATTCCAAATATCTACAAAGAGTGCAACGGAAGTATTAGAACTTTACAAAGAGTTTGAAGAAAAGGAATATAAAGGACAGCAAACCTTTTTCGGTATTTTGAATGGTTGAAAAGGAACTATATACAATTGCGGAATATGCCGAAGCGCGGAGAATATCAAAGCAAGCGGTTTACCAACAGTTGAACAAGAAATTAAAGCCGTTTGTTAAAGTGATTGACGGCAAAAAATACTTAACTCGCGACGCGTTTCAAGTTGTGGATTCAACGGAAGTTGAAAAAGGTTTTTCAAGTTTTCAACCCGATTCAAGCGCGGTTGAAAAAGCGGTTGAACCCTACAAAAAGCAAGTTGAAGAAAAAGAAAAGATAATTGCGGACTTATTAGAGAGACTTGCGAAAGAGCAAGAGCAAACGCAAAGAATAACCGCGCTTTTGGAGAGGGAGCAAGAGATAAATAGAAATTCTCAAATACTGCTATTAAACGCGCAAAAGAAAAACGAACTTCCCGAAGAACCAAAGAAAAAGAAAGGTATATTCGCATTATTTAGCAAAAAAGAAAACAAAAAATAAATTAGAGAGGTTTTAAAAATGGCACAAAAGAATTATTACAGAATCACGGAAAGAAAATTAAAAAACGGAATTAAACACTATATTTATATTGACGATTCCGTAAAGGCAACAGAGCAAGATTTGCGCGATATTGAAATGTATATGAGAATCGGATATATTTTAAAGCACAAATCCCAAGAGAGAGCAGAGAAAGCAAGAGAAAGAGCAAAAGCAATAGGTTTCGGCAAAAAGAAAAAAGCAGAAGCAGAATAATACAGAAAACGCGCCCGAAAAAGGCGCGTTTTATTTTCCCTATTTAGTATCAATTTAAACCTATACAGAAAAAGTATCAAAAAGTATTGACAAATAAAAATAAATATGATATAATAAAGTATCAAGTTAAACGAAGGTTTAAAAAGATACCAAAAGAGAGGAAAAGAGAATGATTTACGGATACGCAAGAATAAGCAGAGAAAAACAAAGCATTGAAAGACAAATTAGAAATATCAAAGCATTATACCCCGAAGCGGTTATAATTCAAGAGGTATTCACAAGAACCTCTATTGATAGAAAAGAATGGAATAAACTATATAAAAAAGCGAAAAAAGATGATACTATTGTTTTTGATAGTGTTAGCAGATTATCGGGAAATGCAGAAGAAGGGTTTTCTGTTTATGAAGAATTGTTTTTGCGTGGCGTAAATCTAATTTTTATTAAAGAACCGCACATAAATACCGAAACATATCAAAAGGCAATAGAGAATAATATAGCATTGACGGGAAGCGCGGTAGATTATATATTAGAGGGTATCAACAAATATCTTCTTGCGTTAGCAAAAGAGCAAATTCGCCTTGCTTTTGAACAGAGCCAAAAGGAAGTTGACGATTTACACCAAAGAACGCGAGAAGGAATAGAAACAGCAAGATTGAACGGAAAACAAATAGGAAGGGCAACGGGCGCGAAGGTAGAAACAAAGAAAAGTAAAACCGCCAAAGAACAGATTTTAAAACATTCAAAAGACTTTAACGGAACGCTTTCCGATAAAGAACTAATGATTTTTTTAAATCTCGCGCGGAATACCTTTTACAAATACAAAAGGGAACTAAAAGCGGAAACGATTTGACATTGTAAAAAAAATTCGGTATAATTTAAATATAAAGAATATACAGTAGTTTTCCGTTGTATCGAATAAAACGCCCTTTTGGTGGCTAAAAAAAGCACCTTATACGCCTATTGCGAATCAATTATTTATTTTTCCCGAAATATACCGCCCTCTCCGTGCATGGGATAAATGCGTTTTAAACAGTATCACGAAAAAGCGTGATACTGTTTTTTTAAATGCACGGACATTAGATTCCCGAAGTAAAAAAAAGGAGGTTGAAAAAATGAATGATAAATTGCGAAAAGAAGTGAAGTATTTAAAAGTGTTTCAAAACATGAAATACAAAGATATTGCGGAACTGTTGGAGATAAGAACCGATAGTTTTTACAATTGGCTTAACAAATAGTATGATTTTGGCACGGAACGCATAGAGCGTTTACGAGAAATAATTGATTTGATAAAGGAGTATTGAAAAAGAAATGATGAAAAACAAATTTATTCCAAAAGATACAAAGAAATTGAATGATTTAATTTTCTTTATTTGCGCTAATTCTTATGAATCGGAAGATTGGAAAGAAATATAGTGCCGTAAAATTGCGGAAAACGAAAGAGAAATTCTTTTGCGGAATGATTTAGAAGGGATTTATTTTGTATCGTCAAAAGGTAGAATAATAAGTTTATACCATAATGAACCGCGCATTTTAAAATAGTATTTACATAAAGGAAAATATGCGCGAGTAGAAATTGACGGCAAAGAATTATTTGTTCATAGAATTGTAGCGGAGACATTTTCGGGAACAATAAAGGGAAAAGAAATACACCATAAAAACGGAAATACGCTTGATAATAGCATTGACAATTTACAAATAGTAAGCAAGAAAGAACACTATAAAATACACAATGCCAAGTGTTCCAAATCAAAGAAAAATAATAATTGAAAAAGCACAAAGCAATAAAAATAATTTATATGCTATTGTAAATCTAAAAGCATTAAACAACGCTATGTTATCATTAAACGGAGAAGCGTTTAAAATGTGGATGTATTTCAACAAAAATTAGGATAAGTATTCCTTTGATTTAAGCAGAAAAAACGCGTTAGAAAGCGGTATAGGAAGCGAGAGCAGTTATAGAAGGGCTTTTTCGGAATTGGTAAACAAAGGATATTTACAAGAAGTAAGTAAAGGTGTATATAAATTCAAAGAATACATTGATATTCCAGAAGTGGAAGAAAAAGAAGAACACGAAAGCGTGTGTTCATTTTGAACGATTTGTATATTCATTTTGATACAACGGGCGTATTCAAAAAGAACAGAGAAATATTACATAAGAATACAGTTTTATAATACAAAGGGGCTTCCGCATAAATGCGGAAAGCCCTTATAGATTCTCCATTCCCTCTCCATATTTTTTTCGACAAAAAGAAACAAAAAAGAACTGTTTTTTTCCGAAAAAAACGCGAAAACCCCGTTATTTTTTAATTCGCTGTCGAAAATTGTCGAAAAAAAGAGAAAGAAAAGGGAAAATAAATATAGAAAGGATAAAAACAAATGGAC
>JAZSAJ010000036.1:0-12516 GCA_045601805.1 Acutalibacteraceae bacterium
TAACTGAATTAAATACAGAAATAACGGAGCGATGTAGTCCTGAACCAAATGAAGATGTAACAAGCAAATCTTTATTGCCGTCATTATCAAAGTCACAGGGAACTGCACTGACAAATCCATAGCCGCCAAAGTACTCACAAAGAGAATAAATTTTGTTATCTAACATTACGAAAGAAGCACAAGAATCAGAAAACTTAAAAATTTTCATATTAGTTTCTGCGGCAACTTCGGGGGGCGTAACGTTGTAACAAGTTTCTTCATCGTTTTTATAGCCGCTTATAAGACCATTCGGCTCAATATTCCCCAGCAAAGATATAAACTCTTTAACGGAATCTTTGGTAGCAGAGGTTTTCATGCTTTCGTATTCATTAGCTTTTTGAGAACTATCATCTTTGCAGGAACAGAGCAAAAAAAGCATCGTTATAACACAAAATATGCAAAATATTCTTTTCATATATAACACCTCTCTTTGTGTTATTATACCACACCACCGTTTTAATGTAAATATTTTTGCAATTTACTGTGTCCTATATTGACAGCAGCAGAGGGCTATATCCTTGGCACAGGCGCCAATATCTTCAAAATCGCCGGTCCCGTAATTGCCTACGGCACTGCCACCGCCGTAATTTACGGCATAATTTATTGGATAACAACCTTATTCTAACTAAAAAGGCTTGACCGAATCAGTCAAGCTTTTTTTCATTAATTCGTTTGTTCTAATGCTTTATCAAGGCGCTCAATTAGGCGTTCGCTAAGAACAGCCATTGATTCAATATGTACTTTTTCATTGGCAACGAAAAGAGTAAGTGAATCTTGATTTTTACGCACACCTTGAATATCGGAAAACGAGTATGTGCGAGTGTTTCCGAACATTGTTGTATATGTAAATTGTTCATCTGAGATTATGTTGATAGATTGATTCTTCCAACAAAGAACGGTGAAAATTCCAAGCGTAATACCAAAAACAGCACCAATAATTAGCCATATAGAAAATTTAATAATGGCAATAACGCCGCATATAGTTCCGCCTGCCAAAAAGACAAGCGCCATTGCTAAAAGACGGTCGGGTAAAAACATATCTGCACGGTAACCCTCTTCATTATTCACTATGCCGAACAGCGTTTCAATAATCTTTACCAAAATTTTAAGTTTCATATAAAACACCTCATCCTATTCAATTATAGCACATTTATAATTTACTGTAAATATTAAAAGCTTGACCACTTGGTCCAGCTTTTTCAGCTAAAAATTGGAACTCTAATAAACGGTAATATATGTATTAAAAAAAAAACTGTTACTATAATAGGCCAAACAAATATCCATATCCATTTTTTTCCGAGTAGTTTCCTTTGTTCAGGGTACTTGCGTTCTTTTATGAGGCTTGCTAAATTTACGATAAAACATATTGGCATAATAAATATAGAAAATTCTACAGTAGAATAAAAAAAAGCATTGAATTTGCAAGAATAATAGGTCCTGTGCTTGTGCCGATGATTATAAGAAGTGTGGAAATAAGACAGTATGCACAAAATATGACTTGTATCACCGATGTGATTTTTAAAGCTTTTAGTGTTTTCATAGTATCACTCCTTTTATTTAATTATATCATACCACCGTTTTAATGTAAATATTTTTGCAAACTAATGGGTCCTACTTGACCACAAGCAGAGGGGTTTGTCTTGGGCGTCGGTGCTAAAATGTTTACCATCGCAGGACCGGTGATTGTTTACGGTACGGTCGCGAGTGTGATTTATGGGGTTATTTATTGGATAACTACCATAATGTAAAAAGCAGGCGGTCAATGACCGCCTGTTCAATTTTTATTTTCTTTCTATTTCGGCAATTTCAAACTTCACGGTGAGATACATAATATTGCTATGGGAATCGGTGCATTCAATCTCTAATAAATATCCACCATCTTCCAACTGTTCAATGCTATCTCCCAACCAATATATATCTTGAAATGCTTTAAGCATAATAGGCTCTGTAGCATTCATTTTCATACCTGTGATACGATAGTTATATAATGAAATTCTTTTTATATTTGTTTCACACAAGGCGTTTTTGCTATCGAGCAGAATTTCCAAGCAATTTCTTTTTGGATGCTTTTCTTTCCAATTAGGTGCTAATTCCAATTCACAAATAGAGAGGATTATTGCATCGTGTAAGCCATACTTCCAATACCAATTAGGAAACTGCGAATAATATTCTTCGAGTTTTTTTGCCGCAGCTTCTATCCCTTTTTTGCTCATAAAAACACCTCACTTTATTTCATTATACCACACCGCTGATTTAATGTAAATATTTTTGCAAACTACTGTGTCCTATATTGACAGCAACAGAAGGCTTTGTCCTGGGCGTCGGTGCTAAAATGTTTACCATCGCAGGACCGGTGATTGTTTACGGTACGGTGGCCAGTGTGGTGTATGGGGTTATTTATTGGATAACGACAATATTGTAAAAAGAGCGGTCGCAAGACCGCTCTTTTTACAGATATGATTTCATATATTCAACGAAATAGGTGCTGATTTCGTCAGGTACTTTTACCGCGATTAGTTTTTCATATTCGCCGTGCCCGAAATCGTATTGATATACAGCGTAAAGATGACCACCAATAATGTAATAATCCGTTCCTGTGGAAGAAACAAAAAGATCATCTTTGCTTTGTTTGTAAAACACCAACCGAGTGTCTTTTGTATCGTCCGGCATAGGAAGTTCGATTTTATCTATTTTAGCATTGTGTTTTTTATCGAAGGGATCATAATTCGATTTATCAGCGAAATCTAATAACGAATTAAACTTGCTTGTATCGACATCTGTTAGTTCGTTTTTTTTTATGCTTTGGGTATCGGAGTCAACGCCGAGAATGCAATGATATGAATAATTTTTAGGATCATTATAAAATGACAAAGCATTTTCATAATCTTTTTCTGAACAGTATATCGTTCCTTCTGTATAAGAACCCATATCGGCGTGATAGAGTTCAAAGAATTCGTGATTAATGCGGTTAAGAACAATGCCATCAACTTCTAACTTTTCATCGGATAATTCATATTTATTAGGAAACATTGTGCCGTAAAAGCCTGTTTTGTAACTGTTTTCTCCCAAAGTCAGCTTTTTAGGACCGTCAGGAGACATACCAACACAACCGGCTAAAGATATACATAGTATAACAATCGAAAAAGTCAACAATATCTTTTTCATACATTCCACCTCGCTTTATTCTATTATACTACACTGTCGTTTTAATGTAAATGATTTTGCAAAATCACTGTGTCCTATATTGACAGCAGCAGAGGGCTATATCCTTGGCGTTGGCGCGAAAATGTTTACAATAGCAGGCCCTTTTATTGTTTATGGTACGGTTGCAAGTGTAGTGTACGGAATTATTTATTGGATAACCACATTGTTTTAAAAAATCGTCGCCATCTCGGCGACGATTTTTATTTACGATAAAACCTATAATACCTACTTCCCGACCAGTTGGAAACTTCAATTATTCCGTGAAAAGCAAAAACATTAAGTCTGTTAAGAAAAGAACGCGGTTTAGAGATTCTATTAATAAAATTATCAAAATCGGCAATATCTTCGATGCTATCTAACACGTAGGAGCTCATCATTGAATATCGAATTTGTTTTTCAAATTTTTCTTCATCCGGATAGGCAATAGCCACTGCCAGTTTATCATTAAGTACGTCTTTAATAAGTTCGACTACTTCAGAAACATCGGAATGACATTCTAAAATACCACCGCAATTACATAAATCAACAAAAATACCTTCTTCCTCGTTTATGGTAACAATTAAAGGAAAGCGTGGGTTCTTAATATTTGGATAAGTCAAGGAAATATAATCAAAACCGGAATCTATTTCCCATTCAATATCGGGTAAAAATTGTTGTATTTCAGAAGAAATTTTTTTGATGTCAAATAAATTTTGTCCTTGAGAATCCATTCTAAACACCTCGCTTTCTTTTATTATACCACACCGGCGATTTAATGTAAATATTTTTCAAAAACTAATGGGGCCTACTTGACCACAAGCAGAGGGCTATATTTTGGGAACAGGTGCCAATATCTTCAAAATCGCCGGTCCCGTAATTGCCTACGGCACCGCCGCCGTAATCTACGGCATAATTTATTGGATAACAACAATGATTTAAATAAAAAATGCTTGACTAAAAGTCAAGCATTTTTTATCTTTTTAAAGTTTCCGTAGGTTTCGTTTACTACTTCAAAATAAGAAAATGTATTATCGTATTTAGAAAGTAATTTATTAAAATCATTTAATTGGTGCTTGTTTATAATACAAATAATAACCGATTTTTTTGCATGTGAATAAGCGCCAACTGCTTCAATTTGGGTACAGCCGTGTTTTAGCTTTGTTAGTATTTCGTTTTCTATTTCTTCGGGTTTATCGGTTATAATGGTGAACTTGTATGCCGTTTTTGTGGTTTTTAAAAGTAAATTTCCTACAAAGGTAGAAATAAAGCAGTACATTATGCAAAGTGCCATTGGTTTATAGTTTAATGTATTGCCCGAATAAATAAAAATGGAAGCAATTGCAACCGTTCCGTTTAATATAAAGGTTACGGCAAAAAAGTTGGTGTCAGGTCGCACTTTGTTTATATAACGCGAAACAATATCGGTTCCGCCTGTTGAACCGTTGTTTCTAAAACAAATTCCGTAAACAGCACCAGCCAACACACCGCTTAATATTACAGGGTAAATTGTATCGTGCCCAAGCGCATTATACTGAATGAAGGATAAATCGCTGTTTTGCAAAAGTAAAAAAACAGTGGAATAAACAAGTGAAAACAACAATGTTTTAATAGCAAATGTTTTTTGCACAAGAAAGAATGCCAAAACCGATAAAGGAATATTTATAAGAAGTGACATATAACTTATGCTAAAGCCAGTTTTGTATTGAATCATTGTTGCAATACCGTTTAAACCAGCAGGAGCAAAGTTGTTTTTAACAATAAAAACATAATAAACAAATGCAAGTAAAACACCGCTAAAAATAACCTGAATATAACTCCACGCTTTTTTCATATTTATCCCACCAAATTATATCTCATTACGGATTTATTATATTGTAATAATTTCTCATTGTCAATTAAATTGAATTATTTTTAATTAACTTTTCTTCTCTTTCTTCGTACGCGGTTTATATGGCGTACAAAATCACCGCTGCTAAGTAATTCGGCAAGTACAAATTGCTCTAAAACAGGCACAGTGCAGGAATAAAAACCAAGTTTTTCTTGGTAAAGATTAACAAGATTTTTTGGTAGTACAATATACCCTGCGCGAATTGAGGGAGCAATGGTTTTTGAAAATGTGTTTAGGTAAATAACGTTGCTGTCACACAGCGAAAAAACCGTGTCCTCGTTCTTTTTAGAAACGGTTAGTTCACCATCATAATTATCCTCAATAATAAAACCATCGCGTTCTTTTGCCCATTTAATATATTCTTTTCGCTTTGAAGCCGAAGCAGTTATACCGCTTGGAAAACTATTAAAAGGGGTAATGTGCAAAACAGTTGCTTTGCTGTTTTTTAGTTCTTCGGTTTTTATTCCGTCGTGTCCCATTTTTAAAAATTCACAGTTTACATTATGTGCTTTGTAAACTCGGTGAATTTTATCGTAACCGGGGCTTTCTAAAGCAAAAACCTTGTTGTTTCCAAATAGTTGCACAATAAGTCCGTAAAGGTATTCCGCGCCTGAACCAATAACAATTTGGTTTGGCTCTACCTTTATTCCGTAGTTTTTTAAAAGATAAACCGAAATTGCGCCGCGAAGTTCGGCACAACCAAGGTTTGGCGATTTAACAAGCAATTCTTCTTGCTTTTCGCTTAAAACTTTTCGGGTGGTTTTTGCCAAAACGCTGTAAGGGAAAAGGGAATCGGTGTGGTGTGGCTTGTGGTTGTTTAAAGCAGGTTCAGAAGTAGTATCACTATAACTTGAAAAACCGTCTTCTTTGTAAACAACAAAATAACCGCTTCGTTCCTTTGGCTCAATATATCCCTCGTCAAAAAGCAAATCGTAAGCGTGTTCAACGGTAATTACACTAACACCCGTTTTATCGGCCATAACCCTTTTAGACGGCAGTTTTTCGCGGTATGAATATACACCGTTTATAATATCGTTTTTAATTTTTTCGTATAACTGTAAATATGTAGGTTTATTTTTCATCTGGTTATATAAAATTCTCCTGTTTTGATTATTTTTATATTATCAGTTTAATTATATAATACTTTCAATATTTTGTAAAGAGTGAGAAATTATGAAAAAATGTATTGTTATAAACGACCTTTCGGGCCTTGGTAAATGTTCGCTTACCGCATCTATTCCCGTTATGGCGTGTTTGGGGGTTCAGGTTTGCCCTTTGCCCACCGCGGTATTAAGCAACCAAACAGGGTATGAAAGTTACTATATTGATGATTATACCGAAAAAATGGGCTTTATTTTAAATGAATGGCAAAAAAGAAATTTAAAACCCAACGCAATACTTTCGGGCTTTTTGGCAAACGAAAAACAGGTAGAAATAGTTAAGGATTGTGTAAAACTTTTTAAAGACAAAAATACACTTTTTGTGGTAGACCCTGTTATGGGCGACGGTGGGGCAATGTATAAAACACACAACCAAAAAATGTGCGAAAAAATAACCGAACTCAGCTTTATGGCTGATGTTATTACGCCTAATTTAACCGAAGCGTGTATATTACTTAAAAAAGACCCAACAAAAAACTACACACTTAATGAAGTTAAGGATATGGCAAAGGAACTAAATAAAAAAGGCCCCAAATATGTTGTTATAACAGGTGTTTTGGCAAATGGAAAAATAGATAATGTTATTGCTGAAAACGGTGAAGTAACCCTAATTAGTAATGAACTTATTAAGGGCAACTATTCGGGCGCAGGCGATTTAATTGCTTCAATTACCACCGCCGCGCTTATAAACACCAAACATTCGCTAAAAGAAATAATAACCGCCGCGGCAAATTTTGTTGGCAAGGCAACTTACGACGCATACCTTGAAAAAACCGACCGAAACGACGGCGTTCCTTTTGAAAACCATTTGGCAGAACTTATTAAGGAACTAAAATGAAAAAAATTAAATTAATTTCACTTGGTGCGTTATTTTCGGCTTTAATTGCCGTTTTTACCGCATATATTTGCCATATACCAATTGGTGTAAACGGCGGTTATGTTCACTTGGGCGATACCTTTATTTATATTGCGGCATCATTTCTTCCTTTGCCTTATGCAGTTGTTGCGGCGGCGGTTGGGGCAGGGCTTGCCGATTTATTAACTGCGCCCGTTTGGTTTTTAGCGTCGGTTATAATTAAAACTTTAGTTTGCTTACTGTTTACAAACAAAAAAATTATTTGCAAGCGAAATATTTTGGCATGTGTTTTGGGTGTTTTTATAACCGTTATTGGATATGCCGTGGCTGAATATATAATTTTTGGCAGTTTGGCAGGAATTTTATATTCGGTTATAGGAAATGTCATTCAATCCACCGCAAGCGGAGTATTGTTCATACTTATTGGAATTTATATTGAAAAAATTAAAGTAAAGATATAGTATTAAAAAACGCCAACACAGTTTATGCTGTGTTGGCGTTTTTGTTTTATTAAAGTAATGTTGCTGCCATAACGGCTTTTATTGTGTGCATACGGTTTTCAGCTTCGTCAAATACAATTGACTGTTCGCTTTCAAATACTTCATCTGTAACTTCCATTTCGGTTATGCCAAAGCGTTCTCCCATTTCTTTACCAATCTTTGTTTTAAGGTCGTGAAAAGCGGGAAGACAATGCATAAACACCGCATTTTTTGAAGCGTTTGCCATAATATCCGAAGTAACTCTGTATGGGGAAAGTTCGTCAATGCGTTCTTTCCAAACTTCATCGGCTTCGCCCATAGAAACCCAAACATCTGTATAAATTACATCGGCGTTTTTGGTGGCTATCATTGGGTCTTCGCAAAAATTAAGTGTAGCACCGCTTTCTTTTGCCAACTTTTCACATTCTTCAATAAGTTCGGAATTTGGGAAATATTTTTTAGGCGCACAAGCAGTAAAGTTAATGCCAAGTTTGGCGCAACCAACCATAAGCGAATTACCCATATTGTAGCGGGCATCACCCATATAAACAAAGTTAATGCCTTTTAGTTTACCAAATTTTTCTTTAATGGTAAGAAAATCGGCTAAAATTTGGGTTGGGTGGAATTCGTTTGTTAAACCGTTCCAAACAGGAACACCGGCATATTTTGCAAGTTCTTCAACAATTTCCTGTCCAAAGCCACGGTACTCAATACCGTCATAAATTTTGCCCAAAACCCTTGCGGTATCGGCAATGCTTTCTTTTTTGCCAATTTGTGAGCCCGACGGGTCAAGGTAGGTAATACCCATACCAAGGTCATACGCCGCAACCTCAAAACTGCAACGAGTTCGGGTGCTTGTTTTTTCAAAAATAAGGGCAATGTTTTTGCCTTCAAGCAACTTATGCGGAATACCTTTTTTCTTTTTATCTTTCAGTTCTGCTGCATAATCAATTAAATAGTTTATTTCTTCAGCAGTGAAATCAAGTAATTTTAAAAAACTTTTACCTTTTAAATTCATAATTTTCACCTTAAATTAAAGTACTTTAGAAAGGAATGTTTTAAGGCGGTCACACTTGGGGTTATCAAATATTTCTTCGGGTGTGCCTTCTTCCATAATATAACCGTCGTCAATAAACATAACACGGTTTGAAACCTCTTTGGCAAAGCCCATTTCGTGAGTCACAACCACCATTGTCATACCCATTTTTGCAAGTTCTTTCATAACTTCCAAAACTTCGCCTACCATTTCGGGGTCAAGGGCGCTTGTGGGTTCATCAAACAACATTACCGCGGGTTCCATACATAAAGCACGAACAATAGCAACACGCTGTTTTTGTCCGCCTGAAAGTTGGTCGGGGAAGGTGTCCGCTTTATCTTCAAGGCCAACTCTTTTTAAAAGGGTTAGCGCCTTTTCACTTGCCTCTGCCTTGGTTAGTTTTTTTAGCATAACCGGGGCTGTTGTAAGGTTTTCAAGAATTGTCATGTGGGGGAATAAGTGGAACTGCTGAAAAACCATCCCCATTTTTTGACGCTCTTTGTTAAGGTCACATTTTTTATCTGTAAGGTCATTGCCTTCAAAAATAATTTGACCGCCGGTTGGGGTTTCAAGCATATTAAGACAACGCAAAAAGGTTGATTTGCCCGAACCCGAAGGGCCAATAACACAAACAACATCACCCTTGTTTATTACTGTGTTAATATCTTTTAAAACTTCTAAATTATCAAAGTTTTTTTGCAGATTTTTTACTTCTATCACTTTTTATTTAACCTCTTTTCAAAAATGCGTAACAAATAGGTTAATATGATAACTATAACAAGGTAAATCAAAGCCACTGCAATAAGAGGATTAAAGGCATCGTATGTGTTGTTTCTTATAAGATTTCCTGCTCTTGTTAGGTCAACAACGGCAACATAACCGGCAACCGCAGTTTCTTTTAATAAAGCTATCATTTCGTTGCCAATAGCAGGAAGTATGTTTTTAACCGCCTGTGGCAAAATTATTTTTCGCATGGCTTGTAATTTTGAAAGCCCTAAAGAACGGCCGGCTTCCATTTGTCCTTTTTCTACTGCGTTTAAACCGCTTCGTATAAGTTCTGCCATATATGCGCCTGAATTTATACCAAAAGTAATAATACCAACCGTAATACCTGTTGAAGATTTAAGTATAAGATAGTAAAAAATAAGCAATAGTACAACCACGGGAATACCGCGGACAGTGGTTACATAAAAATCGCAAATTTTAGCAAATACTTTAAGTATTTTATTGTCGTCTTCAAAATACTTAACAATGGCTATTAAAGCACCTAAGGTGACACCGATAATCAGCGCACCTAAGGTAATAATAAGAGTATTTTTAAGACCGTCTGTTAAAAACTTGTAGCGTTCTTCTTCTATAAATGTAGAATAAAGTTGGTCGCTCCAAGTTTTAAAAAAGTTAGTTAAGAAAGCCATATTTTCCTCTTTGTATTAAACTATTTTTCGGGGGCAACATAGGGAACTTCGTATTTATCAAAAATTGCTTTAATTGTGCCGTCGGCAATCCATTTTTCAATGCATTTGTTGAATTCATCTACAACAGTTTGGCTGCCTTTTGGGAATGCAAAACCGTAAGGTTCGCTGGTCATTGCCTCATTTAAAACAACGGTTTGACCGTTTGTTTTGTTTGACAAATCAATAGCAACTTCGTTATCAACTACCCAAGCATCTACCTTGCCGGAAGTTAAAGCACTGCAAGCATCGTTGTTGGCTTGGAAAGCCAATACTTCGTAACCTTCGCCCATACAAAATTCTTCTGCGGTGGTACCGGTTTGAACAGAAATTTTCTTGCCTTTAAGGTCGGCTTTAGATTTAATAGCGCTGTCTTTTAAAACAACAATTGCCTGTGAAGCCATAAAGTATGGGGTGGTGAAGTCTGCGTTTTTCTTTCTGTCTTCGGTAATTGTAATGCCCGAAACGCCAACATCATATTTGCCCGACTGAATACCGGGGAGAACCGATTCAAAATCCATTTGTTCAATTACAAGTTCTACACCAATTTCTTTTGCAAATAACTCTAAAATTTCAACTTCAATACCAACAACTTCACTGCCTTCAAGCATTTCAAAAGGAGGAAAGTCGGGGCTTGTGGCCATTATAAGTTTTCCACTGTTTTTAATTCCGTCAAGGGTTTTTCCGCTGCCGCAGCCAACAAATGTAAGGCAAAGGCAAATAACCAAAGCAACTGCAAGTAATTTCTTTAAAATTTTCATTGTAAATACCTCTTTTATTTATTATTTTTCTTGTCAACCATTGCCTGTACTTTAATGGGCAAACCGTAAAGGTTAATAAAGCCGGCAGAATCTTTTTGGTCGTAATCGCTTTCGCCGAATGTAGCAATTTCTTCGCTGTAAAGTGAATAATCACTCCAAACGCCTGCGTTAATCATGTTGCCTTTGTAAAGTTTAAGTTTAACTTTACCGGTAACATTTTCTTGTGTTTTATCAACAAATGCACTAAGTGCTTCACGAAGCGGAGTAAACCACTGGCCGTTGTAAACAAGTTCAGCAAATGTTATTGAAAGTTTTTGTTTTTCGTGAAGTGTCATTTTGTCAAGACAAACCGATTCTAGCACGCTGTGCGCCTTGTAAAGAATTGTACCGCCCGGAGTTTCGTAAACACCACGGCACTTCATACCAACCAAACGGTTTTCAACAATATCAATAATACCAATACCGTTAGCTCCGCCAAGTTCGTTAAGTTTTAAAATAATTTCCTTTGCGGTCATTTTAACGCCGTCAACCGCTGTCGGTACACCTTTTTCAAAATCAATGGTAACATAAGTTGGCTTATCGGGTGCTTGAATGGGGGAGATACCCATTTCCAAAAAGCCCTCTTTTTCGTACATTGGTTCGTTGCCTGTGTCTTCAAGGTCAAGACCTTCATGAGATAAATGCCAAAGGTTTTTATCCTTTGAATAGTTGGTTTCTCTATTTATCTTTAAAGGAATATTGTGTGCTTCGGCATAATCAATTTCTTCTTCACGAGATTTAATGTCCCATTCTCTCCAAGGAGCAATAATGGGCATATCGGGAGCAAACTTTTTAATAGCAAGTTCAAAACGAACTTGGTCGTTACCTTTACCTGTACAACCGTGGCAAATAGCATCTGCGCCTTCTTTAATTGCAATTTCAGCCAATGCCTTGCCAATACAGGGACGGGCGTGAGAAGTACCCAAAAGGTATTCTTCGTAAACTGCGCCGGCTTTCATTGTGGGAATAATGTATTCATCAACATATTCATCGGTTAAATCAAGAACATAAAGTTTTGAAGCACCTGTTTTAAGTGCCTTTTCTTCAAGACCTTCAAGTTCGTCTGCCTGACCAACATTACCCGAAACTGCAATTACTTCACAGTTGTTGTAGTTTTCTTTAAGCCAGGGAATAATAATAGATGTATCAAGACCGCCTGAATAAGCCAACACAACTTTTTTAATGTTTTCTTTGTTCATAACAGTTCCTCCCGGAAGTATTCTTAATATGCACTGAATTATATACCTTGTTTGTATATTTGTCAACCGATATTGCATAAATATTCATACTTTTGTGTATTGTTTACACAACGCCCTTTGTATAGGCAGGTATTTTAGGCAAAATCACCCTATACAACATAAGAATAGTAAAAAGCACGCTGAAAAATGTATAAATCCTATGAATATTGTGTGTATATATTCATAATTTCGCTGTATATAAGCCCGCTGTAAAAAAACAGAAAATCAAAGGAAACTATTGCAAGATTTGCACTTTAATGGTACAATGGTGAAAATGTCCGAAATAAGAGAGGACAAGTATATAAGGAGGCAATTGTATGACTGCCAGTGAAAAGAAACAACTGCAAATCACTGCCTGCAAGGTGCGTATGGGTGTAATCGAATCC
>JAZSAJ010000037.1:0-4341 GCA_045601805.1 Acutalibacteraceae bacterium
GATATAATTATAATGTTAAATTTATAAAGGATTGATTATTTTGAAAGATATTAACGCATTGAAAAATATAAAACTGTTTTTGTTTGATATGGATGGAACACTTTATCTTGGTGATAAATTGTTTGATTTTACCACTGAACTTTTACAAACAATTAAATCGGTTGGCGGAAGATATATTTTTTTGACCAACAATTCATCTAAAAGCGTTAATGATTACATAAAAAAACTAGCTAAACTTGGAATAAAAGCAGATTATGATGATTTTTTAACTTCATCGCAGGCAACTGCATTTTACCTTAAAAAACATCATAACGGTGAACTTTTATATGTTGCAGGTACCCAATCGCTTAAAGATGAACTTGTTAGTGCCGGATTTAATATAACCGAAGACACCGAAAAAGCTGAATGTATTGTTATGGGATTTGATACCGAACTTACCTTTAAAAAACTTTATGATGTTTCTTATATGCTGTCAACACGAGATATTCCATTTATTGCAACAAATCCCGATTATGTTTGTCCAACTGAATTTGGCTTTGTGCCCGATTGCGGCAGCGTTTGTGATATGATATTTAATGCGACAAAAAAACGGCCCAAGTTTATTGGAAAACCTGAACCGTTAATGCCAATACTTGCAATGGAAAAATGCGGTTATAATAAAAACGAAACCGCTGTTGTGGGCGACAGAATTTATACCGATATTAAAAGCGGTATAAATGCAGGAGTTCTTTCGGTACTTGTTATGTCGGGTGAAACCGACGAAGAGGTTCTTAATGCTTCAACTGAAAAGCCCGATTTGGTGCTTGATTCAGCAAAAGAAATTTTAACCATATTAAAAAAGAACGCTCAAGTTTGAGCGTTCTTTTTTGTTTAGTTAAAACTTGCAATGTAATCGTCAATATCAACAATAGTTCCTTCGTTTCTTGCTTTTTCACTTGCAAAAACAAGCATATGGTTATAACAAGATTCGTGAATATTAGGAACAGATTTGCCGCAATAATCGGTGCACATATAGTCATATAGGTCAACTATAATGCCGTTATCGCCGCCGCCGTGACCGCCTTCAATACCGTCGGCACCGCCGCCAATTTGAATATCACTGGTTTCTTTTGTGTTAAAGTCGTATACTTTAATATACGGCTCGTCTTTGCCAAGACCTGCATGAAGTTCGCCTTTTGTACCAAAGATATGTATAAATCTTCCGCCCTTATTAAATGCGTTCATAGAGAAGGTAACGGTAATATCATCTTCAAACAACATATTAACTGTTTGGTGGTCAACAACATCGTTGTCGCACTTGTAAACGCATTTACCGTACTGTGTTTCGCGCATTGCCTTTTCAACATCGGCATCGGTTGGGTTAGTCAATTTAGTAGAAGTTGTACGGAACCAGGAACTGTCACTCTTTAAGTAAAGGTTAACCGAATTGTAAGGGCAGGTATCGCCAACAGGGCAACCTTCAATACAATATTCGGGAGAACCTTTAGGAGCATTTTTGCGTGTAAAATATGTAAGTGAGCCAAACGACTGAACTTTCTTACATTTTTTACCCAAAAGCCACTGTAAAAGGTCTAAATCGTGGCAAGATTTTTGCAAAAGCATAAAACTGCTTCTGCCAATATTACCCCAGTTACCCCTAACGAAACTGTGTGACTGATGAACGTTGCCAACACATTCTTCGTGGTTAACTGAAATAATTTCGCCAATTTTACCCGAATCTATAGTATCTTTAATTGTTTTGAAAATATCGGTGTATCTTAAAACAGTGCAAACAATTACTTTTACATTATTCTGTTCAGCACATTTTGCAATTTTCATACATTCTTCGGGAGTAGTAGCAATTGGCTTTTCTAAAAGCAAGTCGTATTTAAGTTCAATTGCTTTAATAGATGGGTCAAGATGTAAACGGTCCATAGTTGCAATAACTGCTATATCGGCAATTTTGCCAAGTTTTAATAAATCGTTGTAATCTTCAAAACACATTTCATTAGGAATGTTATGGGTTTTTTGTACACTTAATCTGCGGCTTTCAATAGGTTCTGCAACTGCAATAACTTCAAATTTATCGGGATAATTTTTCATAATTCCCGTGTAAAGCGCACCGCGGTTACCCGCACCAATTAAAATTACTTTTAACTTTTTCATATTAAACCTCCTAAATGGTTATATAAATTTTATATTATATAAATTAAAAATAAGCAATACAAAAACGAATAATTTTATTATGATTTAGGTTACTATTTTATTAGGTCTTTAACAACTTCACCGCCGGCAATTAAACCGGCAACAGCAGGTACAAAAGCATTACTTGAAATAATAGGGGATTTCTTTGAAGAGTTATCTTCGTAAACATTTACCTTTATAGGTTCTTCTTTTGAATAAACAACCTTTAAAGATTTAATATTACGACTTTTTAATTCTTTTCGCATTATTTTTGCTAATGGGCAAGCTGAGGTGTTGAAAATATCATCAACAATAAAAGCTGTTGCGTCCATTTTGTTTCCTGTTCCCATAACGCTTATAAGTGGGGTAGAATAATTATTGCATTTTTCCGCAAGTAAAATTTTAGCGGTTACAGTATCTAAACAGTCAACAACATAATCAAACTGCGAAAAATCAATTGAATTTGCATTTTCCGGCAAAAAGAACAAATCGTACTTGTTAATTTTTACACTTGGATTTATTGATTTTGCGCGTTTTTCAGCAATGGTTATTTTCTTTTCGCCAATATTTTCCGTTAAAGCAATAATTTGTCTGTTAATATTTGACGGTGAAACAGTATCATAATCAATAACATCAATTTCGCCAACACCGCTTCTTACAAGGCATTCAAGAACATAACCGCCAACACCGCCCAAACCAAAAACGGCAACGCGCGAACTATTAAGTTTTTTTATAGCGTCATTTCCAACCTGCAATTCAAAGCGTGAAAAATAATTCAAAATAATACCTCTTAAATGAAAATAATTAGTAATCCAACCAACATACCAATAATTGCTGAAAAAGCAGGGAGTTTGCTGTGGTACATTAAAATTGCTTGTGGTAAAATTTCACCAAAAACAACATAAAGCATAGCGCCGCTTGCAAAACCTAAACTAAGTGTAAGACCAAGCGGTCCAATTTCACCTAACCAATAACCCAGTAACGCACCAAGAATTGTTGGAATACCGCTTGAAGCGGTAATAATTACTGCTTTAATTCTGCCCATACCGCCGCTAATTAACGGAACAGAAACAGCCATACCTTCAGGTATATTATGCATACCAATTAATATTGCAAGAGTTAAAGCAGCGCTGCCCATAACGGCGTTATTGCTGGCATATGATGCACCGATTGTCATACCTTCGGGAACATTATGTAACGCAATAGCGCAGGCCATAACAATACCGGCAATGAAAAGATTAAATTTTTTATCGTTTTTTGCATAATGATGCTCTAAATGGTCACTATGAATAAGTTCATTTAAGTGGTCTGCGGTTTTTGGGTGTTTTTCATCTATATGTGCAATTTCATGGTTGGTTTTTTTATCAATTAGATAATTAAGCAAATATGTAATTATAACACCTATACCTATTGCTGAAATAACAGAAAAAATACCAACAT
Organism: Acutalibacteraceae bacterium; assembly: GCA_045601805.1. Lineage (GTDB taxonomy): Bacteria > Bacillota > Clostridia > Oscillospirales > Acutalibacteraceae > SIG607. Next base: position 3,604 of record JAZSAJ010000037.1, read on the forward strand.
TTGTTTCAATTGCTTCAATGACAAGGTCAAAACAAACAACGCTTAACATTACACCGCCGGCAAAACTTAAAAGTAAACTAACAGTTCTGCTTGAATCTTTTTGAAGTAATGCACCAATTAAACCGCCCAAACCGGTGCCAATAACACCAGAAATGGCAGTTGTTAATATTAAAACACCAATTACGCTCATAAAAATCCCCTTAATTATCTGGTATTTAAAATTATATCATAAATGTTTTTTTATAACAATATCTTTTTCACAAAAAGTGGAAAAATAAGATATAAAAAGTGAATAGACAAAAAGTAAACCCGAAGAACATTTTGTTCTTCGGGTTTTGGCTGGGGTGGCAGGATTCGAACCTACGCATGTAGCAGTCAAAGTGCTATGTCTTACCGCTTGACGACACCCCAATATTAAGTTTTTAAAATATAACCCTTTTGACACCAAAAGGGTTATATTAAATTGTGGGGTGGATAATGGGATTCGAACCCACGGCCTCCAGAGCCACAATCTGGCGCGCTAACCAACTGCGCCATATCCACCACAAGCAAACATTATTATAACAAGCATGTTATAATTTGTCAACAAAAAATTATAGTAAAAAATCTTCTGATTCGTAATTGGTATTAAGCGTTACTTGTGTGGGTTTTCTTTTTAACGGGTCGTATTTATAATGCCTACAGGAATCGTTAAAATTAGATATGCCTTTATGCTTACAAAAAACATTTTCGGTAAAT
>JAZSAJ010000038.1:0-18618 GCA_045601805.1 Acutalibacteraceae bacterium
TATCAAGCGTAGATTGCTTTTACCTATTTTTAGCTTTGCGGTTTATAAAAATAACAAATAATAAAAATGGCTTGAAGTAAATCTTCAAGCCATTTTATCTTAAATCCACAATTTCAAAATCACTGTCACCGCAAGCCGATATTATATAACCATCTATTTCAAAAGTTTTAAGGGGTTTATCAATTTTAAAAACGCTAAAACTGTTAAGCCCGCCCGAAATACCTGTGCCTAAAAGCTTTAGATAAGCTTCTTTTTTAGTCCATATTTCAAAAAATACACTAAGCGCGGCATTTTGTTTAATAAAGTTGTATTCATCCTCACAAAAGCGTTTTGCTATTCGCAAATCAGCGTTTCTAAGTTTTTCTATGTCTATACCTACTGCCTTATCACTTACTGCAATAACATTAAGTTCACCCGAATGCGAGATATTAAAGTGAAAATCTGTCAAATTTTCAAAAAAAGGCTTACCGTGAACGCCTTTGGCAAGTTGGATTTTACAGGTATCTATATTATATTTTTCGGCGGCTATTTTTTTAGCAAAGCTGTATACATCGGCTTCTTTTGAAAGGATAAAAACTTTTGTCATAAATTGATTATATATTATGTAAAAAACTTTTGCAAGTGATTACGATTATTATTGGAAAATTTAAGCAACTTTAAATATTGGTATAGCCTCTAATTTGTCTAAGTTTATAAAAAACAAAAGAGTCCATCCTCACGGATAGACTCTTTTTTGTGGCGGAGAGAAGGGGATTCGAACCCCTGAACGGGTATTAGCCGTTACACGATTTCCAGTCGTGCGCCTTAGACCAGCTCAGCCATCTCTCCATTAAGTCGCTTGTTGCGACTGAAATATTATATATTACATAATTCTAAAAGTCAAGCGTTTTTTATTGCTTAAGAACACAGGGAACTGACCTGTGTTTAATAAACTATATTGCGATTTGTGTAAAAATATGGTATAATTTGTAAAAATAGCCAAAACATTTAAACCCGAACCAGCCTAAAAGCGCGGGTTTAAGGCGCCTTTTGGCTCTTTGTCGCTCATAGGCGACAGCCTTATGTGCTTCGCATCGCCAAAATTCACTCATAAATCCGCGCCTTTTAGGTCGTAGAATTTTGTGATTAAAGGATTTACGGTGTGGCGAGGCGCAAAACGCAGTTAATCCTAACGGATTAACGAGTATTTTAACAAAGCCACAGCGTAAAATCATAACCCCAAAATCTGATTCGGGTTTAAATGCTTTGGCTAAGGCGGGGTGGTATTGTGCGATACAAAATAGAAACTTTCGAAAACTTTTTAAAAGGAATTGATTTAGATTCGTACAGAGAAAAATATTCTCATATTAAAACTGTTGAAATGGATTTGCCCAAAAGTATTCAAGCGTTAGATGCGCTTTATGAAATATATTGGGATAAAGGTTATAATGGACCCGACGAGCCAATGTCATTCGATGATTTTTACGAAGAATACTATAAAAGGTATGAAGAAAAAATTAAGGAGCATGGCATAAAAACAGGGTTTGGAAACGATTGCGATTGTTACGAAAGAGGATTAAAAGCAAGAATTTATCGCACATGGGTTTCAATTATTACACAAATACATGCGGGTTATGTTGCCGAGGAAGTGTTTGGAGAGGGAACTGTTGAGCAGAGCACTGAATTAGACCATAAAGGTATTGATATTTTAGTTAATTATAAAGAAAATGAAATTAAAATTCAGATTAAAAAGGACACAAAACGGCCCGAAATAGCAAGAATGTACAAAGCAGAAATTGATTCTAAAGGTTATTATACCATTTGGTATGTAGTACCTAAACCGGAAGAATATAATAACCCATATTATAAGGCAAAAAACAAAGCTGGTGAGTATCGCGCCAGCGTAAAACCCTTTAAAAAATACAATCCGAAAAACGGAACACTCGATAGATACCAAAACGGTTTTGTTGTATTTACCAAAAAAGAATTCGAACTAATTAAAGAAATGTTTGATTAAAAAGGGCAGTAATGCCCTTTTTGTTGCATTATAGGTGTAAAAGTGTTATAATGCTTTTATATAAATGAGATACGAAAACAACCAAAGCGAACCTACTATGAAAGTTAAAAGGGAACTAATGAAATTGTTTTTGCAATATAATATCGTGCAAGGAGATTTTTATGATGGAAAATAAAATTTTTATTGGCGATAATTTAGAAGTTATGCAGTCGCAAGACTTTAATGAGTATAAAAATGTAATAGATTTTATATATATTGACCCGCCCTACAATACAGAAAACAATGGTTTTTCATTTAACGATAAAAACAGTTTGTGGTCGGAAGATATTTTAAAACGGCTGAATGTATCGAAAGAATTATTAAAAGACGACGGCGTTATTTTTATAAGTATCGATGATAACGAATTGGCTAATCTTATTAATATTTGTTACGGTGTTTTTGGCAAAGAAAATTATGTTGGTTTGCTTATTACAAGGCAGGCGCAAAGAAGTAATGCAAAACATATAAATACAGTTCATGAATATATTTTATGTTTTGCAAAAAACAAGCGGAAACTTCCTAAGTTTTATATAAACAGAATGGAAAACCCATTCGAAGCCGAGCGTATAAAAAATATTATTAGTAAAGTGCAAAAGGCATTAAAAATTTCGCGCGATGAGGCGAATAAAGAACTAAAAAAGCAAATTGAAAAATATGTGAAAGACACCGGAACTACCTGGATAAAAAATTATTCGAATATTGATGAGAATGGAAACATATTTTTTGCAAAGGATTTATCAACACCGGGCGAACCGGAATCTTTGGATATCGAAGAAATAGGGTTGCACTTAAAACCGTTAGCAACAAGGGGCTGGTCAAGCAAAAAGAAGATATTAAACCTTCACAGTAAAAACCGTATTTGTTATAAAAAAGGCAGACCGTATGAAATTGAATATTTGTATGAAGCAACAAATAATGTTCCATCGGTACTTGATTTCTATTCAAGACAAGGAACTAATAACCTAAAGAAACTTGGGTTAGACGGTTTGTTTGATACGCCTAAACCTGTTGAACTTATAAAATTTTTAATTAGGTGTTCGCAACATAAAAATTCTGTAATACTTGATTTTTATGCGGGAAGCGGAACCACAGCCCAAGCGGTTTACGAAATAAACCAAGAGGATAATAAAAATCATAAATATGTGCTTATACAGTTAAATGAGCCGATTAACAAAAAAAATAAAGCGTACAAGGTTATGCAAGATAAAGGTTTTTTGGAACCCAGCGTTGATAAGGCAATGATGTTACGCATTGATAGTTTTTTAAATTCTAACAAAATTAAAAAGGATTATCTTTTGGTAGAAAAATACAAAAGGCCCTTTAACCCATAACTCATCTGAGGTGGTTATATGACTTTAAAACTGTTTACTGAAGCGTTGGGTAAATTCTTTTTGGGTGTTATTTTAGTTGGCATCTTAATATTCTTACCTGCGGGGACGGTAGATTACTTTGGCGGTTGGCTTTTTATGGGCGTTTTGTTTGTGCCAATGTTTTTCGCGGGAATTGTAATGATGCTCAAAAACCCCGAACTTTTAAAAAAGCGCCTTATTGCAAAGGAAAAACAAAAAGAACAGGATGCAGTTATAAAATTAAGTGGTGTAGTTTTTATTTTGGGATTTGTTTTATCGGGTCTTGGTGTTCGCTTTGGTTGGTACAAACTGCCGTTTTGGGTTACTGTTTTAGGTGCTGTAATTTTCCTTTTTGCATATATTCTTTATGCTGAAGTATTGCGTGAAAATACCTATTTAAGCCGAACAATTGAAGTGCAAAAAGACCAAAAGGTAATTGATACAGGGCTTTACGGCATTGTGCGCCACCCAATGTATATGGCGGTTGTGCTTTTGTTTTTATCAATTCCGCTTGTGCTTGGTTCGCTTTACGCCTTTATAATATTCTTGGCGTTCCCGTTTATACTTGCCAAAAGAATAAAACACGAAGAAGAATTTTTAGAAAAAGAATTAAATGGCTATAAGGACTATAAAAATAAGGTGAAATTCAGGTTAATTCCTTATATATGGTAATAAAATACTTGATTTTTTTGAATATGTGTGGTAAAATACACATTGTAAGAAAGGTAAAAGAAAGTGAGTGGTCAAAAGGCCGCTCACTTTTCTTATGCAAAAGGAGGATTAGTGTGGCAAATATTGCTGATGTGGTTTCTTCTATTATAAACGACACAGTTGCTGAACTTGGCTTTTCGCTGTGGGATGTACGCTTTGTAAAAGAGGGAGCCGATTATTTTTTAAGGGTTTTTATTGACAGTGAAAACGGCATTGGAATTGACGATTGCGTTGCTGTTTCAAGGGCAATAGACCCGCTTATTGACGAAGCAGACCCAATTGATAAATCGTACTGTTTGGAGGTTTGCTCGCCCGGTATTGAACGCGACCTTGTTAAACCCGAACATTTTGCTAAAAAAATGGGCGAAAAAGTAAAGGTTAAACTTTACAAGGCAAAAGACGGTGTTAAAGAATTTATAGGAACACTAAAAGGTTACGGCGAAGCAGTTTTAATAGAGTGTGACGGCGAAGATTTAGCGTTCACAAAAAAAGAAATTTCGTCGGTTAAATTAGCCGATTTTGAATAATTTTTGGAGGTACAACGGAAAATGGCTAGAAAAGTAAAAAACACAAACAAAGAAGTTGATTACGCAGAGTTTTTTGATGCTCTTGCGGCAATGGAAAGCGAAAAAGGTATTCCGCAAGAATTTATTGCTAAAAAAGTAGCAGAAGCAATTATTGTGGCTTCCCGAAAAGATTACGGCGGAAATGATGTTGTTGTTTGCAATATTGACCCCGTGAACAGAATATTTAGCGTTGTTGCACGAAAAGAAGTTGTTAAGGAAGTTGAAAATCCTTACACACAAATGAGCGAAGAAGAAGCATTGAAACTAAATGCAAATGCGGTTGAACAGGGCTTTGTTGATATTAAATTAGACCCCCGTAAATTCGGCCGTGTTGTTGCACAAAATTCAAGAAATAACTTCCGCCAAGGTGTGCGCGATGCCGAACGCGGTCAAACACTTGCCGAATTCCAAAGCAAAACAAAAGAAATTGTTTCGGCTCTTGTTCAGCGTATTGACCCAAAAACAGGCAATGCAACACTTTTAATTGGCAGGGCAGAAGCAACGCTTCCCAAACTTGAACAGGTTCCCGAAGAAGTTCTTCACGAGGGCGACCACATTAAAGTTTACATTGTTGAAGTTAAGGAAACCGAACGCGGCCCCAGAGTAATGCTTTCGCGTACACATTCAGGCCTTGTTAAAAGATTATTTGAATCGGAAGTTCCCGAAATTTTTGACGGCACTGTTGAAATTAAGGCAGTTTCGCGCCAGGCAGGCAGCAGAACAAAACTTGCTGTTTACAGCCAAAACAGCGAAGTTGACCCAATTGGCGCTTGCATTGGCCCTCACGGCAGCCGTGTAAACAAAATTGTTGAAGAACTTGCAGGCGAAAAAATTGATATTGTTAAATACAGCACCGACCCTGTTGCTTTTATTAGCGAAGCATTGTCTCCTGCAAAGGTGCTTTCGGTTGAAATTACCGATGAAGAAGCAAAAGCTTGTAAGGTTACCGTTCCCGATTCTCAGCTTTCATTAGCGATTGGTAATAAGGGACAAAATGTGCGCCTTGCCGCAAGATTAACGGGCTGGAAAATTGATATTCACCCCGAAAGCGGCTTTTACGGCGAAAACGAGGAATAATTAGTATGGCTAAAAAAATTCCAATTAGGCAATGCGCCGGTTGTGCAGAGCATAAGCCCAAAAACGAGCTTATACGAATTGTAAAAACCCCAGAAAACAAAATTGTTGTTGATACAACAGGTAAAGTTTCGGGCAGGGGCGCGTATATTTGCAAAAAGAGTGGATGTTTGGCACTGGCAATTAAAAAGAAACGAATAGATGCCGCTTTTAAAATGACTGTTAGTGAAGAAGTTTATGACACTCTTTTAAAGGAGTTAAACAGTATTGAATGATAAAATACTAACTTTGCTTGGATTTGCAAGTAAATCGGGCAACCTTTCTTTTGGGGCAGACGCCGTAAAAGAAAGTGTAAAAAAAGGCAAAGCAAAACTTGTTTTGGTTGCCTGCGATATTTCGCAAAAAAGTTTAAAGGAAATATCCTTTACAGCCGAAAAATTCGGTGTTCAGGTTGTTTCCGTAATTTATACAATAGAAACCCTTTCTCATGCCACAGGGCATAAGGGCGGCATAATTTCGGTTAATGAATCGGGATTTGCCGAAACTATCAGAGGAGGTATTGCTAATGGCTAAAATTAAAATAAGTGATTTGGCTAAAGATTTAGCGTGGTCTAATAAAGAACTAATTACATTTATTTCCGATAAAATGGGCGTTGAAAAGAAAAGCGGCGCTTCGCTTGAAGAAACGGAATTTGATGTTCTTTTTGAACTAATTACAAAGGAAAACGAAGTTAAAAGTTTTGATGCTTATTTTGCTTTGGGCGCTGACGCAAGGGAAAAACACGCGGCAGAGCGTAAGGCGGAAAAAGATAAAAAACTTGCTGACCAAATGGCAATTTTAGCGCAACTTAAAGCGGCTCAAGAAGCGCAAAATAAAGAAAAAGCAACAGAAAAAGTTGCCGAACAACCTAAAAAAGAAGAACCCAAAAAACAAGAAACCGTAAAGGCAGAGGTTAAAGAAGAACCAAAGAAAGCCGAGCCCAAAAAGGCAGAACCAAAAAAGGCGGAACCTAAAAAGGCAGAGCCCCGTAAAGAAGAACCCAAAAAAGAGTTCAAGCCATCTGACCCCAATCCGTTTAAAAAGCGCGAAAAAGAAAATGTGGGTGCTGCGCCAAACCGCGGACCTGCTGAAATTCGCCGTGTAGATACTCGTTCTAACAATGTTGATATTGAAAAATACAACGAAAAGTACGAGCGTATTGCCCCTGCAAACTCAATGAAGGACAACTACACACAAAAACAAAAAATTCGCCAAAAATCGCAAGACAGACGCCCTCAAGGTGCAAAGCGTGAAACCGAAGCCGATAAACTTCGCCGTATGCAGCTTGAAAAAATTAAGAAAACTCCCATTACCGTTACTGTTGGCGATGAAATTAGTGTTGGTGATTTGGCTTCTCAACTTAAAAAGACAGCTGCCGAAGTTATTAAAACACTTTTAAAACTTGGTATGATGGCAACCGTTAACCAAATGATTGACTATGATACAGCTGAAATTGTTGTAACCGAAATGGGCGCCCGTATTAAGCGTGAAGTGGTTGTAACCATTGAAGAACGCATTATGGACGAATTTGAAGATACCGAAGAAACCTTAAAACCCAGAGACCCGGTTGTTGTTGTAATGGGTCATGTTGACCACGGTAAAACTTCTATACTTGACGCTATTCGCAACAGTTCGGTAACCGATACCGAAGCCGGCGGTATTACACAGCATATTGGTGCGTACCGTGTATCTTACGGCGGTCAAAACCTTACCTTCCTTGATACTCCGGGTCACGCCGCATTTACCGCAATGCGCCAACGCGGTGCAATGGCAACCGATATTGCGGTTTTGGTTGTTGCAGCAGACGACGGTATTATGCCTCAAACAATTGAAGCAATTAACCACGCCAAAGTTGCAGGTGTGCAAATTATTGTTGCAATAAACAAAATGGATAAACCCGAAGCAAACCCCGACCGCGTTTTGCAACAGTTAACCGAACACGAACTTGTTCCTGAAAAATGGGGTGGTGATGTTATTTGCGTTCCTGTTTCGGCAAAAACAAGGGACGGTATTGATACCTTAATTGAAAACATTATTCTTGTTGCCGAAATGCTTGAACTTAAAGCAAACCCCGACCGCAAAGCAAAGGGTATTGTTATTGAAGCAAAACTTGATAAAGGCCGCGGTCCCGTTGCAACCCTTTTGGTACAGGGCGGTACACTTCACGCAGGTGATATTGTTGTTGCAGGTACTGCCGTTGGCCGTGTTCGTACAATGACAAACGAAAATTCAAAGGCGCTTAAAGTAGCAGGACCTTCTGTTCCTGTTGAAATTACAGGTCTTGATGAAACTCCTGCTGCAGGCGATAGTTTTGATGCCGTTTCCGATGAACGCCTTGCTCGTGAACTTGTTGAACAGCGTAAGCAAAAACAGAAAGACGAAATGTTCTCGTCTGCTAATAAAGTTACCTTGGATAATCTTTTCTCGCAACTTAGCGAGGGCGAAACTAAAGAACTTTGTGTTGTTGTTAAAGCCGATGTTCAGGGTTCTGTTGAAGCGGTTAAAGATTCGCTTGTTAAACTGTCAAACGATGAAGTTAAAGTTAAGGTTATTCACGGCGGTGTTGGTGCAATTAACGAAACCGATGTTATGCTTGCTTCAACAAGCGGCGCCATTATTGTTGGCTTTAATGTTCGCCCCGATGCAGTTGCAAAAGAAAGCGCTGCGCGTGACGGTGTTGATATTCGCACCTATAGAATTATTTACGACTGCATAAACGAAATTGAAGCTGCTATGAAAGGTATGCTTGCACCCAAAACACGCGAAGTTATTTTGGGCAATGTTGAAGTACGCGATACCTATAAAATTTCTAATGTTGGCACAATTGCCGGTTCTTATGTAACCGACGGTAAAGTTGCAAGAAACTGTCTTATTCGTGTTGTTCGTGACGGTATTGTTATTGCCGAAGATGCTATTGCATCGCTGCGCCGCTTTAAAGACGATGTAAAAGAAGTTGCACAGGGTTACGAATGCGGTATTAGTCTTGAAAAATTTGCCGATATTAAAATTGGCGACATTTTAGAAGCGTTCATTATTGAGGAGTACAGAGATTAATGGCTGGTTTTAAAATTGACAGACTTACTTCTGATATTCGCCTTGCTATGTCTGCTATTTTAAGGGAAGTAAAAGACCCAAGAGTAAGTAAAATGCTTAGCATTATTAAGGTAGATGTTAGCGGTGACCTTTCTTACGCTACATTTTATGTTAGCGCAATAGAAGGCGAACAGGCAACCAAAGATTCAATAAAGGCGTTAAAGGGCGCCGCCGGTTATATAAGGCGTGAACTTGGTGCGCGTGTAAAAATGCGCAAAGTTCCCGAAGTGCGCTTTATTGCCGATGATTCATTGGCAAAAAGCGCCAAAATTTCGGCTATAATTGAAACCTTTTCAAAAGGTGGTGAACCGCTTGAAGAAGAAAACTAACAATTTAATTACTTTAAAGGAAACCGCAAAGTTTTTAAAGAAAAACAATAATTATTGTGTTTTATGCCACGCTTCGCCCGATGGTGATACCTTGGGCGCTGCAGCGGCGTTGGTTATTGCGCTTAAAAAAATGGGCAAAAATGCGTTTATTGTATGTCCCGATGAAATACCCGAAAAATATTCTTATTTTTTAAGCAAAGATTTTTTAAATAAGTGCGAATATTCAACCGCCGTAGCGGTTGATGTTGCCGATATGCAGTTGCTTGGTAGTTTGGCAGAAGAATTTAACGGCAAAATTGATTTGTGCATTGACCACCATATTTCAAACACAAAATATGCAAAAATGCTGTATTTAGATTCAAACGCTTCGGCAACTTGTGAATCTATTTATGAACTGCTTAAACTAATGAAAATAGAACTTGACGAAGAAATTGCTTCGGCTTTGTATACGGGCATTAGCACCGATACCGGTTCCTTTAAGTATTCAAATGTAACTGCAAAAACCCATAAAATTGCGGCCGAACTTTACGGTTATAACATTAACGCGTGTAAAATAAGCAAACTTATGTTTGATACAAAATCTAAATGTGTGGTAGCGCTTGAAAAGGCGGCAATGAACAGCGCCGAGTTTTATTTTGGTGATCGTTGTTTTGTTATGGCTGTTACACAGGATATGCTTAATGAAACAGGTTGCAAAGATAACGAACTTGAAGGGCTTGCCGCAATAACAAGAAGTATTGAAGGCGTTTTGGTGGGCGTTACAATTAAACAAAAAGAAAGCGACACATATAAAGTTTCGCTTCGTACAGAAACTGGAATAGATGCTTCACAAATTTGTGCCACACTTGGTGGCGGCGGTCACAAAGCGGCGGCAGGTTGCACACTTAGAGGCAGTTTAAGCGAAGTTAAAGAGCAACTGCTTAAACAGGTAAAAATTGCCTTGGAGGAAAAAGATGCAGGGATTTCTACTAATAGATAAACCCAAAGATTTAACCTCTTTTTCGGTGGCATCAAGAATTAGGCATTTAACGGGTGAAAAACGCGTTGGCCACAGCGGTACGCTTGACCCAATGGCAACCGGTGTGCTTGGTATTTTTATTGGCAGGGCAACGGTGCTGTCAAGTTATTTGCTTGATTCCGATAAAGAATATACCGCAAAAATAATGCTTGGTAAGGCAACCGATACCGAAGACATAACGGGCACTGTTATAAAAACCGCCCAAGTTAATGTTACTAATAATGACATAAAAAGGGTTTTAGAAGAATTTGTTGGCCAAATTAGTCAAATACCGCCAATGTATTCGGCAATTAAAAAGAACGGTGTTCCGCTTTATAAACTTGCGCGCGAGGGCAAAGAAATTAAACGCGAACCCCGAAATATAACCATTTTTAGCATAGAACTTTTAAGCGAACTTGACGAATCTAACTGTTTTGTGATTTCGGTTAGGTGCAGTAAAGGCACCTATATTCGTTCGCTTTGCCGCGATATTGGCGAACGCCTTGGTTGTTTTGCAACTTTGTGTGAATTAAGGCGCACTGCAACCGCCGGTTTTAAAATTAGCCAGGCAATTCCGTTAAGCAAATTAACCAAAGAAAACATAACGGACTATATTTTGCCGTGCTCCTTTGCGGTACAGCATTTAAAAGAAATTACCGTAACCGAAAAACAGGCAAAGCGCTTTTCTTGTGGCGGCGAACTTGCGCTTGACCGCCTAAATTTAAGCGGTGTAAACGAAAAAGAAGTAATAAGGGTAAATTATAATAATATATTTTTAGGTCTTGGCGAAGTAAATTTAGAAAGCAATTTGCTAAAGGTTAAAAATGTACTGAATACTATTTAAAGGAGGGTAAATATGGAAACAGCAATAGCGCTTGGAACTTTTGACGGTGTGCATTACGGTCATAAACAAGTGTTAAAAATGGCACAGGAAAACGAATTTTCTGTGGCTTTGGTTTTCAGTTTGCCCCCAAAATATTACTTTTTAAATAAAGGCATTGCCATAACCGATGTCAAAAAAAAGGAAGAAACAATACTTTCGCTTGGCATAAAAAAGGTAGAGTTTTTAGATTTTTTAAAGGTTAAGGATATTAGCGCCGAAGATTTTTTTAATAACCTTTTAAAAATTTATAACCCCAAAAAAATTTACTGCGGTGAAAATTATTCGTTTGGTAAATGCGGAGCAGGGGATATAAACCTTTTAAAAGCCCTTTGCGAAAAAAACAGTATAGCGCTTGTTGTTGTTCCGTTTGTGTGTGCAGGCGGTGAAATAATTTCCAGTTCTCTTATAAGAAACCTTTTAAAAGAGGGTAATATAAAAAAGGCAAACAGTTTAATGGTTTCGCCATTTTCTTTTATAGCACCGGTGACAGAAGGGGACAAGCGTGGCAGAACAATTGGCTTCCCAACAATAAACCAACCCTACCCAAAGGAAAATACAGAGGTAAAATTTGGGGTTTATTCTTCTTGGGTTTTTATTAACGGAAAAGAATATAAAAGCATAACAAACATCGGTATAAGACCTACTTACGAAACAAAAGAAGTGTATGCCGAAACCCACATTATTGGTTTTCAGGGTGATTTGTACGGCAAAGAAATTAGGGTTTACTTAAAAGACTTTTTAAGGGAAGAAAGGAAATTTTCTTCGCTTTTAGAACTAAAAGAAACAATAGGGAATGACCTTAATAAATTAAAAAGTGAGGTATAATTATGGAAGAAAAATATAGACCGCTTTCTCCTTGGGCATATTTTGGTTACAGTTTACTTTTTGGCATACCGCTTATTGGCTTAATATTTTTGCTTATTTTCTCTTTTAATTCGCGAAACATTAACCGCCGTAATTTTGCGCGTTCTTTCTTTTGTTCGGCACTTTTTTGGATTTTGTTTATTGTAGCGTCACTAATAGTTGCAATTTTTGTTTTTGATTTTGATTATACAGTTTTATTAAACTACTTAAAATAAAAAAGGACTTAACTTTTGTTAAGTCCTTTTTTTAGTTTAGTACGCCGTGGTGGGCGGTGGGTGAAAGTTCGGTTAGCGGTAAAAACTTTATGCCGTTTTTTATTCCGTATTCAAGAATAATTGGAAGCGATTCAATGTTTGCGCCGTTCATATCGTGCATAAGCACAACGTTTTCTTTATGGGTAATTCGGTTAATTACATTATGGGCAATATATTCCGGGTTTCTACTGTTTCTTGACCCGTCGGCATCGCCCGAACTTACATTCCAATCAAAGTAAATATAACCTTGTTCGGTTACTTCTTTTACAAGTTCACTCATAATGCCTTTCGCGTATTTTCGGCTTATTGTGTTTGAAGAACCGCCCGGAAAACGCATTAAGCGGGTGTAACTGCCTGTTTGAATTTTTATAACTTCGTTTATCGCCTGTAAATCTTCAATAAACGCTTCTTTACTGCGGTAAATTGAATATTGGTGCGAATAGGTGTGGGCAGCAATTGTGTGGCCGTCTTTGGCGGCTTCGGCAATGTAATTTTGCCAATCAGGTTTTTGGTTGGTTACGAAAAATGTTGCTTTAACATCAAACTGCCTTAAAACTTCAAGAATTCTTGGTGTGTAAACGCAAGGCCCATCGTCAAAGGTTAAATAAACAATTTTTTGTGCACTGTTTTCGGCTTCTTTTTCGGGGTCGTAAACCACAACTTTTCTACTTACTGTGCTAATATTGTGCGAAGAATCAAAAACAGTATAGGTTAGGGTGTGTGTGCCCACTTTGTGTAATTTTTCGTAACCTGTTACCTTGGTTTTATAGGTGATATCGCCGTCAATATTGTCTGTTGCCGTAAAACCCGGTTCTTCAAATTCCGAACTAACCTGTAAAAAAACCGTAGAAAAACCCGAAAGGGTAATAACAGGCGGAGCTGTATCGTTTACGCGAGTCACTTTAATTTCTTTTTTGGCTTTGTTGCCAAAAGTGTCGGTTGCAGAAATTAAAATTTTATCTTGGTTAAAAGAAAGCGTTGCACGGCTTGTTATATCGCCGTCAATGTTATCGGTTACATTAAATGAAAATTTATAATCATTAAGCGCCATACCCACGGGCACAGTAACATTGTTTGGCGCCGTAATAACGGGCGCTATAACATCAACAACCCTTACCTTACGCACCGCACTTGCCGTTTTTTCGCCGCTTTTTGCGGTGTATGTAACCAAATAAGTGCCAATTTTTTGCGTATCAACTTCGCCCTGACAAGCAACACTTAACGGCTTTAATTTGTAATACGCCAAACAACCGTTTTCGTTATACTTTTCGCCCAAAGCCAAAGTAACGGTATTGCTGCCGTTTATTTTCATATTAATAGAATTATAGTTTTTATAAAAAAACAACCCAACCGCTAAAATTAAAATAAGTAGCGGTATTAAAAATTTAAAAATCCTTTTCAAAACAATCACCAAAAATATTAGATATAACCATTATATAATAAAGAAATTTTTTTGCAATATTTTTTAGAAAATTGTTAAAAAATGTCACTTTAAAATTGTGTTGTAAAATTTTAAAAAATATGTTAAAATTTAATGTAATAATTTAAAAAGGAGAACTAACTGTGTCCTTTCCCTTAGAGCAAATTAGAAACTTTTGCATTGTGGCGCACATTGACCACGGTAAATCTACCTTAGCCGACCGTTTGCTTGAACTTACCGAATCGGTTGCAAGCCGCGATATGGAAGAACAAATATTAGACAGCATGGATTTAGAGCGTGAGCGCGGAATTACCATTAAAGCCCACGCCGTAACGCTTTATCACACCGCAAAAGACGGAAAACAGTATGAACTTAATTTAATAGATACACCGGGCCATGTTGACTTTAACTATGAAGTTTCGCGTTCCCTTGCCGCTTGTGAAGGCGCAATTTTGGTTGTTGATGCTTCACAAGGTATTGAAGCGCAAACCTTGGCAAACACATATTTGGCGGTTGACCACGGGCTTGAAATTTTGCCTGTTGTTAATAAAATTGATTTACCCAGTGCCGAACCCGAACGCGTTATTAACGAAATTGAAGATGTTATTGGAATTGAAGCCCAAACTGCCCCCAAAATTTCGGCTAAAACGGGCTTAAATGTTGAAGAAGTTTTAGAAAGAATTATAACCGATATCCCGGCACCAAAGGGTGACCGCGAAGCGCCTTTAAAAGCCCTTATTTTTGACTCTTATTACGATGCTTACAAGGGTGTTATAGTTTATTTTAGGGTTGTAAGCGGCAAAATTAAGGTTGGCGATAAAATTAAAATGATGGCAACGGGCGCCCAGTTTGATGTTGTTGAGGTTGGCAGAAAACAAGCCACAAGTTTAACCCCTTGCGAATATTTAGAAGCGGGTGAAGTTGGTTATCTTGCTGCGTCAATTAAAACGGTAAGGGACGCTTGTGTTGGTGATACAATTACACTTTGTGAAAACCCGGCAGACAGTGCGCTTGAAGGTTACCGCAAGGTAAACCCTGTTGTGTTCTGCGGTATTTACCCTGCCGATGGTGCGCGCTATGGCGATTTGCGTGAAGCGCTTGAAAAACTGCAGCTTAACGACGCTTCGCTTTTGTACGAGCCCGAAACTTCCAAAGCGCTTGGCTTTGGTTTTAGGTGCGGTTTTTTGGGGCTTTTGCATATGGAAATAATAGAAGAACGCTTGGAAAGGGAATACAACCTTGATATTATTACCACCGCGCCAAGCGTTGTTTACCGCTTTAATTTAACCGATGGCACAACAGTTGATATTGATAACCCCACAAACTACCCCGACCCTGCAACAGTAGCCGAAGCGCTTGAACCGGTTGCCGATGTTCACATTTACAGCCCCAACGGTTTTGTTGGTGCAATTATGCAACTTTGCGAAGAACGCCGCGGCGTTTATACCGATATGAAATATATGGGCGATAGAGTAGACATTCATTACATTATGCCTATTGGCGAAATTGTGTATGACTTTTTTGACGCATTAAAATCAAGAACAAAAGGTTATGCTTCGTACGATTACGAAGCAAGGGGTTACGAAAAATCTAAACTTATAAAACTTGATGTTATTTTGGCAGGCGATGTGGTTGATGCGCTTTCGTTTATTGTGCATACCGATAACGCATATACCCGTGCTCGCCGTATTGCCGAAAAACTAAAGGAATATATACCGCGCCAACTATTTGAAGTGCCTGTTCAGGTTGCGGTTGGCGGAAAGGTAATTGCGCGCGAAACCGTTAAGGCAATGCGAAAAGATGTTTTGGCAAAATGCTATGGCGGTGATATTACCCGTAAAAAGAAACTGCTTGAAAAACAAAAAGAGGGTAAAAAGCGAATGAGACAACTTGGTAAAGTTGAAGTTCCGCCCGATGCATTTATGGCAGTTTTAAAACTTGATGAATAATAAAAAACTCCCGAAAGGGAGTTTTTTTAATGGAATATTGTTTGTACGCCGTCAACAAAATCGCTTACGGCTTTTATTGCTTTGGTAGAACCTTTTGCAAGACTTTTGCTGTTGTTCATCATAACTTTGCCAACCACAACAGCTGCACCTGCAACTACCATTCCTGCGCCCATGCCTTTTGCAAAGGACATCATACTTTTACTGTTCATAAAAAAACCTCCTTTATATAGGTAGTTTTACCTAAAAAAAGGAGGTTATGCGGAACGCACCACTTTGGTATGTTCCGTTTATTTTAATTATTTTTTCCGCAACAGCGTTTATATTTTAAACCGCTTCCGCAAGGGCAGGGTGCGTTAAGCGAAACTTTGCCTTTGCCTTTTACGGTGTTTGGCTTGTCGCCGCTCGCCTCTTCGGCAACCTTTTCGCGTTTCATATTTTCATTACTTCTAACCATAACGGTTAAAACCTGTTTTGAAGTTTGTTCTTTAATTGCGTTATTCATTGCTTCAAACATATCAAAACTTTCGTTTCGGTAAGCAACAACGGGGTCGTGCTGACCGTAAGCGCGTAAACCAATACCTTGGCGAAGTTGGTCCATTGCGTCAATGTGGTCCATCCAGTTAGCGTCAACATTACGAAGCAAAACTATACGCTCAACTTCGCGCATAACTTCGCTGCCAAAGGTGCGTTCGCGTTCTTCATACTTTTTGTGCGCTTTTTCTTTTAAATATTCCGCCACATCAAGTTCTGTTAGGTTGTTTAATTCGTCATTGGTGTAGCGTAAATCGTTTTTATCGCACACAAAACCAAGCAAAGAATCACGCAAACCTTTTAAATCCCAGTTTTCTGCAATGGGGTCGTTTAAAAACGCGTTAACAGCCGAATCAATTGTGCCGTCAATCATTTTTAGAATTTTCGGCTTAAGTTCTTCGCCGTCAAGCACCTTGTTTCGTTCATTATAAATGGTTTCACGCTGTTTGTTCATAACATCATCGTAGTTAAGAACACTTTTTCTTGCGGCAAAGTTCATACCCTCTTTGCGCTTTTGCGCGTTTTCAATACTTTTTGATAGCATAGAAAACTGCAAAGGTATTGTTTCGTCTACCTTTAATGTTTCCATCATAGCGGAAATTCTTTCACCGCCAAAAAGACGCATAAGGTCATCTTGAAGTGAAATATAAAACACTGTAGTACCCGGGTCACCCTGACGCCCTGCACGGCCGCGCAGCTGGTTGTCAATACGGCGCGAATCGTGGCGTTCTGTACCAATAATTGCAAGACCGCCTGCCTCGCGCACAATTTTTGCTTCGGGCGCAATTTCTTCTTTAAATTTAAGGTATAATTTGTTATATTCTTTTCTGGCTTCAATAATATCAGCGTCGTTAGTTTCGCCAAAACCGGTTGCATCGTTAATAAGCTCATCACTTAAACCGCGGCGCTTAAGTTCGTGCTTTGCAAGGTATTCTGCATTACCGCCAAGCATAATGTCGGTACCGCGGCCTGCCATATTGGTGGCAATTGTAACCGCACCGGGTTTACCTGCTTGGGCAATAATTTCGGCTTCTTTTTCGTGGTGTTTAGCGTTTAAAACATTGTGCGGAATACCGCGTTTTTTAAGAAGATTACTTAAAAGTTCGCTTTTTTCAATGGTAACGGTACCAACCAAAACGGGCTGATTTTTTTCGTGACACGCTAAAATGTTTTCAATAACTGCATTAAATTTTGCACTTTCAGTTTTAAAAACAACATCGTCTTGGTCAACCCTTATTACAGGTTTGTTTGTGGGAATTTCAATAACATCAAGTTTGTAAATGTCACCGAATTCTGCTTCTTCGGTAAGGGCGGTACCTGTCATACCCGAAAGCTTATTATATAAACGGAAAAAGTTTTGGAAGGTTATGGTTGCCAAAGTTTTAGATTCTTCGGCAATATTAACGCCCTCTTTTGCCTCTATTGCTTGGTGTAAACCTTCGTTATAACGACGGCCAAACATTAGTCGTCCAGTAAATTCATCAACAATAATAATTTCGCCGTCTTTAAGCACATAATCAACATCGCGCTTCATAACGCCGTGGGCTTTAATTGCCTGGGTAATATGGTGCGAAATTGCAATGTTTTCGGTGTCGTTAAGGTTGTCAATATTAAAAAACGCCTCTGCCTTTTCTACACCGCTTGGGGTAAGGGTTGCAGTTCTTGATTTTTCGTCAACAACATAGTCACCGTCGTAATTTGCTTCTTCGTCGGCAATTTTATCGTTGGTTTCTTTAACAACAACCTTTTTTAAACCCTTAACAAAACGGTTTGCGCTAACATATAAATCGTTAGATTTTGCACCTTTGCCCGAAATTATAAGTGGGGTACGCGCTTCGTCAATTAAAATAGAGTCAACTTCGTCCACAATGGCAAAGTTGTGGCCGCGCTGAACGCGGTTTTCAGCGTAAAGCACCATATTATCGCGCAAATAATCAAAACCAAGTTCGTTGTTGGTGCAGTATGTTATGTCGGCTGCATACGCTTCGCGCTTTTCGGCATTGTTCATACCGTGAATAATAAGACCAACCGAAAGACCTAAAAAGCGGTAAATTTTACCCATCCATTCGCTGTCGCGCTTGGCAAGGTAATCGTTTACCGTAACAATATGAACGCCTCTTCCCGAAAGCGCGTTAAGGTAAGCAGGCAAGGTTGCCACAAGAGTTTTACCTTCACCTGTTTTCATTTCGCTAATTCTGCCTTGGTGTAAAACAATACCGCCAATAATTTGAACGGGGAAGTGGCGCATTGAAAGCACACGGTCGGCTGCTTCGCGGCAAACGGCAAATGCTTCGGGCAAAAGACAGTCAAGGTCTTCGCCCAAAGAAATTCGCTCTTTAAATTCAGCGGTTTTTGCTTTAAGTTGTTCGTCAGTTAAGCGTTTATATTCTTCTTCACGTACATCTCTCGTATATAAACAATATATACCGCATGCTACCAGTGGCAGAAAACTCATTGCACAAAATTCTCCAACAGCACCTCTATCGTAAATATCCAACAAATAGTACGGGGACATAATATAAG
>JAZSAJ010000039.1:0-31532 GCA_045601805.1 Acutalibacteraceae bacterium
ACAGCATTGCTCCGTTTCAGATACGCCGCCAAATCATCTGCAGTTCAGCAGTATTGCGGCTTTTTCGGGAAAATCCTTATAGTTATCTATCGTAATAAAATGAAAATCCGATTTATAAACAGCTTCGTCATTTCCGCCAAGTCCGTAGTCATCTCCTACAAAGACTGCCTCGTTATGTAAAATGCCCTTTTCTTTGCATTTTGCAATAATTGCAGTAATAGTACCTCCGGTTACACCGTGGGCAACAAAAAGTTTATCAATTTCGCGGCCGGAACGCACCGCTTCTAAACAAGAATTTCTGCCAAAAATTAAATTTTCAAAAGAACCGTTTTCTTCTTTTTGTTCGTTATTTTTATAATCCATTAAGGAAAACCCTTTCAACATACTTATTCCATCATATTATAACATAAACTTTCGGATTTTTAAATAGTAAATATATAAATATATTATAATATTTTGGGGAAGATAGCAAAAAGGAGTTTTTTTATGAATAAAATTAAAGACATAAAAGCATTTTCATTACTTGATTCGCGGGGTACCCCAACACTTGGCGTTCACCTTGCACTAAGTGATGGCAGCAAAGGGTTTGCGGTTGTTCCATCGGGCGCCTCAACCGGAAAGCACGAAGCGGTGGAACTGCGTGATAACGACCCACACTATTTTTTTGGAAAAAGCGTAAACACCGCCAAAAACAATGTAAACGATACAATTTTTACTGCGCTTTATAACAAAAGTTTTAGTTCGCAAGAGCAGTTTGATAATGCTTTAATTTACCTTGACGGCACAGAAAATAAATCTAATTTGGGGGCAAATGCGCTTTTGGGAGTGTCACTTGCGTTTGCCAGGGCAAGTGCGGTTTCTAAAAAAATTCCTCTTTACCGTTATATTGGCGGTGAACAGGCAAAAGAATTGCCGGTGCCAATGCTTAATATTTTAAACGGCGGAGCACACGCAAAAAACAATTTAGATATTCAAGAATTTATGATTGTGCCCAATGGAATAGAAAGTTTTAGCGAACAACTTCGTGCTTCGTGTGAAATTTACGGTGCGCTAAAAAATATTTTAAGTAAATCTTTGCTTTCTACTTCTGTGGGTGACGAAGGCGGTTTTGCACCTAATTTGCAAAGCGAAACCGAAGCGCTTAATTTAATTTGCGAAGCCATAAAAACCGCGGGTTACAGTGAAAAAGAAGTAAAAATTGCTTTGGATATTGCTTCAAGCGAATGGGCAAAAGACGATGGCTATTTTTTGCCAAAAGCCAAACAAAATTTAACGGCAACCGATTTAATAAACCGCTATAATGCGCTTTGCAGTTCTTACCCAATAATATCTATTGAAGACGGGCTTGGCGAAGATGATTTTTTAAATTGGAAAGATTTAACCAAAGAACTTGGCAATAAAATTATGCTGGTTGGTGACGATTTGTTTGTTACAAACAAGGAGCGGTTAATTAAAGGAATTAACGAAAATATTGGCAACAGCATTTTAATAAAGTTAAACCAAATAGGAACATTATCGGAAACATTAAAGGTTATAAATATTGCAAAAAAACACGGGTACAGTCATATTGTTTCTCACCGTTCGGGCGATAGCGAAGACAGTTTTATAGCCGATTTAGCCGTTGCAACAAACTCACCCTTTATAAAAACGGGTGCGCCTTGCCGAAGCGAACGCACCGCAAAATACAACCGACTTTTGCTTATTGAAAATGAAATTAAAGGAATAGAAAATGAACAGTAAAAAATATCTTTTAATATTTTTATTTTCCGCCGCCGTTTACGGCGGCGTGGAAATTTTATGGCGCGGACGCACCCACCCCACAATGCTTTTGGCAGGGGGAATTTGCGGTGTGCTGCTTGTGCTAATAAACAATGTTATGAAAGGCGAAAAATATTTATATAAATGTATTGTGGGCAGTATTACTGTTACGGCGGTAGAACTTGTTTTCGGTTTAATTTTTAATGTGGGACTTAAACTAAATATTTGGGATTATAGTAATTTAAAGTTTAATTTTTTGGGGCAAATAAGTTTGCTTTTTACTGTGGTTTGGGGTTTTATTTGCGCCGCCGCTTTTCCAATTTTAGAAAGAATGAATTATGCTTTACAAAAAGAAAGTTAAATGATATAATCTATTTATTAAGTGCTGTTTGTTAGGTGGTGAAACGCTTTGTTTATTAAACGCGCATGGGCAGAAATTGATGTTTCGGCTCTTATACATAACTTTAAAATAATTAAAGAAAAAATGGGTTCTTCTAACATTATGGCGGTTGTTAAGGCAGATGCTTACGGCCATGGTGTTGATATTGTTGTGCCCGTTTTAAAAGAGTTAGGCGCATCTTCTTTTGCCGTTGCCGATATTGGCGAAGCGTTGGAAGTAAGAAAGTATGCAAGCGATTCACCCATTTTAATTTTGGGTTACACGCCGTATGAAGCGGTAAAAATTCTTGCGGATAACAACATTATTCAAACGGTTTACGATTACCAGTATGCAAAAAAGTTAAACGAGTCGGCAAAAAAACAGAATGTTAAATTAAATTGTCATATTAAACTTGATACCGGTATGGGACGGCTTGGTTTTGATTGCCGAAGTGACGGCCTTTTTGGGCTTAATGAATTAAAAGAGTTAAAGCAGTTTGATGCTTTGGAATTTAGCGGTATATATACTCATTTTGCCGTTGCCGATTCACAGGAAAAATCTAATTATTGCTTTACCGAAAATCAGTATGACCGCTTTAATAAAGTGTGTGAAGAACTGGAAAAAAGCGGCTTTTTGTTTGAATATAAACATTGTTGCAATTCAGCAGGCGTATTGCTGCACCAAAACAAATATCTTGATATGGGCAGAAGCGGTATTATTCTTTACGGTCTTGTGCCCGATGAAAACATTGAAAATAAAAACGGTTTAATTCCCGTTATGGAATTTAAAACCGTTGTAACAATGGTTAAAACCTTAAGAAAGGGCGAAAGCGTTAGTTACGGCAACACCTTTACGGCAAATAAAGATTTAAAGGTGGCAACCCTTGCGGTTGGCTATGCCGATGGTTATCCAAGGGCGCTTTCAAACAAAGGGTATGTGCTTATAAACGGTAAAAGGTGCCGTATTTTAGGCAGGGTATGTATGGACCAAACGGTAGTTGATGTTACAGATGCACAGTGTAAAATCGGCGACCAAGCATTACTTTTCGGCAAGGAACTTGCCGTTGAAGAAGTGGCTAAATTGTGCGATACCGTAAATTACGAAATTATTTGCGGTTTAAAATCACGCGTAACAAGAATTTCAGTTTAAAAAGGGGAAGTAAAAATGAAAAAGTTTTTTGCAGATTTCAAGGCGTTTATTAGTAAGGGTAACATAATTGATATGGCTGTCGGCGTTATTGTGGGCGGTGCATTCAGCAAAATAGTATCGTCGCTTGTTGCCGATATTATTAACCCGCTTATTGGCCTTGCAACAGGCAAGGTTGCACTTTCAGATATGAAATACATATTACAACCCGAAATTGTAGACAGCGTAACAAACGAAGTAACACAAGCCGAAATTGCCCTTAATTACGGTAATTTCTTGCAAATGATAATTGATTTTTTAATTATTGCATTTTCTATTTTTGTTGCGCTTCGTATTATGATGAAGGCACAGGAAAAATTCAATGCTCTTGTTAAAAAGAAAGAAGAGGAAGAAAAAGCGGCAGAACCCACAACAAAGGTTTGCCCTTATTGTAAAAGCGAAATTGCAATTACAGCAACACGCTGTGCACACTGCACATCTGAACTTGAATAAATTAAGCCGTATGCGAAAGCATACGGCTTTTTTGTTTATCGTCTTCGGTTAACCAGTGCCAGTAATCTTAAGAACTGTGCTAAAGAAGTAACCAATGCGGCAACATAGGTAAGTGCCGCAGCGGTAAGTATTTTCCTAACGCCTTTTGTGTCGGCGCCGCCGCTTAAAGCAAGGTCTTCGTTTATAGAATTCATTGCGCGTTTTGAAGCGTTAAATTCAACAGGAAGTGTTATAAGCTGAAAAAGCATTGAAAGACCGAAAAAAGCAACGCCCAAAAGCGATAAAGGATAAAAACTAAACAAAAATCCCAAAAAAACAAGCGGAATACAAAGCGAAGAACCAATGCGCGTTATTGGAATAATTGAATTCCTTATTTTAAGGGGCGCATAATGTGTGGCGTACTGAACGGCGTGGCCTGCTTCGTGGCAAGCAATACCAACCGCCGCAACGGTATTTTTAGAAAAAACATTTTCACTTAAATAAATTGTGTTTGTTCTTGGGTCAAAGTGGTCGGTTAGGTTTCCGCGACAGGTTTTAATTTCCACACCAAAAATTCCGTTTAACTCAAGCAAACGCCTTGCAGCTTCTTCGCCGGTTAAATTAGACTGAACTTTTGAATACTTTGAAAAGTTTGATTTAACCTTTATTTGGGCAAACAAAGCCAAAATAAGCCCTGCAAATAAAAGCAAAATTGAAAAACTGTAAAGTGAATCGTTTTGTAAGTAGCCGTAATAAAAATAAGGCATAATAGACTCCTATCTCTTTAAAATTTCACAGGTTACAACAAAACGAGTATTATTGTTTCCGTTTTCAAAATATTCGTAGGTGTTGTTTGAAGTGAAAGTAATTATATATTCGGTTAATTTACTGCTGCCCGACGGTGAAATTTGTTGTATTTTAAGGGAAGTCGGCTTGCCGTTTTTGTCGTAGGTGTATGCTTGTTCTAAAGTGTAAACATTTTCAAGCGATTTATAAACAATATGGCCTTTTCCGTCAAAAATAACAACCAATTTGTCGCCGTCTTTTGAAGTTAAGTTGTATTTATATTCTGACACTTTTTCGGCGGTATATTCGGTTTCGGTATCGGAAATAGTATATAAAGCCGAAACAAGATTGCCTTTTTCGTCGTAATTATATTTTGTGTTTTCTGTTTTATCTTCTGCGCCGTAATAAACCGAAGATTCCTGTGTTAAAAAACCTGAATCATTAAAGGAATAAAAATTTGAATGTGTTAGTGTTTCACCTTCGTAGCAGTCTACTTTAAGCGGAAGATAAACAGTTTCCTTTTTACATCCGCAAAGCGAAATTGCTAATAAAGAAACAACCAAAATAACACCTAAAAAGCGTTTAAACATTGAACAAGAATTCAACAACATCACCATCATTCATAATATATTCTTTGCCTTCGGTACGAACTAAACCTTTGGCTTTTGCGTTTGCAAGATTACCGCACTCATATAAATCAGAAAAAGCAACAACTTGGGCGCGTATAAAACCGCGTTCAAAATCGGTGTGAATTTTACCTGCCGCACCGGGCGCTTTTGTGCCTTTTTTAATGGTCCAAGCGCGTACCTCTTTTTCGCCTGCGGTTAAAAATGACATAAGACCTAAAAGTGAATAACTTTTTTGAATAAGGCGGTCAAGACCCGAATTGCTTAAACCAAGTTCAGCCAAAAACATAAGTTTTTCTTCGCTGTTCATTTCGGCAATGTCTTCTTCAAGTTTAGCGCAAATGGGCAAAACTTCGGCACCTTGTTCTTTAGCAAGAGCGCAAACTTTTTGGTAGTTTTCGTTACTTTCTATATCGCCCTCTAAAAAGTCGCTTTCACTTAAATTAGCGGCATAAATAACCGGTTTGCTTGTAAGCAAGAAAATTGTGTTTAAAATTTCTTTTTCTTCTTCACCAATTTCCATGCTTCTTGCAGGTTTTCCGCTTTCAAGATGTGAATAAAGCGCCTTTAAGAAATCATATTCACCCTGTAAGGTTTTATTTCCTTTTAAATCTTTGGCAGTTTTTTGAATACGGCGCTCAAGCATTTCCATATCCGAAAAAATAAGTTCAAGTTCAATTGTTTCAATGTCGTTTAAAGGGTCAACCTTGCCGTCAACATGAATAATGTTATCGTCGTTAAAGCAACGAACAACATGAACAAGAGCATCGGGTTCACGAATATTTGCAAGAAATTTATTTCCAAGACCTTCACCCTTTGAAGCACCCTTTACAAGCCCTGCAATATCAACAAACTCAATTGTGGCAGGAACAATAGGCGGAACTTTGGTGTCGGTAGTATACATTTTGCAAAGCACATCAAGTCGGCTGTCGGGCACAGCAACAATACCTACATTTGGTTCAATGGTGCAAAAGGGAAAGTTAGCCGAAGCCGCACCTGCATTTGTTATAGCGTTAAAAAGGGTTGATTTGCCAACATTGGGCAAACCCACAATACCAAGTTTCAAAATAAAAACCTCCGATAAAAAGTTTTAATGTAACCATTATATAGGCATTCTTAAATATTATCAAGAAAAAACAAAAAAATTCTTTAAAAGTTTACATAAATATAGTATAATACAATAAGAAATATATAAAATTTTTAGGGAGGCATTAAAGTGACCGAATTTACAATACCTTTAAAGAAAATTATAGAAAGTTTTTCACTTACAAAAATTGTTTTTGACGGCAAGGTTGAAGAGGTTGAAATAAAAAGTTCTGAAATTAACCGTCCCGGTATTCAGTTTGCCGGTTTTTATGATTTTTTTGATAACACAAGAATTCAAATTATTGGCAAAACCGAAGAGGGTTATGTAAAAAAACTTGACGACGAGGCCAAAAAAGAGTGTTACGATAAATTCTTTGCTTTAAAGCCCGTTTTGGTTATACTTGCGCGCGGTATGAAAGCTGGGGAATATATGCAGGAAGCCGCAAAAAAATACGGTGTTCCGCTTTATTCTTGCGAAACAGGTACAAGCGAACTTGAAGCATCATTGGTTTCGTTTTTAAAACTTCATTTGGCGCCAAGAATTACAAGGCATGGTGTTTTGGTTGAAGTTTACGGCGAAGGTATTTTAATGCTTGGCGAAAGCGGTGTTGGTAAAAGTGAAACCGCTATTGAACTTATTAAACGCGGTCACCGTTTAATTGCCGACGATGCGGTTGAAATTAGAAAGGTTTCAAGCAAATCGCTTGTTGGCTCGGCGCCCGAAAATATTCGTCATTTTATTGAACTTCGTGGTATAGGCATTATTAACGCCAGCCGTATTTTTGGTGTTGGCGCGGTTAAACTTACCGAAAAAATTGATATGGTATTAAACATTGAACAGTGGGATACCAACAAGGTTTACGACAGAATGGGTTTAGAAGAACAAAAAACCGAAATTTTGGGCATCCAAATTCCAAGTGTTACAATTCCTGTTCGCCCCGGCAGAAACCTTGCGGTAATTATTGAAGTTGCGGCAATGAACAACCGCCAAAAGAAACTTGGTTACAATGCTGCACAAGATTTGCTTGGCAAACTTGGTATGTTAAAAGAGGAAGAACCTGCCGATAAACCGGTAGACCCCTATGAATAAGGTGACATTAATGAAATATTACTTAGGTATTGATTTAGGCGGCACAAATATTGCCGTTGGTGTTGTTGACGAAAAATTTAATATTGTTGGCAGAGCAACGCGAAAAACGGCTGTGCCAAGAAGTGCCGACAGTATTGCCGACGATATGGCAGGCGCTTGTTTTGACGCCATAAAAGATGCAGGGCTTACTGCTTCTCATATCACCGCTTGCGGTATTGGTGCGCCGGGCGCGGTTGATACTAAAAAAGGCGAAGTTGCTGTTTCTGAAAACCTTGGTTTTAGCCACACACCGCTTGTAAAAATGTTAAAAGAACGCGTAGGCAAAGAGTTTTATATTGAAAACGACGCCAACGCTGCGGCATACGGCGAATTTTTGGCAGGCGCAGGCAAAGGCACTAAAAACTTTATTGCAATAACGCTTGGCACCGGTATTGGCGGCGGAATTATTGCAGACGGTAAAATTTTTACCGGCGGTAACTTTGGCGGTGCGGAACTTGGCCACATTGTTATTTGCACAGACGGAAATTATTGTAACTGCGGCAGATACGGTTGTTTTGAAACATACGCTTCGGCAACTGCGCTTATAAAAAGCACGAAAGAGGCAATGCAAAATAACAAAGACAGTTTAATGTGGTCTCTTTGTGACGGCGATATAAATAAAGTAAACGGTAAAACCCCGTTCACAGCTGCCGAAAAAGGCGATATTGCCGCACAAAAAGTAATTAAAAATTATGTAAAATATCTTGCTTCGGGTGTTACAAGTATAATAAATATTTTTCAGCCCGAAGTACTTTGCATTGGCGGCGGCGTTTCGGCGCAAAAAGAAAACCTTATAAAACCTGTAAGGGATATTGTTTATGCCGAAAACTATACAAGGAATGTACTCCCCAACCCGAAAATTACGGTTGCTACGCTTGGTAACGATGCAGGTATTATTGGCGCGGCAATGCTTTATAAACTTTACGAATAAGGAGTGCTTTATTTGTTTGCACAGTTAAAAAATTATTGCAAAGAAAATAACATAATTTGTAAAGAAAACGAACCAATGTGTGACCACACAACATTCAAAATTGGCGGAAATGCCGATTTGTTTGTGTGTATAAAAAATAAAGAGCAACTAAAAGAAGTAATCAAAATGGCAAAGGAACAAAATATTCCTTTGTTTATGCTAGGGCTTGGCAGTAATTTGCTTGTAAGCGATAAAGGTATAAACGGCGTTGTTGTTTCTTTGCAGGAAATGAAAAAAATTAAAAAAAATAATAATACCGTAACTGCCGAAGCAGGTGCACCTCTTTCAAAGGTTTGTACCTTTGCCCAAATTAACTCTTTGGGCGGTTTAGAATTTGCTTTTGGTATACCGGGCAGTGTTGGCGGTGCACTTTATATGAACGCAGGGGCGTACGGCGGCGAAATGAAAGATGTAGTACTTTCTGCCGAATGTATAAACGAAAACGGTGAATTTATTACGCTTACCAATAAAGAAATGGAACTTGGCTACCGCACAAGCGCCTTTAAAAAGAGTGGCTATGTAATTTTAAGTGTTACATTTTGTCTTAAAGCGAAAGACAGTAAACAAATAATGGCGGAAATGGAAGATTACGCTTCGCGCCGCCGCGACAAACAACCGCTTGAATACCCAAGCGCAGGCAGTACATTTAAACGACCAGAGGGTCATTTTGCTGGTGCGCTTATTGAACAAAACGGGTTAAAGGGCTTTACTGTGGGCGGCGCCCAGGTTAGCGAAAAACACGCAGGTTTTGTTATAAACAAAGGCGGTGCCACAGCCACTGATGTTAAAAACCTTATAAACCAAGTAGCGGAAAAGGTTTATAAAAACAACGGGGTTAAATTAGAACCCGAAGTAATTTTTGTTGGAAGAGAGTAAATTATGTCATTTTGTGCCGAAGTTAAAACTGAACTATGTAACATATCGGCAAACGACTGTTGTTCGGTTGCCTGTTGCTACGGTATGTTGCTTTTTGGCAGAAATTTTTCGTATAAAGAAATTCTTTACCGCGGTGAAAACGAATTTGTTGCAAAGTTTTACGCAAAGGCGCTTAAAAAGCATTTTGCAATACTGCCTTCGCAAAAGGTGGGCGGCCAAAAAGTAAAAAACTACAGTGTTTACATAAAAGAAACTAACCTTT
Source organism: Acutalibacteraceae bacterium (assembly GCA_045601805.1). Taxonomy (GTDB): domain Bacteria; phylum Bacillota; class Clostridia; order Oscillospirales; family Acutalibacteraceae; genus SIG607. The sequence goes on from JAZSAJ010000039.1 coordinate 9,490, forward strand.
GCAAAATGGTAATGGAAGCGTTTGGCTATAGCCACGGCGACCGCCTTTATATAAACGGCGATGTTTTTAAAAAAGAGTGTTGCTTTGGCGCATTTGTGCGCGGCGCATTTTTGGTTTGCGGTCAAATGAGCGACCCATTTAAAAATTACCATGTTGAGTTTGTTATAAGGGATTTATCGTTAGCGCTTGAATTTTACCATTTGCTAAAAGAATACGGGCTTTCGCCCAAAAGAAGTATGCGAAGAAACAGTATGGTAATATACTTTAACCAAAGCGAAACGATAGAAGAAGTTTTAACCTTAATGGGCGCAACCACTAAGGTTTTTGAGGTAATTGATGTTCAAATAGCCAAAACAATACGAAACAAAGAAAACCGCAAACAAAACCTTGATATAGGAAACATAGATAAACAGGTTGAAGCATCTATTGCGCAAAGGAAGGCAATAGAATATTTAATTAAAAACGGATATTTTGACGGGCTTGACGATGGATTAAAAGCATCGGCTAATTTGCGGCTTAATTATCCAAACGCGTCACTTAGTGAACTTTGCAAATTAAGTGAAGAATCATTAACCCGTTCGGGACTTAATCATCGGCTTAATAAAATAATAGAAATTGCGAATCAAATAAAAGAAGAAAAAGGAAAGTAAAATGGCCAATTTTGTTCATCTGCATTTGCACACTGAATACAGTTTGCTGGACGGCTGCTGCCGTATCGGCGAACTTTTTGATGCAGTAAAACAAAACGGACAAGACGCAGTTGCCATAACCGACCACGGCGTTATGTACGGTGCGGTGAATTTTTACAAAGCCGCAAAGCGTGCAGGTGTAAAGCCGATTATTGGCTGTGAAGTTTATGTTGCCCCAAACAGCCGTTTTGATAAAGAAAGGGTTAACGATTCGGCGTATAACCACCTTGTTTTATTGTGTAAAAACGAAACAGGGTATAGTAACCTTATAAAACTTGTGTCAAAGGGCTTTACCGAGGGCTTTTATACAAAACCAAGGGTAGACAAAGAACTTTTAAAGCAGTATAGCGAAGGTCTTATTGCGCTTTCGGGTTGCTTGGCAGGCTCTGTTGCAAAGGCGCTTTTGGCAGGCGACTACCAAAAAGCAAAAGAAGAAGCGATTTGGTATAACTCTATCTTTGGCAAGGAAAATTATTACCTTGAAATTCAAAACCATTTTTATGAAGAACAGCAACGAATAAATCCGTTCCTTGTAAAACTTTCGCGTGAAACGGGAATACCTCTTGTTGCGACAAACGACGTTCATTATGTTAAAAAAGAAGACGCAAAGGTGCAAAAGGTTTTAATTTGTTTGCAAACCGGCAAAAAGTTAAGCGATGATAATCCGCTTTCATTTGATACCGACGAATTTTATTTAAAAAGCGGCGAAGAAATGTCGTCACTTTTTTACGATTTACCCGAAGCTGTTGAAAACACCGTAAAAATTGCAGAAAGGTGCAATTTTGATTTTGAGTTCGGCAAAATAAAACTGCCCGAATTTGATATAGGAAAACAAGACCATATAGAATATTTTCGTAATAAATGCCAAGAGGGTTTTAAGCGTATTTACGGCGAAAATGCGCCGGAGGGCGCAAAAGAACGGCTTGATTACGAAATTAGCGTAATAAGTAAAATGGGCTATGTTGATTACTATTTAATTGTGTGGGATTTTGTGCGTTATGCCAAAGAAAACGGCATACCGGTTGGTCCCGGCAGGGGTTCGGGCGCGGGCAGTCTTGCGGCATACTGTATGGGAATAACCGGCATTGACCCCCTTAAATATAATTTGCTGTTTGAAAGGTTTTTAAACCCCGAACGCGTTTCAATGCCCGACTTTGATATTGACTTTTGCTATGTAAACCGCCAAAAAGTTATTGATTATGTTGTGGAAAAATACGGAAGTGACCGCGTTGCCCAAATTGTAACCTTTGGTACCCTTGCGGCAAGAAATGCCGTTAGGGATGTTGGCAGGGTAATGGACTTTCCCTATAACCTTTGCGATAAAGTTGCAAAGGCAATTCCGCGCGAATACCATAACGATTTAGCGGGTGCACTCCAAAATGCCAAAGATTTTAAGGCGCTTTATGAAACAGACGATTCTGTTAAACAACTTGTTAATATGGCGCTTAAGGTTGTGGGTATGCCGCGCCACGCTTCAACCCACGCGGCAGGTGTTGTAATTTCGGCAGGGGAAGTGTCTAATTATGTTCCGCTTTCTAAAAATGACGAAGCGGTTGTAACCCAATATACAATGACCGCGCTTGATGAACTTGGCCTTTTAAAAATGGACTTTTTGGGCCTTCGCAACTTAACTGTTATTGACGATACAGTAAAGCAAATAAGGAAAACAGAGCCCGATTTTGATATAAACAAAATACCCGAAAACGATAAAGCCACCCTTAAAATGTTGGGTGAAGGCCACAGCAAAGGTGTATTTCAGCTTGAAAGCGCCGGTATGGTAAAGGTATTAAAGCAATTTAAACCCGAAAATTTAGAGGACATAATTGCAATTTTATCGCTTTACCGCCCCGGGCCAATGGATTCAATTCCAAAATATATTCATAACCGCTACCACCCCGAAGATGTTAAATATGATTCGCCAATATTAAAAGAAATACTGAACATAACCTACGGTTGCATTGTATATCAAGAACAGGTTATGCAAATTTGCCGTGCGCTTGCAGGGTATTCTTTGGGCAGGGCCGATATTGTTAGGCGCGCTATGTCTAAAAAGAAAAACGATGTAATGCAGGCAGAACGCAAAGCGTTTGTTTACGGCGAAAAAGATAAAGACGGAAACATTGTTTGTCCCGGCGCAATAGCCAACGGTGTAAGCGAAAAAACGGCGCATAAAATTTTTGACGATATGGCCGATTTCAGCGCATACGCCTTTAATAAATCACACGCGGCGGCTTATGGCTATATTGCTTATCAAACGGCATATTTAAAGTGTCATTATCCCGTTTATTATATGGCGTCACTTTTAAAAAGTCTTACCGATTCAACCGATAAAATTGTTGAATACACTGCCGAATGTAAACGAATGGGAATAAAAATACTTCCGCCCCATGTTAATAACAGCGATACCGAAATTAAAGCAGACGGTAAAAATATTATTTTAGGCCTTTTAGCAATTAAAAATTTGGGCAAGGCGGTTTGTCAGCGCATTATAAACGAGCGCAGTGCAAACGGCAAATACACCGATTTTGTTGATTTTGTTTTGCGTAATTCCTCGCGCGAGTTTAACCGCCGTGCGCTTGAAGGGCTTATTAAAAGCGGCGCGCTTGATTCACTTGGCAGTAATCGCCGTGAGATGCTGTTTAACAGCGAAAATGTGCTATTAATTGCCGAAAACCGCCGCCGTTTTACTGCAGGCGGTCAAATGGAACTTTTTGGTGAAGAGGAAGATACCGGAATAAAACTTGCAAGTGTAAATGAATTTTCACTTGCCGAACTTCTTGCTGCCGAAAAAGAGGTTACGGGGCTTTATTTAAGCGGACACCCGTTAAATGAGTACACCGATTATGCTAAATTTATTAAAGCAACCCCTTTAAGCAGGGTAAATGAAGATACCGTGCAAGACGGCGTAAAAATAACGGCGGTTTGTATGGTAAGTGCACTAACCCAGCGCCAACTTAAAAGCGGACAGGTTATGTCTAATTTAACGCTTGAAGATACAACATCAAGCGTTCCTGCAGTTTGCTTTTCGGCTGTGTTTGAACGAAACCGCCATTTGTTAAGTGTTGGCAGTATTATTAAAATAACCGCGCGCGTTTCTTTGCGCGAAGAAAACAGGGCAGAACTAATGCTTGATGGTTGTGAAGCACTGCCCGAATTTGCAAAGGGATTTTTGCTTCCAAAAACAAAAAAGGAAACCTTGTATCTAAAGGTAGCAGACATAAACGGCGCAAAAACTGAACAAGCCAAAGAAATTCTTAAAAGATATAAAGGCAGAACACCCGTGTATTTTTACGATGCAACAAGCCAAAAGAAATACTGTGTAAACGAAACACTTTGGGTGGGTATTTGCCAAGAATTATTAAATGACCTTGCCAAATTATTGGGCGAAGATAATGTTAAAGCGGTTAGTAAGTAATGAAAGGAGACGGTTAAATGAAACGATATAAAATAGCAGGGCTTTATGTTGATATGGATGTTAAATATAACCGTCTTTTAACACAGGGCAAACCCTATGAAGTTGAAAACGACGGCACACCGCCCAATATGTCTTTTACTTTAAGCGAAAAGGTTATGGAAAAAGCAAGGGTTAAGTTTAGCAACTTAACCGACGAAGAAATAGAGTATATACTTTACGGCTTTTTGTTTAGCGACGGGCTGCTTGATTATTCGGGAATAATGATTCACGCTTCGGCCGTTGGGCTTGGCGGTTATGCTTACCTTTTTTCTGCCGATTCGGGTGTTGGAAAATCAACCCACACTTCTTTTTATTTAGAACTTTTTAAAGAAAAAGCGGTAATAATTAACGATGATAAGCCGGTTTTAAGAAAAATAGGTAATAAGATTTTTGTTTACGGCACACCCTTTAGCGGTAAGCACGATTTAAGCAAAAACGCCGCATATGAACTTGGCGGAATTTGTTTTTTATCGCGTGGGGAAGAAAATGTTATTCAAAAAATAACCCCTGCCGAAGCCATTGGCTATATTTATAAGCAAACTCAAAGCGGAATAGAAAAAGATAGGGTAGAAAAACGCCTTACCGCGCTTGATTTTGTGTTAAGCCAAAGTCCGCTTTATAAAATGAAGTGCATTAACCATATTTCCGCAGCAGAAGTTTCGTATAGCGCAATGAAACGCTCAATACCTTTTTATTTAGAAGAACTGTCGGATTTAATGTTAAGTGAACTTGAAAAGGGCAAAAAGGTAAAATTTTGCACAAAGGGAACAAGTATGTCACCGCTTTTAATAAGCGGACGCGACAGCGTGGTGCTAAAAAAAGCAAAAGAATTTAAAAAGAATGACATTGTGCTTTTTAAAAATAATGATGGCAAATATATTTTGCACCGCATCAAAATAATAAACGGCGAACAAATAATAACAAAGGGCGACGCAGTGCTTGAATGTGATGCGCCAATAACCAAAGAAAACATAATAGCCAAAGCAGTGGCTTTTGTGCGAAAAGGAAAAGAAATAAGCGTAACTTCGCTTTGGTATATTCTTTATGTGTTTGCGTATACAACAAAACTTGGTAAAATAATACTAAAAATAAAAAGACGCTTTTTTTAAGCGTCTTTTTTTATTGACAAAAAAGAAAATGTATGGTACACTACATTTAACAATTAAGTTAAATGTTAAATGAAAGGGGAATAACGGTGGCAATAAGCAACACTTTAAAGGCACTTAGCGACCCGGTTCGGCGCGAAATTTTAAATTTGCTTAAAAATAAGCGGCTTTCCGCCGGTGAAATTTGCGAAAACTTTAATATTACGGGCGCCGCAATTTCACGCCACCTATCAATACTTAAAGACGCCGATTTAATAAGGGATAAAAGGGAAGGCAAATTTATATATTATGAAATAAATGTATCGGTGCTTGAAGAAACAATGCTTTGGCTTAAAGAACTTAAAGGAGGAAGCAAAGATGAAAAATAGAATTAAATATATAATTCCGTCTTTCTTAACTTTACTGCCAATACTTTTTGGTGTGTATGTTTGGGATAAATTACCCGAAAAAATTGCAGTACATTGGGGTGCCAATTATCAACCCGATGGCTTTGCAAACAAGGGCTTTGCAGTGTTTTTTATACCTTTGTTTTTGCTTTTGCTTTATTGGCTTTGCCTGCTTTTAGAATTAAAAATCGGTAAAAACCACCAAAACCCGAAACTAATGGCAATTGTTCTTTATATAATTCCCGCTATTTCTTTGGTAATGAATATAATTATGTATACCTATGCGCTTGGCAGAGATATAAATGTGGGTCTTATTATATCTGTTTTCTTTGGAATTTTGTTTATAATAATAGGAAATTATTTGCCCAAATGCAAACAAAATAAAACCTTGGGCATAAAACTTCCGTGGACGCTAAATAGCGAAGAAAATTGGCACGCAACACACCGTTTTGCAGGCAAAGTTTGGGTAATTTGCGGTTTTTCATGGTTAATCTTTGCATTACTGCTACCTAAGTATGTAATTTATTCTTTTGCAATTGTTTTAATTGCTGTAATTGTCCCAACGGTTTATTCTTATCTTTACCATAAAAAAACAAAATAAAAAACGGCAGAATTTTCTGCCGTTTTTGTTTTTATACCTTACCGTTTTCGTTATATTTTTTAACAATATTTTTAATACGGTTAATGGGGTTTAAAAGTTCACTAATTGAATTGTCGCAGTTAAGAGTGTCAACAAGCAACGCAATGTATTTAGACATATTAACATTGCAGTACCACTCTTTTTCTAAAAGTTCGGGCGGATTATAAATAAGGTTAGTGGTGAAAACTTTATCAATAAGACCTTTTTCGTAATATTCGTCAAACTTATCAAAGCCCTCAACAAAAAGACCAAAGGTAGAAAACATAAATATTCTGTTAGCACCCTCTGCTTTAAGTTTTGCTGCAATATCAAGCATTGATTCACCCGAAGAAATCATATCGTCAACTAAAATAAGGTCTTTGCCCTTAACATCGTTGCCCAAAAATTCGTGTGCTTCAATGGGGTTTTTGCCGTTTACAACAACCGAATAGTTACGGCGTTTGTAGAACATACCAAGGGGTAAACCCAAAACCGAAGAATAGTAAATACAACGGCCCATACCGCCTTCATCGGGCGAAACTATCATTGTGTGGTCTTTATCAAGTTTAATGTTGGGCACATTTCTAAGAAGTGCCTTAATCATCTGGTAGGTGGCTTGTACATTGTCAAAACCGTCAAGCGGAATAGCATTGTTTACACGCGGGTCATGTGCGTCAAAGGTAATAATGTTTTTAACGCCCATATTAACAAGTTCTTGAAGTGCCATTGCACAGTCCATAGATTCCCTTGAAGTTCTGCGGTGCTGTCTGCCTTCATAAAGCATTGGCATAATAACCGAAATTCTGCGTGCCTTACCGCCAAGTGCTGCAATAATACGCTTTAAGTCTTGGTAGTGGTCGTCGGGGCTCATTGGAACCTCTTTGCCGTACATTTTGTATGTAACGCCGTGGTTGAAGCAGTCGCAAATAATAAATGCATCAAGGCCCCTTGCGGTGTGGTTTAAAACACCTTTTGCTTCGCCTGTGCCAAAACGGGGGCAGTTAGCCGGAACAACAAATGTGTGTTCGCTTGGCATACCGCGCCACTGCATAAGATAATAGTCAACCTTGGCGGAAATATCCTCACAGCCGCGCATGCTTATAATAGCCAAATCGCCGTAAGGAGTGTGAGTAAAATTAACACTAGCCATAAAAATCCTCCCAGAAAATATTTACACAACCATTTTAACACAAAAAAACAAAATATAAAAGACCTTTTTCGCTAAAATTTAAGAAAAATTTAATTGAATAAGTAAATAATATTTGGTATAATGTTTAAAAATATATATTTATGAAAATTTTGGGATATAAAAAAGGAGAAAATTATGGCTAAAGTAACACTTATTGCTTACACCCCTAATCCTGAATACACCATTGCAAACGCTGCAAAACTTTGCTACAGCCCTGCAAGTATTGAAAATGTGCGCGACGGGCTTGATGACGAAAAGGTTGCTTCGTTTGTTGATATGCTTTCTGAAATCGGTCACGAAAGCCCAATAGAACACGCTTCATTTACCTTTGGTATAGAGGGTGTTTCACGCGCATTGCTTGCCCAAATAACAAGGCACAGAATTGCATCTTTTTCGGTGCAAAGCCAACGCTATGTAAGGGAAAAACAGTTTAATTATGTTTTGCCCCCCGAAATTGAAGAAGACAGCGAAGCGCTTAAGGTGTTTACCGACGCAATGAAGCGCAACCAAGAAGATTACGATAAAATTAGCGCAATACTTAAAGAAAAACATAAAAAAGAATTTATGGCGGCAGGAAAAGACGAAAAAACCGCCGAACGCCTTGCCGAAAAAAAGGCAATTGAAGACGCCCGTTTTGTTTTGCCCAATGCTTGCGAAACCAAAATGATTGTTACAATGAATGCAAGAAGCTTAATGAATTTCTTTAGGCATCGTTGTTGCAACCGCGCACAGTGGGAAATTAGGGAAGTAGCCGACCAAATGCTTGCTCTTGTTTGTGAAGTTGCACCTCATTTGTTTAAAAAAGCAGGGCCCTCTTGTGTAAACGGTTTTTGCCCCGAAGGTAAAATGACCTGCGGCAAAATGAAAGAAGTTTTAGAAAAAAACCGAAAAATAAAATCGGGAGAATACAATAATGGGTAAACTTATTGTTATAGAGGGGCTTGACGGAAGCGGCAAATCAACCCAACTTGATTTACTGTGCGATTCCTTAAACAAAACTGTAGGTTGCCGCCGTGTGTCGTTCCCCGATTACGAACACGAATCAAGCACTTTGGTTAAAATGTATCTTGACGGCCAGTTTGGAAGTAAACCGGGCGATGTTAATGCCTATGCCGCATCAACCTTTTATGCGGTAGACAGGTACGCTTCCTTTAAAAAATATTGGGGCGAATATTATAATAAAGGCGGTATTGTTGTTGCAGGCAGATATGTAACTTCAAATGCCGTTCACCAAGCGTGTAAACTGCCCAAAGAACAGTGGGTTGATTTTCTTTCTTGGCTTTATGACTTTGAATATAACAAAATGGGTATTCCAAAACCCGATAAGGTTATTTTTTTAGATATGCCGGTTAGCGTTTCGCAAAAACTTTTAAGCGGAAGATATAAAGGCGATGAAGAAAAGAAAGATATTCACGAACGCGATGTAAAATACTTAAACCACTGCCGCGAAGCCGCGCGTTTTACGGCTGAATATTCACTCTGGGATATTTTGCGTTGCGATAAAGACGGCGAAGCCAGAACTATAAACGATATTGCAAGTGAAGTTTTAAAAAAAGCAAAGGAAATTTTATAATGGTATATGTTTTTTTGGCAGAGGGATTTGAAGAAATAGAGGCACTCAGTGTTGTTGATATTTTGCGCCGCGCCGAATTACCGGTTAAAACGGTTGGCGTTTACGAAAAAAATGTCAAGGGCGCACATAATATTTCTGTTGAAACCGATATTTTAATTGGTGAAGTAGATATTAAAAACGCGTCGGCATTGGTGCTTCCCGGCGGTATGCCCGGGGCAGTAAACCTTTATAACAGCCAAAAACTTTGCGACCTTATAATTAAGGCAGCCAATAATTATGTTCCGCTTTGCGCAATTTGTGCCGCACCCGAAGTGTTTGGAAAACTTGGGCTTTTAAACGGTCGTGATTATACTTGTTACCCCGGTTTTCAAGACCAAAGATTTGGCGGAAATTACACAAAACTGCCTGTTTGCACCTGTTTTATGGGCGAATATCCGCTTGTAACGGCAAACGGCCCTGCTTCGGCGGCAGATTTTGCTTTTGCTATTTTAAATTTGCTTACAGAAGATAACGAAAAATCAATTTCAATTGCAAAAGGTATGCAATTTGAATTTTAAAGGTGAAAAAATGGGAAAATTAGCACAAAAATTTTCGGTATTACTAACGTACTTTAAAAACCGCAAAGCACTTTTTGCGGTGGTTTGTGTTGCTCTTTTGGCAGTTATGTTTTTTGTTGGGTTTTCGGTAAAACTGCTTGTTGACTTTGGCGGTAAAAATATTAAAGAGCCCATAACAGTCCAAATTAAAAAGGGCACTTATGCTGCACAAATTGCCGAAATTTTAGAAGAAGAAAAGGTAATTAACCACGCCTTTACATTCCGCCTTTATGCAAAACTAAACGGTTATGAACAAGATTTTAAATACGGTACTTACACCTTTTCGGGTAAACTTCCTTATAAAAAGGTTGCAAAAATGCTTACCGAAGAGGGTGAAACTGCAAAAACCGTTACGGTAACAATACCCGAAGGTACAGGTATAAATGATTTTGTTAAAGATGTAAACGGAACCGATGTTACGGTGCCCGGTATTGCAACCCTTTTGGAAAAAGGCGGGGTTTGCACAAAGGCAGATTTTTTAAATGCATTAAAAAATTACAGCTGTGACAGCGGTATTTTAAAGAATGTAAACAAGGGTAAAACCTATTACGCGCTTGAAGGTTATTTGTTCCCCGAAACTTACGAATTTTACGCTTATGATTCAAAAGAATGTGCCATTTTGGCAATAGAAAAAATGGTTGCCGAAACCGAAAAGCGTTTTTCGGAACAAATGATAAAAGACGCCCAAAAAAGCGGTAAAACCGTAAATGAAATTTTAACCCTTGCTTCAATAATTCAAATGGAATCGGGCCAAAACAAAACCGAAATGCCAAATGTTGCGGCGGTATTTTACAATCGCTTAAATGATGGCGGTCGGCTTGGGTCTTCCCCCACAATTTATTACGGTAATTCTTTTGGGTTTGACGATAATAGGTATAATACATACCAAAAAACAGGGCTTCCCCCGGGACCTCTTTGTTCCCCGGGTATTGAAGCAATTAAAGCTGCAATTTACCCCACACAGGATTTTCCGTACCCCTATTTTATAACCGATAAAAACGGCAAGTTTTATTACCACAAAACCTATGAAGCACAACTTAACACAATAGAAAGGTTAAAACGCGAAAACAACTGGATTTATGAGTATTATAACTAATAAAGTGCCCGAACTTTTATGTCCTGCAGGCGATTTAACTCGTCTTTATGCGGCGGTTGATTTTGGCGCCGATGCAGTGTATTTGGCAGGCAAAGAGTTTGGTATGCGAACTGCGTCTGCGAATTTTAACGAAGATGATTTAAAAAAAGGAATTGAATATGCCCATAAAAACGGTGTAAAGGTGCATATCACCTGCAATACTGTTCCGCATAACGATGAAATTGCGCGTTTGCCCGAATTTTTAACCCTTATAAATTCGCTTGGTGCCGATGCCGTAATTGCCGCCGATTTGGGCACTATTAATTATATAAAAAAATATGCGCCAAAAGTTGAACTTCACGCATCTGTTCAGTGTGGCGTTTGCAATTATGAAACGGCAAATATGCTTTATGATATGGGCGCAAAAAGGGTTGTTTTGGCGCGTGAACTGTCATTCCCCGAAATTGCGGAAATTAGGGCTAAAACCAACAAAAAATTAGAAATTGAATGTTTTGCCCACGGCGCTATGTGTATTTCATATTCGGGCAGGTGTTTGCTTTCTTCTTATATGACAGGGCGCGACGCCAACCGCGGTGACTGTGCGCAACCGTGCCGTTGGAGTTATTCTTTAATGGAAGAAAAACGCCCCGGTCAGTTTTTTGATATTACCGAAACCGAAAAAGGCACATATATTTTAAATGCTAATGATATGTGTATGGCGCCATATATTAATAAAATTTGCGAAGCAGGAATAGATAGCATTAAAATTGAAGGCAGGGCAAAATCGCACTATTATGTTGCGGTTACAACCAATGCCTACCGCGCCGCGCTTGATAGTTATAAAAACAGTGAGGGCGAGTGGGAATTGCCCACTTGGATAGCCGAAGAACTTGATAAAATAAGCCACCGCACCTATTCAACCGGTTTTTATTTTGGCAAACCCGAAAACGAACAAACCTATAAAAGCGCAGGGTATCAGCGCGATTACAGTGTTGCGGGTGTGGTTGACGGTTACCAAGACGGAATGATAACTGTTATAATGAAAAACAAATTTTTTGTTAACCAAGAATTTGACTGTTTAGAACCTGGCGGTAAATCTTTTTTGTTTACCGCAACCAAACTTTATAATGAACAAGGCGAAGAAATTACCGAAGCGCCCCACCCAATGATGAAGGTTAAAATTCCTTACCCACGGGAAGTAAAGGTTGGTTCGCTTCTTCGTATGAAAACAGAATAAAAAAAGCCCTTTCGTAAATAATTCTTACGAAAGGGTGTTTTTATGCAAAAATTTACTTTAAGAGTAGCAGTTTGTTTATCTTTGGTGTTGGGTATTTTTTTGGTATGTATTGCAAGAATTATTTTAATAATAACAAATGCCGAAACAAGCGCGGTTAACACCAATCAAAATATTTTAAATGTTGATATTTGCTCTTTAAGGGGTAATATTTTTGACACAAACGGAGTATCACTTACAACCGAAGAAAGCGAAAATTTTGCCTTAATAACACCTTGCCAAGAAACAATAGAATATTTGCAAAAAATTTTGGTGGGCGAAGTTAAAACCGAAGTTTTAGAAAAACTATATAACGGTAAAGTTGCCACAATAAAAACAAAAACACCGCTTTACTGCCAAGGAATAACCAATATAAAAATTCCAAAAAGAAACACCCAAAATTTGCTTTGCAAACACCTAATTGGTTATACCGACCAAAGCGGTCACGGTGTAACAGGGCTTGAAAAAATCTTTGATGAGGAACTTTACACAACGCAAAAAATAACCGCAAAAATTTTTAAATCGGCTTACGGTAAAGTGTTAAGCGGCGCAGAAGTAGAAATAAACGGTATGGACACCTTTAAAAACAGCGGTGTTGTGTTAACAATAGATAAAAATATTCAATATTTAACCGAAAATGCCGCGCGCGATATTAAAAAAGGCGCAGTTTTGGTAAGCGAAACAAAAAGCGGAAAAATAAGGGCAATGGTAAGCCGCCCCGATTTTGATATAAATAATATTGCGGCTGTTTTAAACGATGAAAATTCACCGCTTATTAACAGGTGTTTGCTTTCTTATAATGTTGGTTCGGCTTTTAAACCTGTGGTTGCGGCGGCAGGGCTTGAAAATGGCTTGCAAAACAAGGTGTATAACTGCACAGGAAGTGTGAAAATTGGCGAAAACACCTTTAACTGCCATAACCTAAGCGGCCACGAAATTACCGATATGAAAAAGGCAATAAAGGATTCTTGCAACAGTTATTTTTATAGATTTTGCGGTGAAGTTGGGGCAGAAAAAATTTATAATACCGCAAAGAATTTTGGCTTTGGAAACCGTCAAATACTTTATTCTTCAATTGCCACCCAAAACGAACAAATAACACCCCTTAATACACTAAAAAATTACCCAGCCGCACTTGCAAATCTTTCAATAGGGCAGGGGCAACTGCTTTCTTCCCCCGTAACAATGCTTTCGGTTTACGAAGCTATTGCAAACGGCGGAATTTATTATGGTAAAACAATAATAGAAAGTATTAAAAAAGATGGTGAAACCGTAAAGGAATTCCCATTGCCAAAACCCACAAGGGCGTTTAGCGAAGAAACCGCAAATACTTTAAAAGAATATTTAAAAGAAGTAGTAGAAAACGGAACGGGAACAAAGGCAAAACCGCAAACTGTTAGCGCGGCGGGTAAAACAGCCACTGCACAAACAGGGCAAAAGAACAAAAACGGAAAACCGCTTGAACATTCGTGGTTTTGCGGTTTCTTTCCTGCCGACACCCCCAAATACACCGTTTGCGTGTTAATTGAAGATGTAAACGAATCAACCGTTACCGCAGCCGAAGTCTTTAAAAAAGTGGCAGATTATATTTATTCGTTAGAGTAAATTTATTGACTTATTATTTGCATTATTATATAATAATACTGTATTTATTTTAAATAAGGTGAGGAACAAAAATGAAGTGGACATCCTTAAATGATTTAAGAGAAAAATATCTCTCTTTCTTTGAAAGCAAAGGCCATTTGCGCTTGGGCAGTTTTTCTTTGGTGCCCAATAACGATAAATCTTTACTTCTTATAAATTCGGGTATGGCGCCAATGAAAAAGTATTTCACAGGCGAAGTAACACCTCCAAGCAAAAGGGTTACAACTTGCCAAAAATGTATTCGCACACCCGACCTTGAACGCGTTGGCCACACCGCGCGTCACGGTACATACTTTGAAATGCTTGGCAACTTTTCGTTTGGCGACTATTTTAAAGACCAGGCAATACCGTGGGCTTGGGAATTTTTAACAGACACGCTCGCTATTCCTGCTAATTTGCTTTGGCCGTCGGTTTACGAAAAAGACGACGAAGCATACGCAATTTGGCGCGATAAAATTGGAGTTCCCGAAGAACACATTGTAAAACTTGGCAAGGCCGATAACTTTTGGGAACACGGCACCGGCCCTTGCGGTCCTTGCAGTGAAATTTATTTTGACCGCGGTGAAAAATACGGTTGCGGTTCACCCGACTGCAAACCCGGTTGCGACTGCGACAGGTATATGGAAATTTGGAACAATGTTTTCACCCAGTTTAACAATGTGGGCGACGGCACCTATACCGAACTTGAATATAAAAACATTGATACCGGTATGGGCCTTGAGCGTCTTGCTTGTATTATGCAGGGTGTTGACAATATGTTTGAAGTTGACACTATTAAAAATATTATTAACAAAGTTTCTATAATTTCCGGTAAAAAGTACGGCGAAGATAAAGTAACAGATATTTCTATTCGCGCTATAACCGACCACGCCCGCGCTGCCACATTTATGATTAGTGACGGTATTAACCCTTCTAACGAAGGCAGGGGTTATGTTTTGCGCCGTATTATTCGCCGTGCAGTGCGCCACGGTAAACTTATTGGAATTAATAAGCCGTTCTTTATGGAACTTTGTGACACAGTAATTAATGAAAATAAATCGGGCTACCCTGAACTTGTTGAAAAGTACGAAAGAATCAGCAAGGTTGTTGTAAACGAAGAAGCCGCCTTTAATAAAACAATTGACCAGGGCTTAAATATGCTTGAAAACCTTACCAAAGGCGGTAAAACTCTTTCGGGTGCCGATGCCTTTAAACTTTACGATACCTACGGTTTTCCTCTTGATTTAACCAAAGATATTTTGGCTGAAAAGGGAATGACGGTTGATGAAGAGGGCTTTAAAACCCTTATGAACGAACAGCGCGAAAAGGCGCGAAATGCCCGTAAGGCCAGCGACGGCGAAAGTTGGAAGAGCGACGGTATTACCTTTGAAAATGTTGCCCCAACAGTTTTTGTTGGTTATGAAAAGGGCGAAGCCGCTGCAAAAGTATTGTCTATTGTGGTTGACGGTGAACAGGTAAATTCTGCCCCAGCCGGTGAAAATGCCGTTTTGGTGCTTGATACCACTCCGTTTTATGCCGAAAGCGGCGGTCAAATTGGCGATACAGGTGTTATTTATGGCTGTGGATTTAAGGCAAATGTTGTTGACACCAAAAAAACAGCCGACGGAATTTACACCCACTTTGTTAAAATAAACGAGGGCGAAGTTTCGGTAAACGATACAGTTACTGCCCAAATTGATGTTATGCGTAATAACGCTATTCGCCGTAATCATACTGCGGCTCACCTTTTACAAGCCGCTTTGCGCAAAGTTTTGGGCAACCATGTTGGACAAGCAGGCAGTATGGTATGCGATACAGTTGTTCGTTTTGACTTTACTCATTTTTCTGCTTTAACTGCCGAAGAATTAAAACAGGTTGAAGATACCGTAAATGAAAACATTCTTTTGGCATTAAATGTAGAAAACCGTGAAATGCCAATAGACGAAGCCAAAAAACTTGGCGCAATGGCGCTTTTTGGCGAAAAATACGGCAATGTTGTACGCGTTGTTAAGGCAGAAGATAAATCGGTTGAACTTTGCGGCGGTACACATGTAAACAACACCGCAAAAATCGGCTTGTTTAAAATTATGAGCGAAGCAAGTGTTTCTTCGGGTGTTAGAAGAATTGAAGCTGTAACAGGCGCAAATGTTTTAAATGTGCTTAACAGTTATAAATCGCTTTTAGAAGAAACCGCTAAAAACTTAAAATTAAACAGCTTTTTAGATGTTGCACAAAAAGTAAACCAACTTGGCGAAGAATTAAAGGAAACAAATAAAGAGGTAGAATCACTAAAGGCGCAACTTGCCGGAAATAAGCTTAACGATTTATTAAACGGCGCAACCGAAATAAAGGGCTTAAAGGTGCTTTGCTCGGTTCTTAAAGATGCTGACGCTTCTTCGCTTCGTTTAATGTGTGATAAAATTAAGGCGGAAAACGCAAATGCAATTTGCCTTTTGGCAGGTATTTGCGGCGAAAAACTTACATTTTGCGCTTCTTGCGGTGCTGACGCCGTTAAAATGGGTGCAAATGCAGGTACAATTGTTCGCGAAGCGGCAAAAATTGCAGGCGGTAACGGCGGCGGCAGGCCCGATTCTGCGATGGCTGGCGGTAAAGATATAACAAAAGCCGAAGAAGCCATTAAAACCGCGCAAAAAATTATTGCAGAGATGTTAGGTGAATAAAAATGAATGATTGTTTGTTTTGTAAAATTATAAAGGGCGAAATTCCGTCTACAAAAGTTTATGAAAACGAATATGTTTACGCGTTTTTAGATATTGACCCACAGGCGCCGTTTCACGCCGTAATTGTGCCAAAGGAACATATTAAAAACGCCAATGAAATAAATGCCGAAAACAGCATTTTAATTGCAAAGGTTTTTGAAGCAGTTGCCGAAATTGCTAAAAAAGAAAACCTGCAAAACGGGTTTAGGGTGGTAAATAACTGCGGAAAAGACGGCGGTCAAACCGTTGGTCATATTCATTTCCATTTGCTTGCAAGAAGAAATCTTGCTTGGCCTCCGGGCTGATTTAAAAAGGGGGATAATACTATGCCAAACTATTACAGAATGAAAATTGCGGGGTTAGACCGCGATTTAGAAAAATTTGCAGTAAATGATAACCTTGATATTGCCGCATTTATTTGTTTTGGCGATGTTGAAGTTACCGTTAAGGGCTGTGAAGAACTTTTAAAAAAGGTTCCTGAATTTGATGTTATTTTAACTCCCGAAGCAAAAAGTATTCCCATTGCTTATGAACTTGCAAGGCAATCGGGTAAACCTTACATAGTTGCAAGAAAAGGCGTTAAGGTTTATATGCGCAATTCTTTGGAAGTTTGCGTTCGCTCAATTACAACAAATAAAGAACAGCGTCTTTATTTGGGTGAAACCGAAGTTAACAAATTAAAAGGCAAAAAGGTTTTAATTGTTGATGATGTTATAAGCACAGGCGAATCTTTAACTGCGGTTAGAAAACTTGTTGAAAAAGCCGGCGGCATAGAAGCGGCTGCTTGCGCATTTTTGGCAGAGGGCGACGCGGCAGAGCGAGATGACATTATCTTCCTTGAAAAACTTCCGTTGTTCTTTAAATAAATTAGCCGTTCTTAACCGGACGGCTTTTTGTTATGAAAAAAGTAATTCTTCTTACAGCATTTTTAACCCTTTTGCTGTCTTTTTTAACACAGTTTTTGCCTTTTTGGGCGTATATTTTACTGTTCTTTGCGTTTATTTCCGTTTCGGCTGTTTTACTGCTTTCAAAAAACAAAAAACTGTTTAATTTCTTTTTTGCCTTTTTGTTAATTGCCTTCTTTTGTTTAAAAACCGTTAGTTGCTTTTCGGCAATTGAACGGGCAAAAACGGCAGACGGAAAACACCTTAACTTTGAAGCAATTGTTATAGAAAGCAGTGTGCGTTATGAATTTGATGATTATAAATACGCAATTTTAAAAATTGTGTCGGATAACGAAGTGTTTAAAACGGGCGAAAAGGTTGGGTATAACTATTACACAAATACGCTTTTAAAAACAGGGCAAAAAATAAGCGGTGAATTTAAGGTGTTGTCACTGCACGACAGCACATCCAAACACAGTTTTTATTCAGAAGGAATTTATTGTTTTGTACGGCCCGTTTCAGATGCTACCGTTACACAAGGCAATAATTTTCACTATAATTTACTTTCTAAAATTCAAAATTTTGTAAATACAAATCTTCGCAATAACACTAAAAACAGCGCCGTTTTAATATCAATGATATACGGTGAAAAGGGTTATATAAGCCCTGAATTTAACCGAGCCGTAAAAATGTGCGGGGTTTCACACGTTTTGGTGGTTTCGGGACTTCATTTTTCGCTTATTTTTTTGATTGTTTCTTTTTTGTGTTCTTTAATTGGTTTAAAGGGCGTTAAAAAAGATATTGCACTGCTTATTATGGCAGTGTTTTATATGGGATTGTGTGGTTTTAGCGTTTCGGTTATAAGGGTGGCGCTTGTCTTCTTTATTGCCTTTGTAAGCCGTCGTTTAAAGCGTATACATACGGGTATTGACAGTTTAATTGTTGCGCTTATAATAGTGCTTTTAATAAACCCATTTTCAATTTTCAGTATTTCGTTTCAACTTTCTTTTGAAGCAACTTTCGGTTTGCTTGTTTTATATCCCGAAATTAAAAAGCACATAGATATACGGTTTAAAAATCATAAAATTATTAAAGGTTTGCTTAATACTGCGGCGGCGTCTTTAAGCGCGTTTATTTTCACTTTGCCCACCGTAATTTATTATTTTTCTTATATTGCTACCTATACGGTTGTGGTAAATCTTTTAATTGGTTTTGCTATTCCCTTTATGCTTGGCGGAAGCGTTATTGCGCTACTTCTTTGCGCGTTGGGTTCAACCGCCCTTTCAAGCGTGGCATTTTTTATAAGCGACTTTTTTGCGGAGTATTTTAGGGGTGTTGTGCTTTATTTTTCTAAATTACCCCTTGCAACGCTTGATGTTAGAAAAAATAACGAACTATTATCGGTAATACTAATTGTTTTGTATGCGGTGGTATACGAATTATATACTTGTAAAATAAGGCGCAGTTTGGTAAAATATTTTAAAAAGGAGGAAAGGGAATAATGGCTTTTTTGGGCGAAAGCGCAATTGTTAACGACATTAAAACTGAAAATTTTAGATACTGCTATCTTTTTTTTGGCGAAGATTCGTTTTTAAAACGCCATTATGTTAAAAAACTTTCTTCCGCCGTAGTTAGCGAAGACGATTTTTTTAACTACCAAAAGTTTGAGGGCGACTGCAATTTGCAAGAAGTGTACGAAGCAACCGTTCAGTACCCAATGATGAGCGATAAAAAGTGTGTGGTTTTAAAAGATTACCCCTTTGAAAAGTGCGATAAAGAAAATTTTGAACGCCTTTTGTCGCTTTGCACCCAAGAAAACGATACCTGCGTTTTTATTGTTTGGTTTGATTATACCGAATTTGACAGTAAAAAAAGCGAACGCTTTAAAAAATTAACCGCTGTTATACAAAAGAAAAACTATTCGGTTTTGCAGTTTCCTTATAAAACCGAAGCAGAACTTGTTAAAATTCTTACCGACGGCGCTAAAAAGCGCGGTTGTACCTTGGGCAGAAACCAAGCAATTCTTTTAATTGAAACGGTTGGTAACGATATTGAAACTCTTCAAAATGAACTAACCAAGGTTTGCGCTTACTGTCAGGGCGAAATTACCGCTAACGCCGTAAAGGAAGTTTGTATAAAAACGGTGGAACAATCGGTATTTAATTTGTCTAACCATATATTATCGGGCGATGTTGGAAAGGCATTAAAGGTTTTAGATGAACTTTTCTTTATGAATGTTACACCAATGAATGTTTTTTACACCGTTTCGGCGGTTTATGTTGATTTATCGCGTGCATTTGCGCTTAATAAAAGCGGTGTTTCGTATAATACTGCGCTGCAAGATTTTGCATATAAAAATAAGTATTTCTTGCTTGAAAGGGCGGTAAAGCAGGCGCGAAAATTAACCTTTAAACAAATTTCGCTATCGCTTTTGGAACTGGTTACGGCAGATAAGAAAATGAAAAGTTATAAAAGCAATGAAAAAGGAATTTTAGAAGAACTTTTGGTTCGTCTTTCATATATTGCTGTAAAAGGTGAAAGTGTTGATAAAACTTAAAGAAGCAGTTATTGTTGAAGGTAAATACGATAAAATTAAACTTGCCAATTTTTTAGACACCCTAATATTACCCACAAACGGTTTTTCGGTGTTTAAAGACAGCGAAAAAAGGCAACTTATATCACTTTTGGCAAAAGAAAACGGTATAATTATTATGACCGATAGCGATAACGCAGGAAACATAATTCGTTCCCATATTAAAAATTTTGTAAAAGAGGGAAGCATTAAACAGGTTTATTTGCCCCAAATAAAAGGCAAAGAAAAGCGAAAAGTTAAACCGTCACGCGAGGGCTTTTTGGGTGTTGAGGGTTTAAGCGAAGAAATAATTATAGAAGCACTTAATAAAAGCGGAATACAAAGAACTAACCAAAACACACCTAAAATGGAAAAAAGCGAATTTTACTTTTTGGGTTTAAGCGGTAAAGAAAACAGCAGTGAATTTCGTAAAGAAGTGCTCTTAAAAATGGGGCTTCCCAATAACCTTACGGCAAACAGTTTACTTGAATATATAAATTTAAGCGGAAGACATGATGAACTTAAAAGGGTGTGTGAAGAATGTCTGCAAGACAAGGTCAAAAAATTAAAATAGTAGCAATTTTAGATGTTTTAAAAAATGAATCTGACGAAGAACACCCAATAAGCGCTGAATATATTTGTTCGCGCCTTAGCAGTATGGGTATTTCTGCCGAAAGAAAATCGGTTTACGGCGATATTGCCGCACTTGTTGACTATGGTTACGATATTATTCACACACGCACACCGTCGGCAGGGTATTACCTTGCCTCGCGCGAGTTTGAATTGCCCGAAATTTATTTGTTAACAGACGCAGCCCAAGCGGCAAGTTTTATTACCGTTAAAAAAACAAGAGAACTTGTTAAAAAACTTGGTTCGCTCTTAAGCAGTTATCAGGTTAAAAAACGCGAAAAAGGTATGTATATTGATAACGGACATAAGTGCGAAAACGAAGAAATTTATTATAATATTGATACACTTTCCCGCGCAATTGACGGGCGAAAAAAGGTTGAACTTGATTATAGGGTAAGGGTAATTTTACCTGACCGTAAAATTGGTTATGAAGTGAAGCATTATAAAGTTTCACCCTATGCTCTTGTTTGGCAAAACGACCACTATTATTTGGTGGCAAACTACGAAAAGTACAATAACTTAATGCATATCCGCGTTGATAGAATGAAAAAGGTGACGGTAACAAACGAAGATTTCCGCCATTTTAGCGAAGTCAGCAGTTATATTGATACCTTTGACATAGCCGACTATACCAAAAAAAGTTTTCAAATGTATTCTGGTGAAGAATGTGAAGTAAAGTTCACATGTAGTGAAAAAATTCTTGAACAGGTAATTGACCGCTTTAGTGATAAAATATTTATAAGTAATGTGGAAAACGGCAAATTCAGTTTCACAACAAAGGTAATTTTAAGTGACGGCCTTGTGAATTTCATAATGCAGTTTGGCAAAGATATTAAGGTGGAAAGTCCCGAAAGTTTAAAGGAAATGCTAATTAAAAAAGCCAAATCAATTATTGAAAATAACAAATAAAAAACAAGACACCAACCATAAAGGTTGGTGTCTTATTGTATAACGAAAACCACGCGATAGTCGCGTGGTTCAAGAGAGGTTAACCGGTGAACAAAATCCTCCGTTTGTGTTAAGATAGCAGAGACCTGCCAGTCAAAACTAAACACAAACGGAGGATTTACAAATGAAAAAAGAAGAAATCAGTACAAATAGTTTAGCACATACAAAATGGAATTGCAAGTACCATATAGTTTTTGCGCCGAAGTACAGACGAAAAGTATTTTACGAAGATAAACGGTTAGAGATAAGAGAAATATTGAGAAAACTTTGCGAATGGAAAGGAGTAGAGATAGTAGAAGGGGAAGTGTGTCCAGACCATATACATATGCTAGTTAGTATCCCACCCAAAATGAGCGTTTCGGGATTTATGGGATATTTAAAAGGGAAAAGCGCACTTTTAATATTTCAAAAGTGGGGTAATATGAAATTTGCATACCGAAACCGCGAATTTTGGTGCAAGGGATATTACGTAGATACAGCGGGCAAAAACACAAAAGCAATAAAGGAATATATTTCAAATCAATTAAAGCACGACAAAGAAAGTGACCAGTTAAGCATTTTTGACCCGCAAGACCCATTTATGGGTGGTAAGTAATGGTTGCATGGCTGGCAGGCCAACTAAAAAAGCGCACTTGTGCGCCGCCAGTTTCGGTTAGGGCTATGCCCGAAAATGAAATACCCCCCGTTATACGGGGGGATATTTATT
>JAZSAJ010000040.1:0-10205 GCA_045601805.1 Acutalibacteraceae bacterium
GCTTTAGATTTTACACCTTTTCCCATTTTTAGAAAAAATTGAATATTTTTTAAAAATATTGTAGAAAAAATTACAAATATATGTTATAGTATTTGTTGATAATTTGATTATTTATGCGGAGGTATTTTTTATGAGTTTAAAAAATGCAAAAAAAGTAGAAACTAACCGTTATGAACTTGAAATTGCCATAGATGGTGCAACTTTTAGCGCAGCGGTTAACGAAGCAATTAGAAAGGAAAGCAAAAAAATTACTTTGCCCGGTTTCCGCAAAGGTAAAGCTCCTGTTAGCATGGTTGAAAAATACTATGGCAGCGAAGCTTTCTTTGAAGAAGCTCTTAATGCGCTTTACGGCCCCTCAATTGACGAAGCCGCTAAAGAAGCAGGCATTGAAATTGTTGATGATAAAATTGATTTTGATATGGTTTCAATTAGCAAAGAAGACGGCGTTGTGTTCAAGGTAACTCTTACCGTTGTACCCGAAATTGAAATCGGTGAATACAAAGGCCTTAAAACCAAAAAAGTAGCCGTTAAGGTTGCTAAAGCTGAAGTTGATGAAGCTGTTAATGCTATGGCTGAAAGAAATGCACGCGTTGTTGCTGTTGAAGGCCGCGCTGCTCAAAAAGATGATATTGCTGTTATTGACTACGAAGGTTTTGTTGACGGCGTTGCTTTCCAGGGCGGTAAAGGCGAATCTTTCTCTTTAACACTTGGCTCGGGTCAGTTCATTCCCGGTTTTGAAGACCAAATTGTTGGTAAAAACGCAGGTGAAGAATTTGATGTAAATGTTGAGTTCCCGGCAGAATACCATGCCGAAGAATTGGCAGGCAAACCTGCTGTATTTAAAGTAAAACTTCACGAAATTAAAGCAAAAGAACTTCCTGTTATTGACGATGAATTTGCAAAAGATGTAAGTGAATTTGATACATTAAAAGAACTTCGTGCAGATATTAAAGCCAAGGCACTTGAAAGAAAGAAAAAAGTTGCCGAAGAAGAAGCAGAAACTGCACTTTTAGACCAGGTTGTTGAAACCATTAAAGGTGAAATTCCCGAAGCAATGTATGAAAACCGCGTAAAACAAAGTTTAAGCGATTTTGATTACCGTTTGCAAATGCAGGGTATGAACCTTGAAACATATTTAAAATATACCGGCGCTACTGCTGAAGAGTTTGGAAAAACTTTCCGTCCTCAAGCCGAAAAGCAGGTAAAAATGCGTTTGGCTTTGGAAAAAATTGTTAAACTTGAAAACCTTACTGCAACCGATACGGAAGTTGACGAATATTTAGAAAAAATGGCAAAAGATTTTTCTGTTACGGTTGAAGAAGTTAAAAAGGCAATTCCTTTTGACGAAATTAAGAAAGACATTGCTGTTAATAAAGCACTTGACCTTATTAAATCTAGCGCTGTTGTTGAAGATGCCGAAGAAAAACCGGCTGCAAAAAAGACAACATCTAAAAAAACTGCTGAATAATTGATTATAAATATAACTATTTGTTCATAATCTTTCTTAAAAAGGAGGTAAAATTATGGAAACAAACATGACTCCCATTCCTTATGTTATTGAACAAACAAGTAGGGGAGAGCGTTCTTACGATATTTTTTCTCGCTTACTTAACGACCGTATAGTAATGCTTAACGGCCCGGTTGATGACGCATCGGCAAGTTTGGTTGTAGCTCAGATTTTATATCTTGAAAGCCAGGACCCCGATAAAGATATTAATTTTTATATTAACAGCCCCGGCGGTAGCGTTTCGGCAGGTCTTGCAATATACGATACAATGAAATATGTTAAATGCGATGTTTCTACAATTTGTATGGGTATGGCCGCAAGCATGGGCGCATTTCTTTTAGCCGCAGGCACAAAGGGTAAACGCTATGCACTACCTAATGCCGAAGTTATGATTCATCAACCGTCTGGCGGTGCACAGGGTCAGGCAAGTGATATTCTTATTAATGCTAAACATATAGAGCGTACAAGGGCTAACTTAAACAGAATGTTGGCTGAAGCTACAGGCAAAAGCATTGAAGAAGTTTCGGTTGATACCGACCGCGACTATTGGATGACCGCCGAAGAAGCAAAAGAATACGGTATTGTTGATAAAGTTATTGTAAAAAGATAGAGGTTGTTAAATGTCTCAAAAATCAAACGGTAATAATTCTATTTCCTGTTCTTTTTGCGGAAAAAGCCAAAACGAAGTTACTCGTTTAATTGAAGGCCCAGGCGTGTATATTTGTGATAACTGCATTAGTTTTTGCAATTCTTTGCTTTTTGATGAACCTGTTCCAAAACAACGCAAACAAAAAAAAGAAAAAGAATTTATTTTGCCAAAACCGCTTGAAATTAAGCAAAAACTTGATGAATATGTAATTGGTCAAGATGAAGCAAAAATTACTCTTTCGGTTGCGGTATATAACCATTATAAGCGTGTTTATAAGAAAGCCGAAAACGATGTTGAACTTGCAAAAAGCAATGTTTTAATGTTGGGCCCAACAGGTGTTGGCAAAACTTTACTTGCTCAAACACTTGCAAAATCACTTGATGTTCCTATTGCCATTACCGACGCTACCACACTTACCGAAGCAGGTTATGTTGGTGAAGATGTTGAAAACATTCTTTTGCGCTTAATTCAAGCGGCTGATTACGATGTTGAAAAGGCACAGCGCGGCATTATTTACATTGATGAAATAGATAAAATTGCGCGTAAATCTGAAAACACTTCAATAACCCGTGATGTTAGCGGCGAGGGTGTTCAACAGGCACTTTTAAAAATTTTAGAAGGTACTGTTGCCAATGTTCCTCCACAGGGCGGCAGAAAGCATCCGCAACAAGAATTCATTCAGGTTGACACAACTAACATTTTGTTTATTTGCGCAGGTGCTTTTGACGGAATAGATAAGGTTATTGAACGCAGAATTGGCGGCAGTAGTCTTGGCTTTGGCGCTGAAATCCGTTCTTCCAAATCGCTCGCGGCACAAGAACTTTGCCGGCTGGTTTCACATCAAGATTTAGTTAAGTTTGGTTTAATACCCGAACTTGTTGGCCGTCTTCCTGTAGTAACTGCCCTAAAGGGAATGGATAAAGAAACCCTTATTAAAATTATGAAAGAACCGAAAAATTCGGTTATTAAACAATACGAAGCATTGTTTAAACTTGATGGTATTGAACTTGTTTTTGAAGAAGAAGCACTTCAAAGAATTGCAGAACTTACAGTTGAAAGAAAAACAGGTGCAAGGGGTCTTCGTTCTATTATGGAATCCACTCTTCAAAAATTAATGTTTGAAGCACCATCAAATGAAAAAATCAAAAAAATCACTATAACTGCCAATACCGTTAACGGCGGTGAAGCAGTTATAGAGTGAGTTGGAGGTATAATTATGAAAAAAATTGTAACATTTGGCGAAATTATGTTGCGTTTGGCACCAAACGGCTATTTAAGGTTTGTTCAGTCTAATCAACTTGAAGCAACCTATGGCGGCGGCGAAGCAAATGTGGCTGTTTCCCTTGCAAATTATGGCATGGATGCTGCTTTTGTAACCAAACTTCCTGCTCACGAAATCGGTCAAGCAGCTATTAACTCACTTCGTCAGTTTGGCGTAGACACTACCAAAATTGTTCGCGGCGGTAACCGTGTTGGTATTTATTACTGCGAAAAAGGGGCTTCTCAGCGCCCTTCAAAAGTTATTTACGACCGCGCTGCTTCTTCAATTTCAGAAGCAACAACTGCCGATTTTAACTGGTCTGAAATTTTTGAAGGTGTTGATTGGTTCCATTTTACCGGTATTACACCCGCTTTGGGCGATAATGTAACGGCTATTTGTAAAGAAGCCGTTCAAGAAGCAAAAAAACGCAATATTACAGTTTCTTGTGACTTAAACTACCGCAAAAAACTTTGGACACGCGAAAAAGCCGGTCAGGTTATGGGCGAACTTATGCCTTTTGTTGATGTTTGTATTGCAAACGAAGAAGACGCAGCAGATGTTTTTGGAATTAAAGCATCTAACACCGATGTAACAACAGGTAAAGTTAACCACGAAGGTTATAAAGATGTTGCTAAACAGCTTACCGACCGTTTTGGCTTTAAAGCAGTTGCAATTACACTTCGTTCTTCTATTTCGGCAAACGATAACGATTGGGCTGCAATGCTTTATAAAGACGGCGAATACTATTTCAGCAAACAATATCATATGCATATTGTTGACCGCGTTGGCGGTGGCGATAGCTTTGGCGGCGGCTTAATTTATTCGTTGCTTTCCGGCAAAGAAAATCAAGATGCTATTGAATTTGCAGTTGCAGCAAGTTGTCTTAAACATTCAATTGAAGGCGATGCTAATATGGTTAGCGTTGCTGAAGTTGAAACTCTTGCTAAAGGCGATGGCTCGGGCCGAGTTCAACGATAAAATTTTAAAAGGTCTGCTTGGCAGACCTTTTACTATTAAAAAGGAGTTTTTATGAGATACTCTAATATACATACACACACAACTTTTTCCGATGGCGCAAAATCTCCAAAAGAAAATATAGAAACCGCAATTAGTAAAAATATGTTGTCTTTAGGCATTTCTGACCATAGTTACACATATTGCGATACAAGTTATTGTATTAAAAAAGACGCGTATGGCGATTATTTTAAAACAATAAATGAATTAAAAAAAGAATATGCAGAAAAAATTGATGTTTTGCTTGGGTTGGAACTTGACTATTTTTCAAAGGTTAATAAAGAAAATTTTGATTATATAATTAGCAGTGTGCATTACATTGTTAAAGACGGTTTTTGCTATCCAATTGACCATAGTAAAAAACAACAACTTAATTGTATTCACGATGCTTTTGGCGGAAACAGTTTAGATATGGTTAAAGAATACTTTGATTTGGTTGTAAAAAATGTAACTGCAAATAAACCCGATTGCGTTGGGCATTTTGATGTTATTTCTAAATTTTCGGTTTTTAATGAAGACGATGAAAAATATCAAACTATTTGCAAAGAGGCGCTAACAGAAACGCTTAAACACTGTAAATATATTGAAGTTAATACCGGCGCAATTGCGCGTAAGGTAAAAGAAATTCCGTATCCTGCGGTTTTCCTTTTAAAAGAAATTTTAAAACAAAAAGGCGAAGTTGTTTTAAGCAGTGACTGCCATAACCCAATAAACTTAACCTTTGATTTTGATAATACGGTAGAACTTCTTAAAAATGTTGGCTTTGACCACATTTCATATCTTACTTCGGTAGGTTATAAAACACAAAACATATAAAATAAAACGGTTGCTTTGGCAACCGTTTTATTTTATTACTTTATTAAATTCATTTATTGCATTTATGCTTTTTTCTTTATTTGCATCAATAATGCTTTTTGCAGAAGTTAAACATTCAGAAACACTTTCAACTTCGTTAGAATAAATTTGTGCGGTTTGGTTAACTTGCTCTTGAAGTTTAACAAGTGCAGCTTGTACTTCGCTTAATGTGTTAATATTCATATCAACCTGTTCTTGCATTGCATCACAGTTTTCTTTTGTGCTATCAATAATAATCTTAGAACTTGTTTTTGTTGTTAAGTAAACACGGGCAACATCTTCGCAAAGTTTGTTAAGCTCTTCGTATTTTTCTTCAAAAAATGCAAGTTTTTCGCCCAAAACGGCGTTTGTTTTTGCAAGAAGTTCGTTTTTCCTTTTTTCTTCACTTAAAAGGGAGTTAAGTTCTTGCTCAGTATTTTTGGCAGTAAGTGAAAGTTCTTTAATATATTCAATTACATCATTTTGGTTAAAACCAATAAGACTTTTTCTGAATTTTGCTGTCATTTTAAAAAATTCCTTTAAACATTTTTTTACATTATAACATTTATAACATTATTTTACAAGAAATATATTTATAATACATCTTTTGCATAAAACTATGCTTGAAAAATGCATAAAAATGCGTTACAATGTATATTAGGAAAATATGAGGTGATTTTGGTGACAAGAAAAGAAGCTCGCGAACAAGCATTTTGTTTAATTTTTGAAAATCAGTTTAAGCGCGATAATATTGAAGAAGTGTTGGAAAACGCTGTTTTATCACGTGATTTAGAAGATGATAAGTATATAAGCACGGTTTTTGCCGGAACTTATGAAAATATTGAAAAAATTGATGAATTAATTAGTAATTCGGCAAAGGGCTGGTCGCTTTCACGTATTTCAAAAACTGCGCTGGCGGCAATGCGCCTTTGTGTTTACGAAATGATTTGGTGTAGTGATATTCCTGTTTCGGTTTCAATTAACGAGGCAATTGAAATTATTAAAAAATTTGCAACTGCTGAAGATGCTTCATTTGCAAATGGTGTTTTGGGCACAATTAGTAAAAAAATTAAAAACGGTGAAAATAAGTGATTTCTTTATCTGATTTTTCGGCAAATGCCATAACTGTCAGACAACTTAATCTTTATGTAAAATCTTTGCTTGAGGGTGATAAGCGCCTTGTTTCTTGCATTGTTGTTGGGGAAGTTTCAAACTTTAAACGCCATTTTTCAAGCGGTCATTGTTATTTTACTTTAAAGGATGAATTTGCCGCAATAAAATGTGTTATGTTTAAAACCAATGCGCAAAACTTAAAGTTTGATATAACCGACGGCTTAAAATTAGTTTTGCACGGAAAAGTTTCTATTTATGAAAAAGACGGCTCGTACCAGTTTTATGTTGATTATGCTGAACCCGAAGGTGTTGGCGCAAAAGCACTTGCGCTTAAACAGTTAAAAGAAAAATTGGCAAGCGAGGGCCTTTTTAACCAAGAAAGCAAGCGTCCGCTTGTTAAATATCCCAAAAAAATTGCGGTTGTAACTTCTTCTCTTGGTGCTGCTTTGCAAGATATAATAAATATAATTTCAAGAAGATATCCACTTTGCGAACTAATTGTTGCAGGCGCAAGTGTGCAAGGCGTTAACGCGGTTAATGAAATTGTAAATGCGCTTGATAAGGTGTATTCGCTTGATGGAATAGACACCGTAATTATTGGTCGCGGCGGTGGTTCTAACGAAGATTTAGATGCTTTTAACAGCGAAATTTTAGCGCGAAAAGTTTATCAGTCACCTTTTCCGGTAATTTCGGCGGTTGGTCACGAAACCGATATTACTATTTGCGATTTGGTAGCCGATTTGCGCGCTCCAACACCTTCGGCTGCAGCCGAACTTGCTGTGCCCGATATGGCGCAGGTTAACAGAAAAATTGAACTTTTAATAAGTAATATAACGAATCTTTGCGAAGCAAAAATTGATTTGTGCACATCAAAACTTAATGCGGTTTTGCCTTTATTCTCTTTAGAAAAACTTAATTTTTATATTGAAAACAATGCACTTTCACTTGATTTATTAAGCGAAAGAATTTCGTTTTTATATAAAAATAATGTTAACAATTTTGCTAATAAATTTGGCGAACTAACTGCAAGGGTTGAATCGCTTAATCCTTTAAAAATACTTTCGCGCGGTTATGGTGTTGTTGAAAAAAAAAATAAAGCGCTAACAAGTATTGAAAATGTTGAAATTAACGATTTGCTTAACATAAGATTAAACGATGGCGAAATTGACTGCAAGGTAATTGACAGGAGAAAATTATGAAATTTGAAGAATCTATAAAACAATTAGAAGAAATTGCAAAAAAACTTGAAAGCGGAAACTGTACGATAGACGAATCTATAGAACTTTACGAAAAAGCATTAGTGTTAACAAAAGAGTGTTCTAAAGTTCTTGAAAACGCAAAACTAAAAATTACAAACATAAACGAAGCACATAAGGCAGAATAATTATGGAAAAACTTAACTCTTTTATAAAAGAATTTGATGAATATTTAAAAAAATGCGTTGATGGTAGTGATAACGATACTAAAACTTTAACCAATTCAATGCAGTATTCTTTACTTGCGGGCGGAAAAAGAATTAGACCTTTTTTGCTTAATGAGTTTTATAAACTTTGCGGCGGAAAAGAAAATGTTTTTCCGTTTGCGGCAGCAATTGAATATATTCATACTTATTCGCTTATTCACGATGATTTGCCTTGTATGGACGACGACGATTTGCGAAGAGGAAAACCTTCTAACCATAAAAAATTTGGCGAAGATATTGCTTTGCTTTCGGGTGATGCGCTTTTAACCGAAGCGTTTTTTAAAGCCGCCACTACAAAAAACATTAAAAGTGAATGTTTAATTAAAGCTATTGAAAAACTGTCTTTTTATGCAGGATATAAAGGTATGATAGCAGGTCAAATTATTGATTTAAACTGTGAAGGTAAAAGTGTTTCGGCAGAAACTGTTGAAAAACTTAACAACCTAAAAACAGGCGCACTTTTGTGTGCAGCGTGTGAAATTGGTTGTATTTTGGCAAATGCTAACCAAGAAACAATTAAAAATGCAAACGAATTTGCAAAAAATATTGGCCTTGCTTTTCAAATTACCGACGATATTTTAGATAAAACTGCCGACCAAGCATTGCTTGGTAAGCCAGTTGGCAGTGACGATAAAAACGAAAAGACCACTTTTGTTTCGCTTTATGGAATTGATTATTGCAAACAAATGGTTAAGGAAATAACAAATAAGGCGGTTTCGGCGCTAAACAATATTAGTGGAGATACTTCTACATTAAAAGAATTGGCTCTTTATTTGTGTGATAGAAAATTTTAAGGAAGATATATTTTGGAATATAAGATTTTAAATAAGGTTAGTTCCCCAAATGATATTAAAAATCTTAATAAAAGTGAAATAAGCACTCTTTGCGAAGAAATAAGAGATTGCTTAATTTCTACTGTTTCAAAAAACGGCGGACATCTTGCCTCAAATTTAGGTGCGGTTGAACTTACAGTCGCTTTGCATAGGGTCTTTAACTCTCCGAATGATGCTATTGTTTTTGATGTAGGTCACCAAAGTTATACCCATAAATTGCTTACGGGCAGATTTAAGCAGTTTTCTACACTAAGAACTAAAAACGGGCTTTCGGGTTTTATGTCGCCCGAAGAATCGCCCCACGATTTTTTTACAACCGGCCACAGCAGTAGTTCGGTTTCTACCGCTTATGGAATTTATAAAGCAAAAGCGCTTTCTGGGGAAAGCGGCACGGCAGTTGCCGTTATTGGCGACGGCGCAATAACAGGCGGTATGGCTTATGAAGCGCTTAATAATGCAGGTGCTAATAAAAGCAAATTTATTGTTATTTTAAATGACAACAAAATGTCTATTTCTAAAAATGTTGGTGCTATGGCGCGTTATTTAAACCGCATTCGTGCTAAAAAAAGTTACCATTCTTTTAAAAATTCTCTTAACAACTTTTTGGGTAAAACCGGTGTCGGTAGGTTTATAAAAAGAAAACTTTTTTCTTCTAAAACAATGCTTAAAAACGCAATTTACCATAGCAATATTTTTGAAGGTCTCGGATTTAACTATTTGGGGCCCGTTGATGGCCACAATGTTTCGGCTATTGAAAATATTTTAAACATTGCCATGGAACAAAACAGACCGTCATTAATTCATGTTGTAACTGTAAAGGGCAAAGGGTATCAATTTGCCGAAGCTAACCCAAAACAATACCACGGCGTTGGCTCTTTTGATATTGATGAGGGTACAAAAATATTAAATAACAACGATTTTTCTTCGGCTTTTGGAAAAAAACTTTGCGCTCTTGCCGAAAACGATAAAGATGTTTGCGCGGTTACTGCTGCAATGACTTCGGGCACTGGGCTTAACGAATTTTCAAAACAGTTTAAAGAACGGTTTTTTGATGTTGGTATAGCCGAAGAACATGCTGTTGCTTTTTGTGGCGGTTTGGCAAAAGGCGGTAAAAAGCCGTTTTTTGCGGTATATTCTTCATTTTTGCAAAGGGCTTATGACCAACTAATTCACGATATTGCCATTGCAAAACTGCCAATACGGCTTTGTGTTGACCGCGCCGGTATTGTTGGTGAAGACGGGCAAACACACCAAGGTATGTTTGATGTTTCATTTTTAACAAGCATACCGGGTTTTACCGTTTATTCGCCTGCCTCATATAGCGAATTGAACGGTGTTATGGATAAAATGCTTGTGTCTTGCGGTCCGGTTGCCGTTCGTTATCCGCGCGGAAAAGAAGGCGAAAATAAAATTTTTGAATATACCGGAAAAGAGTTTGATTCTTTTTTTGAAAACAACAAAAATGTTATTGTTTCTTACGGCAGAGTTTCTTGTAACGCATATTTTGCGGCTGAAAAAAGCAATAATACGGC
>JAZSAJ010000041.1:0-23109 GCA_045601805.1 Acutalibacteraceae bacterium
CATGGCTACGATCCGACTTGTATGAAACGGCGTGTTGCGCTCGCTCGCGCATTAGCAAAACAAAGCGATGTGCTAATTTTAGATGAAGCACTAACAGGGCTTGATAGCGCCACAAAAGAAATTTGCTACCAAGCAATAGAAAAATATTTAGCAAACCGTACCCTTTTGGTAGTAAGCCACCTAAAAGAAGAACAAACCCGACTGACAAACAGGGAAATAAAAATATAACAAAAACCACGAGTTTAAAACTCGTGGTTTTTTGTATTTATTCAAGCCCTGCAACCATTTTTTTAAGCGCCGCAAGGTCAACTACATCTATCTTTCCATCATTGTTAATATCAACGGTAATAGGAATTATTGTAGTTTCATCAAACAAACCTGCTACCATTTTTTTAAGACTTGCAAGGTCAACTACATCTGCCGCTTCATCACCGTTAACGTCACCTTTTGACCATCCTTTGCCAACAATACTTTCTTTATTAAATTCGCATGTTTCACAGCCAATATGTGAATGTTTTTCACCATTTTTTTCTATTATTATCGGCTCACCGAAACTATGGCTATTGCTACATATATTATAATGCCATGTTGCATTTTGTAACGATTCATTAGCCCCGTTAATTGTTAAATTTTCTTTATCGGTTATATCCCCGGTATACCATACATCTTTAAGGTTTGGGCAAGTATAAAAAGCGTACTCATATATTTTTTTAACGCTTTTAGGGATAGTTACACTTTCAAGACTATCACTATACTCAAATGTATTTTTGTCTATAACCGTAACGCTATTGGGGATGGTTATACTTTTAAGACTGTCGCACTCCCTAAAAGCATACTGGTCTATTGTTGTAACGCTATCCGGAATAACTATACTTTCAATGTTTGTACAGCTAAACGCACCCACCGGTATTTTTGTAACACCTTTTGGTATAACTACGTTTTTTGCAAGTTCGCCGTTAATATATAATTTTTTAGCACGATACAATGGATTGGCAAGAGGGTCTCCAAAATTAATATTGCACCAAGCAGCTACATCCTCTATATATACGCTTTCAATTCTATCGCTACTGCTAAACGCATATTTATCTATACTTGTTATGCTTTTGGGTATAGTTACACTTTTAAGATTATCGCAATGAACAAACGTATAAGTATTTATATTTGTCATACTGTTTGGTATAACTATACTTGTAAGACTATCGCAATACGCAAATGCTTTTTGGCCTATGTTTGTTACACTATCCGGTATTGTTACATTGTCTAAAACAACACATCCTTCAAACGCACTTTTTTCTATACTTATTACGCCGTTAGGTATAGTCACACTTTCAAGTTTTTTACAGTTATAAAAAGTGCTGAATTCTATACTTGTTACACCTTTAGGTATGTTCGCGCTTACAAGGTTTGGACATTCATAAAACGCAAGTTCACCTAATTTTGTTATACTATCAGGCATAGTTACGTTTGTAAGATTTGGGCAATAGCTAAAGGCATTTCTTCCTATTCCTATTACACCATCTAAAATATTTACGCTTTTAAGACTTTTATTATACGAAAATGCTTCTTGTTCTATGTTATTCACACTGCCGGGTATTACTATACTTTCAAGAGAATTACACTCTTTAAACGCGGATATCCCGATTCTTGTTACAGTATTAGGTATAGTTATGTTTTTAAGTGAATTGCAATCATAAAACGCCGATTCGCCTATTAGTGTTACACCGTTTGGTATAGTTACACTTTCAAGACTGTAGCTACACTCAAACGTATAATCCTGTATTTCTGTTACACCATTTGGTATAATTATACTTTTAAGACTTTCACACCAAGAAAACGCACCTTGACCTATGTTTGTTAAGCTGTTAGACAAGGTTATATCAGTAATACTTGTGCAACAGATAAACGCATTTCTGCCTATACTTATTACACTATTTGGTATTATTAGACTTGTAAGACTTGTGCAGCGACTAAACGCAGACTCGCCTATACTTGTTACACTACTTGGTATTGTTATGCTTGAAAGGCGTTGACAATCATTAAATGCAAGATTGCCTATTGTTATTACGCCATTAGGTATTTTTACATTTATAAGATTTGTGCACCAACTAAACATACCCGCCTCTATGCTTTTTACACTGTCGGGAATTATTATACTCGTAAGATTTTCACATCTGGAAAACGCACCTTGACCTATGGTTGTTACGCTGTTAGGTATAGTTATGTTTGTAAGACTCGTGCAGCCACTAAACGCATATTCACCTATACTTGTTATCCATTCGGGTATAGTTATGCTTGTAAATCCTTGGCATCCTTTAAACATAGAGTTGCCTATAGTTTTTACCCCTACTGGTATTGGCATACTTGTAAGTTTACTGCAACCACTAAAAGCGCTATCTCCTATACTTGTTACGCTATTTGGCATAGACACACTCACAAGACTTGAGCAACCGCTAAAAGCGCTATCTCCTATGCTTGTTATACCATTTGGTATAGACACACTTGTAAGACTTGAGCAACCGCCAAAAACGCTATTTTCTATGCTTGTTATGCCATCTGGTATGGTTATGCTTGTAAGCTTACTGCAGCTTCTAAACGCACTTTCACCTATAACTGTTACGCTATTCGGTAAAATTATGCTTGTAATATTATAACAATTGTAAAACGCTGATATACCTATGCTAACTACATTGTTTGGTATAGTTACACTTGTAAGCTTTGTACAAGAAAGAAACGCTCTTGTGCCTATACTTGTAACAGGATAACCACCCAAGGAAGAAGGAATTATTATATCCCCAGTAATTGAGGAATCAGCACTAACGATAGTGACTTTTTTATCTGTTACGGTATATGTATAATAACCGCTTTTTAAAGTGTCAGCATTTACATCCACTGTGCCAACCGACATAAGTGATAAAAGCAAAATCATAACCAATAAAGCCGACAATAATTTTTTCATTAAAATCCCTCCTATAACAAAACTACAAAAGCAAATGCCGAACAAAACATAACTTTACGCTTTGTTGCAATAATATTTTAACATATTTGGGGATAATTTTCAAGAAATATCCTAAACCAAAAAAACAAAAAGCAGTGCTTAATGCACTGCTTTTTTGTAGGTTATATATGCTGTGTAGGAAGTTAGCAGGGTGATTACTGCTAATATAATAAGGTTTATTTCCAAAGTAAGCGGAATGTAAGGCACGAAGTAAATGCCGAAACTAAGCACTGTTCCTGCTATGAAGAAAAGCGGTGAAGTTTGCTTTTTGGTGGCGCCGAAAAGGGTTATGCTTGTAAAAAGTTCAGAGGCGCCTAAAAGCACACACTGAATTGTTACAAGGAAAATTTGGTAGTAACTGCTACTTGCATAAATTTCATAAGTGTCCCTAAGTATTTCGCTTATTTGCGTATCTTTTGCAAAGACATTTAGCAGCGCAAACACCACCGAAACTATTGCAGATACGGCATAAGACATAACCATAAACCAGGTGGCGTAACCGCCGCCGAACATTACGGCATCGTGTTTACTGTTTGCATCTTTCATAACAAACTTAAACCAAATAAATTTACCCAAAACAACGCAAACTGTGTTAATAACCGCGCTAACCAAAGCCGAAAGCCACAGGTTTTGAACAAAGGGCGAACTTGGTTTAAACATACCCGTTATGTAAAGGGATATAACACTGTTTGCCGCCGCGCCAAAAATAAAGAACACGGCAACTCCGTTACCTTTACTGCTTTTTTCGCATTTGTACTTTTTACTGTATTTTGCCAAAAACACAATTGGCAGTGCTATCGCCACCGCCGCTTGAATTGCATAAAAAACAGCGTATAACATTTTTTATTCTCCTAATCGTCAAACAAATCTTTAACTTTGCTGAAAAAACTTTTGCGCTTGTTATAGTTGTTTTCGCCCATTGCTTTATCAAACTCTTTAAGTTTTTCTTTTTGGGCTTTGCTTAAATCTTTGGGAACTTCAACCACAACTTTAACATATTGGTCGCCGTTGCCCGAATAGTTAAGCCGTTTTACACCTTTACCCTTTAGTTTAAATTCATCCCCCGGCTGAGTACCTTCGTGAATATTAAACTTAACCTTACCGTCAAGGGTTGGAACAATAATTTCACCGCCTAATGCCGCTTGGGTAAAGGTAATGGGAATTTCACAAAAAATATCGTACCCCTCGCGCATAAAAATTGGGTGGGGGCGTACCGAAACGGTAATATACAAATCTCCCGCAGGGCCGCCGTTTACACCGGCATCACCGCCGCCGCGAAGTGTTATTCTTTGGTTATCATCAATTCCTGCAGGAATATCAATAACCTTTTCAACAGTTACACGACGTCTGCCCTTGCCCGAACACGCTTTACAGGGTTTTTCTATAATTTTGCCGCTACCTTTACAAGTAGGGCAAACCTGTTGTGTTTGCATTACGCCAAAAGGTGTTCTTTGGGTACCAACAACCTGGCCTCTGCCGTTACACTGTCCGCAAGTTTTGGCGGTTGTGCCTTTTTCGGCACCGCTGCCGCCACATTCTTCACAGGTGGCAATTCTGGTTGCCTTTACGGTTTTTTTACAACCCTTTGCCGCTTCCATAAAGGAAATGGTTATACTTGCGGCAGTATCGCTTCCGCGCCTTGGGGCGTTGGGGTTGTTTCTGCCCCTGCCCGAAAAACCGCCGCCAAAGAAAGAACCGAACAAATCGCCCAAGTCACCTAAATCGCCAAAATCAAAACCGCCGCCGTAGCCGCCATAACCACCGCCGCCGGCGCCAAAATTTGGGTCAACACCTGCGTGGCCAAACTGGTCGTAACGGGCGCGTTTTTGTTTATCGGAAAGCACTTCGTATGCTTCGTTTACTTCTTTAAAACTTTTTTCGGCTTCGGCGTCCCCCGGGTGTAAATCGGGGTGGTATTTTTTTGCGGCTTTGCGGTATGCTTTTTTCAGTTCGTCATCGCCAACCGATTTATCAACACCCAAAACCTCGTAATAATCTCGTTTTTGCTCTGCCAAAATAAACTCTCCTATTTAGGCATAACCCACGCCAAAAGGCGCAGGTTATGTTTTATTTTTACTGTTTGTCAGCATCGTTTACATCGCTGAAGTCAGCATCGTAAACATTATTATCGGCAGCGCCGTTTTCTGCGCCGCCTTGCTGTTTTGCAGCTTCGGCTTCGGCTGCTGCGGCTTTATAAATTTTTTCGCTTACGGCATAAACTTCTTTTTGAAGTTCTTCCTGTTTTGCTTTAATTGCTTCGGTATCACTACCTTTAAGCGCTTCTTTTAAAGCGTCAATCGCCGAGTTGATTTTGCCCTTTTCGTCGTCTGTTAGTTTATCGCCAAATTCGTTTACGGTTTTTTCGGTTTGGTAAATCATTTGGTCGGCGTTGTTTCTTAAATCAACTTCTTCGCGGCGCTTTTTGTCTTCGTTTTCATATTGTGCGGCTTCTTTTACTGCCTTATCAATATCTTCTTTAGACATATTTGTACTTGCGGTAATTGTAATAGACTGTTCTTTGCCTGTGCCAAGGTCTTTTGCCGAAACATGAACAATACCGTTAGCGTCAATATCAAAGGTAACTTCAATTTGGGGAATTCCGCGCGGTGCAGGAGCAATGCCGTCTAAGTGGAATACGCCAAGTTGTTTGTTGTCTTTTGCAAATTCGCGTTCGCCCTGCAAAACGTTAACTTCAACAGAAGTTTGACCGTCGGCAGCGGTAGAGAAAATTTGGCTCTTTTTGGTAGGAATTGTGGTGTTTCTTTCAATAACCTTTGTGCAAACAGCACCCATAGTTTCAATACCTAAAGAAAGCGGAGTTACATCTAACAAAAGAAGACCTTTAACGTCGCCGCCTAATACACCGCCTTGAAGCGCAGCGCCTAAAGCAACACATTCATCGGGGTTAATGCCCTTAAAGGGTTCGCTACCAATAAACTGTTTAACTGCTTCTTGAACAGCAGGAATTCTTGAAGAACCGCCAACCATTAACACTTTATTAATTTCGCTTTTATCAAGGCCCGAATCTTTAAGCGCTTGGCGAACAGGCAACATTGTTGCCTCTACCAAATCGGCAGTAAGTTCGTTAAATTTAGCGCGTGTAATTGTGGTTTCGTAATGTTTGGGGCCGTTAGAATCGGCAGTAATAAAGGGAAGGTTAATATCGGCTGTGGTCATACCCGAAAGGTCAATTTTTGCCTTTTCAGCCGCTTCCTTAATTCTTTGCATTGCCATTTTATCGTTTGTTAAGTCAATGCCCTGTTCTGCTTTAAAGTTATTAACA
Source organism: Acutalibacteraceae bacterium (assembly GCA_045601805.1). GTDB lineage: Bacteria > Bacillota > Clostridia > Oscillospirales > Acutalibacteraceae > SIG607. The sequence continues at coordinate 6,279 of JAZSAJ010000041.1, forward strand.
ATGTAATCAATTATGCGTTTATCAAAGTCGTCACCGCCCAAACGGTTGTTACCTGCGGTTGCCAAAACTTCTTGAACGCCGTCGCCCATTTCAATAATAGAAACGTCAAATGTACCGCCGCCAAGGTCGTATACCATAACCTTTTGGTCGTCTTCTTTGTCAATGCTGTATGCCAAAGCTGCTGCGGTGGGTTCGTTAATAATACGCTTAACTTCAAGACCTGCAATTTTACCTGCATCTTTGGTTGCCTGACGCTGAGCGTCGGTGAAGTAAGCAGGAACGGTAATAACCGCTTCTGTTACGGTTGTGCCCAAATAACTTTCGGCATCGGCTTTTAATTTTTGCAAAATAATAGCCGAAATTTCTTGCGGTGTGTATTTTTTGCCGTCAATTTCTACTGTGTGCGAAGTACCCATTTCTCTTTTAATAGAACTGATTGTTCTTTCGGGGTTGGTAATTGCCTGACGTTTTGCAACCTGGCCTACCATTCTTTCGCCCGATTTAGAAAAAGCAACAACGCTGGGGGTAGTTCTTGCACCCTCGGCATTTGCTATAACAACCGCTTCGCCGCCTTCCATAACAGCAACGCAAGAGTTTGTTGTACCTAAGTCAATACCAATAATTTTTCCCATTTTAATTTTCTCCTTTTAATGTATATAAATTTTTTTTAATTTGCTACTTTAACCATTGCAACACGAATTACTGTGTCGCCGGTTTTATAACCCTTTTGCAAAACTTCGGCAATTACATTTTCGCCCAAAGTTTCATCGGTTATGTGCATAACCGCTTCGTGCAAATTGGGGTCAAAGGTGTCGCCAACCTTTGCAGTTTCAACAATTGCCAGTTTTTCGGGCAGTGTGCAAAACTGCTTAATTATCATTTCAATACCTTTAATATAATCGGCATTTTCTAAATTTCCGCTTCCAGCACGGTCAATGTTATCAAAAACCGGAAGCAGTTGCTTAACAACTTCGCTTTTTGAATATTCGGCAACCATTAAACGCTCTTTTTGGGTGCGTTTTTTATAATTGTCAAATTCCGCCGCCGTTCTTGCCAGTAAATCTTTGGTTTTTTCAAGTTCGGCAGTAAGTTTTTCTATTTCTTCATTCTTTTTAGATTTTTTTGGGGCTTTAGCCGTTTCTTTAGCCGTTTCGCTCACTTTAAATTTCCTCCTCCGCTAAATTTTCACTCATAAGCATAGAAAGTCTTTTTGCAAGATACTTTGTGCTTGGAATTATTCGGTCATAAGACATTCTTGTTGGGCCAATAACCGCAATTCTGCCAATTTCGTTACTGCCAACCGCAAACCGCGCCACAATAAGCGCCGAAGAGGTTAGTTCTGTGTGCTCGGTTTCCCTGCCAAATACAACAGAAAGCGGGTTTTCTGTGCCCTTTAAAAGAGAATGAACATCTTCGCCGCGCTCCATAAACGAAAGCAGTTGCTTTGCCTTTTGTTCTTCTTTAAGCATTGAATAAACATTAGATTCGCCGCAAAGCCGAACGCTTGGGGTTTTAATGTTGTTAATAAGTGCGGTTAAAACATTAAATACGCCCGACAGCGTAAACACAGCACCCGGTGAACAAGCCAAAATATTTTGTAAATATGCAGGTGTTAAATCTAAAAACCTTTTTCGCTCTAAATGCTTTTTTGCAATAAGCAAAAAGTCGTTTTTAATTTGTTCGGCGTTGCCCGTTACCTTGCAAAGTTTTGTGCGCATTCTGCCGTCGCTTAACAGTACCGCCATTACATATATATTACCGCTTAAGCGTTCAAACTCAATTTTTTCAACCGCAGTTAAATCTTCTGTAACGGTGGTTGATACACTTGGAAGCCCTGTTATTTGCGAAAGCAGACGCGAAGCCGTTTTTTGTAAATCATCACTTTGTGAAACCGCGCGGTCAAGGGTTGTATCAATCATTTCCTTTGTTGCGCTGTCAACATCGTCTTCGGTCATAAGTTGGTTTACATAATACCTGTAGCCCTGGCTTGTGGGCACCCTGCCGGCAGAAGTGTGCGGTTGGGCGAGCAGCCCTTTTTCACAAAGAAAGTTCATTTCGTTTCTTAGCGTTGCCGTTGAGGGAGAATTAGGAAGAAGCACAGCCAACTGTTTACTGCCAACCGGCTCGCCCGTTTTTATGTGGTACTTAACAATTTGCGAAAGTATTTCTTTTTGCCTTGTTGTTAGTTCCATAAACTTCCCCTTTCCCACATTTTTTAAATTAGCACTCTTAAGCCCCGAGTGCTAACATTTAATAATATACACATTTTTTACCAATTTGTCAAGGGTTTTTGAAAAATATTTTTTGACTTTCTTTGACCTTTAGTCAAAAAGTCAAGAGCACACACGAATAATCCTAACCTGCTCGTTAAGAGTCGTGGAATTTTAAAGAGGAAGATTTTTGGCTGTGCAAGGCATAAAACGCAGTTAATACTTTGTGTATTAACGAGTATTTTAACGAAGCAAAGGCAAAAATCTTCCCTTTAAAATCAGGTTGGGGGTTATTCGTGTTTGCTCAAAAAACCGCCGGTTAACCCTTTACGGCACCGGCGGCTATACCTTTAATTATATGTTTTTGGCAAATTAAATAAAAAACAACAACGGGAATTACGCAAAGCACAAGCACTGCCATCATTGCCCCCATATCTACAGAACCGTAACCGCCCTTTAAATATGCAACGGCAATTGGCAAGGTTTTATATTCGCTTCCTATTAAAAGGTAGGGCAAAAGGTAATCGTTAAATATCCACATTGTTTGCAAAATTGCCACGCTTACGGCGGTGGGTTTTAAAAGGGGTAATACAACCTTAAAAAATGTGGCGGTGGGCGAACAACCGTCTATAAACGCCGCTTCTTCAATACTTCTTGGTAAACTTTTTACAAAACCGCAAAACAAAAACACAGACAGCCCTGCCCCAAAACCAAGGTAAACAAAAATTAAACCAATGGGTGTATCAAGCCGCAACACATTTGCCGTTTTTGAAAGTGTAAACATAACCATTTGAAAAGGCACAAGCATTGAAAAAAGAAGCGCCTTGTAAACAAAGTTTGTAAAGCGGTTCTTATACCTTATAATATACCAGGCAGTCATTGAGGTAAAAAGCAATATTGCCAAAACCGAAAAAACAGTAATAAACACCGAATAAAAAAAGGCATTAAAAAAACCAATATCACTTACACCTTTTATATAGTTTTCTAAACCCACAAAGGTTTCTTTTGTGGGCAAAGAAAAGGGCGAAGTATTTATTATAAACTTTTGCTTAAAAGAATTTATTAAAATAACAACTATTGGGAATATAAAAATTCCTGCAAACAAAACAAGAAAAGTGTATTTTAATGCGTTTAAAAAAATTTGTTTTGTTTTCAATACACTTCGTTCTCCTTTTTAGAAGTAAAGTAAAGTTGAAGCAGTGCAACCGCGGCGCAAATTACAAAAAATATAACCGCCTGCGCCTGCGCTATACCCTCTTTTCCAACACTGCCGTAAAAGGTGTTATAAATATTCAGTGCGGCAAGTTCGGTTTTTCCCGAAGGCGCACCTGCGGTAAGGGCTAAATTTTGGTCAAACAGTTTAAAAGAATTTGCAAGTGTTAAAAACAAACACACCGTAAAAGCAGGGGTTAAACTGGGCACTATTATTTTTAAAACAATATCTTTATAAGAAGCGCCGTCTACCTTTGCAGCTTCTATCATTGCTTCGTCAACGCCTGATAAAGCCGCTATATAAATTACCATCATATAACCAATCATTTGCCAGTTCATTAAAATTAAAAGCCCAAAAAAGCCAAAGGACGCGTTGCTTGTAAGGGAAAGCCCTTTATAATAAAGTATTCCGTTAAAAATTACCTGCCAAATGTAGCCAAGCACAATACCGCCAATTAAGTTTGGCATAAAAAACACGGTGCGAAAAAAGTTTTTACCGCGCGTTTTTTGGCTTAATAAAAGCGCCAGTAAAAAGGCAAACAAATTAACCGTTAAAACGCTTAACGCCGAAAACACCGTTGTTAACAAAAGCGAACTTAAAAAGCTTGGGTTTAATGCGCTTTTATAGTTATTAAGCCCCACAAAGACCGCATCGTTTACCGAAGTAAACGATGCAAAAGAAAGGTAAATTCCCATAAAAAACGGAACCGCAAATATAACAAAATAAGCAAATAATGTGGGGCCCAAAAACAAAACGGCGGTATTAAACTTTTTTACCTTTCGCTTTTCCATTTTTCAATAACTCTTTTCTTTAAATCCTCAAAATCTTTACTTCCCTGAACATATTCAAGCAAAGCATTACCAAATTCCTTTTTAAACGCTTCGCCGGGAAAGGCGGTAAACACCCAAGGAATATTTTCTTTACTGCCGTCGCTTAAATATCTTGCTACTTCCTTTGCAAGCGGGTCGTTAGGGGTGTAGTCACTCATTGTTGTAAATGGTGTGGTAAACCCTAAAAAATCTTTTACATAATTTTTGCCGGTATCACTTGTAAATAACCAGTATAAAAAATTAAGCGATTCTTTTTGTTTTTCTTCGCTAACATTAGCGTTAATTGCAAAATAATTTTCGGTACCTGTGCAAAGGCCAATGTTTTCTTCGCCCGGCATACCTGTATACAAGGGAAGCATTTTAATGTCTTCGCTTTTTACGGTGTTGCCCTTAACTTCGGAAATTTGCGACCACGCCCAAGTGCCGTTTTGCACCATAGCGCATTGCGACAACGCAAACTCTGCCATTGAATCAGCAACAGTTTTAGAGCCAAGCAAGGTTTTTTCGCTTACAGAATTGTTTACATACAAATCAAAAATGTTTTTAAAGTTTTCGGCATATTTAAACTCTATTTCCTTTGCGCTGTGCGCCGCCGCGGTAACATCTTCGTTATCTTTAAATTCGTAATACGCCGCCATATTGGCAAGGTGCGACTGCCAGCGCCAGTCTTCGCCTGAAGCCAAAGAAGTAGAAGCAAAAACACCCTTTATGCCAAGTTCTTCCTTTTTGCTTGTCATATCTTCTACCACCGCTTTTAAGGTAGCAAAGTTCTTAATTTCTTCTGCCGAATTTATATTTACCTTTTTATTGGGAAGCGCAAAATATTTTCGCATTATGGCGTCGTTATATATAATGCCGTATGCCTCAATAACATAAGGCACAGCATAAATTTTGCCGTTTTTGGTTACGGCAAGACTTTTATCGGTTAAAAGATTTGCAAAGGGAGTATCGGTTATATCGGCGCAATAGCGTTCCCACGAAGAAAAGCCAACCGGCCCGTTAATTTGAAAAATTGTGGGCGGTTCGTTTTTTGCAATTTCGCTTTTTAAGGTTTGTTCGTAACCGCCTGCCGCCGCCGTTACAATTTTTACCTTTACACCCGTTTCGTTTTCGTATGCTTCGGCAATTTTTTTATAAGCATTTGCGCTTTCGGGTTTAAAGTTTAAAAAATAAACATCTGCTTCATTTTTTGAACAACCGGCAAGTGAAACGGTTAATAAAACCATTATTGCCGACATTACCAGTGAAATAATTTTCTTCATAAAAGCACTCCTTTTTTGTGTTAATCTTAGTCTTAACAAATAAATTTAAAAAATACATTTAAAAAGTTGACAAGAATTTTTTTATGGGCTATAATTACATTGTTTTTGAAAGGATTTTGATTATGGGAATTTATGAAGAACTTAAAGCAAGAGGGTTAATTGCCCAGGTAACAGACGAAGAAAAGGTGCGTGAACTTGTAAACAACGGCAAGGCAATTTTTTATATTGGTTTTGACCCAACTGCCGACAGTTTGCATGTTGGTCACTTTATGGCGCTTTGCCTTATGAAGCGTTTGCAAATGGCTGGCAACCGCCCAATTGCCTTAATTGGCGGCGGTACCGGTTATATTGGCGACCCTTCGGGCAGAAGCGATATGCGCAGTATGATGACCAAAGAAACCATTGAACACAACTGCGAATGTTTTAAACACCAAATGGAACGCTTTATTGAATTTGGCGAAGGCAAGGCAATTATGGTTAACAATGCCGATTGGCTTTTAAACCTTAATTACATTGAACTTCTTCGTGAAGTTGGCGCTTGTTTTTCGGTAAACAATATGCTTCGCGCCGAATGTTACAAGCAAAGAATGGAAAAGGGCCTTTCTTTCCTTGAATTCAACTATATGATAATGCAAAGTTACGACTTTTATCATATGTATAAAACCATGGGTTGTAATTTGCAGTTTGGCGGTGACGACCAATGGAGCAATATGCTTGGCGGCCGCGAACTTATTAGGCGCAAACTTTCGGGCGAGGCCGAAAGTATGACCATTACCTTGCTTTTAAACAGCGAAGGCAAAAAAATGGGCAAAACCGCAAACGGCGCCGTTTGGCTTGACCCAAATAAAACAAGCCCTTACGAATTTTTCCAATATTGGCGCAATGTTGGCGATGACGATGTTTTAAAATGTATTCGTATGCTTACTTTCTTGCCTCTTAGTGAAATTGATAAAATGGACAGTTGGGAAGGAAGCCAGTTAAATACCGCAAAAGAAATTTTGGCTTACGAATTAACAAGTCTTGTTCACGGCAAAGAAGAAGCCGAAAAGGCACTTGCGGCTTCTAAAAATATGTTTGGCGGCGGAAAAGATTCAGCCGATATTCCCACCTTTAATTTAAGTGATGAAGATTTTAATGAGGGCCAAATTGGTATTCTTGATATTTTGGCAAAAAGCGGTCTTTGTTCTTCAAAAAGCGAAGCCAGAACACTTGTTACCCAAGGCGGTATAACTGTAAACGATGAAAAAATTACCGACCCCAAGACCTTCTATAATAAAGAAGTATTTAGCGACGGTTTACTTGTTAAAAAAGGCAAAAAGAAATTTATAAGGGTTACCCTTTAATTTAAAAAAACAGCGGGAAACCGCTGTTTTTTATGTTTTAACCAAAATTTTCCGTGTTTTTTTATGCAAAATAAATGTTTTTTGTTATTGACTCATACCACAATATATGCTATAATGGTTTCGCTATCAACACAATATACTGTGACGAAAAACATTTAATTACACTATATATGGGGAGAATTTTTATGAAAATTATTAAAAGAAACGGCTCGGAAGCCGTATTTGACATTACTAAAATTATAGTTGCTATTACAAAAGCCAACGATTCTGTGGCTGAAAGGGATAGAATGACTCCGCTTCAAATTCGCCGTATTGCCGAAAGCGTTGTTCTTTCGTGCGAAAAATTAGGTCGTTCCCCAAGCGTTGAAGAAATTCAAGATATGGTTGAGCATCATATTATGGCTCATGGCGCTTTTGAAGTTGCTAAATCTTACATTACCTACCGTTACACCCGTAACCTTGTGCGTCAGTCCAACACAACCGACGATAAGATTTTAAGTCTTATTGAATGTAATAATGAAGAAGCAAAACAGGAAAACTCTAACAAAAACCCCGTTGTAAACTCTACCCAGCGCGACTATATGGCAGGTGAAGTTAGTAAGGATATTACCACTCGTATTTTGCTTCCCAAAGAAATTGTTGATGCGCACAACGAAGGTATTATTCACTTTCATGATTCCGACTATTTTGCACAGCACATGCACAACTGCGACCTTGTAAACCTTGAAGATATGCTTCAAAACGGCACCGTTATTACCGGCACAATGATTGAAAGACCCCACAGTTTTTCAACCGCTTGTAACATTGCCACACAAATTATTGCGCAGGTTGCATCTAACCAATACGGCGGTCAGTCTATTTCGCTTACACATTTGGCCCCCTTTGTTCAAACCTCGCGCGAAAAAATTCGCAAGAATGTTATTGCCGAAATGGAATCTTTAGGCATTGAAATTAGCGAAGAACAACTTTCGGATATGACCGAAAAGCGCGTGCGCGAAGAAATACGCCGCGGTGTTCAAACAATTCAGTACCAAGTTGTTACACTTCTTACCACCAACGGACAAGCGCCCTTTGTTACTGTATTTATGTATTTGGGCGAAGCCAAAAACGAACAAGAAAAGAAAGACCTTGCTTTAATTATTGAAGAAGTTCTTTTACAGCGTTACCAAGGCGTTAAAAACGAACAGGGTGTTTGGGTAACCCCCGCGTTCCCGAAACTTATTTATGTTTTGGAAGAACAAAACATTCATAACGATTCGCCTTACTATTACCTTACCGAACTTGCCGCTAAATGCACCGCAAAACGAATGGTGCCCGATTATATTTCGGAAAAGAAAATGCTTGAACTTAAAATTGATAAAAACGGCAACGGCCAGTGCTACACCTGTATGGGTTGCAGAAGTTTCCTTACAACCTATGTAGACGAAAACGGCAATCCCAAATATTACGGCCGTTTCAACCAAGGCGTTGTTACCATTAACCTTGTTGATGTTGCGCTTTCAAGTGAAGGCAACCCGCAAAAATTCTGGAAGATTTTTGACGAACGCCTTGAACTTTGCCACCAAGCACTTATGTGCCGCCACAACCGTTTAAAAGGCACACTTTCCGATGCCGCACCAATCCTTTGGCAGCACGGCGCACTTGCCCGTCTTAAAAAGGGCGAACCCATTGACAAACTTCTTTTCGGCGGTTATTCAACCATTTCGCTTGGTTATGCAGGTCTTTACGAATGTGTTAAATATATGACCGGCAAAAGCCATACAGACCCATCGGCTACCCCGTTTGCTTTGGAAGTAATGGAAAAAATGAATGCTGCTTGCCGCGAATGGAAAGCACAACACAACATTGACTTTAGTCTTTACGGCACACCGCTTGAATCCACAACCTATAAATTTGCAAAATGTTTGCAAAAGCGTTTTGGTATTATTGAAGGCGTTACCGATAAAGGTTACATTACAAACAGTTACCATGTTCATGTTACCGAAGAAATTGATGCTTTTGAAAAGCTTCGCTTTGAAGCACAGTTCCAGCATCTTTCTCCCGGCGGTGCAATTTCTTATGTTGAAGTTCCCAATATGCAAAATAATCTTGAAGCCGTACTTCAGGTTATGAAGTTTATTTACGACAACATTATTTACGCCGAACTTAACACTAAATCTGACTACTGCCAGGAATGTGGTTTTGACGGCGAAATAGAGGTTTGCGAAGAGGGCGGAAAACTTATTTGGAAATGCCCCAAATGCGGTAACACCGACCAAGACAAAATGAATGTTGCAAGGCGTACCTGCGGTTACATTGGCACACAATATTGGAACCAAGGAAGAACACAGGAAATTAAAGAACGCGTTTTGCACTTATAATAGGTAAATAGTTATGAATTACGGAGCAATTAAAAACTGCGATATTGCAAACGGTATTGGTGTTCGCGTTACGCTGTTTGTTTCGGGTTGCACAAACTGTTGCGAAGGTTGTTTTCAACCCGAAACCTGGGACTTTAACTACGGCGAACCCTTTACCGAAAAAACCGAAAACTACATTTTAGAACTGCTTTCACCCGATTACATTAAGGGTTTAACCGTTTTGGGCGGCGAGCCGTTTGAACCGCAAAACCAAGCGGTGCTTACACCCTTTTTAAAAAAGGTGAAAGAAAAATACCCAAACAAAGATATTTGGGCGTTTTCGGGCTTTACACTAAATGAACTTTTAGACGAAAACCACCCAAAACACACCGAATTTACAAACGAATTTTTAAGTTACGTTGATGTGCTTGTTGACGGCAGATTTGAACAAGACAAAAAGAACATTTCTTTGCGTTTTAGGGGTTCAGAGAACCAACGAATTATTGATTTGCAAACAACACTTAAAAACGGAAACATTGTTTTGTGGGACAAACTAAAATAATAAAAAAAGCAGGGTTTTTACCTGCTTTTTTTATTGCTTTTTATACCGCGTTATAGTAAAATTAAAGCAACAAATTATGTTTTGGGGGGATTTCTTATGAGATATTATGAAAATCCACAAAAAACAAGTGAAAACCGCTTACCCGGGCGGGCTTATTACATACCAACGGGCGAAGCCGAATACTGCCTTTTAAACGGCGAGTGGCGTTTTTGTTTTGAACAAAACGGCGATTTGTTAAACGGCGACGAAAAAATTAAAAAGTGGGGCAATATTAAAGTTCCTGCCACCTGGCAAGAAATGGGTGTTTTGCCTTACAACTATATAAATGCCTCTTATCCGTTTCCAGTTGACCCCCCTTATGTGCCTGCAGAAAACCCTGCCGGTATTTACGAAAGAAATTTTTATATTGATAACACCGATTTTTGCCATTACATTGTTTTTGAAGGCGTTGGCCCCTGCGCCGACCTATTTATAAACGGCAAACGCGTTGGCTTTACACAAGGCAGTCATTTACAAGCAGAATTCTGCATTTCAAATTATGTAAAACCCGGCAAAAACGAACTTCGCGTTCTTGTTCGTAAATGGTGTTGCGGAACCTACCTTGAAGACCAAGATTTTTTTCGTTGCCAAGGTATTTTCCGCGATGTTTATTTGCTTTCACGCCCTAAAAATCATATTACCGATATTGACATAACCACAAAAAACGAAGGCACCGTTATAGTTAAAACTGCAAGTGATGTTTCGCTTACCCTTTACGACGGAGCCATGGTTTTGGCAACCGCAAAAACCAATGGTAACGGCTATGCCGAAATTAAGGTAACAAGCCCTGTTTTATGGAATGCCGAATACCCCTATTTATACACATTAGAACTTAAAAAAGCGGGCGAAGTTATTACACAAAATGTTGCTTTTCGCGAATTTACCGTAAGCAAGGATAACGAAATTTTAGTAAACGGCGTTCCTGTTAAATTTAAAGGTATGAACCACCACGACTGTTCTTTTAACGGCAACTGGACACAAACCGACCAAGAAATTCTTTGTGACCTTAAACTTATGAAGGAACTTAACATAAACACCATTCGTACATCGCATTATCCGCCTCCCCCGCGTTTTTTAAATTATTGCGATGAAATGGGCTTTTATGTAATGCTTGAAACCGACCTTGAAACCCACGGTTTTATGAGCAAAATACCCTTTAAAACCTTAGATGTAAAAAAGGGCTCTTACATATTTAACGTTGAAGACGGCGGTTGGCCCTGCACCGAACCCGTTTGGGAAAAAGAATTTTTAGAGCGTATGGTTCGCGCCTACCACCGCGATAAAAACCACCCATGTATTTTCTCGTGGTCTATTGGAAACGAATCGGGCTACGGCGAAAACTCTAAAAATGCAATTCGTTGGCTTAGCGAAACCGATAAAACCCGTTTTACCCACGCAGAAGACGCTTCGCGCGCGATTATGCGTTTTTTGGCTTATGCTGAAGCCAAAGAAAAGGAACTTGAAGCAGCAAAAGCAAAAAGCGAAGGAATAAAAGAAGCCGAAGAAAAACACCGCACCGCCCTTGCTTATTTAAATAAATCAATTGAAGAGCACGAAGAAGTTGGTTTATTTTCCCGTATGTATGACACTTACGAAAAACTTATTAAACAGGGCGAAGACAACGAACATTTTAAAAAGCCCATTTTCCATTGCGAAATGGCACATACTCTTATGGAGGGCCCCGGCGCAATTTGGGATTACACCGAACTTTTGTATAAATACAAAAAACTTTGCGGTTACGGCCTTTGGCAATGGGCAGATTTATGTATTACCAAAGACGGCAAAAAACTTTACGGCGGTGATTTCCCCGGCGAAATTGTATATGACAACGGTGGGTGTAACTCGGGGTATTTGTTCACCGACAGAACATATAAGCCCTACGCTTACGAACTTAAAGCTGCATATGCGCCTTTTCGCTTTGATTTTGACGGCAAAACCGTAACTGTTTATAACCGTTACGACTTTACAAACCTTAACACAAAAGACATTAAATATACTATTATGTGCGACGGCGAAATATTAAAAGAAGAAACCGTTAGGGTTGACTGTCCTCCGCACCAAAAAGCTACCTTTAATATAGAGTGCATTTTTCCCAAAGTTTGCAAACTTGGCACCTATATTACCCTTTCACTTTTAAACCAAGACGGCAGCAGCGTTGTAAAACTTCAAAACAAGTGCAATGTTTTAGTTAAAAAAGAAGAAACCACCGCCGCCGCGTTACCCTTTAAGAAAAGCGGCCGCCTGTTTACCGCAAAAAAGGGCATCTTTGCCTACACATTTGACAGCCAAACTGCCGCTTTGGTTAGCATTAAACTGCGCGGTGAAGAACTGCTAAAAGAACCGCTTAAACTTTCGGCTTACAGGCCTTATAAGCCCAGCGAAAAACGTTACGGTTATAACTCTAACTTTGATGAATGGCGGTTAGACCACGAATTTACAAAGGTTTTAAGCGTTGAAAGCGAAGGCAATAAAATTACCTTTAACTGTGCCTTGGGCGGCGCGGCAACCGTTCCGCTTCTGCATTTTTCCCTTACTGTTAAAGCGTATGAAGATTCAACCATTAGTTTCTTTACCGAATGTAACGTTAAAGAAAACGCCCATTGGCTTTACCGTTTGGGTTTTGATATGGCTTTAAACCGCATTGATGCCCCGTTTAAATACTTTGGCCACGGCCCTGCCGGAAACGAAATTGACATGCGTCACGGCACTACGGTTAATTGGTATAAAAGCAGTGCAAAGGGCGAATATGTTGATTATGTTATTCCACAAGAACACGGCAACCACACTGCTACAAAAGTTGCGGTTATTGATGATAAAATTAAAATTATTGCCAATACCGATTTTTCTTTAAATGTTTCGGCGTTTAACAAAGAACAAATTGCAGGCGCGCGCCACAACTTTGAAATTGGCGAAAGTGACGGCAGTTACGTTAGAATTGACTATAAAAACGCAGGCATTACCGCAGTAAGATACACAAACACAGCAGGTGAAGACCTTTGCATTAAGGAAAAAACCTTTGCTTTTGGCTTTGATATGAAATTAGAGGAGGTTTTGTAATGAGATATTACGAAGACTTGCAAAACACAAGTTTAAACCGCTTGGCACAAAGGAGTTATTATATTCCGTTAGGCAAAGCGGTGTACACCCTTTTAAACGGCGTTTGGAATTTCCATTACGAACAAAACGGTGATTTATACAAGGGTGACGAAGAAATTAAAAAATGGGATAAAATAACCGTTCCTTCTACCTGGCAGACCGCAGGTTACGAAAACCCAAACTATACAAACACTCGCTACCCGTTCCCGCTTGACCCACCGTATGTGCCAAGCATTAACCCTGCAGGCATTTACGAAAGAACATTTACCGTTAAAGACCCTTCTATGCTTACATACATTGTGTTTGAGGGCGTTAGCAGTGTGTTTGATGTGTTTGTAAACGGCAAACGCGTTGGTTTTAGTAGCGGCAACCATTTGCAAAGCGAATTTGATTTAACCCCTTATGTAAAAAAAGGTAAAAACACTTTAAGGGTTATTGTTAGAAAATGGAACTGTTGTAGTTACCTTGAAGACCAAGACCATTTTCGTTGCCAAGGTATTTTCCGCGATGTATACCTTTTAACAAGACCTGCCGGTCATATAGTTGATATTGACATTACCACCGAAAACAATGATACCGTTATGGTTAAAACCGCAAGCGATGTTTTGCTTACTCTTTACGACGGCACTTCGGTTTTGGCAACCGCAAAAACCGATGGTAACGGATATGCCGAAATTAAGGCAACAAACCCTGTTTTGTGGAACGCTGAAAACCCCTATGTTTACACTTTGGAACTTAAAAAAGCAGGGGAAGTTATTTTGCAAAATGTTGCTTTCCGCGAATTTACCATTAATGCCGACAAAGAATTTTTGGTAAACGGTACCCCCGTTAAACTTAAAGGTGTAAACCACCACGATACATCGCTTATTGGCAGTTGGTGTATGACTGACGAAGAACTGATTCGTGACCTTACCTTAATGAAAGAACTTAACATAAACACAATTCGTACTTCGCATTACCCACCCCACCCGCGCTTTTTAGATTACTGCGATAAAATGGGCTTTTATGTTATGCTTGAAACCGACCTTGAAACCCACGGTTTTATGGGTATTAGACCGGGTAAATACTTAAAAGTTCCAAAAGGTTCTTACTGCTATAATATTGAGGACGGCGGTTGGCCCTGCACAGAGCGTGAATGGGAAAAAGAATTTGTTGAACGAATTGTTCGTGCATACCACCGCGATAAAAACCACCCATGCATTTTTTCGTGGTCAATTTGTAACGAATCGGGCCACGGAATAAACCATATAAAAATGGTTGAATGGCTTAATGACACCGACAAAAAGCGCCTTGTTCACGCCGAAGATGCTTCGCGCGCTCTTGCCCGTTTTAAAGACGATTTGCCAAGAAAAAAAGAAGCTTTTGAACAAGCAATTGCCGCCGGTAAAGATGTTTTAGAAGCAGAAGAACTTTATAACCGCTGTAAAACGCTTTATGAACAGGCAATAACCGACCAAGACCGCCTTGGTTTGTTTTCGGCAATGTATTACCCGCCCGAACGGTGTACCGAATATTGCAATGACCCGCTTATTACAAAGCCGTTTTTCCTTTGCGAATACGCGCATGCAATGGGCAACAGCCCAGGCGATATTTGGGATTATGTTGAAAGAATGTATAACCACAAAAACTTTGTGGGCGGTTGTATTTGGGAATGGGCTGACCACGCTGTTTTGGTTGACGGTGTTCAAAAATACGGCGGCGATTTCAAGGGCGAACTTGTAAACGACGGTAACTTCTGCTGTGACGGTCTTGTTTTTGCCAACCGCGAATTTAAACCCGCAACACTTGAAGTTAAAAACGCTTATGCACCCATTCGTTTTGATTATAACGACGGTACCCTTACCCTTTATAACCGTTTTGACTTTACCGATTTTTCGGACTGTGAATTTGAATACACTGTTTTCTGCGACGGTGCATTTTTAGAAAGAAAAACTTTCACTGTTTCTTGCGCACCGCACGAAAGCGTTACTGTTAATATGAACGCTAAAATACCCGAAAGTTGCCAATATGGTTGCTTTGTTAACCTTTCCTTAACAAAATCGGGCAAAGAAATTGCAACACTTCAACAACAAATTGAATGTCCTGTTGCATTCCGTGAAGAAGAAAGCACCCCTGCAGTACTTAAACAAGACAAACTGTTTATTACAGCAGAAGGCAAAAACTTTAAATATACCTTTAACAAACAAACTGGCAATTTGTGTTCGGTTGTTTTAAACGGAAAAGAAATTTTGCATTCGCCCTTTAAACTAACCGTTTTCAGACCTATAATTGACAACGAACGGTACTACAGAGCGCGTTTTGAAAGTTATAAACACTCCTTTAACTATGCTTACGATGCAAAAATTGAGGGCAACAAAATTGTGTTTGACTGCGCCGCTTCGTTTGTTGCAAGCACACCTTTCTTTAAATACACCTTAACCGCTACCGTTTTTGAAAACGGCAAAATTGATTTTTGTGTTGACGGTAAAATTAAAGAAGATATGGAATGGTTGCAGCGCCTTGGTTTTGAATTTGCGCTTAAACAAAAAAACGGCCAATTTGCTTACTTTGGTATGGGCCCGCTTGAAAATTACTGCGATGCAAACCACTATTGCCTTGCCGATTTTTATGAAAGCGATGCAGACAGCGAATACGTTAATTATGCCCTACCCCAAGAACACGGAAACCACACCAAAACGCGTGAACTTAGCATTGGCGGTTTAACCTTCCGCGGTAAAGACTATTTTGAATTTAATGTTTCAAAATACAGCAGCTTACAGCTTGAAAACGCCCGCCACACAAACGAAATTGGTGAAAGCCAAGCAACACATGTTAGAATTGACTATAAAAATTCGGGTCTTGGCAGTAATTCTTGCGGTCCCGCTTTAAACGAAAAATACAAGTTAATAGAAAAAGAAATTCACTTTGAATTTTCTTTAATTGTTTAAAAAATTACCCCGTAGTTTTGGCTACGGGGTGTTTTTTTGTAAAAAAACTAAAAATCGCAAGTGAGTAAATTAAAGAAAAAACGAGAAAACAAAAGAAAAAACGAGTTTATAAAAACTAAATTAAATTTTCCGCTTTTTTGTGTTGACAAGTTATCTTTTGTGTGATAATATACTGAAGGTAAAAAAATTATTGGAGGTAATGTTATGTCTACATTTATGGCAAAACCTGCTGAAATTCAGCGCAAATGGTATATTGTAGATGCTGCAGGAAAGCCCCTTGGCCGTACTGCCGTTAAGGTTGCCGATTTGCTTCGCGGCAAAGGCAAACCGTCTTTCACACCTAATGTTGACTGCGGCGATTTCGTAATTGTTATTAATGCTGAAAAAGCTGTTCTTACTGGTAACAAATTAAACGATAAATACTACCGTCGTCACACAGGTTACATCGGTCATTTAAAGGAAGTTAAATACTCTACTTTAATGGCTACCCGTCCCGAGCTTGCTATGGAACTTGCTGTTAAAGGCATGGTTCCCGATACCACTATCGGCCGCAAAGCTCTTACACGTCTTCACGTTTACAAGGGCGACCAATACGCTCAGGTTGCTCAAAAACCGGAAGTTGTAGAATAATAGAAGGGAGCAGAAATAATGTTTGAAGGAAAACCATATTTTTACGGTACCGGCAGAAGAAAAAGTTCTGTAGCCCGCGTTCGCATTTACAACGGCACCGGTAAAATTACAATTAATGACAGAGATATTGATGATTATTTTGGTCTTGAAACCTTAAAACTTATCGTTCGTCAGCCGCTTTCATTAACCGGCACAACCGATAAGTTTGATGTTGTTTGCCGTGTTGCAGGCGGCGGTGTTACAGGCCAAGCAGGTGCAATTCGCCACGGTATTTCCCGTGCGTTGCTCCAGGCAGACGAAGAATTGCGTGCCGAACTCAAAAAAGCCGGCTTCTTAACACGCGACCCCCGTATGAAAGAAAGAAAGAAATACGGTCTCAA
>JAZSAJ010000042.1:0-15031 GCA_045601805.1 Acutalibacteraceae bacterium
AGATAATATATATTATTTTGAACGGAGAATGATTATATGCCAAAATACACAGCAAGTGTTATTTCAGATATGATTGAAAAGAAATTATCACATAATTTCGGTGTTACCCCCGATAAAGCATCTGATGAAATTTTTTATAAAGCGTGCGCTTTGGTTTTAATTGACATAATGGGCGAACGCCGTTCGGCTTTTAAAAAGGAAACCGATAAAACACAGTCAAAGCGTGTTTATTATTTAAGTATGGAGTTTTTAATGGGCCGTTCCTTTAAAAATACCCTTTTTAATTTAGATTTAACAAATGAATTTAAAAAAGCGCTTGGCAAACACAATGTTAAACTTGAAAAACTTTTTGAGTTTGAACCCGATGCCGGGCTTGGCAACGGCGGTCTTGGCCGTCTTGCTGCCTGTTTTTTAGATTCGCTTTCAAGCGGCGGATACCCTGCTATGGGTTACTGCATTAGATATGAATACGGTATTTTCCGCCAAAAAATCGTTGAAGGTTGGCAAACCGAAATGCCCGATTTTTGGTTGCCAGGCGGCAGTGTTTGGTTGCAACCCCGCCCTGCTTCTGCGGTTGATATTCATTTTGACGGTAAAATTAACGATTGGTGGGACGGACCTTACCACCGCATTGAATACACCGACTATAACACAGTACGCGCAATGCCCTACGACTTAATGGTGGCAGGTAAAGACGGTAAAACCGTAAACACTTTAAGATTATGGGCAGCAGAATGCCAAGAAATAAATATGGCGGCTTTTAACCAGGGCGATTATGTAAGGGCAATGGAACAAAAAGCAATGAGCGAAGTTATAAGCAAGGTGCTTTACCCCGAAGACAACCACGCCGAAGGAAAATCTTTGCGTCTTCGTCAGCAGTATTTTCTTGTTAGCGCTTCAATTCAAGATATTTTAAAAAGACATCTTGAAAGTTACAACACATTAGAAAACCTTGCCGATAAAGTTGCTATTCACATTAACGACACCCACCCTGCTTTATCTATTCCCGAACTTATGCGATTTTTGCTTGATGAATGCAGTTACAGTTGGGAAAAAGCGTGGGAAATTGTTCAAAACACTATTGCCTACACCAACCACACAATTATGAGTGAAGCGCTTGAGTGTTGGCAAGAAGATATGTTTAGGCACCGTTTACCCCGCATTTACCAAATTGTTAAAGAAATTGACAACCGCCACCGCAGAAGTGTTTACGAACAAACAGGTGACGCCGATTTGGTTGAAAAGACTGCAATTATTGCAAACGGTGTTGTAAAAATGGCTAACCTTTGTGTTGTTGCTTCGCACAAAGTAAACGGCGTTTCTAAACTGCACAGCAAAATTCTTACCGATTCGTTATTTAATGACTTTAACCGCCTAACACCCGAAAAGTTCACCAATGTTACAAACGGTATTGCACACCGCCGTTGGCTTTGCCAGGCAAACCCTTTGCTTACAGATTATTTAAAAGAACTTATTGGCGATAGTTTTATTAAAGATGCCTCAGCTTTAAGTAAACTTAACGAATTTAAAGACACTAAATCAGTTCTTAACAAACTTGATAAAATTAAACGCGCAAACAAAGAACGCCTTGCCGGATATATAAAGGCAAATTGCGGTGTAACACTTAACCCCGATTCAATTTTTGATATGCAGGTTAAGCGTTTACACGAATACAAGCGTCAGCACCTTAATTCTTTGCATATTATTTCGGATTATTTGTTTATCAAAAACAATCCTAATGCACCGTTTGCGCCTAAAACTTATATTTTTGGTGCAAAAGCTGCGCCAGGTTATTTACTTGCAAAGAAAATTATTAACTTAATTTGCTGTTTGGCAAAGGTAATTGAAAATGACCCTGCGGTAAAAGACAAATTAAAGGTTATTTTCCTTGAAGATTACAAGGTTACTTTGGCTGAACTTATGATTCCTGCTGCCGAAATAAGCGAACAAATTTCACTTGCATCTACCGAAGCAAGTGGCACCGGTAATATGAAGTTTATGATGAACGGTGCCCTAACACTTGGCACTCTTGACGGCGCAAATGTTGAAATTTGCGAAGCTGTGGGCGAAGATAATATGTTCTTGTTTGGTATGCGCACACCCGAAGTTTTAGCACTTCAAAAAAGCGGTTATTCACCTGCTAATTATTTGAAAAACAATGATATGTTAAATGAAGCGTTGGAATTTATGCGTAAAGGAATGAACGAGGGCGATTTTGAAGAACTTTACAAAACCTTTACCACCGTTGATTCGTATATGGCTCTTGCAGACTTTAACGATTACTGCAACGCGCAGAAAAAAGCAAGTGAAATTTATACGGGCAATAAAGCAGAGTGGAACAAAATGTCGCTTATTAACATTGCTAATTCGGGTATTTTTGCAGCCGACCGTTCAATTAAAGATTACGCCGAAAATATTTGGAACATTAAACCACTCACAAAGGAATAATTTATGCAATACTTCCCTTTTGATTCACGAAATCAATTGTATAAATCAATTTACGGAGCTGTGGCCTCAAACCAAAGTTTGAGGTTACGGCTACTTTTGCATAAAGATGCTTTGGTTGACAGTGCTTTTTTAAGGGTAAAAAAAGACGATGAAGACTGTTTTACAGAATATTTGTTAGAAGAAGCCGAAAATATTAACGACTATATTTCTTACGAAACCGAAATTAGTTTTAATACAGGTTTATATTGGTATAATTTTCGCTATACAAGTAATTATGGTGAATTTTTTGTTACAAAAACCAATAGTTCGGTTGGCACTGTTAGCAAAGATGGTTCTGACTGGCAATTAACGGTATACGATGCCGATTTTAAAACACCTAATTGGCTTAAAGGCGGTATAATTTACCAAATATTCCCCGACCGTTTTTATAATTCGGGCACAAAAAAAGAAAACACATTTAATGACCGCTTTTTTCAAAATGACTGGAACGCACAACCTGTTCACAGAAAGGAAAGCGACATTAAATTTTTAGGCAACGATTATTACGGCGGTGACCTTAAAGGAATTAAACAAAAACTTCCCTATTTAAAAAAATTGGGTGTTAGCGCAATTTATTTAAACCCAATTTTTGAAGCACATTCCAACCACCGCTATAATACTGCAAACTACTTAAATATTGACCCAACTCTTGGCAATGAAAAAGATTTAGAAGAATTATGCAAATGCGCAAAAAAACACGGAATTGGCATAATTCTTGACGGTGTTTTCTCGCACACAGGGGACGACAGTGTTTACTTTAATAAAAAAGGCAGATATACCTCTGTTGGCGCATATCAAAGCAAAGACTCTAAATATTTTAAGTGGTTTAAGTTTAAAAACCACCCCGTTGATTACCACAGTTGGTGGGGTATTGATACTTTACCCGAAACCAACGAAGATGAGCCATTATTTAATGAATTTATTAACGGTCAAAACGGTGTAATTAAGTATTGGCTAAAAAAAGGCATTAAAGGTTGGCGGTTAGATGTTGCCGATGAACTGCCCGACTGCTTTTTAGACAACATTAGAACTGCTATGAAAAGTGAAGACGAAGACAGTTTTTTGCTTGGCGAAGTGTGGGAAGATGCATCTAATAAAATAAGCCACGGTGCAAGGCGCCGTTTTTTGCATGGCAAACAGTTAGATTCGGTTATGAACTACCCTTTTTATGAAGCGATTATTAGTTTTTTAAAGGGTGATAATGCCGATAAACTTTTAGAAACAGTACTTTCTATTACCGAAAATTACCCACCGCAAACGCTTTCGCTTTTAATGAACCACATTGGAACACACGATACACCGCGAATTTTAACGCGTTTGTGCGACAGTTACAAAGAAAATAACCAAAGAGATTGGCAAGCAAAACAAACACTTACCGAAGATGACCGCGAAAAAGCATTAAAATTTTTGAAATTAGCTGCTGTTTTACAATATACTCTACCCGGTGTGCCGTCGCTTTACTATGGTGATGAAGCCGAAATTTTTGGATATTCCGACCCATTTTGCCGAAAAACATACCCTTGGGACAACCAAAATAAAGACCTGCTTGAGTTTTATATTAAACTTGGCAAAATGCGCCGTCATAATGAATGTTTTGCAAGCGGCGAATTTTTACCGCTTTGTGCAAAACTTGGTTATATTGCTTATATAAGAAAAAGCAAGAACTGTGAAATTCTTGTTGCAGTAAACCGTTGGTGTGATGATGAATATATTGACTTGCCAAAGGAATATGAAAACAGCAAAGTATTATACGGCGAAAAACCAAAAGATAATAAAATAAAAATAGGCAAAGAAAATTTTGTTATACTAAAAAAAAAAACTCAACCTTAAAGTTGAGTGGTTTTTTGATGTTGTGCTCATTGAATTACTGTTTACTTTTAACTGTAGTTATAGATGCAATAAGTTTTCTGCGTATCGTTCCGCACTTATTCATTAAACATTTATATGTAAGTTCATTAATTTTGCTTTTGCGAAACAATAGTTCTAACCAATATTCAGTTTCAAAACTTTCTTTTAATGCTATTTCTAATTTGTTTATGAAATCAGCTTTGCTTTGTGCATATTTTGCTTCATGAAGATTTGCTCCTATAGATGAAGAACATCGTAACAATTGACTTACATACACCGAACAACCTTTAATACTATCACACATATCAGATACATCTATTGCAAAACTAATGGTTTCTTCTCTTAAAATATTTTTATTTTCTTGCATAATTAAAGCTCCTTTATCGATATACACGCTTTGCGTGTTCGATATATTTTACTTTGTAAAATTCGATATAAACTTGTTTTCGATATGATATAAATCTCGTTTACCGAAGGTAAACATATCGTGCCGCAAGGCATATCGAGTTCTTATAGAACATAACGAAAATCTCGAAAGAGATTTATATCGTTGTGTTGCGCACAATTAGCGCAACACACTCAACGTGGCAGGTGCGCGGAAAAAGGTCTACGGGCGTATATTCTAAAAGTTTATATCCAAGTTCAGTAAGCACCGCGCAGTCGCGAGCTAATGTTGCAGGGTCACACGAAACATAAACAATTCTTTCGGGCGAAAAATTATTTGCAATGCAGTTAAGCAAATCTTTATCGCAACCTTTTCTTGGCGGGTCAACAATAACAACATCAGTTTTTATTTTTTGTTCTGCCAAAATAATGGCGCCCTTTGTTGCATCGGCGCAAATAAATTCAGCGTTATTTATATTATTAAGTTTTGCGTTATATTTAGCGTCATTTACCGCTTGTTCAACTATTTCAACGCCAATAATTTTTTTGGCTTTATTTGCCATAGAAAGCCCAATTGTACCAACACCGCAATAAAGGTCTAAAACTGTTTTACCGTTTGGGTTTGCATAGTCGCACGCTTTATTATAAAGTTTTTCCGCCATTGCGCGATTAACTTGATAAAACGAATGAGGCGAAATTCTTATTTTAACTCCGCAAAGAATATCGGTAATATAACCATCGCCAAAAATAACTTTATCTTCTTTCCCCAAAACAGTATTGCCCTGCTTTGTATTAAAGTTAATAAGAACGGTTTTTAAACTATTACCTACTGTTTCTTTTAGGCAGTTTAAGAATTCTTTTTCATAAGCAAAAACGGAGGCATTCACCACCAAAACCGCCATAATTTCGCCCGTGGCAAACGCTTTGCGAAGATACAAATGACGAAGTATGCCTTTATGCGTTTCTTCGTTATAAGGCGCAATATTTAGTTCTTTAAACAGTTTGTTTATCGCATTATAAACCGAGTCAAATTCACTTGGTTGAATTAAACACTCACCGTTTAAAAACGGAATAACCCTATGGCTTCTTTGGGCATAAAACCCAAGTTCAGTGTTTTGCGAAAACGGAGCCTGTGCTTTGTTGCGGTAACGAAAGCAGTTTTCCGCTTTAATAATTTCCTGTGGTTTTAAATCAATTTTGCCAATACGGCGTATTGCGTTTTCAACCGTTTCGCTTTTAATGTTTGCTTCGGCACTGTATGTAATGTGGCGGTAATTACAACCACCACACTGTTTAAACCCGGCACAGTCAATTTCGGTTCTATAGTCGGATTTTTTTAAAACTTCAATAATTTTACCATAGCAATAATTATTTTTAACCTTTAATATTTTAACTTTAAGCAAGTCGCCTACGGCACTAAAAGGCACAAAAACCGCTATACCTTGGTAATGGCCAACACCATCGCCCGAACTTAAGTTAGAAGTTATTTCTAAAACAATTTCTTCGTTTTTAACCATACAAAATTACCATTTCTGACTAAACGATGTCTTTCTTCGGCAGTCGTATGAATCGTTGTTAGCCAAATCAAGCGGTGCTTCATCAATGGTGATAATATTATTATCAACCCAACTTATTGCAACATTGCTTTTGCCAACTTCCCAATATATGTTATCTTTCTTTATTTCGTTATCATTTTCATCAAAAAATACAACCTCTACCCTTGCGGCAACACCTTCTGGAGAATTAACCCTATAAAACTGTGCTGATTTATCGCCTGACGGCGACATTGCAGCATAAATAAATTCACCCTTTGGAACATCGTTTATGTTAAAAAACAGTTGGTCTTTAACAAAAAAGAAAATATTAGAAAACACAATTAAAAAGCAAAAACAGTAAATTGCAATAAAGATTTTCTTATTCTTCATAACAAATAAACCTTCCTTTAGCACTGATAATAAGGTGCGCTATGGGTATTTTCGGATAAACGGTTATAATAACTTACGCAAAAACGGCAATCAACAACATACGACATTATAAGATATGGTGCTGTGAAAACAAGCGGCAACATAAAAATAGAAACAACAATCCAAAAAGCGTAACCAAATATATGTGAAGTGTAAATACTTTTTGTATATTTAGCAAGTTCAAAAGATTTCTTTATACAGCTTTCCGGTGAAGTGTTATCATTTACAACAAAAAGGAACACCGCAGTGTAATAATTTAAAACCTTAACAATTAAGAAAATTATTGCGGCAATAAAAAACAGTTGCCCTAAATACCCCATAAACAAAGCAAGAACCGGAAAAGCCAAACGAAAAGAATTAAAAATTGCACCTTTTGAAATTGCAATTAACAATGTCGCAGGCAAAAAGCACAGACTTGATATAATTGAAAGCGGTAAAAACACAATAATAGCAAACTTAACCGCGCGTTTATAAAGTTGTTTATTTGAAAAATAGTAAAAAACATCTAAAATAAATTGTTTTTCAGAATTTGCTATTTTCCAAAAAACGCGTATACTTCCTAAAAACACAGGAAAAACCACAAACAAGAACAGCGGAAGAAAAACCGCAAACGCTTGATTTGTTATTAAGGAAAATACGCCTTGTATTATAACCGAAATTACACATAAACAAGCCGGTACAAGTGCGGCAATAATTGCCCACACCCAGTTGCCCTTTAGTGATGCAATAGCGGTAGATTTTACAGCTTTTGTTTGTATCATTATACACTCTCCGAAAATTTTTTAACAATTATATTGTATCAAAAAAACCGATATAAAAGTTAAATAATTTTTAATTTTGCATATTCAGACATAAATTTTTTGAATATGCCGTTATCAAACCTAATTTCAAGCAAGGTATCGCTTCCCATTGGTATTGCTTTTTCAATAAGACCTGTTCCAAAAACAGCGTGTTCAACACGCATACCTGCTTGATAAATAATGTTGCTTTTTTCTTTTTTGGGTGCAACAAACGAAGAACTAATAGCCGAAAAACTACTTTTAGTAAAAGCAGGAATTTCGGTTGCCTTCTTTTGTTTAATACCCGTAAAATTACAAAGAGATTCAGGAATTTCTTTTAAAAACCTTGATGGCAAATTTCTGTTAGTAGAACCATAAAGCATTCTTGTATAAGCATTAGTTACATAAAGTTGTTTTTTTGCACGGGTAATGGCAACATAAGCAAGGCGGCGTTCTTCTTCTATTTCTGCGTTGCCCGAAAAAATAGATTGATTAGACGGAAAAATGCCTTCTTCACAACCAATAAGAAATACCTTATCAAACTCAAGGCCCTTTGCGCTATGTACCGTCATTAGTACGACGGCGTCGCTATCATCATTCATAGAATCTAAATCGCTAACCAAAGCAACTTCTTCTAAAAATCCGGAAAGGGTTGGTTCTTCATTTTCAAGTTCATATTGCAATATGCTTGATGATAATTCCTTTACGTTTTCTACCCTTTCTTGTGCAGTTTCGCCCTCTAAAACAAGCGCTTCCATATAACCGCTATCAGCCAAGAGTTTATCGCAAAGTTCGCTAATAGAATGATTTTCGGCAAATTCAGAAAGATTAGTAATTAACAAAGCAAATTCTTTTAATTTATTGGCAGAACGCGAAAGAATAGCATAATTTTCGGCGGTATTTAACACTTCAAAAAGCGAAATTCCAAGTGTTTCGGCCAATTCTTCTGCTTTTTTAACGGTTGTATCACCAATACCGCGCTTTGGCTCGTTAATAATTCTTTTAAGCCGAATATTATCGTTATGGTTGTTAATAAGATTAAGATATGCCAAAACATCTTTTACTTCTTTTCGGTCAAAGAAGCGTAGGCCCCCTACAACCTGGTAAGCAATACCGCTTCTTGAAAACATATTTTCAATAGCGTTAGACTGCGCATTCATTCTGTAAAGCACAGCATGGTTTGAAAAATCTGCACCGTTTCGCACATTGTTTAAAATTGTATCGGCAACAAAACGCGCTTCTTCAATTTGGTCGGCAGCACAGTAAACTTCAATTAAATCGCCGTCACCGTTTTCGGTCCACAAATTTTTGCCTTTACGGGCGGAATTGTTTTTAATAACATTATTTGCCGCGTCAAGAATATTGGTGGTAGAACGGTAATTTTGTTCAAGACGAATTACCGTGGCATTTTGGTAATGCTTTTCAAAATTTAAAATGTTTTCAATAGTTGCACCGCGGAAACGGTAAATACTTTGGTCGTCATCGCCTACAACACAAATATTATTATGATAAGAAGAAAGAAGTTTTACCAACATATATTGGGCAATATTGGTATCTTGATATTCATCTACCATTACATATTTGAACTGATTTGAATAGTATTCACGAATATCTTCATATTCCTTAAGCAATTTAACGCAATTAAAAATCATATCGTCAAAATCCATTGCGTCGGCTTGTTTTAACTCGTCATTATATTTGCTATATAGTTCAGCCACAATTTTTAAACGAAAATCGTTATTGACATTTTGGGCATATTCATTTGGCGAAATTAGTTTATCTTTTGCCGAAGAAATTTGAGATAAAACAAATTTGGGAGAAAATATTTTATCGTCGCAGTTTTTTGATTTTATAATTTCTTTTATTAAGCGTTTTTGGTCGTCGGTATCATAAATTGTAAAGTGCGAACTGTAACCAATACGGTCGCCAAAACGCCTTAAAATTCTGCCGCAAATGCTGTGGAATGTACCTGCCCAAATATCGGCCGCATCGTTACCAACTTTTGCAGAAATTCTTTCTTTTAATTCACCTGCTGCTTTATTTGTAAAAGTAATAGCAAGTATTTGCCAGGGTTTTACAGTATTCACGCCAAGTTCAAAAGGCGCAAAGTTAACACTGCCGTCTAAATACGCTTTAGCATTATCAATAACTTCTTGGCTGTTATCGTAAATTTTATCGCTAAAATAAGCGTTACCGTATTTAAGCAAATAAGCAATGCGGTTTACTAAAACAGTTGTCTTACCGCTACCTGCGCCTGCAAGTACCAAAACAGGACCGTCAACTTTAGTAACGGCCTGGAACTGTTTATCATTCATTTTAGAAAATTCTTTTTCAATAACCTGTTTTCGTAAAACCAAAAACTCGTTTTCGGTCATTTTTTTCACTCTTTCAACTAAATATTATATATATTTTAACTTATTATTTAAAATAGTTCAATATTAAAATTGACCTTTTAAGAAAATAAGTGTATAATAGGTTTATATTTAACAAATCTTGGGAGATGTTGCTATGAAAAGGACCGAAATTAAATGCCTTTTTGAAAGTATGGAACAACATATTGGCAAACAAATTATCGTTTGCGGTTGGATTAAAACTTCACGTCAATCTAAAAACATTGCTTTTATTGAATTGAATGACGGCAGTGCTTTTAATAATTTACAGGTTGTTTTTGAAAACAGTTTAAGCAATTATTCTGAAATTGCTGCGCTTAATGTTGGCTCGGCTATTAGGGTTAACGGCACTTTGGTTGCCACCCCCGAAATGAAACAGCCCTTTGAACTTCGTGCAGATGAAATTATTATTGAGGGCGCTTCTACCCCCGATTATCCGCTTCAAAAAAAGCGCCATTCGCTTGAATATTTAAGAACTATTCAGCATCTTCGCCCTCGCGCAAACACTTTTTCTGCGGCTTTTAGAGTTCGTTCGGTTGCCGCTTTTGCAATTCATAAGTTCTTTAACGAACGCGGTTTTGTATATGCTCACACCCCGCTTATTACAACAAGTGATGCCGAAGGTGCAGGCGAAATGTTTAGGGTTACAACCCTAAATATGAACGAAGTCCCAAAAAACGAAGACGGCAGTGTAAATTACGGTGAAGACTTTTTCCAAAAATCTACTTCCCTTACCGTTTCGGGTCAGCTTCAAGCCGAGGCAATGGCTATGGCGTTTGGCAAGGTTTACACCTTTGGCCCAACTTTCCGCGCCGAAAAATCTTATACCGCAAGACATGCGGCTGAATTTTGGATGATTGAGCCCGAAATTGCATTTGCAGACCTTCAAGACGATATGGAATTAGCAAGAGATATGCTTAAATATGTGCTTTCTTATGTTTACGAAAACTGCCAGGCAGAACTTGATTTCTTTGAGGCACACTTTGAAAAAGGTCTTAAAGACAAACTTAAATTCGTTATTGAATCGGATTTTGCCGAGGTAACCTACACCGAGGCAGTTGAAATATTGCAAAAAAGCGGTGTTAAATTTGAATATCCTGTTTCGTGGGGTTGCGATTTGCAAAGTGAACACGAACGCTATTTAACTGAAGAAGTATTTAAAAAGCCATTGTTTGTTACAAATTATCCAAAAGAAATTAAGGCATTTTATATGCGCCTTAATGATGACGGAAAAACCGTTGCTGCAGTTGACTGCTTGGTTCCCGGCATTGGCGAAATTATTGGCGGAAGCCAGCGTGAAGAGCGTACCGAACTTTTAGAGGAGCGCATTAGAGAAATGGGAGGAAATATTGAAGATTACGATTGGTATGTTGATTTACGCCGTTTTGGTGGCACAAAACACGCCGGTTTTGGTCTTGGTTTTGAACGTTTAATTATGTATATAACAGGCATTTCAAATATTCGTGATGTTCTTCCTTTCCCAAGAACAACAGGTTTTGCTGAATTTTAAACAAAAAGGCACGAAGCTTTTACTTCGTGCCTTTTACCGTTTATGTAACGGTGTTAAATGTAACTGAATTATTTCCCAAGCCAAAACTAACAGAAAGTGCTTTATCTATTTGTCCCATTGCTTTAATGTCAAGTGTACCCATTTTTTCTCTTAAACGCTTTTTATCTATTGTACGAACCTGTTCAAGCAAAACAATTGAATCTTTTGATAACCCACAATTTGCAGCTTCAACCTTAATATGAGTAGGCAAATTTGTTTTATCTTGCTGACTTGTAATTGCTGCCGCAATTACAGTTGGACTATATTTATTCCCTATATCGTTTTGAATAATAAGTACCGGGCGAATTCCGCCTTGTTCACTTCCAATAACCGGGCTTAAATCAGCATAATATATATCCCCGCGTTTTATTATCATTGGCATTTATCACTCCGTAAAATTTACTATTTATATTGTTGCCTTGTTTTTAAGGTTTTAATCAAACAGTAGAATTTTTATTACATACTATGCCAATTTAAAAATTTAGTTAAAATAAAAAAGCAGGTTTAAAACCTGCTTTTAATTAATTTTATTAAACAGCGAAACGGATAAATAAGTTTCCAAAAACAAACAAAACTTTTATACCAAAAATTATTTACATTAATTAACCTTTCGCCTTTGTAAAATGCCGTACACTTACCAAAAATATTTTTGTAAGGTATAAACATTCCTTTGCCAACCATACCATCGCCCCTGGTTATTACGCCTTCTTTTCTTAAAGAAATAACCCTGTGTAGCACGATTTGGTTGTTCGGCTTACTGTAAAGCACAATATCGTTCTTTTTCGGTTTTTCATTTAGCCATTCAACCACGACAGGTGTAACGCTGTTAATAAAAAGCGGTTGCATACTAATACCAACGGGAACAATAAGTAATTGCTTTCTTTTCTTTAGCTCTTCTTTTATGGTAATATTCATTCAATTAACACTCCGCTTTCACGAAGGTTTGAAACAAAACTAGCAACCGCATGTTTGGCAACATCAAGGTCCACTTCGTAATTATCTACCAGGCGTAACACCAGTTCGTTTTCAGTTATATCTTTTTTAAGAAGTTCAAACAAGAAAGCGGCTGTATCGTTAAGATTAATCATTCCGCAAAAAGAAGTATGGTCTTTGCCAACGGCAACAGCAACCTTATTCCCCGCAATTTCTTTGATTATAAAATTGTATTTAAGTCTCATTATCTCATTATATCATTAAGATTATATTCATCTTCATCAAAGAATGGAAAAAAAGGTAAAATTATACTTGCCGTAACTATTTCGCTTTCGGGCAAAGCGACGACTTCAACTTCGGGAAAAACAAATGACTTCTTCATATATTCCTCCCCCAATTAACCGGAAATGTAATTATTTACGGAATCGCCGTATGCCAACATATAACGAACCAAGTCTTTAAGCACCTCGTTATCCGAAGTACTAATAACATCGGCTGCATAAGATTCAATACTGTAATTTAAAGTATTGCTTATAACCTGACCGTTTTGAACGAACTGAGCGCTAACTATAGAACGCATTTGGGTAATGTCAAGTTTATCAAACTTAAACTTGTATGTACCGTCTTCATCAACCTGAACAAATTTATCAAATGCATATTCTCTTTGTTTGCCGTCAACAGTAATTCTTAATTTAAGATTTTCTGTAGTTTCTAAGTTGCTTAAATTAAACTTAAAGAGCATATCAACAGAATCGTTAAGGTCAACCCAAGCAGATTCCCATGAAACAACAGCGCTATTTACATTACCGGTTTGTGAATAGTTGTTTGTAATGCTTATTTCATTTATATTTGTTCCAAGTGCTTTTTGTTCTTCGGTTAAATTAGCATTAGCCAGTTCGTTTTCATTACCCGTATATGTTTGAACGCTACTGCCGTAGTTAAGTAAATCAACCAAAAGTGTTTTTAATTTGGCATCGTTTGTATAACCAAGCATATCGTAACAATACTTGCTTATACTGTATTTATAGGTAGCGCCGTTTGTAAGTTCATCTTCATTATTTACAACATAAAGGCTCATAACAACCGGTTCGGTAAACATATCAGGTTCAATACCAGAAAGTTTGTAAACAAAGTAAGAACCCTGTTCGCGATACTCTTTTACATCAACCGTATTGCCTTTATATGTAAATCTAACAAAAAACTCATCGTAACCTTCGTTAGCAATACCGTTGTTTACATAAGCTTCCATAGCCAATTGGTCGCGGTTAATAACAGCGCCTGCGCCTGCTAAAGAAAGATATTTAGAAATACCTAATTCAATACCGTAAAGTTCTGAATAACCAAAAACCTTTTGCTCGGTATAATGCGAAACAGAAAGTGTTTCACCAGCCGGCTTATTAAGAAGTGTAACAACGCTTTCCGAAACATCGTTACCAACAAAACTTATGTAAGCAGGAATTTTATATTCAGTGTTAATGTTTTTAAACTTAACCCTAAAAAGTTCGCCGTTGTTTTCCTTTAAATCAGTAATGCCAATATTTTCAAAGTTTGCATCAGCCATATAAACAAATCGGCCGCCATCGTTATAGTAATCTATATCATAGCCAAGATTTTCGTAAGGATTATAAATACCGTTGGCTGAATCAAGCGACATTTTTGTGTTATCGTAATAAAAAATAGTTAAAAAAGAGTTAAGTGTATTATTAAAAGCAGAAGCAGTATAATCGGTGCCAACGGCTTCCATATCGCCGAAAACATCTTCATAATTTTCAAAACTTACGCTAACCCAAAAAGATTCAAGCGCTTTTGCCGATGTAATTTCATCGCCGTTATTATTAAGGAACTTTAAAGACCATTTAAGTTCTGTAGTTTCTGAATCGTCTTCCGCAGTAACTACAACATAAACATTGAACGAAGTTGTGAATTCTTCATAAGTAACTGTAATTGGTTTAACGCCAATAGTGGAAGAATCAAAGCCGCTAAAAGTATATCCATTAATTAATTCGGTGGTGCCGTCACTAAGCAAAGAAACTACTTTAATGCCGGTAGAATCAAATTCTTCACCAATAACATATTTAACTTTGTTAGGAAGTTTTGAAACACTAATACCCATTGAATACACAGGGGCATTAGGGTCAAAAATTGAATCAATTGAAATATTAATATCATCTTTGTTTTCAGGTATTAATGCCACTGCCGAAAAGCAGCAACAAAGCAGTAATGTAGCAACCAAAATTAATGCGGTAATAACTTTTTTCATTACACAAACCTCGTTAATAAATATATATAGTTATAATACCAAATTTATTAAACAATGTCAACACAAAAAACTTAAAAAGCCTTACAAACGGGATTTGCGGTTGGGGATAAAATGCCTTAAAAAGTAAATTTTTGCGGCCTAATGTGTTAAAAAGCCGTGGTATACGTCAGTATCACCACGGCTTTTTGCCTTTTATTCCACTAAAAATTTATCTTTTTTAGGTGCAGGGCAGTTTTGTAAGAATAAATTTGTTTCGATTTCGAAGTTGCGAAAACGCAGTAATACTTTGCGTCTTACAAGTTTTCAAAACGAGGAAGCGTACAAATTTATCTGAAAAACCAATTTGTCCCTAAGACCAACTCCCGAAACGAGGATTTTTGTAGGATTTTATTGAGATTTTTTTGCGAGAGGGCAGGCAGGGTCTGCGGCGTAAAACG
>JAZSAJ010000043.1:0-15969 GCA_045601805.1 Acutalibacteraceae bacterium
TTATATTATTAAAAAATAAAATAAAGCACCGCTAATGCAGTGCTTTATTTGTTGGTGCCGGTGGCCGGACTCGAACCGGCACGCTGTCGCCAGCGGTGGATTTTGAGTCCACTACGTCTGCCAATTCCATCACACCGGCATAGTGTTTTGCAACAATGGTTATTATACAATAACTCTTTTCTGAAATCAAGTGTTTTTTTAAATTTTTAATATAATTAAATTCAGTTGAAAAAAACCGTGAATTATGTTAAATTTAAAATATAATAAATTGTTGGAGGGGATAGTGTGAAATTTAGTGTTAATCATCCAATACTGTTCGTAATTGTGGGCGTTATTATTGCCGCTGTTTTAGCACAGTCTGTCTATTTTCTTTTACGTGCAGTAAAAAGGGCAAAGGAATTAAATATTTCGGGCTCTGTTATTAAAAAAACCATTGGTTCGGCGGCGGTGTTTACAATTGCACCCGCTATTTCTATTTTGGTGGGCGTTGTGGCGCTTTCAAAATGTTTGGGTTTGGCTATACCGTGGCTTCGCCTTTCGGTTATTGGCTCAATTACATACGAAACTGTTGCCGCAGGAAACGCTTTGGAAGCCGCCGGTTTAAATGCAGGTACAACCATTACCGACTCGTCTATTTTTGTAACAATTATTTGGGTTATGACTTTGGGTATTGCCTTTGGCCTTGTTACAGTACCTTTTGTTACTAAAAAAATTCAGGGCGGTATGCTTAAAATGGGCGTTAAAGATGCAAAATGGATGGAAATCTTTAATAACGCAATGTTTCTTGGTATGATTTCGGCATTCCTTGGCTATGTATTTTGCGATGTTAACCGTTTGTGGACACCCGGCGATTATTCGGCAACATCGGGCCTTATTCCTGTTTGTGTAATGGCTGCTTCCGCTGTTGCTATGGCAATTAGCGGTACTCTTGCTACCAAATGCAAAATTAGTTGGCTAACCGATTACGCTTTGCCAATTAGTTTAATTGTTGGTATGGCTGTGGCTATACCCGTTACCGCATGGCTTGGTTAAGGAGGTAATTAAAATGAAAAATAACAAAAAGTTAAGTTACCTTGATACTGTTCACCGCGACGGCAGAATTTGGGGTATTATTATTTGTATTTTAATTTTAGCATTCCCGGTTGTTGTTTCGCTTTGCTTTAGCACCGGCCCCAAAACCGATGTTTTGTTTAAGGGCCTGCTTGCAACAATGCCAATGTATTGGGCGGTTGCGCTTGTAGAAGTATTTACCTATGTTCCAATGCTTGGCGCTGGCGGTACTTATCTTTCTTTTGTAACAGGTAATATTTCAAACCTTAAACTTCCTTGCGCAATTGATGCAATGGAACGCGCAAATGTTAAGGCATCAAGCGAAGAAGGCGAAGTTATTTCAACAATAGCAATTGCTGTTTCAAGTATTGTAACAACAATTATAATTATATTGGGCGTGTTGCTTATAGTTCCGCTTACACCAATATTGGAATCTAAAACACTTGAGCCAGCATTTAATATGATTTTGCCTGCTCTTTTCGGCGGTCTTGCGGTTGTGTTTGTTTCTAAAAACCTTAAATTGTCAATTGCCCCCATTATTTTAATGCTTGTTTTATTTATTTTCGTGCCTGCATTAAATTCGGGCACAGTTGGAATTATGGTGCCAGTTGGCGTGTTGTTTACGGTTTTGGTTGCCCGTATTATGTATAAGAAGGGAATGCTTTAATGTTTGTTTTGTATATTTTACTTGGGCTTTTTGCTTTGCTTTTGGCGGTAATTTTAATAAGAACTGCTTGTTTTACCCCAAAAGAAAATGTAAAACCGCTTGACTGCACTGAAGAATTTGATACACAAAAAACCGTACAAAACCTTGCCGAACTTATAAAGTGCAAAACTGTTTCTTACCGCGATTCTTCGTACGAGGACGACGCGGAATTTAAAAAACTTATAAATAAACTGCCCACTCTTTACCCAAATGTGTTTGCAGTTTGTGAGTATAGTGAAATGCCGCACCGCGCCTTGCTTTTTAAGTGGAAAGGAAGAGAAGAGGGCGACCCTTGTGTTTTAATGGCGCATTACGATGTTGTGCCTGTAAACGCTGAACAATGGGAAAAAGATGCTTTTTCGGCAATAATTGAAAACGGCATTATGTGGGGCAGAGGTACGCTTGATACAAAGGTTACTGTAAACGGTATTTTAAGCGCAGCCGACCACTTAATTCAAAAAGGGTTTACCCCCAAAAATGATATTTACTTTGCTTTTTCTGGCGGTGAAGAGGTAAACGGAAAAGGCGCCGAAGTTATTGTTGATTACTTTTATGAAAACAAAATTACCCCCAAATTTGTTCTTGATGAGGGTGGGGCAGTTGTTGAAAATGTTTTCCCCGGCGTAAAGGCGCCTTGCGGTCTTATTGGCATTGCCGAAAAAGGAATGATAGATGTTATGTACTCTGTCAAATCGGCAGGCGGTCACGCGTCGGCTCCAAAACCCAATATGCCGGTTGATACTTTGGCAAAAGCGTGTTGCAAGGTTGTTAAAAATCCTTTTAAATTACACTTAACTGCGCCTGCTGCAAAAATGTTTGATACTCTTGGCAGACATTCAAGTTTTGTTTATAAAATGATTTTTGCAAACCTTTGGCTGTTTTTACCTGTGCTTGATTTAATTTGCAAAAGCAGTGGCGGTGAATTAAACGCTTTAATGCGAACAACTGTTGCCTTTACGCAAATGCAGGGAAGTAGTGCCACGAATGTAATTCCGCCCAATGCATCTCTTGTTTCAAACATTCGCCTTAACCCTGCTGATACAATAGATTCGGCTTTAGAATATTTAAAGAAAACCGTTGATGATGATAAAGTTACCATCACTGCGCTTCACGGAATGAACCCAAGCCGTATTTCGCGTACCGATTGTGAGGGCTACGAAATTGTAAGCCGTGCGGTTGCAACAACCTGGAAAGGAAGTATTGTTTCGCCTTACTTAATGGTACAATGCTCCGATTCGCGCCATTACGGCAAAATTTCCGATAAAGTTTACCGCTTTTCAGCAATGGATTTAACAAGCGAAGAACGCGCAACAATTCACGGCAATAACGAAAAAATCCGCCTTTCAACAATAAACAAAGCGGTAGAATTTTATATTACACTTATAAAAATGTGTTAAAAAAAGCACTTGCGAAAGCAAGTGCTTTTTTTATTAAGACCGTTTGCTATGGGCCCAAGAAATTGCGCTAATAGAAATCAAGGTAAGATATGTTATCAAATCAAAATTTTGAAAGCCACTAATAATAAATGAGATTATGCCTGAAAGAGCAAAAATACAAGATATTATGGTAACTAATAATTCATACACATTTAAAAACCATTCGGGGCACATTGAATTTTTTGTTTGAATAAATATAATAAAAAACATACCAAAATAACAAATCAGACACAATATTGGCGTTGTTAGAATTATTTCATTTTTATCTTCCGCCATCCCAAAAAGAATAAACAACAAGTATAATAGTAAGGCGATTGTAGGTGGAATTATTAAGGACAATTTATTTTTATAAATTTTATCAAGCAATTTTCTCATTTATCATCACCGCCTGAATTAATTATAGCATAAATTTGCACGAAGTGCAACATCGTTGGGCGTTAGCCCACATCATTTACACCGCAAGGTGTAACATCGTTTATGCGAAGCATAACTTCGTTTTGTGTCCGCTAATGCGGAATGATGTTGACCTAAAGGTCAAATGATGTTTGCGGTTACACCGCAAAACGATGTTGTGCCCTTTCGGACAAAAACACAAAAAATAAAGGACTACCGAAGTAGTCCTTTATTTTTTGGAGCTGCTAGGCAGACTCGAACTGCCGACCTCATCCTTACCAAGGATGCGCTCTACCACCTGAGCCATAGCAGCGTGAACAATGGTTATTATATATTCAAGACACCGTTTTGTCAAGTGTTTTTTAAAAAACCTTAAAGGTTAAAAATGGTTACAATATGCCAATAGTGTTGACAAAGGCACTATAAATTTGTTATTATATATATAATTATATATTATATTGGGGTGGTATTGTGTCAAGAAGTATGACCGGTTACGGCAGAAGCGAAAACCAGTTTAATGGCTTTGATGTAACCGTTGAAATAAAATCTGTTAATCACAGATATTTTGAAACTAATATTAAAACCCCGCGCGGTTATTCTTTTTTAGAAGAAAAAGTTGTTTCGTATCTTAAAGAACGAATTGCGCGCGGTAAGGTTGAAGTTTATATTTCGCTTTGCGAGAATGCAAGTAATTCGCTTGAAATGGTTGTTGATACCGATTTTGCTGAAAGTTATATAAACTCTTTAAAGCAACTTGCCAAACGTTTTAAGGTTAAAAACGATATTTCGGTTATGCGCCTTGCACAAAACAGCGATATTGTTTCCTTTAAGAAAAAAAGCATTGATGAAGAAGTAATAACCGAAGCGGTGCTGTCTGTTTTGGAAGAGGCAACAAATAAGTTCTACGATATGCGAAAAACTGAGGGCGAAAAACTTAAATGTGATATTTGCTCTCGTGCCGATGAAATAATTAAAAAGGTTCAGTTTATTGAAGAAAGAACACCGCAAAGTGTTAAGGCATACCGCGAACGCTTAGAACAAAAAATTAAAGACCTTTTGGGCGATGCACAAATTGACGAGCAACGCATTGTAACCGAAACCGCTATTATGGCAGATAAAGTTGCGGTTGACGAAGAAACAGTTCGTTTAAGAAGCCATATTGAACAACTCAAAGTTCTTTTGGAAAAAGATGAACCCATTGGCCGAAAACTTGACTTTATTGTTCAGGAAATGAACCGGGAAGCAAACACAACCGGCTCAAAGGCATCTGATATTGAAATTACCAATACGGTTGTTGATATAAAATCGGAAATTGAAAAGATACGCGAACAAATTCAAAACATTGAATAAGAGGTAACTATGAAACTTGTAAACATTGGTTTTGGTAATATGATTTCGGCTGATAGAATTATAACTATTGTAAGTCCTGAATCTGCTCCTGTTAAGCGTCTTATCAGCGAAGCAAAAGAAGCAGGCAACATAATTGACGCTACACACGGAAGAAAAACTCACGCGGTTATAGTTACCGATAGCGGACATATTGTTTTAAGTTATTTGCAGGCGGAAACAATTGCAAATCGTATAGCAAACGAGGGTGGCGAAAATGCGTAAAGGTAATCTTATTATTCTTTCGGGTCCGTCGGGTTCGGGGAAAGATACTGTTTTAAGCAAAGTTTTAAAAGCAGATAAAAATATAACTCTTTCAATTTCATCAATAACAAGGCCAATGCGCGTTGGCGAGGTTGAGGGTGAAAAATATAACTTTATTTCCCGCGAAGAGTTTGAAGAACTTATAAAAAATGACAGTTTGCTTGAATACAATGTTTTTGTGGGCAACTACTACGGCACACCAAAAAAAGCAGTAAACGACGCATTACTTAACGGTAAAGATGTTATTTTGGAAATTGATGTAAACGGCGCCGACCAAATAAGGAAGAAATGTCCCGAAGCTGTTTCGGTATTTATAATGCCCCCGTCTTACGAAGAATTAAAAAGGCGTCTTACAGGCAGGGGAACCGATAGCCAAGAAGTAATAGAATCTCGCCTAAAAGAAGCGCTTAACGAAATGGAACGCGCAAAAGATTATAATTACGTTGTAAAGAATGATATCCTTGAAAAAGCAGTAGAGGATGTTCTTAACATAATACATTCCCACAGGGAATCAAACTAATTTAATGAGGTGTATATAAAATGTTAAAACCTGAAATTGGAAAACTTATTGGAAGTTGCAAAAACCGTTATAAACTTGTTCTTGAGATTAGCAAAAAAGCAAGGGAAATAGCAGAAGAAGCGGAAAAAAACAATGAAATTTTGCTTGTAAAACCCGTGTCTCTTGCAATAGACGAAATAGCAAAAGAAAAAAATCTTTAAAGCAAACGCAAAATTAAGTACATAAGGAGTGTGTGTTGTGAATAAAATTGCTAAAATTGTTATTGATAAAGCAACGATGCAGTTTGACACACAGTATTCTTATGTAATTCCCGAAACACTGGTTAATTTTTGCCAAGAAGGGAAAAGGGTTATTGTTCCTTTTGGTAGGGGCAATGTAAAAAAACAAGGTGTTGTTTTGCATATCGTAGAAACGGGGGATATAAGCGGTTTAAAACCTGTTTTGCAGGTTATTGATGAAACCCCGGTTTTAAACGATGAAATGATTGCATTGTGCGAATGGATGCACGACAACACTTTCTGCACATATTTTGATGCAATTCATTCAATTTTGCCAACCGGTATAAATTATAAAATTGTTGAAAGTTATAATGCCAATAAAAATTTTTGTGGCGAGTTAAGTGAACAAGAAAAACTTATTTTTGATTACATTTCCCAAAAAGGTAATGTTATAAAATCAAAAATTATAAGCGAGTTTTCGCTTTCTAGCGATTTAGTTTTGGCTTCTCTTTGCCAAAAAAACGCGCTTATTAAAGACGATAGCGCTAAACGCGGCGTTGGCGACGCTACCGAAAAAATGGTGCATCTTTGTTGTGAAGAAGGCGAATTACCTTCTAAAATTACAAAACAACAATCGGCTGTTATTTCGGTTTTAACCGAAATTGGCGATGTTTCGCTTAAGGAAATACTTTATTTTACCGGTGTTACACAGTCGGTTGTTAAGACCTTAGAAAAAAACGGTGTTGTGTTAACTTACGAAAAAGAAGTTTTCAGGATTCCGAATTATAATAAGCAGGGCAACCAAACCGAAATTGTATTAAACGAAGAACAACAGGTGTCTTATAATTCGCTTTGTGAAAAACTTAAAAAAAACACCGCTTGTTGTGAACTTTTATACGGTGTTACCGGAAGCGGTAAAACACAGGTGTTTTTAAAACTTGTTGATAAGGTGATAGAAAGCGGTAAGGGTGTTATTGTAATGGTGCCCGAAATTTCACTAACACCGCAAACAATTTCCTTGTTTGCTTCGCGTTACGGAAATAAAATTGCCGTTTTTCATAGCGCTATGTCGTTAGGTCAGCGTACTGACGAATGGAAGCGCGTAAAAAACGGCGAAGCCCAGGTGGCTATAGGTACCCGAAGTGCAGTTTTTGCTCCTTTTGAAAATTTGGGGCTTATAATAATGGACGAAGAACAGGAGCATACCTATAAATCAGAAAAATCGCCCCGTTTCCATGCAAGAAGTGTTGCTAAATTTAGGGCAAACAGGCACGGTGCAATGCTCCTTTTAGCATCGGCAACCCCGTCGGTTGAAAGTTTTTGTAACGCAAAACTTGGAAAATACGGTCTTCACACTTTACACCACCGTTATGCAAATGCCAATTTGCCCGAAGTTGTTACTGTTGATATGCGAAAAGAAGTGCTTTCAGGCAATTCTTCAAGTATTAGCAGTACGCTGTATAACGAAATTGCAGAAGTGTTAAATGCAAAAAAACAAGCAATTTTGCTTTTAAACCGACGCGGTTATAAAACCTATATTTCTTGCCCAAGTTGTTCGTGGGTTGCTACTTGTCCTAATTGCAGTATTTCGTTAACTTATCATAATGCTAATAAACGGCTTATGTGCCATTACTGCGGTTATTCAACACCAATTGATAACACTTGTCCCGAATGCGGTAGCGAACATTTAAAGTTTTTTGGCTTGGGAACTCAAAAATTGGAAGAAGAAATTTTGTCGGTTTTTCCAACAGCAAGGGTTTTGCGCCTTGACGCCGATACCACAATGAGCCGTGATGCATTTTCTAATAAATTAAAACGCTTTGCTGAATATGAATACGATATTATGATTGGCACACAAATGGTGGCAAAAGGGCTTGATTTTAAAAATGTTACTTTAGTTGGTGTTGTTGGCGCCGACCAAGCAATGTATAGTGAAGATTTTAGAAGTTATGAACGCACTTTTTCTTTGCTTACTCAGGTTGTTGGCCGTGCGGGCAGGGGCGAATTTAAAGGAAAAGCAGTTATTCAAACTGTTACGCCAAACAGCGAACTAATAAAACAAGCAGTAAAGCAAGATTACGAAGCATTTTACGATACCGAAATTATAACTCGTAAACTTATGACATATCCGCCTTATTGCGATATGGTTACAATATCGGTTTCGTCGGCTTTTAAAAATATTGCACAAGATACAATAAACGAAATATTTAATAACTTAAAAAAAGGTATAAACGGTGAATTCAGCGAGGTTAAAATGGTAATTTTGGGGCCGTCGGCGGCTTCAATTCCTAAAATTAGTAACCGTTACCGTTTTAGAATGATTATAAAAACAAGAAACAATAAAAAATTCAGGGAACTTGTAAGACTGGCAATACAGGTTAAACTTAAAAACGATACTTCGGTTTCGGTTGACATTAACCCTGAAAGCATTCTTTAAAGGAGTAAAAATGGCAATTAGAAACATAACAAAATACAGACAAGATGATATTTTAAAAAAAATATGCCGTTCTCAACTAACCTTTGATGAACGACTTGCGCAAACGCTTGACGATATGGCGGAAACAATGTATAAAGCCGATGGTGTTGGTCTTGCCGCACCGCAGGTTGGCATACTTCGCAGATATTGCGTTATTGATATTGGCGAAGGTTTAATTGAACTTGTTAACCCAGTTGTTATTGAAAAGCAAGGCATTCAGCACGAACAAGAAGGTTGCCTTTCAATACCCGGTGAATATGGCATCACCGAACGCCCTAATTATGTTAAGGTAAGGGCACAGGACAGAAATGGTAATAATATTGTTGTTGAGGGTGAGGGCTTGTTGGCAAGGGCGCTTTGCCACGAAATTGACCATCTTGACGGAATTCTTTTTTTAGACCGACTTGTGAGGTAAAAAATGAAAATAGTATTTATGGGTACACCCGATTATGCTGTGCCAACCTTAAAGGCACTTTATGAAAACGGGCACGAAATTGCGGCGGTGTTTTGCCAACCCGATAAACCCGTTGGCAGAAAACAAATATTAACTGCGCCGCCGGTTAAACAGTTTGCAACCGAAAAAGGAATTGATGTTTACCAACCGCAAAGTTTAAAAAACGAGGAAACCGTTTCTTTAATAAAGAATTTAAACCCCGATGTTATTGTGGTTGTGGCTTACGGCAAACTTTTGCCCGAAAGTATTTTAAGCATTCCCAAATACGGCGCGGTAAACGGCCATGCTTCACTTTTGCCAAAATACCGCGGTGCTTCGCCAATTCAATGGGCAATTGTTTGCGGCGAAAAAGAAACAGGCGTTACCACAATGCTTATGGATAAAGGGCTTGATACGGGCGATATTTTATTAACAGCAAAAACCCAAATTAATGAAAACGAAACAGCAGAAGAACTGTTTGACCGCCTATGCACCATTACAGCAGATTTAATGCTTAATACTCTTGATAAACTTGTAAATGGTGAAATCACTCCCAAAAAACAAGATGAAGAAAAAGCAAGTTATGCCCCAATTATTAAAAAAGAAATGGGTTTGCTTAATTTTAATAAATCGGCCGAAGAACTTAAAAACCTTGTTTACGGCTTTAACTCTTGGCCGGTTGCTTACACATTTTTAAACGGTAAACGCTTAAAAGTTTTTACCGCCGAAATTGTTAATAAAAGCGGCGAACCGTTTAGTGTTGTTAGTCTGAATGGTGGTATTTGTGTTGGCTGCGGTGAAAAATCGCTTCGTTTACTTAGCGTTCAGCTTGAATCGTCAAAGCGAATGAATTCAACCGAACTGCTTAAAGGTCACACTGTTAATATTGGTGATAAACTTGGGGAAACAACCAATGGTTAATGTTAGAAAATTAGTTGTTGGTGCGCTTTGCAGGGTAGAAGAGGATAACGCTTTTTCAAACCTTGTGCTGAACGGAGTTTTTTCAAAGCACGACCTAACAAAACGCGATAAATCTTTTGCATCTGCCTTGTTTTACGGTGTGCTTGATAGAAAAATTACCATTGATTTTTATATTAACTGCTTAAGCAAGATAAAGGTTAAAAAAATGCAACCTGTTACAAGAGAAGCGTTGCGAC
Source organism: Acutalibacteraceae bacterium (assembly GCA_045601805.1). GTDB lineage: Bacteria > Bacillota > Clostridia > Oscillospirales > Acutalibacteraceae > SIG607. The sequence goes on from JAZSAJ010000043.1 coordinate 10,040, forward strand.
TTGGTGTTTTTCAAATTGCTTATATGAATAAAATACCGGTAAGCGCCGCAGTAAACGAATCGGTTAATATTGTAAAAAAATCTAAAGAAAACAAAAACGCTGGTTTTGTTAATGCAGTTTTAAGGTCAGCAATACGCTCTTTACCAAAACTCCCCGAAGACAACACCGAAAAATCACTTTCAATTCGTTATTCTTGCGAAGAAAATATTGTAAAAGAACTAATAAGTGATTATGGTAAGGAACAAACAACCCAAATTTTAACAGCACTTTTAAATCCTGCTGAACTTTTTATAAGATATAACAGTATAAAAATAACCAAGCAAGATTTTGAAAGCAAACTAAAAGATTTTTCAATTATTTATGAAGAAACCGAACTAAATGGTTGTTATAAAATTACAGAAGGCGACATTTTTGGTTCTGAACTTTATAAAAACGGTTTGTTTTTTGTTCAAGATATTTCTGCTGCAAATGCTGCGGAAACATTATGTGCAAAAAAAGGTGAAAGGGTGCTTGATGTTTGTGCCGCGCCTGGCGGTAAAAGTTTTACTTCGGCACTTTTAATGGAAAACAGCGGTGAAATTGTTTCGTGCGATTTGTACGAGCAACGCGTATCGCTTATTGAAAATGGGGCTAAACGGTTGTCTATTAACTGCATAAAACCGCTTGTGAACGATGCATCGGTTTTTAATAAAAACTTAGGCGAATTCAACGGTGTTATTTGTGATGTTCCCTGTTCGGGTTGGGGCGTTATGCGAAGAAAACCCGAAATTAAATATAAAAAGGATAATGACTTTTCTGAACTCCAAGAATTACAACAAAAAATCCTTTATAATTCTGCTAAATATTTAAAAAACGGCGGGAGAATGGTTTATTCTACCTGTACAATTAGAAAAGCAGAAAACGAAAAACAAGTACAAAAATTTTTAGAAAACAATAAAAATTTTGTTTTAGAAAATGAAAAAACCACTTTGCCTACGGGCGAATATGACGGCTTTTACTATGCGGTTTTAAAAAAGAGGTGAAATGATTGGGTAAGATTGATATAAAATCAATGACACTTGCTGAACTTGAACAACTTGTTGTTAATGAATTTGGTGAACCGAAGTTCAGGGCAAAGCAGCTTTTTAAGTGGTTGCAAAGCGGTGTTACCGATTTTAACCAAATGACCAATCTTTCAAAACAGTTTCGCGATAAACTTGGCGAAAAGGCGTATATTGCCACTACCGAAATTGAACGGAAACTTGTGTCAAAAATAGACGGCACGGTAAAATACCTTTACCGATTACATGACGGCGAATATATTGAAAGCGTGTTAATGAAATATAACCACGGTTACACCGTTTGTATTTCAACACAGGTTGGTTGCCGTATGGGGTGCAGTTTTTGTGCTTCGGGTCAAAATGGGCTTTTTCGCAATCTTACTGCTTCGGAAATGCTTTCACAAATAATGACCGCCGCTTTTGATAACTCAATAAGAGTTTCTAATGTTGTTATGATGGGAATGGGCGAACCGTTAGATAATTTTGAAAACACAATACGCTTTTTGCAGTTAGTTTCAAATGAAAACGGTTTAGGAATAGGTCTTCGCCATATTTCTCTTTCAACATCGGGTGTGGTAAGCGGCATTTATAAACTTGCAGAATATAATTTTCCAATAACTCTTTCTGTGTCGCTTCACAGCGCAATAAATGAAGTGCGAAGCAAAATTATGAAGATAAACAATAAATGGAATGTTGAAGAGTTACTTAAAGCGTGTAAAGATTACCAATCGGTTACAACAAGGCGTATTTCCTTTGAATATGCTTTAATAAGCGGTGTAAACGATTCGCCGCAAGCGGCTAAAACTTTGGCCGAAAAATTAAAAGGCATTATGTGCCACGTTAATTTAATTCCTGCTAACCCTGTGGGCGAAACAGAATTTGTTAAACCCAATGCAGAAAATATAATTAAATTTCAAAAACTATTAGAAAATTACGGCTTAACTGTTACAGTTCGCAGAACTTTGGGCGCTGATATTAACGCCTCTTGCGGTCAGTTGCGCCGAAAAACTTTGAAAGAAGGGAAGGGTGATATATGAAAATTTACGGTTCAACCGACAAAGGAATTGTTAGGGAAGTAAACCAAGATTTCTTTGCTGCCGAAAAATTAAGTGAAAATGTCGCCTTTGCTGTTGTTTGACGGTATGGGTGGGGCAAATGCAGGAAATGTTGCCTCTAAAATTGCTGCCGAAACAATAACTGCTTATGTTAAAAAATCATACAAAAGTCGCCTTAACGGAATGGCTCTTGAAAATATGCTTCGCGGTGCGCTGGTTTCGGCAAACTCTGAAGTTTATGAAGCATCTAAAAAAGAACAAGAGCGTGCCGGCATGGGAACAACGGCAGTCCTTGCTTTTATAGATAATCAAACGGGTTATGTGCTTCATGTGGGTGATAGTCGCGCTTACTTATTAGAAGAAAATAAATTAAGGCAATTAACCGTTGACCATTCAATGGTGCAAACTTTGGTTGACAGCGGCGAAATAACGGCTGACCAAGCAAAAAGTCACCCAAAGAAAAACATAATTACCAGGGCGCTTGGCGTTAATAAGGAAGTTATGGTTGATTTGGATGTGTTTGATTTAACAGGTGAAAACGCTTTACTGCTTTGCACCGACGGACTTACTAATTTTGTTAGCGATGAAGTAATTGAAAAAGAACTTCTTAATATAAACGAAACAATTGTGGAACGCTTAATACAACATGCTAATGATAACGGCGGCGCCGATAATATTACCGCAGTTGTCATTACACAGTAAATCGGAAAGGATGAGTAAAAAATGGAAAATTATGTAGGAAAAAGACTTGACGGCAGATACGAACTTTCTGAAATTATAGGCGTTGGCGGTATGGCGGTTGTATATAAAGCGTATGATAATATTGAATCGCGCACCGTTGCAATAAAAATACTTAAAGATGAATATATAACAAACGCAGAATTTATACGCCGTTTCAGAAACGAAAGCAAGGCAATTGCAGTGCTTTCTCATCCTAATATTGTTAAGGTGTTTGATGTTAGTTTTGGCGAAAAACTTCAGTATATTGTTATGGAATATATTGACGGTATTACCTTAAAGCAGTTAATTGAACAGCGCGGTACTTTGGGTTGGAAAGATACACTTTATTATACAGTTCAAATTTTAAGAGCGCTTCAGCACGCTCACGACAGGGGTATTGTTCACCGCGATATTAAACCCCAAAACATTATGGTTTTGGCTGACGGCACAATTAAGGTTGCCGATTTCGGTATTGCCCGTTTTGCAAGAAGCGAACAGAAAACCATTACCGATAAAGCAATTGGCTCGGTGCATTATATTAGTCCCGAACAAGCGAGGGGCGATAACACCGATGAAAAATCAGATTTATATTCGGTTGGCGTATTGCTTTACGAAATGTTAACGGGCAAATTGCCTTTTGAGGCCGACAGCGCTGTTTCGGTTGCTTTAATGCAACTTCAACGCGCCCCCGAACTTCCTACTGCAATTAACGGCTCTATTCCGGTTGGGCTTGAACAAATTACAATGCACGCAATGGAAAAGAATGCCGAAGTAAGATATCATTCGGCTTCCGAAATGCTTTGCGATTTAGAAGCATTTAAGCGCGAACCGTCTATTACCTTTGATTACGGCTATTTTGTTGATAATCAACCCACAAAGTTTATAGATACAATAGACGAAGCCAAAAAGGGCGAAGTTAAAAAATCTACACCTTGGCTTCCTGTTATTTCGGGCATAATGGTAACCTTTGTTGCGGCATTGGTTATACTTCTTGTTGTGTATTTGCCCGGTCTTCTTGGCAGAACACCCGATATGGAATGTCCTAAATTTGTTGGTATGACTTGGGAAGGTGTTAATAACGGACCCTACGCCAAAAAGTTTGATTTAACCCCTGAATATCAGTCAAGCACCGAAGAAAAGGGTGTTATTATTGCTCAAAGTGTTGGGGAAAAACGCAAGGTTAAAAAGAACCAAAAAATTATTCTTACCGTAAGTAGCGGCCCTAAAACTGTTTTAGTGCCCGATGTTTACTTGAAAAACAAAGATGAAAGTGAAAAATCACTTAAAAATATTGGCCTTGTTTGTGAGTTCGTTTCGGTGGCCGATAACGAAATAGAAGAAGGTTTAGTTATAAGAACAAGCCCCGAAATTGGTTCTTCTATAGTTGAGGGAAGCACCGTTACCGTATATGTTAGTTCGGGCAAAGCAACGGTTATGGTTGCACTTCCCGATTGCGTTGGGCTTTCAAAAGACGATGCAATTAAATTGCTTGAATCAAAGGGCTTGGTTGTGGGTGATGTTACCGAAGTCAACAATACAAACAAATCGTATTCTGCCGGCACAGTTTTAGAACAATCTCCAAAACATAAAGAAGGCGAACAAGTGGGCAAGGGCTCGGCTGTTGATTTGGTTGTAAGTACAGGTAAGTTTGAAGTTTCTTTTGAAATTAATATTCCTAAATATCCGGAATATGTTCACGATAAAGGCCATATAACCATTGTTTATGGCAATGAAACTCTTTATCTTTCTAAAGTAATTGACTTTAAAAATACACAGTCCTATAAGGTAACATTTACAACCGATAAAGAAACTCTTGCTAACTGCATGGTAAGAATTAGCGGTGAAGACAGGGTGTTTGAAAATTACCAAAAAATTACCATAGACAGTAAAAACGGCAAGGTTACTGTTAAAGAAGATTACGAATATACGGCGAAAAGTTAATGGAAGGTATTTTAATTAAAGCTATCGCAGGGTTTTATTATGTAAAATGCGATGATAAAATTTACGAGTGTAAGGCGCGCGGTTCTTTAAGAAATAAAGAACTTTCACCTGTTGTTGGAGATAGGGTGGAATTTTTGATTCACGAAAATTCTTATCCTTCTATTGAAAAAATTTTTAGCAGAAAGAATTGTTTAGTAAGACCAAATGTTGCAAACATAGATAAATTGTTTATAGTTTCGTCTTACTCTACACCTGCGCCTAACACCGTTATAATTGACCGCTTAACTGCAATATGTGCTTTTTATAATATTGAACCGATAATTGTTTTTAATAAGTGTGATTTAGGCGATTTTAGTGAATTTTATAATTTGTATAAAAAAGCGGGTTTTAAAGTTTATGTTGTTTCGGCTGCAAACGGCGAAGGAATAGAAAACCTTAAGGGTGAAATATCGGGTTGTATAAGTGCCTTTACCGGTAATTCCGGCGTTGGAAAATCAAGTTTACTTAATGTGCTGTTTAAAGATTTGAATTTGCAAACCGGCGAAGTTAGTGAAAAACTTGGTAGGGGAAGGCACACCACACGCCATACCGAACTTTTTAAGCACGACCTTAACGGTTTTGTTGCCGACACCCCGGGCTTTTCTTCGCTTGAAAATATGGAACTCGGTTTTGAGTTTAAAGAAAATTTAGCCGAATGTTTTGTTGAATTTAATAATTTTTTGCATTTGTGTAAATTTACTTCTTGTTCCCACACAAAGGAAAAAGGTTGTGCGGTAATTGAAGCGGTTAAAAACGGCGAAATACAAGAAAGCCGCCATAAAACATATTGTATGCTTTATGACGAACTTAAAAATTTAACCTTTTGGAATAAAAAATAACCGAGGTTTTTACCTCGGCTATTTTTATTGTATAACGAAAACCACGCGATAGTCGCGTGGTTCAAAAAAGGTTAACCGATGAACAAAATCCTCCGATTGTGTTAAAATAGCAAAGACCTGCCAGTCAAAGCAAAACAAAAACGGAGGATTTATGAATGAAAAAAGAAGAAATCAGCACAGATAGTTTAGCACACACAAAGTGGAATTGCAAGTACCATATAGTTTTTGCACCAAAGTACAGACGAAAAGTTTTTATGAAGATAAGCGGTTAGAAATAAGGGAAATCTTAAGAAAAC
>JAZSAJ010000044.1:0-5587 GCA_045601805.1 Acutalibacteraceae bacterium
GCTTTTCGCCTTTTATACCACTAAAAATTTATCTTTTTAAGGTGCTTTGCAGTTTTATAAGAATAAATTTGTAACGGTTTCGCAGTTGTGAAAAAGCAGTAATACTTTGTGTCTTACAAGTTTTCGCAACAAGAAAAAGTACAAATTTATCTGAAAAACCAATTAATCCCTAACCGCAACTCCCGAAGCGTCTTTTTTATTTCTTTTTAAGACAAACAACAAAAAAACCTTCGTAAATGTTGGTTGGGCATACACAAATCGCGCCATCAATATCGGTTTTTAATAACGGTAAGCCGTTAAGCAATTCTTTTTTAATTGGTAAAACTTCAAAAATACCGTTTTTAAGAAGGTTTTTTACCGCCAATTCATTTTCTTGCTTTAATATTGAACAGGTTGAATAAACCAAAATCCCGCCTTTTTTAAGCAGTTTAGTTGCTTTATTTAAAAGCGCTTGTTGTGTTTTTTGGCATTTATTAATTAACTCTTCGCTAAAATTATTATTCTCGTTTGCAAAATCAAGAGTTCCGCTTCCGCTGCAAGGCGCATCAAGCAAAATTTTATCAAACGAAAACCAATCTTCAAGCTGTCTTGAATCTTTTACAATAACATTAACATTTTTAACACCTTGTTTGTTAAGGTTGAATTTCAACTTATCGGCACGAATTGGGTGCCTTTCACAAGCCGTTATATTTGCTTTGCCGTTTGTAAGCGATGCAATTTGGGTTGTTTTACCGCCAGGTGCAGCTGCCATATCTAAAATGTCTTCGTTTGCCTGCGGGTTTAAAACAAGCACAGGCAAACAAGAAGACGGATTTTGAAGATAAACTTCACCGTTTTGAAATTCATTTGTTTGTGTAATAGCAACTTCGTCACCACAGTTTTCACTAACAAAAACATCATTAAAAGGGGGAAGCAAGTTAAAATTTTTAAATGAATTTTTAACGCTTTCGGCTGTGGTTTTTAAAAGATTAACCCTAAATGAAGTCTTTTTCTTAACACAACCGTTAATTATTGTTTCTAATTCGTTCGGATAATTTTCTTTTAATAATTCTATTAAAAATTGATTACCGCATTTCATTATTTAATTTCCGGCAAACTTGCAGCAGCAACAGACTGTCCAACACGGCGAGAATTTTCATCGGGAATGTGCAAAGTTACTTTTTCACTAAGTTCTGGGAATTCTTTTTCCAAAACTTCTTGTGCACGGGCTAAAATAATTTGTCCGCCTTCGCCCGAAGTTACACGGCCCATAATAAGAACGTGTTTAATATCGTAAAACTCGCTGTAAAATGCAATTGCATAACCGAAATAAGCACCAATTGTATCGTAAATATCAGCAGCATCGCTGTTATTTTCTTTCATTAAATTTTGAACAACTTTAAGTTTTTCGGCAGGGGAAAGTGCTTCATCCAATTTAATGTTGGCGTAAGGAGCAAGTTTAATTACACCGTCTTGCGAGAAGTATTTAACACCGCAACCAATATCTCCAGACCATTCGTCAACCATAGCGTTATCGTTATAATCAACTGGAACGAAAGCAAGTTCGTTAAGCCAACCTGTAATGTTGCCTTGAGGGTCAACATAACCGCCTGCTTCGCTTGTACCCATAGCAATACCTAAAACCGAATTGTCGTTTAAGTCCATAGCACCTGCCAAAGCAGTAACATCACCGTCGTTCGCAACTTCAATCGGAATATTTTCGCCAATTTCTTTTGCAACATCTAAATACATGTTTTTAACTTTTTTATCAAAAAGTTCATCATCAACTTTTAAGAAAAGGGAAGCAACCATTATTCTGTTATCAACATAAACACCGGCACTTGAAACACCAATAGCGTCAACGCGAGGCATATGAGAAGCAGCGGTTTTCATTGCTTCTAAAATGCCGTTATAGTGATATTCAGGGTCGGAATTGATTTTGGGGAACCAAACAACTTCTTCTGAATATACGCTTTCGCCGTTAACAACTGCGCTAACTTTTCTGTCGCTTCCGCCTGCATCAAAACCAATTCTGCAACCGTCTAAATGTCTGCCAACAGGTGCTGCGGCTTCGTTATCTTGCGGAGCATCTTTTAATGCGCAAACCTCTACACTAAATTTGGTTTCATAAACGCGTTCCATAAATTTAACATCAAAATCTCTTAAACCGCCGTAAGTATAGGCCTCTTTAATTTTGTTACCAATAACTTCGCTGCCGGCAATAACAATTTTATAACCGCCAACAACCCAAAGCAAAGCTTTGGTCATTCTTTCAATAAATTTAAAGTTTTCTTGGTCGTGGCCTGTGCCGTCTTTATAAACGCGAGTTTTGTAGGTTGTAGTGTAACCTTTGTTGCGTATAACGGCAATAACAATGTCTTGTCCGTCTTCTTTTGTGTTTTCGCGCATTTCACGGCAAACAACCGAAAGAGGCGCAAAGTCCTTATCAAGTTTAGCTTTTACTTTAAGATTCATATTTAATTTCTCCTTTTTTAATAGTTTTTAAAACTTTAAATTCATTATCGGTAATAATAATATCAGCGTCCTTGCCAACTTCAAGTGAACCCTTAACATCATCAATACCCAAAGTTTTTGCAGGATTTAATGAAGCGCAGTTTACACATTCGTTAAGCGGAATGTTAGAGTTTGTGTAAACATTCCAAACGCCTTTATTAAGGGGAAGAACACTACCTGCAATGGTGCCGTCGGCAAGACGGCAAACAATACCGCGGTAAATAATTTTAGCACCGCCAAGTGTGTATTCACCTTCGGGCAAACCGCCGGCAGGCAAACAGTCGGTAATTATGCAAAGTTTTCTGCCTTTTAATTTCCACACAATATCGTATAGCGCTTTATCAACATGGAAAGTGTCGGCAATAAGTTCACAACTAACATCGGAATTCAATGAAGCAGTTACAACACCGGGAGCACGGTGGGTAAGAGGAGTCATTGCGTTAAATAAATGGGTGGAATGTTTAACGCCGGCTTTAACTCCGTTCATAGCGGTATCATAATCGGCCGAGGTATGACCCATTGAAACAACAACATTTGTTTTGTCGCAAATTTCTTTTATTGCCGAAAAATCTTCTGTATCGGTTTCGGGTGCAAGAGTAATTATGCTTATAATATCATCAAATTCTTTAACAAATTCGGCATTGGGCTTTAAAATGTGTTTTGGGTCTTGTGCGCCTTTTTTAGATTCACTAATAAAGGGGCCTTCGGCGTGGCAACCCAAAATTTCTGAACCAGCCCAAGTTTTACTTTCTTCTTTTAATTCGCGGCAAACATTAAGGGCAGATTTAATAACCTCCATATCAACAGTCATTGTTGTTGGTAAATAACCTGTAACACCGTTTGCTATTAAACCTTTTGAAATAATTTCAATACTTTCCTTATTAGCATCGCAAACATCTTTGCCTAAATAACCGTGAATATGTAAATCAATAAGTCCCGGGGCAATATAACCACCGCCGGCATCAATTGTTTCTGTTCCTTTTGGAATTTCATTTGATTTTACAATAGAAATTATTTTTTTATCGTAAATCAAAGCACAGTCATTTAAAATTTCGTTAGGCAAAATTATCTTGCCGTTAACAATAGCTTTCATAAAACCACTCCTTTATAATTATAATATCAAAAACTTCTTTTATTTTCAACTGATATTTTAGGCACGAATATTGTGAAATTAGACAGAATAAATATAACATTTTTTAGTGTTGACAAAAGAAAACTGTTATGCTATAATAAATCGGTCGCATGGAGAGGTGTCCGAGCGGTTTAAGGAGCTGGTCTTGAAAACCAGTGACTCGCAAGAGCCAAGGGTTCGAATCCCTTCCTCTCCGCCATTTTTCCGTGTAAATAACAATATTACGTTTAGCATTTGGAGTAGTACTCAAGTGGTGACGAGGCGCCCCTGCTAAGGGCGTAGGTCGGGTAACCGGCGCGAGAGTTCAAGTCTCTCCTACTCCGCCATGAAAATGCCTGCGCATTTAAATAAAAGCGCAGGCATTTTTTCGTTGTTTAGCAAGTTATTTAAGACTTTATTGATTTTAATTTTGCCACAAAGTTAGTGAATACATTGTTGTTACACCGCCAACATGCACTCAAAACGGTGTTGATTGGTGAGCCAACCATATTAGTTGAACCGACTGAAACAACCATTGGTAAATACACAAAATATGAACAATTGCGGTGAAGTTGAATTTTAACAATATATTTATCCGGAGGTAAATTAAGTGAAAAGGCTTTTATTAATTATTTTGATGTTAGTGCTTACCATTAGTTTTACGGCATGTAAGGGTGAAACCAATAAAGTAAATGTGACGGAAGAATTAGTTTACGAACAGATTGTAAAGATTTACGAAAACAGTGCCTTAACTAATGACGAAGTATTTGATTCATTTGATTTTCAAAGACTTGAATATACAAATTATATTACAAACTTAACGCTTCCATATAGGCTTTTTTTACCGGAAGATTATAATAAATCAAAAAAATATCCTGTTCTTTTGTTTTTGCATGGTGCGGGTGCTAGAGGCAACGATAATGAAAGCCACATACCCAGTTTTACACAGGGATTCGATGTTGCAAGTGATATTTTAGGAAAGGCGATTATAGTTTGTCCGCAGTGTCCTTCAAATGGTTGGTGGAATATTGATGAAAATTCTTATGGCGACGAAAATGGCGAGTTAGGAACAGTTATGAAATTGCTTAGGAGTGTAATTGAAAAGTATAACGGTGATAGAAACCGCATTTATGTTACCGGTATTTCAATGGGGGCTTTCGGTACTTGGGATTTGTTGGGTCGTTACGGAAACTTTTTTGCCGCAGCAGTGCCTGTATGCGGTGGCGGTGACACTTCCCACGCACAAAAGTTATCTACTATACCTATTTGGATTTATCACGGTACAGCAGACCAAACAGTAAGCTTTTCAAGTTCTCAAAGGATGTATGATGCTATTAATTCCTTCAATAATGGATTAATTAAACTTAAACGTTTAGAAGGCGTTGACCACGATGCATGGAAATATGCTTATGTGGACCGAGAGATGTTTACTTGGATGTTTGAACAAAACAGACAAACAAATCAAAGTTTAGATTATAATGCTGAAAGCTGCTTTAAAGTAGTATCACCAAGCGGAAAAACAATAATTTCCGACGAAGATATTTCTATGGTATATCATTCTTTAAGCGATGAAAAAAAAGAAATAAAGTTAATTCTTAATGCTTCTGCGAGTGAATCTATGATAAACGAGTATTCCAAAAATGTAGGTGGCATATTTACTGTTTACTATTTTTCTGAAAAACTGTATGATTTTAAAATTGTAAATGTTCCCGAGAGTAAAGCGTTTAAATTATTAAGTATCACAGACGATGAAACGGAGTTTCAAAAGTTGTTTAAAACATTAACAAAGCTTGCAAGTTGATTATAAAAAGCAATTTATAATAATTTTATAAACTAGGAATTGCGAATAACAAATTTAGCCTGGTTCATAGCTGTGATTATATGTAGGGGTACGAATTTGTGAACCCTTTCAAGAAAGAAACGGCAGTTTTCTTACTGAAAACTGCCGTTTATTTTTGCTTACTTAACTTTTCACTTTTCATT
>JAZSAJ010000045.1:0-28831 GCA_045601805.1 Acutalibacteraceae bacterium
CTTGACACGCCCCGAACCCTGTGCTATAATAGCCTAGCAAACTTGATAAGCGAGTGTGCTGGAACTGGCAGACAGGCACGTTTGAGGGGCGTGTGTCAACCGACGTATGGGTTCAAGTCCCATTATCCGCACCAAATAAAAAAGCAGTATCATTAGATACTGCTTTTTTATTTTTATAAATAGTTTTTATTTAGTTTGTGTTTTTATATCAAACAATAAACTTAAAACTAATTTGTTAATAAGCTTAATATTTTTTTTAGTAGATTTATTATAATATTGCTTTGCTGCTCAGAACTCTGAGAATTATTTGTTTCCCCATATTTCCAAACACAATTTCCTGTATTATCATAAACATTTAAACTTGATTTTTCTGCGATTTTAATGGCGTTTTGCAGTTCTTTATAGGCACCAATCTGGGAGTCTGCTTTTTCCCATGATTCTCTTACACGGTATAGATTTTCATAATTATTTTTTATAAAAGTTTGTTGAACTTCTTTTAATTTGAGTCCACATCTTTTAATAATAGTATCTGAAAAAGCGAGTGCGATTTTTTCAGCAAATTCTTCGGTTAAAATAATAGGAGTATCGGTTGTGCTATCCATAAAACCACATTCCATTAATACTGCCGGCATAGAGGTTAGGCGGCACTCACCGAAATCTGCTCTCGCAATAGGCGAAGCCCTGTTTCCTTTAAGTCCAGTATGAGCAATAGCGGCATCATAAAAGTATTTTTGCCAGTCAATAGTTGTTTTATCTACTGACAAATATGTAAAAGCCATTATACCTCCGCCGCTACCACCGTTTATACCCGCATTGTGATGTATTGATAAGTACAAATCCGCACCAAAAGAATTTGCGTTTTTTGTTCTTGTAGCAATAGTTTTATCAATCTGTCCTGTGGTGTCGTCCATACGCTTTATTTCAATACCGTTGTATTTTGAAAGATTTTCCTGTATTTTACAGCATATTCTATTGTTTAAAAACCATTCTCTTGTTTCGTTTGGATCAAGGCTTTTTAAACATCTCTTTCCAGCGGTGTTTATACCATGACCGGCATTTAAAGCTAATTTAAACATCTAATTTTTCCTTTCTTAATTCTTGCAAATAATTCTGTGCCTTTAAAGCAGTTTTGCTGAAACTGTTATTGTACCACCAAGATGCTATTATTGCTGATATTTCAATAATAAGCTCCAGAAATTGAGCAAGTTCATTATCACTTATTTGTAAGGGATCAATTCCTGCTTTTTTTAAAATAAGATTAATAACAACTAAAAAAATCAAAATACTACGAAAAATAGTTGATTTTGAGATTTTCATTTATAATTCCTCCTTTTCCAACCTTTCATTAACATTTTTTATTTGATCTTCAAGAATTGGTATTCTAATAGCAAAATTATTATGTGTGTCAACCTTTTTTTCAAGTTGTTTCAAGCGATAATTAGTAAGTTTGCCAGAGGTTACAATTCCACCCAAAGTGCCAATAACAGTACCTAAAAAAGATATAAATGCGATAATTACTGTGTCGTTCATTGTTTATTCAACTCGCTTCCAACAGTATACCGCAATATAGGGAGGCATATTGTTGTGAGCCTGTCCGTTGCCCACTCTCTGCATGAATTCATATCCATTACCTGCATTTTTATAGTTAACAGACATAAGTTTACTTTGATACATAAGTGCGTCGGTGCTATTCGAAGTGTATGCCGGCGAAGTCCAACCAGAATATAGATTATGAAAATGCGAAGGCATTTCATTAATGGTTAAAGTGTGACTTGTTTCCCCTCCTGATGAACCTGCAGGGTAGGTAGAGCCCGCACATAATAGGAAGGTGTCATTAATGCTTTCCCACTTTCCGCCGAAAAGAGTTTCCGGAGAAATGGGATTGACACTCATATAAACAGAACCAACAGGATATGTTAAATCAAGTAGGCTTTTGCCGTTTATCTGTAACGTTCCGTTATTGTCAATAGGTACACAGTTAATGCCTAACATATTATCTCTTATGGATAATTCTGGTTTTGATTTTTGCAGAAAACACGGATATGTATATTCTCCGAATGAATCTCCGATAATTATTTCAAAGTTAAAATTTTCGTCAGTTGAAAATGTTCCCAAAAGCGAATCGTAAGAAAAATTGCTGAGGTTATAGTCTAGATTCACAATATTAACCATATTTCCCCAATTAATATCCTCATTTTGTTTTGAATGCCAGCAAATATAATATGCAGAATTGACTGCAATAATATTTGAGACGGATGCGCTAAACGTTAAATAAGTGTTTTCTCCAACATCATTTTCGCGGTTGATTTGTATGTTGCTCATAGTGGGAGGAGAATATTCGTATATTTTACCTAATGTAGCTTCAGCTTTTGAAGAACTAGAATCGAAATTTCTGCTGTCTTTAACCCAACCGTAAATAGTATCGGCATTAGGTATGTCGAATATAGAAAACTCACTGTCATCGCTTTCAAATATTTTATCGCCAATTTGAACATAGTATTTTTTTATTTCAGCATACTTTTTGGCTGTGGCATCACTGAAAGTAACAAGTATTTCTGATTTTGTTAGGATGATATCGGTATTATTTCCAACAAGTGATTGTACGGTATCGTTTATTTGCTTATAAGAGATGTTTTCACAAATTGGGGCGCAGTCAGTAGTAATTGCACAAAAACCGGTGCTTTTTTCTCCTATGTAAGAGTCTGAATTGTAGGTTTTAACAAGTATGCTTGAAGAAAACTGCTGACTGTTGGGACATTGTTCGTATAGTTCATCACCGGTTTTCCAAATGTAATTATCGGTAACTCCCGTTGCAATTGTGCTGTAGCTGCCGTCAGACATTAAAAGTAGTATATCGTGAGTAAAACTGTTGCTTACTCGGTTTGTATTAATGGTGATTTCTTCGCCTATATTAAAATCCGTTTTACTTAAGGTGGGTTGGCTGGCTCTCGGAATGGAGGGCAGTTCCTGATAAAAGTGTTGCTCGTCGCTACTTAAAACGGCGTGTGAAATATAAGAGGAAAGATGTAATGTGCATGAACCATCATTTGCGTGATATACCGTGATGTCACGGTCAAAAAGAACGGTGTAACTGTTTTGTGTTATTTTCTGTGAACTTGTAATTTGAGCAGAATACCATGTTCCTTGTACACTACAATAACATGTACCTGTACCGTATGTAGTATAGCCTGAATTTGTTCTCCAAGCCTGAACCTGTACATTGACTATAGTGGTATTATTTTCAATAGATTTAGATATGGTGTTTGCCACAATTCTATATTTAACATAGACATTAGTCGTAGACATTGTTTGGCTTATATATTGTGCCATTATTGTTCGCCTCCTATATATACAAAATCAACGCCATTGTTTCGTTTTATCATTTTAACTACTCCGACTGTCAAATCGTCTTCTATAATAGTTTTTTGAAGTTTTGTACCGATAGGTGAAACATTGATTCTTGCAATGCTGTTTTTGTCAAGAACTTTAAAGGAATCAGGAGTCATTTGTGTTTCCATTTCACAGTCGGAGTTGCCCACAGTAATACCCGATTCGTTAATAACAACAGAAGTCGTAACTACCTTTGATACACCGGAATTTACCGTTTTCTCAATGTTTTCGGCTTTTTTGGATAATTCTGATTGAGAATTTTCCAAAGTACTTGTTCTTGAAAGAATTGCAGTTATTGAATCACTGGTTTGTTCAAATGAACTTTCAAGAAAATTATTGTTATCATTAAGAGTAGATATCTTTGAAACCGTACTGTCTAAAGTTCTCTTTAGTTCGTTGGTTCTGTTGTTCTTTTGCTTAATGCTTATGTTTACGCTGGTAAGACTGTTTGAGTCAGAATTACCTGTTGCAGATAAGTTTACTTTCATGCCATTTTGAGATTTGTTCATGACAATAGAATTAATGATTTTGCCATCGGGTTCTTTTATCCAAACAGTATTGCCGACTTCGGGGATTTTTTCGCTGTAAAACAATTCACATTCAAACGGTTGGTATGAAAAGTTTTTTATTTTTTGGAAAATTGCGTTTGCAGCCTGTTTAATTATCTCCTGACAATCAGAATTATTGCTTTGTTCTTCTGATTCGCGTACATAAAATAACGGGTTGCCCTCAATTATGTAAGCATTGTATTTAATATTCTCGTCTTCCGATTGTTCAAATACTATTGTTCCTATATCGTCTTTGGTAGAACGAATCTGTAATTTGTTTATAGGCATAGTTGTGAATTCTAAAACAGAATAATTTATGTAATCTGAATTAGTTATTACTTTTGCTTCGTCTATTTCATTTGCTTGCTCGTAAAACTTTAATTCGGTTTCTCCGTCAGAGTTTATATGCGCAAAGCATCCGGCGGCTTCGGCTATCCAGTAAAGTATATCACGGCCTTTTATGTCGCTGCCTTCGAAATTCTTGTAAAATATAAGTTCCTCGTTTGTAAAGGAAGTAGCAGAGGCGGGAACATTTACAAAATTACAAAGGCCTGCGAATAATTCTCGCAAACTAAAACTGTCTGGAAGCTCGTCAATAAAATCATCCACGGTTTTTTCAAACTTCATCATTCGGTCGTAGGCGGTTATTTTCCAGCCAACATTTTTAATGCGCTCAGCAGTGTCAACCGTAAAATAGCCTTTTTTCTCACCGCATTGGGTGTAAAGAAATTCTATACCCTGTGGGTTTGTTATATTGTTTTCAAGGTCTAAAATGCTGAATTCCGCTTTTGATGCACAGCAGCTTCCAAGAACCAGTCCCTCACCGCTGTTTACCGACTGTGAAAGTTCTACACCGCCTTGAATATTGGTATCATTTAACAATAAACTATTGCATTTGAATTCGTTTTGATATATAATATTTGACACAAGCTAACCTCCTTACAGTTCGCATATTTCAAACTGTACGCCGGTATATATTCCGCCGTCTGTTGAGGTTTGTGATAATACTCCGCCGTAGGATGTGCAATATCCCTCTATTACCTTTGAACTGTCAAGGTAAGGGAATTTAAATACAAATGTTTTGCCAAGCAATAAGTTTTTCATATAGTCATACTCCGCGGCGGTCATAATATTATATTGTAATGAGTATTTATGTACGGCGGTTCTCACCCATCTTACATGCATTTTTCCGTCATCAGTGGTGCCTGAGTTCTCGTCAAGCATGCTTTCTACTGTTTCGTTCATTTGCAGGTGCGGCTCGTAAATTTCTTTACCGCCGATTGTATAATCAGTTGTTAGTTTATTCATATTTTTTCACCTCACACTAATATTGGGCTTAATCCCGTTTCTTTGGTTTTACCGTTAATATATCCAATGGCAAATTCGCCAAGAACCTTTTTGTCAAGTGTAATAACAGCCTTTTGGTCTGTTGTGCGTCCAGCGGAAAGGGCAGCGCAAACCGCTTTATATACACCTGAGGAAACCGATTCAACTATCTGGTCATTATTAACAACGGCGTTGCGGCTGCCAATGGTGCCTACAAGCTCGGGTCCTGCCTCGCGTGCAATAAACATTTGTCCCATAGACGGAAAACCACCGGTGGCAAGTGTCGGTATTTTAAATGATAGTTTCTTAATGTTTACCCCTGGTATTAAGTTGAGTCCGTCAATAAGTAGATTGAAAGGAGATAGAAATCCTTTTATCATTCTGTTTAAAGCACCTATAACAACATTTACCATTGATTTTACGCCGTTACCTATTCCATTCCATAGATTAGAGAAAAATCCCGAAATGGGTTGAATAACTTTGTTGTGTATAAAGGAAACAACGGTACTGAAAATATTTGTTATAAAATCAACCGCGGTACTAATACCGTTTTTGATAGCTTCGCCCATATTTATAAAGAAGTTTTTGAATCCTTCGCATTTGTTCCAAAGTAGCACAAATGCTGCCACCAATGCGACGATGGCTATGATTATAAGTGCTATGGGATTCATTGACATAACAAAATTTAATGCATTTTGCGCAACTTGTTGTGCCCAAGTTGCAACAGTTGCAGCTACTGTTTGTGCTGTATTTGAGATCCAGGCTAGAATATTTTTTCCTAATTCTATTGTATTTAAAACTAATGTGCTATTTAGTAATTTATTAGCAAGCGTCTGAGCATCAGTTGCCAAAGTTTGTAGGTTTGTAATATCGGTAAGAGTTTTTAATGCGTTGCTGAATTTATCAACATTATTTATGCCGGTCTCTATTTTATCGAATATTGGTGTCACCAGGTCTGTATTATTAATTTTATCGAGAAAAGCAGTTATTTTCTCTAATTTTCCACCAAACAAATCTACTTCTTTCAAACCAAATAGTTCCGCCAAACCAGTTATTGATTCATTCATATCAGTTAACGGTTTTATACTGTTTTGTATATCACCATTTAAGGTTTTCATGCTATTTGAAATATCATCAAATGCTTGTCTTGATGAGTTGAGTTGGTTTTTGATGTTTTCTATATTCATTTTTTTCCTTTCATATAATAGAGTTCATTAGTAAGATTAATTCTTACATAAAATATAATAATGGAGTGTTTTTTATGGGTTTATTCAAAAAAAATAACAATGTCGATTCAGTAAAAGGTTATCAGACAGTGTATTTAGGAGGGCATCCTGACAATCCTAAGAAAGTTGCCGGAATAGTAGATTTGCAATTATTAGAAAATTGTTTTTTAGTTAAGCATCGTGTTGCGGAAAAGTATTTAAAGACATTTGAAATACCTTATAGAGCGGTTACCGATTTCGCAATTGTAGATAGAACTTTGTCAACTGCAAATGTTATTTTGGGTGGTAAAGATGCTTATAAATTGCAACAAGCCAATAATATTCATATCACTTATAAAGATATGAACAACAATTTACTTACCGTAAGATTTGAAATGATTTCTGGTGTTACAGTAACTGGTCAAGCTAAGGTTTGCCTGGAAATGTTGGACTATTTAAAAACAAATGGAATTTATTCTCAGTTCAATATTTCAAACAGTAATTCCGACAATACAAATAATGATATAATAGATCAAATTGAGAAGTTGTCAAAATTAAAAGATGACGGTATTTTGACAGAAGAGGAATTCCTTTCTAAAAAGGCTCAGCTTTTAGAAAAGTTAGGATAATTTAGAACATAAAATGGTGATTAACTGGTTTTCCTAGAATACAAGAGAACATAAGGTGAATAGTCCTTGTGTGTTGGCGTAGAGTAGGCCACATAACACTTGTGGCGGTTCGGTGTGTTCACTTATTTTAATTGGTGTTCTTTTTTGCTTTTGCAAAGGCTTCCACGCGTTCTTTCATAAGTACCCAGTTTTGTTGCTCTTCCTTTTCAAAAAGATTTGGGAAAGCTTGCTCTATGCTTGGGAATTGTTTTGGATTATTAAAACCTATGGTTGTAAGCGAAGCGCCGGTATATACTATATATGCCAGCATTTTATAAAAATCTTTCTGGCGGTCGGATTCTATTTCGACTGCCATTTGTATTTCATACGGTGTTAAAAAAGATATATCCTTAAAATTTAAGCCCGCCCAGATAGCCGAGCGGGCAAGGCTTTCAACTAAATCGTTTTTTAGGTCAGGCTTCACTGCGCCTGACCTTTCCTGAAAAAACCGGAAACCTCGAATAAGCCATTAATTTCCTGCATAAGCTCTTCAATAGAGTGACCCTCGTCAATGTAATCATCAAATAACTTTGTTGCCATATCAAAAGTGAAACCGGAATTTAAGGGTTGCATAGCGCCCCAAATTATTGTTGTAACTGTTTCTATCATATTCTCCTGAATTTCTTCAAGCGCTTTAAAAAGCGGTTTGCCAAGCTTCTTCTCAATGGACATAATAGCAGAAGCAGTAAGGCGCATATTATATGTCTTTTCGGCTACTGTGATACTATAAAACTTATTCATAAATATTTTCCTTTCATTTTTCAGAGTATTCCGCGGCAAGAATTGCCGCGGAATTTAATATTTTTAGTGAGATTAGGCGGGGTTACCAACAGTAATATCGCTCTGCAACATCATAGTTGCACTAAAGGTAAGAGCACCGTTGATAGCGCCTGCATCCATTTTAACTGCCGGAACAGCTTCAAATTCGTGAGAAGTGCCGTCAGGATACTGAAGTTTAAAGATTGCACAGTCGCCGTCATCAGCAAGACCTTTAAGTACACGATAATTGGCAGTCTCGGAAGAATTGTCGTAAAGGAACTTGAAAACGAGGTCGCCAAGGTCGTTAATACCGGGAACATAACGCTTTGTTTTATCCGAAAGGACTGTTACATCAATTTTTTCGGGAGTGCCGCCGAATTCGGGTACTTCCATAAGGTATTCAATTTCAGTGAATTGTTCGGATGTGCCTTTTTTGTAATAAAATTTAGTATTGTTTGCAGAAAGTCTATTCATTTTCTATTTCTCCTCAAATATTTGTTAATTTTGTAATAAATTCTACAGGAACGCTTACAAAGGAATTATCTTCAAGAATAACGATTCCAACAGGAACAGCACGGCTTGAATCCTCTTCGTCGCTCTGCATTGAAATGTCTATAAGAGTACCGTTTTTTTCAGTACCGCAGTATTCTTTTTCCGCTGGATTCCAATATCTCTCCAGCAGACATTTAACCTGAATATTTTCAGTCATTCGGTTTCCTCCGTTCTTAGTTTATATAGGCTTTGCACTTTTGAAATATTTTTCCGCTTATTCTTCAAATTCGTTAAGTGACATTTCGGCGTCTGTCCGTTCGGGGTATATTTCTTTTTTTAATGAACAAAGCTCTTGATAAATGGTAAGGTGTACCGATGCCATACAGCGTTTTAACTTTTTTTCAAAGTCCCGCGATAATCGTTCGCGTTCGCGTTTAAGACGGGATGCAACTATTTTATTTAATTCGGTTTGAGTAAAAAGTTTTTCAGCCATAAGTAACTCCTTTTAACGTCAGTTGACGGTTTTCCATACAGCTTTTAACGCCTTCAGCACGTTTTGGGCGTTTTTATTAGCGCTTTCAATTACAAACAGAAATCAGATAGGTATTTTGTAAACCTTAGGATGATAAAAAAGTTTTTATTGCTTCAAGGCCTTTTCTTCTGTTTTTATTAACAGCTTGTCTACTTATATGTAACATTTCTGCTATTTCAGAGTCTGAAAAATCATTACAATATCTTAAAATTAGAATAGTTCTTTGTGTGTTAGATACAACTGATAAACATTCTTTTAAGAATACAGTTTCCTCAAAAGAGGGGATATCTGTGGTAAGAATATCTAAAAGTTCATCGGTTAAATATATTGGTTCATGTGATTTTTTTAGTATTGAGTAGTATTCATTGCGAATACACACAGCAATATACCTTTTAAGGCTATCTGATTGGTCTTTTTTGAATTTTGATAAGTCTATTTTAAATAGCAACTCGATAAAAAAATCAACCAAATCTTGTGCCGTATCACTTGTGCCTAATTTATTTCCGTACAGTAATAATAATTTGTTGAAAGTTCCGTAAAGAGTATCAAAATTTATCATATCATGCTGTTGATATTCTGAGATTAATTTTACTAATTCTATATTGCACATTACGCTACACCTCTATAATGCAAAGAGAGGATTATAAAGAATTTTGTAAACTCATAAGTAAAAAAAGTAGCCCCCAATAAACTAAGGGCTACAGTTACTTTATTTATATGAATGACAAGTTGTCTAAAAATCTTTTTGATTCCCCGCTGTTTTACAAATTCTAACAATTTGACTGTGTCGAAATTGTGCGAAAACAGAAATGTAGTGTAAAATAATAACATTTAGAAAACCTAAACTAATGAATATGTAAAAAAGTGTTGAAATTAATAAGTGCTAAGAAAAATTTTATTAATTCAATGTGTATATTTAGTATAAATCTTAAGGCAGTTGACATAATGGTTGTAAGGAACGAATTACAATAAAGCGTAAAAAAATATGAGATTTTGAAATTAATTGTAACTTTTCTATTTTTTGCTTGACAAAAGGACTTGCCTTTGTTATAATATCAAAGTCGCGAATGATTCATTAGCTCAGTTGGCAGAGCACTTGACTTTTAATCAAGGTGTCCGGGGTTCGAATCCCCGATGGATCACCAAGAAAACCGAAACGCTTTTTAGCGTTTCGGCTTTTTTATTTATTACGGGGATTCGAACCCTTTATGTCTTGATTTTTATTTTATTTATATTATAATTTACTTATAAATTGTATTGGAGTTTATTATGAGAATTTTTACTTTAACCTTAAATCCTGCTTACGATATTCATGCTTGTTGCGATGAGTTTGTGGCTTTTTCAGAAGTACATGCTACTGTTACTTCAAGACATGCAGGCGGAAAAGGTTATAACATAAGCCGTGCGCTTCATAATAACGGCGTTACGAATACCGCAGTTGTTGTGGTGGGTGAAGAAAACTGTGATGATTTTATTAATTCCTCAAAAGAACTTAACTGTGTTTTCTTTAGGGAAAAAGGAAGAATAAGAGAAAACATTACATTACATTCAAACGGTGGCAAAGAAACAAGAATTAGTTTTACCGGTGCAGAAGTAAGCAGTGATATTTTGCAAAAAATTTATAATGAAATTAAACCCGATGAAAACACTGTTGTTACCTTTACGGGAAGTATTCCCAAAGGGATTACAAAAGAAGACACTAAAGAGTTTTTGCGGTTAATTAAAAATGACGGCGCAAAAATTGTTGTAGATACAAAATCATTTAATCTTGCTGATATTTACGAAGTTTCCCCTTGGCTTGTTAAACCCAACCAAGATGAAATAAGTGAATATTTTGGCGAAAAGATTATTACCAAAGAACAGGCAGTACAAAAAGCAAGTGAATTAAGAAGTCACGGAATAGAAAATGTAATTGTATCTTTGGGAAAAGACGGGGCAATACTTTGCACCGAAAACGAAATTATTGAAGCCCAAGTTCCGCAAATTGAAGTTGTTTCAACCATTGGTGCGGGTGATAGTATGATTGCGGGTTTTATTTCCGCAAAAGCAAACGGCTTAACAAATGAAGAATGTTTTATAACTGCGGTATCTTACGGCAGTGCAGCTTGTTTAAGCGAGGGCAGTTTGCCACCAACTGCTAAAGATATTGAAGATATTAAAGAAAGCGTAAAAATAACCCAAAAACCAATTTAATTTTCTTTACATTAAACCTCCTTTATGTTATCATCAAGGTAACAAAGGAGGTTTTTTCCATGTATTTGTTTTCAATAGTTAAAGCGGACGTTGAGCATATTGATGAAATATGCGAAGACATAAAAGAACAATACGAAAAAGGTGTTTGTACCTGTGCACTTTTTTCATTTACTTTGGTGCCAGAGGGCGACCCTCCAATACCCAAAGCAGAAATGATGTGCGAAAAGTTTGATATGTTTAAAGAGCGCCTTGAACCGTTTGGTATTCGTTGCGGTATTTTGGTGCAGGCAAGTATTGGACACGGCTATAAACTAAACGTTCCTTTTGGTTTTAGACATCGTGTTAGGGCAAAAGATGGCTCCGATAACCTTTATTCAGTTTGCCCAACTGACAAAAACTTCCAAGAACACATAAAACACGTAATGGCAATTTTGGCTTCGCATAACCCGGCTCATATTATGCTGGACGACGATTTTCGCCTTATTAACTTTGGCGGTAACGGTTGTGTTTGCGAAGAACATATGAGAAGATTTGCCGAACAAGCAGGCGTTGAAAAAACGCGCGAAGAAATTGTCGCCCACTGCGAAGGCGAAACCGAAGAAGATAAAAAATTCCGTAATATTTTTGTTTCGGTACAACTTGAATCACTTAAAGAATGCGCAAGGGCAATGCGCGCAGGTATTGACAGTGTTGACCCAACAATACCCGGTTCGTTTTGCTGTGTTGGCGATGGTTGCGAAGCCGCCGCCGATATTGCGGGTATTCTTGCAGGCAAAGGCAATCCTGTTGTTTTAAGAATAAATAATGGTAGATACACACCAAAAGGCGCAAGGGAACTAACAAGCGCATTTTTACGCGCCGCCAATCAAATGGCTATAGTAAGGAATCAAGGCCATATTGACCATTTTCTTGCTGAAACTGACACATGCCCACAAAACCGTTACAGCACCGGCGCACAACCGTTACATTCCCACTTTACAGGTTCTATTTTAGAGGGCGTTTCGGGTGCAAAGCATTGGATAACCCGTTTGATAACTTTTGAGCCAAGAAGCGGTAGGGCATATAGAAAGAAATTGGGTGAAAATTTCGGTTTTTATAATGCGCTTTCTGATATGGTGCCAACACTTAAATGGCGCGGCGGTTGTATTCCGCTTGGAAAAGAACCTGACTATGCGTTTAAGTATAGAACAACCGGTAACTCTTGGCTTACCTGTGTGTTAGAACGTTTTGGTTTGCCGGTATATTTTTCCGAAAACACCTGCGAAGTTTCTTTTTTGGCGGGCGGAAACCACGTGCGTTTTGATGATGACAAAATTAAAGAAATGTTAAGCCACACGCTTTTTCTTGACGGAGGTGCAGTTAGCGGTTTGTTTAACCGCGGATTTGGTGAATACCTTGGCGTAGAAGTTAGAGAATGGGACGGCAAAACTATTTCAGGCGAATATTTCCCAACTGAAGATAGGGTTTGTAAGGGTCAAATTGGTGCAAGGGAACTTATTCCTATTGACGATACGGTTAAGGTTGATTCTTACTGCTACCATATTCCTGACGGTAAAACAAAGGAATATTTATTCCCTGCAGTTACCGTTTATAAAAACAAACTTGGCGGTACCGCTATTTGTTTCTGTGGCAACACGGCAACCGAATTTACTTATACTCAGGCATTTTCGTTTCTTAACGAGACAAGAAAAAATCAGTTAATACGGCTATATAATGAATACGGCGATAACCCTGTTTATTACCCGGACGATGCCGAGGTTTACTTAAAGGTTGCTGATGTACCCGACGGAAGCACTATGTGTGCATTCTTTAATATTGGTTTAGATAATCTTGATGAAATTACCCTTTGCGCTAAGAAAAAACCAACCGTTATTGAATATTTAAAACCCGACGGAACAAGGGCAGAGTGCAAATTTAGCATAAATGACGGGGTTATAACAGTTAACCGTCCGGCATATATATTAAACCCCGAAATTCTTTTCCTTAAATAACAAAAAAGACAGATAGTTTTGCTATCTGTCTTTTATTTTTTTGTAAATTTCTTCGGTTGCAATTCTTGCCTTTGCAACATCGGCTTTTTTTGGAAAACAGTAATAAAGCCGCTCTTTATTACCAATGCAAATTACATCGCCAATTTCATACCAAAAATAATCGGCGTAAAGTGAATATGCCCAGGTTGGCGGTTGTGTGTAATTTAATCTTCCGTCACAGCCGGTAAGCGTAAAGCCGTTTTCGGTGTGGGTTAAATTGCCTTTGCCAACCATATAAATTGCTTTGGTGTCTGCCAGTATTCCAATTTGAACTTCGGTATCAAGTTTATAAGTGCCGTTTTTTAGTTCTTCTTTAACACATTCGCGTTGCCAATTATACCAATCGGGTATATGTGAAAATTCGGTTTTGCCGTTTAGGGCATTTAACTGACCCAAAGTATTCATTTCATAAACTTTTTTGCAGTGGTTACAGGTTAAATGAATTCCTTTGCCAACCATTTCACCCTCTTTTTTACAAGCAGGGCATTTATATAAAATTCTGTGAAGACCATCGGCGCGGAATTTTTCTTTAATTTCGGTTTTTGTTTCAAGTTGCCTTCTAAAATTATCAAAGGTAAATTCTTTATCTAAAAGTTTGTCAAGTTCGGCGGTGCTTTTTTCTTTTATATCTTTTGTTGTAAAAAGGCATTTCACCTTTGCGCTAACCTTTGTTTTTCTTAACTGCAAACCGTTGTATAACGGGTCGCGTAAAAAAGCGCCTTCGGTAATAACGGTAATAACAGGAACATTTAACTTTTTAATAAGCGAACCAAGTTTTCTTGGCAGGGGAGTAGCGGTGCCGTCAAACGAATAACTTGCTTCGGGGTACATAAGAACACTGCAGTTGTTCTTTTTAAGCGAATGAATAATATCGCCAATAAGCGAAACATCGGTAACAAACTTGTTTGTTGGTATGCAGCCAAGTTTTCGCATTAAAAAGTTTTTGCCAACAAACCCGTCGGAAGTACAAACTATAGAAAAGGGTTTAGGCCAAAAAATGCGGTAAGCAATTTTTAAATCAATGAATGACGAATGATTCATTAAAATTAAATAAGGACCTTTTCCGGCTTCTTCCATTCTGTCAACTGTATAACTAAATTTTGTGGCAAGCAAATCGGGAATAGATATAAGATTAATTAAAGCACCTAAAACACCCCACGGTTTATTTGGCCGTTTGTGTTTGGGTGCTTTTATTTTTTGGGTAAAAGAATAATCAACCTTTTTGGTCTTTATTTTCATAAGTCACCTCAAAGCTTTTTTATTTATTTTACATTAGATAAAGCACTAACACAAGAAAAACCAAAAAATTTTTAAAAAAAATAAAAAAAGTAGTTGAAATTTTATAATAAATGTTCTATAATACTTGTAAAAGTGGTTAAAAGTGTTTAATTTTACCGTAAAAATGGTTTAAAGTGGTTAATTTTAAAGTTTTGGAGGTGATGTTCGGTGCTTTACGGTGGTTATCAATATAATATAGACAAAAAGGGCCGAATGTTCATTCCTGCAAAACTTCGCGATGAACTTGGCGATGAATTTATTATTTGCCGCGGTATTTACGGTAAACGCTGCCTTTGTGTTTATTCGCAAACTGAATGGCAAAACTTGGTTGAACAAATTAAAACTTTGCCCAGCACAAAATCAAGCGTAGTTAAACGCTTTTTGTACGACGGTGCTTTTTCTGTTGAGTGCGATTCGCAGGGAAGAATACTTATTCCGCAAACTTTGCGTGATTATGCCGAACTCACAAGTGAAGCCCATATTATTGGTATGGATTCTAATTTGGAAGTGTGGAACACTGAACTTTGGAAAGCCGAAAACGAACAGTACACACCCGAAAGTGTTGCTTCTATTATGGAAGAACTTAATTTTTAAGGTGCTGTTATGGATTTTAAACATCTTCCTGTTTTATTTAACGAAACAATATCGGCACTTAGCGTTAAAAGTGACGGAATATATGTTGACGGCACAGCAGGTGGCGCTGGTCATTCAACCGCAATAGCAAAACAATTAAAAACGGGTATGTTAATTGCCCTTGACCGCGACCCCGACGCAGTAAAGGTTGCAACCGAAAGGTTAAAAGAATATCCTGCAAAGGTAATTAAAAGCAACTTTAAAGATATGGATAAAGTTCTTGATGAACTGGGTATTGACAAGGTTGACGGAATACTTCTTGATTTGGGTGTATCGTCCTTTCAACTTGACGAAGCATCGCGCGGGTTTTCTTATTTAAAAGAAGCGCCCTTAGATATGCGAATGAGCAAAGAGGGCGTTAGCGCTTACGATTTAATAAAAGATGCAAGTTCTGAAGAACTAACCAAAATTTTTCGTGACTATGGCGAAGAAAAATTTGCATATAGAATTGCGCAAAAAATTATAGAAACGCGAAACAAAAAAGAAATAAAAACAACAACCGAACTTGCCGAAATTATTGCTTCTGCAGTTCCTGCGGCAGCAAGGCGCGACGGACACCCGGCAAGAAAATGTTTTCAAGCAATAAGAATAGCCGTAAATGATGAACTTGGCTGTTTACAAGAAGTGCTAGATAAAGCATTTACACGTCTAAACAAAGACGGCGTGTTGGCAATAATAACTTTCCATTCTCTTGAAGATAGAATTGTAAAGTTAAAATTTAAAGAATTTACAATTGGCTGTACCTGTCCTAAAGATTTTCCTGTTTGTGTTTGCGGAAAAACTCCTAATGGCGAACTTGTAACGCGAAAAGCGGTAACGGCAACAAAAGAAGAACTTGAAGTTAATAACCGTAGCCGCAGCGCAAAACTTAGGGCAATAAAAAAGATTGTATAAAAAAACGGAGGCAAAAATGAATAATTTAAAATATTACAACGATTCACTTGCGTATGATTTTGATATGTTTTTGCCTCGTGAAAAGGCAACGGCGGCAGCACCGCAAGTTGCGCCCAAGAAAAACATAATTAAATTACCTGAAAATATAACTCACACAAAAACAAGGACAAAAGCAAAACATAACCAACTTTCAAGCGGTGTTTTTGCGGTTGTTTCTACTGCCATTTTGGTTGTTGCACTTTGCTTAAATATAACTTTAAGATTAAAGGTAAACGAATTAAATTCGCAAATCAACCGAACAAAAAGTGAACTTAATACCCTTAATAGCGAAAGTGTTGCGCTTCAAATGGAATACGAAAGCAGGGTTTCGTATTCTAACCTTGAAAAAAGTGCGGCGTCTTTGGGTATGAAGAAGTTAGATAAAGACCAAGTTGTATATATTAAGGTAAACGACAAGGTTAAGGCAATTAATTCCAATGGTCAAACCATGGTTGCAAACGAATAATAAGTTGTGATATACTTATTAAGAGGAAATCATATAAATATTTTGTAAAACTAAAAACGGGAGTCGGATTTCTTCGGCTCCCGTACTGGCTATTATTAATATTAAAAAATTTTTTCAAAATACATAAACGGAGGCAGACAATGACTAAAAAACCAAGCAAACTAATGCTAAAAAGAATGTTTATAGTTCTTGTTACCGTAGTTTTGGTTACGGTATCGGTATGCGGTGTAAGTCTGACTCTTACAATGGTGGTAAACGGCGAAAAGCTTCAGGGCATGGCTTCTGAACAACAACTTTACGATAGTTTAATTACGGCGCCGCGCGGAAATATTTACGATAAAAATATGAATGTCTTGGCAACAAGCACAACAGCATGGACTGTTTATATAACACCAAACGGCATACTTAAATTAAAAGATGAAACAAAAAGGGAAACTATAAGAAATAAAATTGCTGACGGCCTTGCCGAAATTCTTTCGGTTGACCGTGAAAAAATTTATAACGATACAGGTAAATCTTCTTACTACATAATTGTAAAGAAAAAGGTTGATAAAACCACTTCTGATAAAGTAAGGCAGTTTTTAGACGAAAATTCATCACTTTCGCTTTCTAAATATGTTGGGTTAGATGAAACAACAAAAAGGTATTATCCAAACGGTCGGCTTGCTTCGGTAACTCTTGGCTTTGTAGGCGATGACGACCAAGGACTCGCCGGTATTGAAAGTTATTATGACACCACATTAACCGGCGAAGCAGGTCGTGTTGTTGCGGCAAAAACAGCATACGGAACCGATATGCCGTTTACATACGAAATGGTTGAAGAGGCAAAACAGGGTAATTCTTTGGTGCTTACCATTGATAACCGTATTCAATATGTTGTTGAAAAACATTTACGCCAAGCAGTTGAAGATAATAAATGCACCGAACGCGGTGTTTCAATTGTTATGAATATTAAAACAGGCGAAATTTTGGCAATGGCAGTTACGGGTGACTTTGACCCCAACGAACCATTTACTTTATCGGCCGCAGACCAAAAAATTGCAGATGCATTAAGCGGAGAAGAGAGAACCAAAAAATTAGCCGAACTTCGTAACAGACAATGGCGAAACAAGGCGGTTTCCGATTCTTACGAACCGGGTTCTGTATTCAAAATTGTTACCGCCGCTGCCGCACTAGAAGAGGGCGTTGCAAATATTAACAGCACCTTTACTTGCAGCGGTAAAACACAGGTTGCAGGGCAAAAATATAATTGTCACAAACATTCGGGACACGGTACTCAAACCTTGCTTCAAGCAACAAGCAATTCTTGTAACCCTGCATTTATAACGCTTGGACAAATGATAGGCGTTAGCAGTTTTTCAAAATATTTTGAAAGTTTTGGGTTAACTGCTAAAACCGGAATAGATTTACCGGGTGAAACTGCTTCAATTTATTATAAAGCAGAAAATATGGGCCCTGTTGAACTTGCTTCGGCTTCGTTTGGTCAGTCGTTCCAAGTTACTCCAATTCAACTTATAACCGCGGTAGCAACTGCAGCAAACGGTGGATATCTTGTTCAGCCGCACCTTGTTGCAAAGGTTATTGATAACGAAAAAAATGTAATTGAAACGGCATCAACCGCCTATCGCCGTCAGGTAATTAGTAATGAAACTTCCAATACTCTTCGCACAATTTTAGAGGGCGTTGTAAACGGCGGTGCAAAAAACGGTTATGTTGCAGGTTTCCGCACAGGCGGTAAAACCGGTACAAGTGAAAAACTTACCCAATTAAATCAAACAGGGCAAAAACTTTATGTTGCTTCTTATGTGGCTTTAGCTCCTATTGAAGACCCCGAAATTGCAGTTCTAGTTTTACTTGATGAACCTCACGGAAACAGTATTTACGGCGGCACAATTTCGGCCCCTGTTGGTTCGGCAATTTTAAGTGAAATTTTACCGTATATGGGTTTTGAACCCCATTATAGCAACGAAGAACTTAAAGTAAGGGCAATTCCGGTGCCCGATGTTGCAGGTTTGGAACTTGATTCTGCAAAAAGCAAAATTAACAAAGCAGGTTTAATTTACCATGTTGTTGGAAACGGTGAAAAGGTTGTTTCGCAACTTCCGTCAAGCAATGAAACTCTTTATTCCGGCGGACTTGTAATTCTTTATACAGAAGAAAATTCAGGCGAACAACAACAGTCGGTTGTGCCAAACTTTATTGGTATGAATGTTTCGCAGTGTAACAGTGTGGCTGCCGAAAACGGAATAAATATTGAATTTTCAGGAAATATTTTATCTAGCGCCAATACGCTTTGCTACAAACAAAGTGTGGCAAAAGATACAAAAATTAATAAAGGCCAGGTTGTAACGCTGTATTTTCGTGACGGCAGTGTTACAGACTTTGATGTGGGATAAGGTGATTTAAGTGTTACTTAAACAACTTTTAAATAGTGTTAATAAGGAACTTGCAAATCTTAATATAAGCGGT
Organism: Acutalibacteraceae bacterium; assembly: GCA_045601805.1. Taxonomy (GTDB): domain Bacteria; phylum Bacillota; class Clostridia; order Oscillospirales; family Acutalibacteraceae; genus SIG607. The sequence continues at coordinate 18,923 of JAZSAJ010000045.1, forward strand.
GTAACGGCTTCGTCAAACCAAGTAAAAAACGGTTGTGCTTTTGTTTGCATAAAAGGTCTTCGTTTTGATGGCCACGATTTTGCTGAAACTGCAATTGAAAGCGGTGCCGTAGTTGTTATTACCGAACACGATTTAGGCATTAAAAATCAAGTTGTTGTAAGCGACACAAGGGCTGCTTTTGCCGAAATGTCGGCAAATTGGTTTAATACCCCTGCAAAAAAAATGAAACTTATCGGCGTTACAGGAACAAACGGCAAAACTTCTACAAGTTATATGATAAAAAGTATTCTTGAAAAAGCCGGACACAAAGTAGGCCTTATAGGTACAATTCAAAATATGATTGGCAACGAAGTTTTCGGAGCCGAAAGAACAACTCCCGATTCTTATGCCGTTAATGAACTTTTTGATAAAATGTACAAAAGCGGTTGCGAGTATGTTGTTATGGAAGTGTCTTCCCATGCGCTTCATCAAAAAAGGGTGTATAAATTACCGTTTGCTGTGGGACTTTTTACAAACCTAACTCAAGACCATTTAGATTATCATATTACAATGGAAGAATATGCAAAGGCAAAGGCACTGCTTTTTGAAATGTGCGATGTTTCGGTTGTAAATTATGATGATGATTACGCGCAAACAATGCTTAATAATGCAAAAAATAAAAAAGTTACTTATTCAATAAATAACAGCGGTGCAGATTACTTTGCAAAAGATATTAAATTCAAACCCGAAAGCGTTAATTATAATATTTCGGGAAAAGATGAAGTGAATATAAAACTTGCTATAGGCGGAAAATTTTCTGTATACAATTCAATGCTGGCGGCCATTTGCGCTTTTGAACTTGGTATTGATAAAGAAACCGTATTTTCGGCAATTAACGAAATTAGGGGTGTAAAGGGCAGGGCAGAACCGGTTGAAAACGATTTTGGCTTTAGCGTTATTATTGACTATGCCCACACACCCGACGGTCTTAAAAATATTCTTTCAACATTTAAAGAGTGTGAAAAGAATTCTTTAACTGTTTTATTTGGATGCGGCGGTGACCGCGATAAAACTAAACGGCCGCTAATGGCACAAGTTGCCGCAAGTTTGGCCGATAAACTTATTGTGACAAGCGATAATCCGCGTAGCGAAGAACCAAGCGAAATAATTAAAGATATCTTGGTAGGTATTGATACTAAAAAACATGATGTAACGGTTATTGAAAACCGTATTGCAGCAATTAATTATGCGGTTGCAAACGCACAAAAAGGCGACATTATTGTTCTTGCCGGAAAAGGACACGAAACTTATCAAATTCTAAAAGATAAAACAATTGAACTTGACGAAAGAAAAATTGTTGAAGAAGCGTTAAATAAACGCAAAGGGGAAGTAAAATGAAAGATTTAACACCAATTTTGGCTGCAATAATTTCGTTTGCAGTAACTGCACTGCTTGGCTTTGTTGTAATTCCTTTTTTGCACAAACTTAAATTCGGTCAAACTATAAGAGAAATAGGGCCGTCTTGGCACAAAAACAAACAAGGTACCCCCACAATGGGCGGTATTATGATGATGGCAGGCGTTTTGGTTGCTTTGTTATTTGCATTTGCTATTGCTTTTATAATTAAAGGTGATTTTTATAGCGATATAACCAATAATAAACGCTTTGCAATGCTTGTTTCGGGTGTGGTTATGTCTTACGCTATGGGTTTAATTGGCTTTGCCGATGACTTTATAAAGGTTGTTAAAAAGCGTAATTTAGGGCTCACCGCATTACAAAAAACCGTTATGCAGTCTTTTGTGTGCGCCGCATATTTGGTTGCTTTGGCTTTTGCCGGAATGGACCAAACTTGGCTTCCTTTTATTGGCTTTGTTAATATTACAAAAGGCGCAGGTCTTTTACTTTGGCCAATTATGTTCTTCTTTATTTACGGTTTTACAAACGCAGTAAATTTAACCGATGGTATTGACGGTCTTGCTTCAAGTGTAACCCTTGTTGTTTGTTGCACATTTATGCTAATTTCGGGCTTTACTTCGCTTATTGCAATAGATACCTTTGCGGCAATTGCTGCAGGTGCTTGTGCAGGTTTCTTGGTTTGGAATTTTCATCCGGCTAAAGTGTTTATGGGCGATACCGGTTCAATGTTTTTGGGCGGTATAGTTGTTGCCCTTGCTTTTGGCACACAAAGGCCAATTATTTTGCTTGCAGCCGGTGTTGTTTACTTGTGCGAAGCGCTTTCGGTTGTGCTTCAGGTTGTAAGTTTTAAACTTACAGGCAAAAGAATTTTTAAAATGAGTCCCATTCACCATCATTTTGAAATGTGTGGCTGGAACGAAGAAAAAATAGATTTTATTTTTGGGTTCGTTACGCTTTTAGGCGGAATTGTTGCTGTTATACCTATTTTACTTAATAAATAATTTTCGGAGTGTGTTATAGTGGCTGAAAAGAATTTAAGCAAAAAGAAAAATAAATCTGATTTTATACAAGACGGCAAAATGGATATAGGATTCTTTTCTTTGGTTCTTGTTCTTTTGGCTGTTGGCCTTGTTATGCTTTTTTCTGCCAGTTACGCCTATTGCTATGCTCAGTTTGGTGATAGTTACCGCTTTATTGCGCGTCAGGCACTTTTTGCTGTTGTTGGCCTTGTGCTAATGTATTGCGCTTCGCGAATTAATGTGAAATATATAAGAAAACTGTTTTTACCAATTTATTTAATTTCTATTGTACTTTTAATAATTTTGCTTGTACTGCCGCCAATGTATGAAGGTCTTGATTACAAAAGATGGCTGGTTATAGGCCCAATTTCTTTTCAACCTTCTGAAATTGCTAAATTTGCAATAATGCTAACTTTTTCTCATTTAATTGCAAAACACAGCAACAAAATGGGCGATATTAAATTTGTTGGTTTGCTTGTTTTACTTTTAATGGCAGTTTGCGGACTTGTTGTTGTAGAAACTCACCTTTCGGCAACAATTCTTATTTTCTTAATTGGCGCAGTTTTAATGGTGGTTGGCGGCCTTGCGGTAAAATATATATTTGCAGGCGTAGGCGTTGGAGTTTTAGGTGTTGCAATATTTGTTGTAACAGGCCTTGTAAGTTATGCTTCAAGCCGTTTTGTTCATTGGATAAACCCTTGGGCAGACGCAACAGGCAAGGGCTATCAAACAATTCAATCTCTTTTGGCTATTGGCTCGGGCGGACTTTTAGGCAGGGGAATTGGGCAATCGCGCCAAAAATATTCTTGGCTTCCAGAACCCCATAACGACTTTATTTTTGCCGTTGTTTGCGAAGAACTTGGCCTTATTGGCGCAATGGTTATAATTTTGCTGTTTTGTGCTTTAACTTGGCGCGGTTTTACCATTGCAATGCACGCGCCCGATAAGTTTAGTGCACTGTTTGCGGTTGGCTTAACTTTCCAAGTAGCACTGCAAGCTGCTCTTAATATAATGGTTGTTACGAATACAATTCCTAATACCGGAATTAGTTTGCCGTTTTTTAGTTACGGCGGAACGGCGCTTTTAATATTGCTTACCGAAATGGGGTTTGTGCTTTCTATTTCGCGTAGTGCAAATCTTAAAAAGAATTAAATTGGAAGTGGAATTATGCATATTTTATTTGCAGGCGGCGGAACAGCCGGCCATATAAATCCTGCTTTGGCTATTGCAGGTTATATTAAAGAAAAACATCCCAATGCAAAAATTAGTTATATTGGCACGGCAGATAAGTTAGAGGCAAAATTAGTTCCTGCAGCAGGGTATGATTTTTACCCAATTAAAGTTTCGGGCTTTAAACGCAGTTTAAGCCCTTCAGCAATGGTGCATAACATTAAAGCGGTTACTAACGCCGCAACGGCTTCTTTTATTGCTAGAAAACTTTTAAAAGAATTAAAACCCGATGTTGTTGTTGGCACAGGCGGATATGTTAGCGGCCCCGTTTTAAAAGAAGCAGCCGCGCTTAAAATTAAAACCGCAGTTCACGAACAAAATGCTTTTCCCGGTGTTACAAATAAAATGTTGGCGTCATATGTAGACCGTATAATGCTTGCAATGGAACAAGCCGAAAAGCACTTTAAAGTAAAACGCAAATTTGATATAACAGGTAACCCCGTTCGTGTTGAAGTTGCTAAAATGGGCAAAGAAGAAGCAAAACAAATTTTGGGCTTTGACAACCGCCCCGTGCTTCTTTCTTTTGGCGGCAGTTTGGGTGCAAGGCCAATAAACGAAGCTGTTTGTGAACTTATTAAGGAATATAACAATAATAGTGATTTTTATCATATTCACGCCACAGGTAAATTTGGCTATAATTCGGTTATGGAAAAATTAAGCGATATTAAGCTTAAAGAAGAAACCCAAGTGCGTGAGTATATTGATAATATGGATGTATGTATGGCTGCAGCCGATTTAGTTGTTTGCAGGGCAGGGGCTATAACTTTAAGCGAACTTGCACTTTGCGGAAAACCCGCGGTTTTAATTCCGTCGCCTTATGTTGCTGAAAATCATCAGTACCATAATGCTATGACCTTAAAAAAGGTGGGAGCAGCCGAAATTATTGAAGAAAAGGATTTAACCGGCAAAGAACTTATCCGTCAGGTTTCATACTTAATTCAAAACAAACCAAAGTTAGAAAAAATGAGTCAAAACGCAAAAAAAGCAGCTATACCCGACTGCCTTGACAGAATTTACCGCGTTATTATGGAACTTTACAGTAACGCATAGCAAAAAATGGCATCTTGCATATTATAAATTATAGACTTTCTATATAATTTGCGGAGGTGCCTTATGTCCGGTTATGAAATTAACGGAGGGAAAAGGTTAAGTGGTAGTGTTTTGGTGCAAGGTGCAAAAAACAGCGCCTTGCCAATTCTTGCGGCAACGCTTTTAGTACAAGATAAAAGTGAAATACATAACTGTCCATATTTAACCGATGTTGAAGCGGCAATAAAAATTCTTGTAACGCTTGGCTGTGTATGTGTCCGTGATAATAATACAGTTATTGTTGATGCGCTTCCTGCTGCTAATTACGAAATTCCCGAAAATTTAATGCGCGAAATGCGTTCTTCGGTTGTTTTCTTGGGCGCAATAATTTCGCGAATGGGAAAGGCGGTAATTACAACGCCCGGTGGCTGCGAACTTGGCCCCAGGCCAATAGATTTGCATATTTCTTCGCTTAAACAGTTGGGCGTTAATATTGAATGTAAGGATAATTGCATTATTTGCACAGCGCCTAACGGCATAAAGGGGGCCACTATTAATTTACCGTTCCCAAGCGTTGGCGCAACCGAAAATATTATTATCGCAGCCGCAATTTCAAAAGGTACAACGGTTATTAAAGGGGCGGCAAAAGAACCCGAAATAAGTGACCTTGCCGATTTTTTAAACTGTGCCGGTGCACGAATTTACGGTGCAGGTTCCGATACTGTTGTAATTGAAGGCGTAAGGAAACTTCATTCGCCTGTTCACAGGGTAATAAGCGATAGAATTGTTGCGGCAACATACCTTTCAGCAGCAGCTATTACAGGCGGCGAGGTCTTGCTAAGCGGGATAAACCCATCACACCTAACAACAGTTTTAAAGTTCTTTAAAAATATAGGGTGTTCTGTTTCGGGAAGTGTTGACAGCATTTATTTAAAATGTAACAAAACGCTTGTTGCAAACGGCGGAATTGTTACGGGCGTATATCCAGAATTTCCAACCGATGCAGGACCTTTGATAGTGCCTTTGCTTTGTAAAATTAAGGGCAAAAGTTTTATTAAGGAAACAATTTTTGAAAACAGATTTCGCTTTTCTGGCGAACTTCAAAAATTTGGCGTAAATCTTACAAAAGAAAATCAAATTTTGCACACATTCGGCAACGGTGAATTTACCCCTGCCGAAGTGTATTGCACCGATTTAAGAGCAGGGGCGGCGCTTGTTATTGCTGCTTTGGCGGCAAATGGCAGGTCGTTTGTTAAAGATATTCACCATATTGAACGCGGATATTGTTGTTTTCCTGAAGAACTTAAAAATCTTGGCGCAGATATTTTAAAAACAATAGATATTTAAAGGAGACCTTATGGCAAGGAAAAATATTAAAAAGAAAACAAATAAAGCTAAAAAGAAAAAAATAATTTTCCTTTCTGTTTTTTTGCTTTTGGCAATTTCAACAGTTGTTGGCCTTAGCGTTACTGTGTGGTTTCCGGTTAAACATATTCAGTTAAGTGGCAGTGAAATTTATGAAGATGTTGAACTTGTAAATGCGCTTTCAATTAGCGAAAAAGAAAATCTTTTGCTTTTAAATGAGAAAGAATTACTTAATAGATTGCAAAAAGATTTTCCTTACATAAATGGTTTAACCCTTAAGAAAAAATTACCCGATACAGCAGTTATTAAGGTAAGCGATTGTAAATCGTTTTATTCGTTCTTAAAAGGCGAAGAAATAATAGTTACCGATAACAATTTGCGAATTTTAAACGGTGAAATTAAAACAAACATAATTCCAATAGAAATTCATTGCGAATGGGAGAAAAAGGGGAATTATATTAAACTTGCAGATAATGAATATTTAGATACAGTTAATTTCTTATCAAATGAATTTCAGTTATCAGAAATAACCTTTAACAAAATTTCTTTTAGTAATATCGGCGATGTTACGGTAAAAATTGACGGGCGTTTTAATGTTGAACTGGGCGATAAAAATAAAATAAACGAAAAACTGCCTCGGCTTTTTGCAATGCTTAAAGAAATAGGCAAAGAAAAGCAGGGCAGAATAAAGCTTTCTGAATGGTCAAGCGAGAACCGAAAAAGCTATTTTATAGAAGAGGTTGTTTCATAAAACAACACAAACAGAAGAATTTGCAAAAAAACTAAAAATTTTCAGAAAAATTACAATTTTGTAAATAAATATATTGAAATTTTTAAATTAGTGTGTTATTATCTATATGTATGATTGTAATAATGCGCAAAGAATATAAATTTGGAGGAAATAACAATGCCATTTGAAGTTGCAAACGAAACCGAAGATGTTGTTCAAATTAAAGTAGTAGGTGTAGGCGGCGGCGGTGGAAACGCTGTTAACCGCATGGTTGATGCTGGTGTAAAGGGTGTAGAATTTATCGCTATTAACACCGATAAAGCTGCTCTTTATCTTTCTAAAGCAAATCAAAAAATCCAAATCGGCGATAAAACTACTTCCGGTATGGGCGCAGGCGCTAACCCCGAAAAAGGTAAAGCTGCTGCCGAAGAATCAAGAGATGAAATTGCTGCTGCTATCCGTAGCGCAGATATGATTTTCATTACCGCAGGTATGGGCGGCGGTACAGGTACAGGTGCTGCTCCTGTTGTTGCTCAAATTGCTAAAGAACTTGGTATTCTTACGGTTGGTATCGTTACCAAACCTTTCAGCTTTGAAGGTAAAAAAAGAATGAGCCAGGCAGAAGCCGGTATTGCTGCACTTAAAGAAGAAGTTGACAGTCTTATCATTATTCCTAACGAAAGACTTAAATTTGTTTCTGAACAAAAAATCACATTCAAAAATGCGTTTGACATTGCCGATGATGTTTTGCGTCAGGGCGTTCAAAGCATTACCGAACTTATTAATGTTACTGCACTTGTTAACCTTGACTTTGCTGATGTTACTGCTATTATGGCAGGTGCCGGCTATGCTCATATGGGTGTTGGCTATGCAACAGGCCGCGATAAAGCAGAAGAAGCTGCAAGAAAAGCAATCAGCAGTCCTCTTATTGAAACTTCAATGGAAAATGCTAAGGGCGTTATTATTAGCATTACCGGTTCTGAAGATATCGGTCTTGAAGAAGTTGAACTTGCTTCTTCAATTATTTCCGATATGGCACATCCCGATGCAACAATTATTTGGGGTGCCAAATTTGACGAAACACTTGAAGATGCTATTCGCGTAACTGTTGTTGCAACAGGTCTTGGCGATAGCGACGATAAGAAGAAAAAAGATGTTAACCTTGCTGAACAACTTGGCGGTATGATGGATACTAAAGATGAAGATGAAAGTTATACCGACCTTTTAAATCTTTTTAACCAGTAATTAAAAAAACAACGGGGGCTTTAAGCCCCCGTTATTTTTTTGTTTAATTCTTAGCAGCAGCCGTTGTCACAACCGCAGTTGTTACCGCAACCGCAATTGTTAGAATAGCCACCGGAATTACCGCAGCAAAGGAGTATCAAAATGATAACAATTATCCAAGTGCAGTTGCCACCGAAAAAGTTATTGCACATAAAGGTTTACCTCCTTTCCTTTATATTACATTCTATGTTGTTTTGCGGTTTGGGTTACAATTTTAAAAATTTTTTAAAAAGTATTTGACTTTCTCTGACTTTGTGTTATAATAAAGGTCAAGGAAAGTCAAAAAACGAGGTGTATGGTCATGAAAATGAGTGATATAATTGCAAGAACCATCATAGAATTATTAGACGAATCGGCCGATAACATAACCGAAATTCAGCGTAATGAATTTGCCGAAACAATGGGTTGTGTTCCAAGCCAAATTAACTATGTTTTAAGTTCTCGTTTTACACCCGAACACGGTTATAAAATTGAAAGTTACCGTGGCGGCGGTGGGTATATTAAAATTTCAAGGGTTAAAACCAATAAACCAACTGCAATAATGCACATTGTAAATTCTATTGGTTCTTCGCTGGATGCCACAAGTGCCCGAATTTTGCTTGATAACTGTTTAAGGGCTTCACTTATTAGCGAAGAAGTTGCCGAAATTATTTTTGCCGCAATATCTAACCATGTTTTATGCACTGTTCAACCTGTTTTGCGCGATTCTTTGCGTGCGGCAATTGTTAAACAAATATTATTAACACAAGTAAATTAAGGAGGAATATTTATGTTGTGTCAAAAATGCGGTAAAAATCCCGCTACAACCCATATTAAAACCGCAATAAACGGGGTTATGGATGAAATAAATTTATGTAGTGCTTGCGCTGAACAATATAATTATTCGCCTTTTGGTAAAAGTAATTTAATTGATATGTTGGCTACTGTTTTTGGCGATACACAAACAATGCTTAACGCTAAAGTTTGTTCTTGTTGCAATAGCTCTTTTAACGAAATTGCCAAAACAGGTAAGGTTGGCTGCGCTCAGTGTTACACTACCTTTAAGGCAGAACTTTTACCTTATATAAAGCGTGTTCATTCAACCACAAATCACATTGGCAAAAAACCAAACAGCGCAGTTATGGTGGTAGATAAAACTACCGAAATTTCAAAACTTCGCGAACGCCTTAATGAACTTATTAAAACCGAAAAGTTTGAAGAAGCCGCTGTTTTAAGAGATGAAATAAAAAGGGTGCAGGAGGAAACAGAATGAGTTGTTGGTATTTTGATGAAAAACACTTTAATTTTGTAGCACTTAGTTCTCGTGTTCGCCTTGCAAGAAATATTGTTGGTTTGCCGTTTTCACAAAAAATGACCGATAATATGCGAAAAGAACTTAATGCAAAGGTAAAAAAAGCAGTTTCGGAAAGCGACTTTCCTTTTGCAAAAAAACTTAAATTTATTTCGCTTTGCGATGTTCCTCAAACCGAAATAAACGCAATGGTAGAGCGCCATATTATAAGCCCCGAATTTGCGGCACTGCCTTATGAACGCTCAATAATTATTTCAGAAGATGAAACTGTGTGTGTTATGGTTGGCGAAGAAGACCATATAAGAATACAGGTTGTTTTGGGCGGTATGCAATTAAATGAAGCGTATTCAATTGCTTCATCTATTGATGACATTCTTTCTGCAAAACTTAACTTTGCGTACGATGAAGAGCTTGGCTACCTTACCGAATGTCCCACAAATTTAGGCACAGGTATGCGCGCTTCGGTTATGCTTCATTTGCCGTTTATAAATAATAGCAATAAAATGCATAATATTAACGATGCCATTAGTAAAATTGGTTTTACAGTTAGGGGTATGTATGGTGAA
>JAZSAJ010000046.1:0-111275 GCA_045601805.1 Acutalibacteraceae bacterium
CCGCAAAATTCAAGCCGTCAGGCGCCTGCTTTGTGAGAAAATGCAAAACCAAATACTTTCACTGCAAAAAGAAAAATACAAATTCAACCAAACGGCTGAATTTGGGTTTTTGGTCGGAGTGACAGGATTCGAACCTGCGGCATCCTGCTCCCAAAGCAGGCGCGCTACCAACTGCGCTACACCCCGATAGGTACGGGTTAAATTATACTATACAGAAGCAAGAATGTCAACTTTTTTTAAAAAATAAGCGGTGCAAATTTTTGCACCGCTTTGTTTTTTATTTAGATTTGGGCTTTTTAATTTTATTAAGTTTTGCGTTAAGGTCTAAAAGTTGTTCTTTTGTCATTTTAACACCTGCTGTGCCCATAAGACTTGTTAAGCGAAGAACAGTAAATCCGTTTAACATTTGAAGCATTTCGGCTGTGGGTTTAAATCCGGCAAAATCGGGCTTTTCTTCGGAATCGTTGCCTTTTTTACCAAGACTACCCATCATTTTTGCCATCATTCCGGTAAAGAGCAATTTGCCCTGAACGGTAGCAGCAATATCGCCAAGTTTATCGTTTAATGAGAAGTAACCTTCTGGCGCGTCAATATCAAACCAGTTAAGAATAGCGCCTTTTTCTTTTAAGCGGTAATCTTCGTTAAAAGTATCTACCTTGCGAATTACGCTGTGGTCGGTAAATTCACCTGCAACAGCGGTAAGTTTTGTTTCACCCTTGTTTTCTACTTCAAAATAGAAGAAGTGGTCTTCGGCAGTTTTCTTACCAAGTGAAACACCGTTAGCAAAAAGTTCAACTTCGGGCATATTTGAATAAACGGTAACCTTTGTTACATCTTCAACGCGGTCAATATATCGTTTGCCGCAAAGGTGAACAAATTTTTCGTCGGACAACCATGCCTTATAAGCATAGAACGAATCTTTTTTGTACTTGCGGTCAAAGGTTACTAGGCCTTTGTGGTTTTGACCGTTTTCGCCGCCTTCGTTTCTTGCGTCGGCACCAAAGTCAAACATATTCCAAACATGAGTAGCCCACATATATTTACGGGTGAAAAGTTGTTTAATAAGTTCTTCGTGGTAAAATGCCTGATATTCTTCGGTGTAGTCGCCCTGAGTTGGTTCTGAAGTGTGCCAGTTAAGCGCTTCGCAACCGTATTCACTGCAACCAATGGGAATATTGGGGTGTTTTTTGTGGAAGTTATCAAACCAAGGACCGTTCATTGTTGTATCGCCGCCGTACCAACCAAAGTAATGGTTGTAAGAAACAACATCGGGAATTTTAACAATATCAGCGTCAATTTTGCACATTGAAAGACAAGCCATTGTGGTAAGGCGTGTTTTGTCCATTTCGTGAGCAAGGTTGTTAAGAATGTGGTGGTTTTCAAGCAAATCGGGGTCAGCTTCGCCACCCATGGTAATTTCGTTTGAAAGACCCCAAACAACAATAGACGGGTGGTTGTAGTTTTGGGTAATAAGTTCTTTCATTTGGCTAATGGTGTTTTCACGGCCTGTTGCCATATGGTTAGAAATATAAGGAATTTCAGCCCAAATTACAAGACCTTTTTCGTCGCACAAATCATAAAAATACTGGTCGTGTTGATAGTGTGCAAGACGAATAGTGGTAGCACCCATTTCACAAATAAGTTCAATGTCTTCTTCGTGGTGTTCTTTTGTAAGAGCGTTACCAAAGCCCCATCTGTCTTGATGGCGTGAAACACCGCGAAGCGGGTATTCTTTGCCGTTTAATATAAAACCGCGTTCCGGGTCAATAGAAAATGTTCTAAAACCAATTCTTGCAGAAACGTTGTCAAGAACAGCGCCGTCTTCAATAAGTTTTGCAGTTACAGTATAAAGGTAGGGGTTCTTTTTGCCATCCCAAAGAATAACATCTTTAACCTCTAATTCGGCGGTTGTGTCGTCGGCAGTTTTTGTTGCAACAACTTCACCGTCTTTGTTTAAAACTGTGTATTCAACCTGCTGGCCAATGCGTGAATTTGTAAGGAAAACCTCTATTTTAGCGGTTGCCTTGTCGCCGTCTAAAAGGGGAGTAACTGCAATACCGCTTCCTCCAAAATAATCAAGGTCAAAGTGTGAATTGTTTACCGCAATAATGTTTACATCACGGTAAAGACCGCCGTAAAAAGTAAAGTCGGCAGTTTGAGGATATACAGTTTCATTTGCCGAGTTATCAACCGCAATAACCAAAAGGTTTTCGTCTTTTGTAAGGTAATCGGTCATATCAACGCGGAAGGTAGAATAACCGCCGTCGTGATGGCAAAGTTTTTCGCCGTTTAAATAAACATCGGCGCTTGAGTTAGCACCTTGAATTTCAAGATAATAACGGTCGGCTTTGGGGAGTTCGTGCTTGTTAATGATTTTAGCATAGTAACCTGTGCCGCGGTAATAGTCGTTACCGCCGTCCTGACCGTCAATAGCATTCCAACAATGGGGCACATTTACAAAATCCCATTTGTTGTTAATTTCGGTGGGAATTTCGTTTGCCAATTTTGTGAAAGCCCATTTGTCGTTAAAATTGATAATTTGTCTCATTTATAAACCTCCGAGATTTAAGTATCACCCTGATAATGGTATCAGGGTGATTAAAAAACAATTATTGATTTGCCGCGCGGCGTTCTGCCAATTCAGCATTCATTTTAGCCATAGTCTTTTTATCAAGATTGTAAATAACAGCAATTCCAATAAACTGCATTATTGCGCTGAACAAGTAAAGACCTGCAACCAACCAGCACATATTGTAAGATGTTGCAGCCGACTGACCTGCAGTTCCTAAATCGGAAACATAACCAAGCCAACCCATAATTAAAAGAACTATAGAAGGACCAATGCCCTGTGCTAATTTACGGAAGAAAGAGTGAAGAGAATAAACAGTACCTTCTTCGCGTTTGCCTGTTTTCCATTCGTTGTAGTCAATAGCGTCAGCCATTAAAGCCCAAGATACGCAGGTGTAAACACCCATACCAAGACCAAAGATAACCAAACCAACAAGGTAAAGAACCAAGGAAATAGATTTGTTGGGAATCATGGGGAACACAAGCATAAATGCGCCGCCAATCAAAGAAACAATTGTACCTGCAACCGATGCTTCTTTTTTGCCGAACTTATTAACAATCTTTTTAATAAAGGGCATAAAGAGGAACATTGGCAAGAAACCAACCATTTGAACAACGCCTGAAAGCTGAGCCATACCGAAGTATGTAGCAAACATAATTGCAACTGCGGTTGTAGCGGCATTCATGCCGAGGAACATACCCATAGCAGCGAGTGTTGCACCAACAGCAGGGCGGTTTTTCATAAAGTTGCCAAAAGCTTTAATTACATTGAATTTTTCGCTTTCGTTTGTTTTTACAAGGTTCTCATCAACGCGAATTGTTATGGTTTTAATCATAAACAAGAAACATAAGAAACCAATACCGCCCATAATTAAAGCTGCCAAGAACACGCGGTCACCAAGTAAAGTTTGAACCTGAACGCCGGTTTCTGGGTTAATCATGGGAGTGCCATCTTCGTTGAACATCTTTTTCCAAATTAACATGGGTAAAATAACATTAGGTAAAATGTTACCAACCATAGAACCAATAGAACGCCAAGTAGAAAGCTGAGCGCGTTCGCCTGCGTCTTCGGTAACTAAGGAAAGCATTGAACCGTAAGGAACATTAGCAATGGTGTAAAAAGCATCCCAAACAATGTAACCAAGAATAAATAAAGCTGCTTTTACAACTTTGGAAGCGCCGGGGAAGGGAAGGAAAACGGCTGCGCCGCCAACCAATAAACCAACAGCACCAATTAAAATGTATGTTTTGAATTTGCCAAGTTTATATTTTCTGCGGTCGGCGTCAATTAGCGAACCAATCATGGGGTCGTTAATTGCATCCCAGATTTGAACCACCAATAACAAGGCGGACAGCAAACCTGTTTCCATCATCATATAAACTAACCAGAAAGTCTGAACCGTGCCTTTAAGTGCAAAACTCATATTGCAACCAAGGTCACCTGCGGCATAAGCGAGTTTATCGCGCATACCGAACTTGCGATAGCCCTTGCTATCTAAGGCAATTTGTTTTTTCATTTTTTACAGTCCTTTCTATATTTAACTGACATTTATATTATAATTCAAAAGTTACATACGCTGTTAGTAAAATTTTGTGCTATAGTAGTACAATTTTTATATTTAATCATAAAAATTGTTGATAAATAGAAAATTATATACTATAATAGTGTTAAGAAAATTAAAAAATTTGTGCAAATCACTAATTTGCGGGGTGAAGTGTTGTTTTACAGCAAAGAACTTGAGTTTCTTTTGGGATTTTTAGAAAAATGTCATATTAACGCTTCATTTTTAAACGAAAGCGACCTTTTTAATTTTGGAAACAAAGAAATTGCTATTGGTAGTATAACCGAAAAAATTAAAAGCGAAACAGTTTATTATTTTTCAGGCCTTTTTAACTCAAAATATTTGTTTTTTCTGCTTCCCGAACAAAGTGAAGAAAAAGGGCTTTTAATTGGCCCTTACTTAACAAAGGAAATTGATGAAAAAAGTATTATTGAATGGTCGGACAAGCAGGGGCTTGACGCAAAAGGGCAAAAAGCAGTAAATGAATTTTATTTATCATTACCTATATTATATGAATACGGCGTTGTGTTTACGGTGCTTGAAACTTTTTGGGATACAATATGGAAGAATAAGCAATATTCAAGTGTTGAAATAAACCCTATAAATTCGCACGATTTTGTTACTACAATACAAAACGCATCGTTTTCGGGTGAAGATGCAACCGCCCAAATGGAAATGATGGAAAAAAGGTATAAATTTGAAAATGAAATGATGAATGCGGTGGCAAACGGCCAAATTCATAAAATAGAAGCAATATTTACAAACTTTTCGGATGCAGTTTTTGAAAAACGTGTTGCCGACCAACTGCGTAACTTAAAAAACTATGCTATTATAATGAATACTTTGCTTCGTAAAGCCGCCGAAAAAGGAGGCGTTCATCCTATATATATAAACAGTATTTCAAGCAATTATGCAGTTAAGATTGAAAGCGCATCAACAAACACCGCACTTCGCGGTTTAATGAGCGAAATGTTCAGAGATTACTGTCGGCTTGTTCGCAAACACACAATGAAAAATTTTTCTCCGCCTGTGCAAAAGGCAATTGTGTGCATTGATACCGATTTATCTTCCGATTTAAGTTTAAAGCGTTTGGCAATGCTTCAAAATATTAGCCCATCGTATCTTTCTTCGGTTTTTAAAAAGGAAACAGGTGTTACGGTTACCGAATTTGTAAACAACCGCCGCATTAAAAATGCTATAAACTTGTTAGAAACCACAAAAATTCAAATTCAAACGGTGGCTCAATATTCGGGAATAGATGATGTAAACTATTTTATAAAACTGTTTAAAAAATTTACAGGTATGACCCCAAAACAGTATAGACAAAATTTTATAAATAATGAATTATAAGGAGAAAAGGTTATGAAAATGACATTCCGTTGGTACGGTGAAGGAAACGATAGTATTAAACTGTCGGACATTAAACAAATTCCCGGTGTTGAGGGCATTGTTTGGGCGCTTCACCACAAAATGCCGGGCGAAATTTGGGAAGAAAGTGAAATTGCCGAAGTTAAGCGCCAACTCCAAGAATATGGCTTTAATATGGATGTTGTTGAATCGGTTAATGTGCACGATGATATTAAAATCGGTTTACCAACGCGCGATAAATACATTGAAAACTATAAAACCACCATTAAAAACCTAAGTAAATTTGGTGTGAAGGTAATTTGTTATAACTTTATGCCTATTTTTGACTGGACAAGAAGCGATTTGTTCCACCCTGTGGGTGACGGTTCTACTGCACTTTTTTATGAAAAGAATATGATTCAAGACGATTACAATGCAATGGCAAAGTATATTCTTGATTTCACCGAAAAATATAATATGTCCTTTCCCGGTTGGGAGCCCGAGCGTATGGCAAAATTAGACGAACTGTTTAAGGCATACGAAGGGGTTGACCACGAAAAACTATGGGCAAATCTTAAATATTTCCTTGAAGCAATTATGCCTACCTGCCGTGAATGTGATATTAAAATGGCAATTCATATGGACGACCCGCCATGGGATATTTTTGGGCTTCCTCGTCTTCTTATTAACGAAGAAAATATTGACCGCTTCTTAAAAATGGTTGACGACCCATATAACTGCTTAACACTTTGTTCGGGCAGTTTAAATGCCGACCCGAATAACAACGTAGCAGATATTGTTAGAAAACATTGCGACCGCATTGCATTTGCACATATTCGCAATGTAAAGCACTTCCCAAACGGCGATTTTCAAGAGGCAAGCCACCGCGACTCTGACGGCGATACAGGAATTCTTGAAATTCTTAAGGCATATCACGATTGCGGTTTTAATGGCTATATTCGCCCCGACCATGGCCGACACCTTTGGAATGAGGGCCCCGGTAATGTTCGCCCAGGTTATGGGCTTTACGACCGTGCTTTGGGTATAATGTATATGCTTGGTGTTTGGGATACACTCAGTAAAGATTTTAAATAATTTTAGGAGAAAAGATATGAAAACTAATGTTTTAAACACAAATTTAAACGGTAAGGTTGCGGTTGTAACAGGCGCAGGCGGTGTTTTGTGCAGTTATTTTGCAAAGGTGCTTGCACGCGCAGGCGCAAAGGTTGCTTTGCTTGATTTAAACGAAGAAGCAGCAAATGCTTATGCAGAAGAAATTATAAACGAGGGCGGTATTGCCAAGGCATTCGCTTGTAATGTACTTGATAAAGAAATTTGCGAAAATGTAGCAAAAGATGTAGAAAAAGAATTTGGCCCTTGCGATATTCTTATTAACGGCGCAGGCGGTAACAGTCCCAAAGCCACAACCGACAAAGAATATTTTCAGATTGGTGACATTGATGCTGACACAAAGAGTTTCTTTGATTTAGACAGCGCAGGTGTTGGCTTTGTGTTTAACCTTAACTTCCTTGGTACCTTAATTCCTACACAGGCGTTTGCAAAACAAATGGTTGGCAGAAGTGGATGTAATATTCTTAATATTTCTTCAATGAACGCTTATACACCGCTTACAAAAATTCCTGCATATTCGGGTGCAAAGGCAGCAATTTCAAACTTTACACAGTGGTTGGCTGTTCATTTTTCAAAGGTTGGTATTAGGGTTAATGCAATTGCACCCGGTTTCTTTTCAACCAAACAAAATGCAAAACTTTTGTTTAACGAAGACGGCACACCCACAGCCCGCACAGGCAAAATTCTTGCTGCAACACCAATGGGCCGTTTTGGCGAAAGCGAAGAACTTGAGGGAGGTCTTCTTTTCTTAATTAACAACGAAGCGGCAGGTTTTATTACAGGTGTTGTACTTCCTATTGACGGCGGTTTTTCAGCATATTCGGGTGTTTAACCAAAAAGAAACCAAAGAATATACTGTACTGTATGTTTGTGGACAAAATATAGCCAAAAACATAAAAGAAAAATGAAAAATCATCTTGATTTTTTTTGTAAAAAATAGTAAAATATTGTAAGTTTACATTATATATAGTTTAGGATTGTGTTTTATGGCAAAAAAACTAATTTTGGTTACATCTCCGCCCGCTTGCGGAAAAACCTTTATTTCACAAATGATTTCAAAGAATTTAGACCAGGTTGTTTATCTTGATAAAGATAATCTTGTTCCGCTTTCTAATGTTGTTTTTGATGTTGCAGGTGAAGAACGAAACCGCAGTTCTGCTTTCTTTGAAGAAAAAATTAGAAATGTTGAATACGAAGTAATATTAGATATTGCGTTGTCGGCGTTAACCTATGCAGATAGGGTGCTTATAAATGCGCCGTTTACAAGGGAAGTAAGAAACCCTGAATATATGCGCAACCTTAAAAAGTTACTTGCTCAATATAAAGCAAAACTTGTGGTTGTTTGGGTAGACACCAAACTTGAAGTTTGCAAAAAACGAATGATTGAACGCAACTCCCCGCGCGATACTTGGAAACTTGCTAACTGGGATGAATACATTAAAACAAGGGATTTTTCAATTCCTCAATGTTTAAACAGCACAGCAACGGTTGACGAACTTATTATTTTTAAGAATTCTTCTTCCGAAGAATACGAAGAATCAATGAAAAAAATCATACCGCAACTTATGGATTAAAAAAACTGACCGATTTTATCGGTCAGTTTTTTGTTTAGTTAAATGCCGCAACTTCGGGGTCAGCAGGGGAAGTAAAGGCAACCGAAATTGGCGTTAGTACAGGCCCTGGGGTTTGGTAAGCAGCGTGTTTTTTAATTTCAATTTTTGCGGTAAGCATAATCCATGCTTCGTGTTTTAGCGTGTGGGTGCTTTCATAGTCGCAAATAAGACCCGAATAAGAAATATCATCAACACAACAGGTCATAATATGGCGTCCTGCCACAAAACTGTTTTTGGGCAACATTCCGCCCACCGCAATTACCGCTTTAAACTTAACGGTTTTACCGTTGTATTTTGGCATATCTTCAACAAGGTCGCGGTAAAAGTATGCAAAATCGCAGTCCTTAATTTCAATAATATCTGCGTTTATATCAAACGGCAATGGGTCTTCTATATCGTCGTATTCAATAGACTTATCTTTGTGCTCATAGGTTATTTGCGCTGCCCGGCTTACACCACGCACAATTTTGTGTAAAGTCATTTTGTCAATGGTTTCGTCAAAGCGGTTAAAAATTATCATTTCGCAGGTTTGCAGTTTGTCAACCACAAGCGAACGCATATTGGCGTTGTAATTTACAAAGGTTTCGGCGTTTGCAAAGCAAAATTCTTGCGCTATAATCAGTTCTTTTGGCATTGCTGTATAAAAACTGTTTAACTGCCACATACCGTTGTATTCAACAATAACGCGTTTGATTTTGTGCTTTTTGCAAAGGGAAGATAATAGTTCTTTTGTCAAATCGTTTTCTTCTTCTATAACCTCAATAATTACATTTTTATCGGCAAAGCGTGAAGTATCATATTCGCTAAATCCTTCTTCGCAAACAAGTAAAAGGGTGTTGCCGTTTTCTTTAAAACGCGGGTCTTCAAAGGTTTCTTGTATAAAAGTTGTTTTTCCCGATTCTAAAAAACCGGTAAAAAGATAAACAGGGATATTCATAAATTAAACTCCAAAAAGGGAATATATTTTTTGTTCGTTAAGGCCTGACCCAATAACGCAAATTTTGCCGTTTGCTGCGCTTTTGCCGCTGCGAATATCAATTTCGGCAGGTACATAGTCAAAATGAATAAATCCGCCGTCTTTGTCTGCAACAATACCCTTACAACGAAGTATTGCGCCGTATGAAGAATCGGTATCAAAAGCATTTAAAATTTCTTTTAATTCTTCTTTTGTAAAGGGTTTCGCAGTTTCTTTGCCAATACTTGCAAATACTTCGTCGGCATGGTGGTGGCAACCGCAGTCACAATCTTCGCCGTGTTCATGGTGATGTTCGTGACAGCCACAGTCACATTCTTCATCGTGGTGATGATGATGGTGAGTTTCGTGTTTTAACTCCATCAATTCTTTTTCTAAAGTGTTGCCGCTTTCCATTGCGCTAACAATGTCTTTACCGCTTAATTTTTCCCAATCGGTTGTAATTACCGATGCAAAACTGTTTTTAGCGCGAATAAGTTCAACAACTTTATCTATTTTTTCGTGGCTTAAATTGCTTGTCCTGCTTAAAATAATGCAGTTTGCATTTTCTATTTGGTTATTATAAAATTCGCCAAAGTTTTTCATATAAACCTTTGCCTTTTGCACATCAACAACGGTGGTAAAACTGTTTAAAACGGCATTTTCAAGGTCTGCTTCCTTAACCGCTTTTATAACATCGCTTAATTTACCAACGCCAGATGGCTCTATAATAATACGCTCGGGGGAATAGGTTGTTATTACCTGTAAAAGCGCTTTGCTAAAGTCACCCACCAAACTGCAACAAATACAGCCCGAATTCATTTCGGTAATGTTAACGCCGGCTTCTTCTAAAAAACCGCCGTCAATACCAATTTCGCCGAACTCGTTTTCAATAATAACAATTTGTTCGCCGCAAAATGCCTCTTTAACAAGTTTTTTAATAAGTGTGGTTTTACCTGCACCTAAAAAACCCGAAAAAATATCAATCTTTGTCATTTTTTTCACTCTTTTCTGTTATGTTGGTTACAGTAAGCGTGGTTCCATTTACTGTAAATTTTACTGTATATTTATTAAAATCAAAAGCATAAACACGGTCGCTGTCTTTTTGGTAAGACGGCCTTGGGTCGTAACTTAAAATTTCCTTTAACTCTTTTAAAACAACATCGTCTATACTGTTGATATTCGCATTAAAAATAACATTAACCGATTTTTCGTCTGCCGTTTCGGTAAAACCGCCAACTGCGTCTTTTATGCAGTCAGAATAGGGCAAATAAGGCTTAATATCGTAAATCGGTGTTCCGTCAAGCAAATCGGCGCCCGAAACGGTTATTACGGGGGCATCTTTGCAGTTAAAATCAATGTTTAAAAGTTTTACGCAAGAAAGCCCAATAGGGTTTGGCCTAAAGGGCGAGCGCGTTGCAAAAACACCCATTCGCTTGTTTCCGCCAAGTCGCGGAGGGCGCACAGTTGGTGAAAAGTTTTCGCGTTTGCTTTTTGAAAATTCCCAAATTAGCCAAATGTGTGAAAAGTCACTAAGTCCGCGAAGGGCTTCGGGGTTTCGGTATTCTTTTTCAAAAACAATGGTGGACTTCAAACCAGATAATCCGCTTTGGCGCGGAATTGCAAATTTTTCTTTAAAATTGTTGTGTATTACGGCAATTTTTTTCATAATTTCACCGTTAAATCATTCTTTTAAATATTTCTAAATGGCGTTTAAGCGGCGCAACGGGAAGCCCAACAATGTTGTTGTAGTCACCCTGAATTTCTTTTACAAGCAAACAACCCTTGCCTTGAATTCCGTAAGCACCTGCTTTGTCAAACGGCTCTTTTGTTTCTATATATTCTTTAATTTCATCATCATTAAGGGCAAAAAAGGTAACATGAGATGTAACCGAAAAACTGTAACTTTTTTCGCCATAACATAAACAGCACCCCGTAATAACTTCGTGGGTTTTGCCCGATAACATTTTTAACATTTTAAATGCGTCATTTTCATCTTTTGGTTTGCCCAAAATTATGCCATCAATTATAACCACAGTGTCGGCACCCAAAACAATAGCGTCGGGGTATAAAACGCTTACATCTTTTGCCTTTTTGCAGGCAAAAAATTCGGCAGAGTTTTCGGGGTATATTCCGTTTGGTAAAACCTCTTCAACATTTGATGGTATTATAACGGCGTTTTCATCAATAAGTTTAATAAGTTCGCGCCTTCTTGGCGAAGCCGATGCCAAAATAAATTTCATAAAATCACTCTTTTATATCTTCAATAGTAGTTTTGCTTTTGTGGGGAATAGGTTTCCATTCAACCTTTAAAAACATTGCCAATACCAATGTAATTCGGCCAATAATATTAAACCACGGCCACATAAAAATATACCAAATGCGCTTAATAAAACTAACCTTTTGCAGTTCTTTGCGCTCCATAAATAAAACATAAATTGCCATTATTGTTTCTTTTAAATAACCAATAATAAAATCGTAAATAAAGAACAAAACAAGCAAAAGAATGGTAAAAAGCGCATTATTTTGCGGTGTTTGTATTTTAAATAAGCCCAAAACAGTTTTTTCTAAAGTTGCACCGCTATATAGCGTGTAATAAAATAATCCGCTAATAAAAACAGTAATTTTAACAAAAAACTTTAAAATTGGTGTGGGGGTAATTTGGCAAAGCATATCATAACAAGCAAAACGGCGTTGTTTGAATATGCCAACAAATAGCCCAACCGCCGACTCTAAAAAAGCAAGGATGTGGCCTTTTGACCAACGAAGACGCTGCCGTAAAGCAATTTTTAAACTTGTGGGTTGTTCATCGTAAAACTTTGCGGCTTCACAGTAAGAAATATTGTACCCATTTTTTACTGCATCGGCAGAAAAAGCGCGGTCTTCGGTAAAGGAAGTGTACTTCCAACCGTTTTTAACAAGTTCACTTGCAAATAAAAAACCTGTGCCTTGAAGGTTTGTTGCAAGGCGGAATATTGACCTTGGCCTGTGGTTTACAAGGCAACATTTAAGCCAATGAATTGCATAACTTGCGGCAATCCAACCGTCTTTAAAGTTTTTGGTGCCTCTGTAAGAAGTAATAATTTTTTCGCCAGAATCAAACGCTTCGTTCATTCGGCTAATATAATCACTGCTTAAAAGATTGTCGGCATCAAAAACAAAAAAACCGTCAAAACTTTGTGTGCCATAATCTTTTTCAATACATTGGAATAAATATTTAAGCGCAAAACCTTTTGTACGGTTTACACTGTCGGTACGTTCATAACAAACAGCACCAAAGTTTTTTGCAACAAGTGCCGTATTATCGGTGCAGTTGTCGGCAACAACAAAAACAGTAACAAGGTTTTTATCATAATCTTGTTTGTTTATACTGTCTATTAAATTACCAATAACATCTTCTTCGTTCCTTGCTGCAATAACCACAGCGTATTTGTGCTTGTTTTGGGTGCTTTTAAATTTTCTGGTGGTAAAAAAGCCCACAACCTTGTAAAAATGTTTATAAAACAAAAGCACAGCCAAAGCGGTACTAATAACCTTTGCCACAAGTCTAATTATTTCATAAAAGTTCAAATTTTTGTATCCTCACTTAAATTTGAAAAATATATAAATATTATATCATATTATTACCATCTTGTCAAAACAGGTTGATTATTGTATAATAAATTAAAATAAAATAAAAGGTTGAAAAAATGAAGTTATTTAAACATTTTAATACAATAACAAAGCACCGCCATCAAGTAATAAAACATTGCTTTAAGGCAGGTATTGGTTTTCAGGGTCTTTTTCACGACCTTTCAAAGTACAGCCCTACCGAATTTATAACCGGCGTAAAAAATTACCAAGGCAACCGAAGCCCCAACGAATACGAACGCGAAACCAAGGGCTATTCATACGCTTGGCTTCACCACAAGGGCAGAAATCGCCACCATTTTGAATATTGGACCGACTATAACCCAATAGAAAGGCGAATTCAGCCAATAAAAATGCCCCTTAAATATGTTGCCGAAATGTTTTGCGACAGGGTTGCGGCAAGTAAAATTTATAAGGGCAAGGATTATACCGATTCAAGCGCTCTCGTATATTTTATAAACGGTAAACCCAACCGCTTTATAAACAAAGAAACAAGCGATTTCCTTGAAAAACTGCTTGTTATGTTAAGCGAAAAGGGCGAAAAAGAAACATTCCGCTATTTAAAGCAAAAGGTTAAAGAAAAAAAGGAATATTAAAGTTTTATGTATAACGAACTTACAAAAGTTGATATTGAACAAATGCAAAAAGAACTAGATTGGCGAATTGGTGTGTTAAGACCTAAAATATTAGACGAGGTTAAATTTGCCCGAAGCCATGGGGACTTAAGCGAAAATTTTGAATATAAAGCCGCAAAGCAAGAACGCGGAAAAAACGAAAGCCGAATAAGGTTTTTAAAAAATATGATTAAAACCGCCGTTATTGTTGAAGATACTTCTGCCGAAAACGAAGTTGGTTTGTTTGATACCGTTACATTTTTAATTGAGGACGATGGTGAAGAGGAAACCGTAAAAATTGCTACAACAATGCGTCAAGACCCGCTTGTAAATATTATAAGCAAAGAATCTCCCATAGGCAAAGCCATTTTCGGTAAAAAAATAGGGGACAGGGCGCTTGTTGAACTAAACAAAAACGATGGATATTACATTGTAATTAAAAAAATAGAAAAGGGAATTGACGACGCTTCAATGAAGTTAAGGTCATATTAAAATTATGAAAAAGTTGTTTAAAAGAATATTGGCTTTGCTGGTTTTAGCAGTCTTTCTTTTATCGGTTTATGTGGGGCTTGAATTTGTTTTGCCCGGGTATAACGCTTATAAAGAAGCAGTTAGCCAAAAACCAATAACCGAAATGATAAGTGAAATAAGAAACCGTGAAGACTACACAAAACTAAGTGAAGTGCCGCAAATTTATAAAGATGCGGTTGTTGCGGTGGAAGACCACAATTTTTATTCGCACGGTGCAGTAAGTTTTGTGTCTACATTTAGGGCAATTTTTGTAAACCTTAAATCAAAGAAATTAAAAGAGGGTGGCAGCACCATTACCCAACAGGTTGCAAAAAACCTTTACTTTGAAATGGATAAAACCATTGAAAGAAAGTTTGCCGAAATATTTTTGGCAATAGAACTTGAAAAACTGTATAGTAAAGATGAAATTTTAGAAATTTATATTAACAGCATTTATTATGGAAGCGGTTACTACTGTATATACGACGCGGCAAAAGGGTATTACGGTGTTGAACCGATTGATTTAACCGATTACCAGGCCACTATTTTAGCGGGTGTGCCAAATGCGCCGTCTGTTTATTCGCCCGATAATAATACAGACCTTACTTATCAGCGTCAGCGTCAGGTTATTGACGCTATGGTAAAATATGAGTTTATTGACAAAAATAAAGCCGAAGAAATATTAAAACAAGGTAATGAGTAAACACTCATTACCTTGTTTTTATACCTGTTTTAAATTAGTCGCTTATATAGAATTTTACAAGATTTTGAAGCAAAACATCGCGGTCAACGCGGCGTATAAGGTTACGGGCGTTGTTATGCGTGGTTATATAAGTTGGGTCTTCCGAAAGGATATACCCAACAATTTGGTTAACAGGGTTATAACCTTTTTCTTTTAATGCAGAATAAACTAAACGCATTATATTGCGAATTTCAAGTTCTTCTTCATTACCAAGCGAAAATTCCATTGTCTTATCGTTCATAACTAAAACCTCTTTTCTTTATAATGGTTATAGTTAGTAGAAACAGTAAAGAAATTTACTGTTTCTACACCAAATCTTTGATTTGGTGTCAAATTTTCATTGAGAATTTGACTATACCCATTGCAATGAGTGTCGCGCACAAATGAATTTTCAAAATTTCATTTGTGCAAAGCCGATAAAATCGGCTTGACGAAACGCTTTTTAGCGTTTCGACAAGCTACAATCATTATTATACAAGAAACTTTTAAAAAAACAAGTGAATATTTTGTGAATTATCGGCGAAGTTCTGCGCCAAGTGTAGTTAGCTGCTTAAGAACGCGTTCGCAAACCGCTTCAACTTGGGTGTCGTTTAAAGTTTCGGTTAAAGAACGAAGCGTAAGCGTTAGGGCAACACTCTTTTTACCTGCTTCAATTTGGCTGCCTTCGTAAACATCAAAAAGTTCAACACTTTCGCAAAGTTTACCTGCCGCTTTTTCCATTGTATCAATAATTTCGCCAACCGGTAACTCTTTTTTGCAAATAAACGCAAAGTCACGGGTAACAGATGGGTATTTAGGAAGCGGTTTGTAAATTTTGGTTTCGGTTTTAATAGAAAACAGTTTATCAATATAAACTTCAGCAACATAAATGCGGTCGTTTATATCGTATTTCTTTGCGGTTTCGGGGTGAACTTCACCAAATACCGCAACAGTTTCACCGTTTATTGTTGCCACTGCCTGACGGCCGGGGTGTAAAAACGGTTCGGCACTACGAGCATAACTTGCTTTGTTTGTATAAAGAGAAATTATTTCTTCAATCATACCCTTTAAGGTAAAGAAATCTTCTTCTTCGCCGTAAATACCAATGCTCATTGTGGGTATTTCTTTGGGTGCTTCAACCAAAGGCAAACTGTCAGTTATAAAGCGTTTGCTACATTCAAAGAAACGCGCACTGCCGTTTTTGCGGTTAATGTTTGTTGCCAAAACGGTAAGCATGCTTGTAATAAGTTGTGTGCGAAGGGTTGAATACTCGTCACCCAATGGGTTTAAAAGGGGAACTGCGATTCTGCGCTTGTCGTCCTGTGCAAGACTTAAAGTGTCAAGCGCTCTTGCTGAAATAAAGGAATATGTTGTTATTTCTTGTGCGCCCATATTAACCATTTTAGATTTAAGTAAATCGGTTTTAATTCTTTCGGGCAACTTTTTACCGCGCTTAACTTCACCGCGCATTGCACTGCTTTTAATATGGTCGTAACCGTAAATTCGCATAACCTCTTCGGCAATGTCGGCACGGCTTTCAACGTCGTCGCGAATAGAGGGAACACTAACGGTCATAACGCCGTCTATTAGGGTTGTTTTTAAATCTAATGCATTTAAAATTTTAACCATTTCGTTTCCGTCAATGGTAAGACCCAAAAGCGCATTAACCGAATCAACCGTAACATTTAAAATGCGGTTTTCGGGCAATCCTTGGTTTTTGTCAATTACGCCGTCAATAATATCGCCTGCGTTAAGGTCGCTAATAAGACCTAACGCGCGTTCCATAGCATAACCGGTGTTGTTAATATCAATACCTTTTTCAAACCTTCCGCTTGCTTCGGTGCGAATACCAAGCGACCTGCCTGTTCTTCTTATGTTGTCGCGTTTAAATTTAGCAGACTCAAGGAACAAATCTTTGGTATCATAAGTAATTTCGCTTTCAAGACCGCCCATAATACCTGCAAGACAAGAGGGCTTAACACCGTCGGCAATAACAAGCATTTCTTCGTTTAAGTTGTGCTGTTTTTCATCAAGTGTTTGAATACTTTCGCCTTCCTTTGCGTTTCTAACAATAATGTGTTTATCGTAAAGTTGGTTATAGTCAAAAGCGTGCATTGGTTGGCCTGTTTCAAGCATAACAAAGTTGGTAATATCAACAATGTTGTTAATGGGGCGCATACCGCAGGTACGAAGCACCTGTTTAAGCCATTCGGGTGATTCTGCTACCTTTAAGTTTTTAACAACTCTGCCAACGTAACGGGGGCAAAGGTCATAGTTTTCAACATCAATTTTAATATAGTCGTTTATATCGCCGCCAACAGTTTTGTATTCTGGCGCAGGGGCGGTAAACTTTGTGCCCAAAACAACCGAAACTTCCTTTGCAATACCCAAAATGCAGTTGCAATCGGGGCGGTTTGCGGTAATTTTAAAATCAATAACATAATCGTTAAGGCCCAAAATTTCGCGCATATCAACACCAACGGGGGTGTCTTCCTTTAAAATTAAAATGCCGTAAACCGAAGCGCCTTTATAATCGGCTTCGGCTAAGCAAAGTTCTTCGCCAGAACAAAGCATACCGTTAGATTCAACACCGCGAAGTTTGCCTTTGGTAATTTTCATACCGTTGGGTAAAATGCTTTTGTGAAGCGCAGCAGGAACAATAGCGCCTTCAAAAATGTTGCTTGCGCCTGTAACAATTTGCACAAGTTCGCCACTGCCAACATCCATTTGGCAAATTTGCAAATGGTCGCTGTCTTGGTGGGGGGTAATTTTAACAATTTTAGCGGCAACAACATTTTCCATTTTTTCGCTTAAGTTTTCAATAGATTCAACTTCAAAACCCGCAAGAACCATTTTATCGCAAAGTTCTTCTACAGAAACGGGAATATCAACATAATATTTTAAAGTATTAAGTGCAACTTTCATTTTTTTCGCCTCCTAATTAAAACTGGTCAAGAAAACGCTTGTCGTTTTCAAACAGCAAACGAATGTCGCTAATTTTATGGCGTGTTGTTGTAAGGCGGTCAAGACCAATACCAAAAGCAAAACCACTGTAAACTTCGGGGTCAATACCGCAGTTACGAAGCACATTGGGGTGTACCATACCTGCACCCAAAATTTCAATCCAACCGCTGCCTTTACAAACACGGCAACCTTTTCCGCCACATTCACTGCACGAAACATCAACTTCAACGCTTGGCTCTGTAAAGGGGAAGAAAGAGGGACGGAATTTAATTTTTGTGTCACTTCCGTAAATTTCGTGGGCAAACTGTTCAAGCACACCCTTTAAATCGCACATAGTAACATTTTTATCAACAACAAGGCCTTCAATTTGGTGGAAAACAGGCGAATGTGTTGCGTCAACTTCGTCGGCACGGAAAACACGGCCGGGGCAAATAATACGAATAGGGGGCTTTGTGTTTTCCATAACACGCGCTTGCGCCGCACTTGTTTGTGTTCTTAAAAGCAAGTTTTCAGAAAGATAAAAAGTATCTTGCATATCTCTTGCGGGGTGGTCGGCAGGAACATTTAACTGTTCAAAACAGTAATGGTCGGTTTCAACTTCGGGACCGTCAACAACATCAAATCCCATAGACTGAAAAATATCTATCATATCGTTTAAAACCGAATTAAGCGGGTGTAAGGAACCGCCTTTTGTGGCTTTTCCGGGCATTGTAACATCAACCGTTTCGGCTATAAGCTTTTCTGCCTGTTCTTTAACCTTTAAGGCATCGGTCTTTTCGGTTAAAACTTCTTCAATACCGGCCCTTACTTCGTTGGCAAGTTTGCCAATAATTGGGCGTTCCTCGTTCGTTAAAGAACCCATCATTTTAAGAATAGATGTAAGTTCGCCTTTTTTACCTAAATATTTAACCCTTAATTCTTCAAGGGCCTCTTTAGTGTCGGCTTTTTCTATTGCTTCTTTTGCTTCGCACAAAATAGCACTTAGTTTTTCTTTCATTGTTATTCTCCTTAAAAATAAAAATAACCTTCATCCCACAAGGGACGAAGGCAAAACTGTTAGTTTTATCTCCGCGGTACCACCCACGATTTTTACCAAGAGCAGAAAACCTGCATCCGAGCAAACACTCTTTCGGTCTGTAACGGAACCGTTCCGACACCGCCTACTTTTTTGTTCAGCAATGCAGCTGGTAAGGGAACTTCGGCAAAAGGGAAATACCGTGCTTTCAGCCAAGGCACGAACTCTCTGAAAAAACCTTGTTTTTGCGTACTTTTCTTACTTAAGCGCTTTTAACAATAAAATAATTATACCACGAAGTAAAAAAAAATCAAGATTTTTCTTTAAATATAAGGTAAAATGTGTTAGAATATATATAATTTATTAAAATAAGGGCGGATATTATGCTTGAAAATTTAAAAAAAGAGGCAGTTTGTGCCACAGAAGAACTAATAAACAAAGCAATGCTTAAAAATGGAAGCATACTTGTTATAGGTTGCTCAACAAGCGAAGTGCTTGGCGAAAAAATTGGCAGCGCGTCTTCACCCAAAGCTGCAAAAGCGGTGTTTGACGGAATTTACGAAACGGCGCAAAAATACGGTGTGTATGTTGCCGCGCAGTGTTGCGAACATTTAAACCGCGCAATTGTTGTAGAAGCCGAAGCGGTAGTGGGGTATGAGGCAGTTAATGTTGTGCCGCAACCAAAAGCGGGCGGAAGTTTTGCAACGGCTGCTTATAACACCTTTAAAAACCCAGTTGTTTTAGAAGAAATTAAGGCAGATGCAGGCCTTGATATTGGGCAAACTTTAATTGGTATGCACCTAAAACGCGTGGCAGTTCCCGTAAGGTTAGAAACCAAAAAAATTGGAAGTGCAATTTTGTGCGCCGCAAGAACAAGGGCAAAGTTTATTGGCGGCAGCCGCGCTGTGTATAACGAAGAAATAATGTAAAATAAAAACGGAGGAATTTCCTCCGTTTTTTGTTTTTTTATTCAAGTTCAAAGGCGCCTGTGTAAAGTTGATAATAAACACCTTTTTGCTTAATTAAGTCGTTATGTGTTCCGCGTTCAATAATAACGCCCTTATCAAGAACCATAATAACATCGGAATTCATAACGGTTGAAAGGCGGTGGGCAATTACAAAAACTGTTCTGCCTTTCATTAGGTTATCCATACCTTTTTGAACAATTGCTTCGGTACGGGTGTCAATTGAACTTGTTGCTTCGTCAAGAATCATAGCAGGGGGCGAAGCAACCGCAACACGCGCTATTGCAATAAGTTGGCGTTGTCCTTGCGAAAGGTTTGCGCCGTTGTTAGTAAGCATTGTGTTATATCCGTTTGGCAAACGGGTAATAAAACTGTGGGCACCCGAAAGTTTTGCCGCTTCAATACATTCTTTGTCGGTTGCATCAAGTTTGCCGTACCTAATATTATCCATAACCGTTCCTGTAAACAGGTTGGTTTCTTGCAAAACAATACCAAGCGATTTTCTTAAATCGGCTTTTTTAATTTTGTTAATGTTAATACCGTCGTACCTTATTTTACCATCGGCAATATCGTAAAAACGGTTAATAAGGTTGGTAATTGTGGTTTTACCTGCACCGGTTGCACCAACAAAAGCAACCTTTTGGCCCGGTTCTGCATAAACCGAAATGTTGTGTAAAACATCTTTTTCGGGTGTATAACCAAAATCAACATCGGTAAGCCGTACATCACCCAAAAGGCGAGTGTAGGTAACGGTGCCGTCTTGGTGGGGATGTTTCCACGCCCAAATGCCTGTATTTTTTGTTGTTTCTTTAATTTCGCCGTTTTTTGTGATTTCAGCGTTTACAAGCGTAACATAACCGTCATCAATTTCTGCTTCTTGGTCAATAAGTTCAAAAATGCGTTCTGCACCAGCCATAGCCATTGCAATAGAATTTATTTGTTGCGAAACTTGGTTAATGTTGCCTGTAAACTGTTTGGTCATATTTAAAAACGGAATAACAAGCGAAACATCAAGCGCAAGACCCGAAATACTAAAATTCTTAACACCTAACAGTATAAACAAACCGCCAACCGTTGCGCACAAAACATATAAAATGTTGCCAATATTCATAATAACGGGGCCTAAAATATTGGCATAAGCATTTGCCCTGTAGGCGTCGCCAAACAGTTCGTTGTTTATTTCTTCAAAATCCTTAAGCGTCTTTTCTTCATGGCAGAAAACCTTAACAACCTTTTGGCCGTTCATGGTTTCTTGAATGTAACCTTCACATTTTGCAATAGATTTTTGTTGGCGCATAAAGTATTTTGCCGAGCCTCCGCCAACTGTTTTAGAAACAAAAAACATTGCAACCACGCCAAGCAAAACAACCAATGTCATCCAAACGCTAAACCAAAGCATAATGGTAAGTACGCTTGTAACAATTACGGCTGACTGCAAAAGGTGGGGAACAGACTGTGAAATAAGTTGGCGCAAAGTGTCAATATCGTTTGTATAGTAACTCATAATATCGCCGTGTTTCTTTGTGTCAAAGAAACTAATGGGAAGCGTTTGCATTTTATTAAACATTTTGCACCGCATTTTAGAAAGGAAACCTTGAGTTATGTTTACCATTAACTGATTGTAAAGGGTAATTGTAATGGTAGCAAGTAAATAAAGGGTAGCAAGAATGGCAATAAGCGGTAAAATTTCGCTTTTTGCAGTTTGCCAATCAAAAGAGCCACTGTTTACATAGCCCTCAATAATAGCAATAACCTTTTGTGTAAAAAGACTTGGTATAGAAGAAACTACCGCCGAAAAAACAATGCACAAACAGGTTAAAGGCAAAAGGCGAGGGTATGATTTAAACAAAAGTTTTAAAAGGCGAATTAGCGTTGCGAACGGATTTTTTGCTTTGCCGCGATAAGCCGGTCTAGGCATTTTCTTCACCTCCGCTTGTTTGCTGTGCATAAACTTCTTTGTAAATTTCGCTTGTTTCAAGAAGTTCTTCGTGTGTTCCTGCGGCGCTTATTTTACCGCCGTCTAACACCAAAATTAAATCGGAATCTTGAACCGATGAAATTCTTTGGGCAATAATAATTTTTGTGGTTTCGGGCAAATATTCTTTAAGCCGTGTGCGAATTAACATATCGGTTTTTGTGTCAACCGCGCTTGTAGAATCGTCAAGAATAAGAATTTTTGGCTTTTTAAGCAAAGCCCTTGCAATACAAAGGCGCTGTTTTTGGCCGCCCGAAACATTAGTGCCGCCTTGTTCAATTTTGGTTTCATAACCGTTTTCAAAGCCCATAACAAAATCGTGTGCTTCGGCAATACGGCAGGCATTAACCATTTCCTCTTCGGTTGCGTTTTGGTTGCCCCAACGCAAATTATCGCTAATGGTACCCGAAAACAAAACATTTTTTTGTAGCACCATTGAAACGGCATTTCTAAGCGAAGTTAAATCATATTCTTTAACATCAATTCCGCCAACCTTAACACTTCCTTTGGTTGCGTCGTATAAACGGGGAATAAGTTGCACCAATGTAGATTTACTTGAACCCGTACCGCCAATGATTCCAACTGTCATACCCGATTTTATTGAAACATTAATATTGCTTAAAGCCGGTTTCTTTGCCTTTTGGTTGTAACTGAAAGAAACATTTTTAAATTCAATAGAACCGTCTTTAACTTCGTGTATTCCGTTTTCTTTGCTAACAAGCGAAGAAGTTTCCAATAATACTTCGCTAATGCGCTTCATAGATTCGCTTGAAATAGTAAGCATAACATAAATCATTGAAAGCATCATAAGTTGCATAAGAATTTGCATACCGTAAGTAAGCATTGCCGAAATTTGACCAACATCAATAAAACGCTCTGCAATAATAAGTTTAGAACCAACCGTTAGTACAAAAAGCATATTAAAGTAAATGCAAATTTGCATTAAAGGGGAATTAAGCGCAACAATTCGTTCGGCTTTTGTAAAGTCAACCCTAATGTTTTCGGCATCTTTGTTAAATTTTTCTTTTTCATAATCTTCCCTTGCAAAACCTTTAACAACCCTAATACCGCGCACATTTTCTTCAATAGATTCGTTTAAGCGGTCGTACTTTTTAAAAACACGGCTAAATGCAGGCATTGCAAAACGGCTTATTAAAAACAAGCCAAATGCTAAAAAGGGAATCATAATAACAAATGATGCCGCAAGTTTTCCGGCCATGGTAAATGCCATAACAATAGAAAAAACAAGCATTAACGGTGCCCTTACCGCTGTTCTTATAATCATTAAATAAGCCATTTGAACATGGGTAATATCGGTTGTAAGGCGTGTAACAAGAGAAGCGGAAGAAAACTTGTCTATGTTACTAAAACCAAAACCTTGCACTTGTTTAAATACATCGTAACGCAAATTTTTTGCAAAACCGGCACTTGCTTTTGCGCTTGTAAAACCTGCCGCTGCACCGCAACAAAGCGATAACATTGCCATTAAAACAAGGGTAAGACCGGGTTTTAAAATGTCTGATAGCACCATATTTTCGCCAATGCTGTTTACAAGACGTGCAGTAATGGTGGGAATAAGTGCTTCAATTGCTGCTTCCAACAGCAAAAACAAAAATGTTAGCAAAGTGGGTAGTTTGTATTCGCGAATACAACCCAAGAATTTTTTAAACATTATGTAAAATTCTTCCTTTCAAAAGTACATCTAAATAAATATTATATACTTTAAATTAGCTTAAATCAATAGCCATAGAAAATTTTTACATTTTGTTAAAAAAAACTTCTCACCTTTAACTGTTCGCTTTCTTTTAGGTGTATTATCTTTAATTTAAGTTCTTGAAGTTCAGAATAAAAATGGGCGGAATCTTCTTCTTTGTTAAGCGCTGAAATTCTTGCAAAACTTTCCTCTATTTCCTCAACAAAACTGCGGTTTGCAAAAAAGCAAAACAGGTTTTCGTTTTTTAAAAACATTTCTTTTGCTTCATCAATTTGGCTTTCTTGTTCAAGTAATGTTAAAAGTTTGTTGCAACGGTTTTTTGTAATTAAAGCCGAAGAAACACAAGCGGTAATTAAAAAAACAAATACCACAGCCGCCGCAATTAAACGCTTCATTTAAAAATTCTCCTTTAATACAACTGTTTTACTTCCGTTTTGGTCTAATGTCATTAAAAAAATATTTTTTTCGCTTTTTTCACCCGAAATTTCAACAATTTTTTTCTTTGTTAAATTAAGGGCTTTTATTGAATCTTCAATAAAAATACCGTCGCTTATAACGGGTAGGGGCATATATGGCTTTTTCTCTTTTACTTTGGGTAAATCGCCAACTTCTAACGGCTTTTTATACGCTTTTGGTATAACACTTAAATTACCGTTTACTTCCAAAATTGCCCACGCCACTTCGCTTGTATCAAAATACCCTTGCGAACGCAAAAGTTCAACCAGTTCAATAACTGTAATTCTAACCTTTTTCATGGCTTTTTGGTCAATAACACCGTTTTTAATTATTAAAATACTGCTGCCGTTTAAAACATTCCTAAGCGAAGCAAATTTCATTACAAGCACCGAAATTACAATTTCTAAAAATACAAGCAAAAACACCGCCAAAATACCGTTTAAAATTGGTTGGCTTGAATCTTGTAAAGGAATAGCCGCAATTTCGGAAATAAGCAAAGTAATAACCAATTCGTTTGGTTGCATATCGCCAATTTGGCGTTTTCCCATAAGGCGAATTGCTAATGTTACAAAAAAATAAAGCACGGCTGTGCGAATCAAAGTAGATATCACAAAAATCACCGTGCTTATTTTTTACTAATTATTTAGAATTATGTATGTTATACGATAAAGTCATAAGTTGGTCGCCAAAATGAACATTTTCAACAACAATATCGGGGTAATTAAGCGCCAAATCGTAATGGCTGAAGTTTAAAAAACCTTTTATACCAAGTTTTACAAGTTTATAGGCAATTTCTTTTGCCGAATCTTCCGAAATGCAAAGCACTGCGGCTTGGGGGTGGTATTCTTTGCAAAAATCGTCAATTGTGTTAATGTTTCTAACAGGGAAACCTTTAACATTTTGGCCAATAATTGTTTCTTTGTTGTCAAAAAGACCAACAAGTTCATAACCCTTTTTAGAAAAATCAATATGGTTAGTAATTGCTTTTCCAAGGTTGCCAATACCAATTATAACAAGTTTTTTGTGTTCGTTAATATGCAAAATCTTGCCAATCTCTTCTTTAAGGTAAGAAATATTATACCCGTAACCTTGTTGGCCAAAACCACCAAAACAGTTAAGGTCTTGCCTTATTTGACTTGCGGTTATGCCCATTTTTTTAGCAAGGGCAGCCGAAGAAATACGGCTAACATTGTTGGCTTCAAGATTTTCTAAAAAACGGTAGTACCGAGGAAGTCGTTTAATAACAGAGGGAGAAATATAATCACTCATCAGTTTTCACCTCAAAACAAAATTTCTACAAATATATAATACACTAAATGTAACAATTTTGTCAATAACAGTAGATAAATTAACAAATATATGTTAAAATAGGGTGTAAACGAAAGCGAGGTGAAAAAAGATGAAACTTATAATTGCCGAAAAACCCAGTCTTGCGCGTAATATTTCTGCCGCTATTGGAAACTTAAGGCGGTGCGACGGTTATTTTGAGGGAGAGGGGTATATTGTTTCTTGGGCGTTTGGTCATCTTTTTTCGCTTTGTGATATTGAAGATTATGTCACGAACCCTTTGGGCAGATGGACAATGGAAAATTTGCCCTGTTTTCCAAATGAATTTAAGTTCAAATTGCGTAAAGATGCAAAAACCAACCAACCGGATTCGGGCGTTAAAAGGCAGTTTGATATTATTAGCGCTTTGTGTAACCGAAACGATGTTGACGCAATTATAAACGCGGGCGACGCCGACCGCGAAGGTGAAATTATTGTTCGCCTTTGCGTAAAGTATGCCCTAAAAAGCCAAAAACCGTTTTTGCGCCTTTGGCTGCCCGACCAAACTGCCGAAACTGTTAGACAGGCACTTAGCGAAATGAAAGACGAAAGCGAATATGAAAACCTTGCAAACGAGGGCTTTGCAAGAACTTATATTGATTGGCTTTACGGTGTAAACCTTACAAGGTATTGCACACTTAAAACAGGCGTTTTGCTTCGCGTGGGCAGGGTAATTGTGCCCATTGTAAAGGCAATTTACGACCGCGATTTAGCAATAAGAAACTTTGTGCCCGATATTTACTATGCCATTACAAGTAATGAAGAAACAAACGGCGAAACAGTTGAACTAAACAGCAAAAAGAAGTTTAGCAAAGAAGAACTTAATAAGGCAAAAGCGCTTTGCGAACAATATAATTCACTTACTGCCGTTGTTAGCGATAAAAAGACCAAAAAAGATACGCTAAACCCCGGTAAACTTTATTCGCTTTCAAAACTTCAAAATGTTCTTGGCAAAAAATATAAAATGTCTATGGATGAAAGTTTAAAACTTATTCAGGGGCTTTACGAAAAGGGTTATTTAACCTACCCAAGAACAAATTCAGAATATTTGGCAACCGCCGAAAAAGGCAAAATTTCTAAAATAATAGATAACTTTAAAGCCATAGGGTATCCTGTGGTTATGAAAGATAAAAAAACTATTTTTGATGACAGCAAAATTGAATCGCATTCGGCACTAACCCCAACTTATAAAGTGCCTAAAAAAGATTCTTTAACCGAAGAAGAATTTAAGGTATACCAAACGGTTGTGCGCCGTTTTGTAGCGGTTTTTTGCAGCGAAGAATGTATTGCCGAAAAAACCGAAATTAAAATTAAGGTGGGTGACGCAGAAGAGTTTACCTTAAAGGGCACCGTTATATTAAAGCCGGGTTGGACGCGCTTTGACGACAGCACGGCAAAGAACAAAATTTTACCCAACCTTAATATTGGAGATACCGTTAATATAAATTTTGCGCCAAAGGAAAAAGAAACTTCACCGCCCAAACATTACACCATTGAAACCCTTAATAATTACCTTAAAAACCCTTTCCGTGAAGAAAAGGCGGCAGCGGCAGAAAGCGAAAACGAAGACGATGCCGAAGAATACCGCGCAATGTTTGAAGGGCTTGAACTTGGAACCGAAGCCACAAGAACTTCAATTATTGATAACGCCATAAAAAGCCGTTATATTTCGCTTCAAAAGGATGTTTATAAAATACTGCCCGAAGGCGAATATTTTATAGAATCTCTTGTTCGGCTTGGTATAAATATGGATAAATATAAAACAAGTACGCTTGGAAAGGCGCTTAAAAGCGTTTTTAAAAAGGAAATGACGGTTGATGATAGCGTTAATATTGCAAAAGGCGAAATAAGCGAAGTATTTAACCGAAAACCTATGTCCCTTGAAACTGATACCGATATGGGCTTTTATATGGATATTGTTGGTAACTGCCCAATTTGTAAAAGGGAAGTAGTGCGTAATAAATACGGCTATGGTTGCACAGGTTATAAAGAGGGTTGTAGTTTTAAAGTTTCGGGCGTTATTTGCGGCAGGGTAATATCGGCGGCAAATGTTAAACTTTTATTAGCAAACGGCGAAACCGCCCAAATAAATGGTTTTATTTCCAAAAACAACAAAGAATTTAATGCCAAATTACAGTTAAAAGAGGGCAAAGCAGTATTTAAATTTTAAAAAGGGAAGTGTTATTTTGAAAAAGAAATGGGTTTATAACTCTTTAATAGTTGCTTTTTCACTTGTGTTTGTTTTTTGTATTTATAAAATTGCATCTTATTATATTCAACTCGGCACCACAAACAAGGTTAAAGAGGGACTTATTGACGAGGTTGTTTCTTACGAAAAAACCGATAGCCAAATTAATAATGAACAACCAAAGGAAGAAGAAAAAGGGTATTACCATGCGCCAATACCAAAAAGTATAAATTTTAACAGTTTAAAAGCAAAAAACCAAGAAGTTGTTGCTTGGATATTTAACGAAAACGGCATAATTAACTACCCTGTTATGCATACCGATAATAACCAATACTATTTAAACCATTTAATTGACGGCAGACAAAATGTAAACGGTTCAATTTATATAGATTTTCGCAACAAAGGCGATTTTACCGATTATAACACTATTTTTTATGGTCACAGCATGAAAAACGGCACAATGTTTGCTTCGCTTCTGCGTTACCGAAACCACAGTTATTATGCAGAATATCCATACTTTTATTTGTATACACCGCAAATGAATTACAGGGTTGAAATTATTTCGGCGTATGAAACCAATGTTGAAGATTTAATTTACAATACCGTAACAAACGAAGCACAGCATAAATCTTTAATTTCCCATGTGCTTGCTCGTTCGCGCTATAATACAAATGTTGCGGTAAACGAAGCCGATACGCTGGTTACTTTTTCAACCTGCGCCTATTCAAGCGATAACGCAAGGTTTGTTGTTGTGGGAAAACTTTGCCCATTGGAAGAATAATGTTGATTTTTTAAAAGAGATATGATAATATATTAAAGTAATTTAAAAACTGTGACGGAGAGAGTAGCTTTTTTACGAAATTCAAAGCGAGCCGAAGTTGGTGTAAGTTCGGCAAAAGTAGTAAATTAACGAAAATCACTCCTGAGTTGTAGGCCGAAGCATTTTTGTTTAAGCTGTGCCGGTTGTTCACCGTTATATGAACCGCATATGTTAGTATACGTAATAGGTGGTAACGAATAACTTACGGCTTTCGTCCTATTAGTAGGGCGAAGGCCGTTTTTTTAAGAAAGGGTGTACTTTTATGTATAAAAGTGTGTCAACAAATCTTAATTTTGTAGAAGAAGAAAAGAAAATTGAAAAATTTTGGAGTGACAACCAAATTTTTGAAAAAAGCATAGAACAGCGCAAAGACGGCGAACCCTATGTTTTTTACGACGGTCCTCCAACCGCAAACGGTAAACCGCATATTGGCCATGTGCTAACCCGTGTTATTAAAGATATGATTCCGCGTTACCGCACAATGAAAGGTTGTATGGTGCCAAGAAAAGCGGGCTGGGACACCCATGGTTTGCCTGTTGAACTTGAAGTTGAAAAGAAACTCGGAATTGACGGCAAAGAACAAATTGAAAAATACGGCCTTGCCGAATTTATTTCTCACTGTAAAGAAAGCGTTTGGCAGTATAAAGGTATGTGGGAAGATTTTTCCAAAACCGTTGGCTTTTGGGCCGATATGAATGACCCTTATGTTACCTACGATAATAACTTTATTGAATCTGAATGGTGGGCACTTAAAGAAATTTACCAAAAAAATCTTCTTTACAAGGGATTTAAAATTGTTCCTTATTGCCCCCGTTGCGGAACCCCGCTTTCTTCTCACGAAGTAGCACAGGGCTATAAAGCAGTAAAAGAACGCTCTGCAGTTGTTCGTTTTAAGGTTGTGGGTGAAGACGCTTATTTCCTTGCTTGGACAACAACACCCTGGACTTTACCGTCAAACACCGCGCTTTGCGTAAACCCCGGTGAAGAATATGTTAAAGTTTTGGCAGCCGACGGCTATACCTATTATTTGGCGTCTGCCCTTGCCGATACAGTGCTCTCTGAACTTGCTACTGAAGAAAAACCGGCATATACGGTGCTTAACACCTATAAAGGCACAGACCTTGAACATAAAGAATATGAACCGCTTTATAAGTGCAGCGGCGATGTTGCCGAAAAGCAGCAAAAGAAAGCGCATTTTGTTACTTGCGACACTTATGTAACAATGAGCGACGGTACAGGTATTGTTCACATTGCCCCTGCGTTTGGTGAAGACGACGCCAATGTTGGCAGAAAGTACGATTTACCCTTTATTCAGTTTGTAGATGCAAAGGGTAATATGACAGAAGAAACACCTTTTGCCGGCCTTTTTGTAAAAGATGCCGACCCGAAGGTACTTGTTGACCTTGACAGCCGAAAACTTCTTTTCAGCGCACCCAAATTTGAACACGATTATCCGTTCTGTTGGCGTTGTGATACACCGCTTATTTACTATGCAAGGGAATCTTGGTTTATTAAAATGACTGCGGTGCGCGACGACCTTATTAAAAATAACAACACAGTAAACTGGATACCCGAAAGCATTGGCAAAGGCCGTTTTGGTGATTGGCTTACCAATGTTCAAGATTGGGGGCTTTCCCGTAATCGTTATTGGGGTACACCTCTTAACATTTGGGAATGTGAATGCGGCCATCGCCACGCTGTCGGCAGTATTGAAGAACTAAAAAGTATGTCTGATAACTGCCCCGATGATATTGAACTTCACCGCCCGTTTATAGATGCTGTTACAATTAAATGTCCTGTTTGCGCTAAGCAAATGAAACGCGTTCCCGAAGTTATTGACTGTTGGTTTGATTCGGGCTCAATGCCTTTTGCACAGCATCATTATCCCTTTGAAAATAAAGAAAAATTTGAAGCCGAATTCCCCGCAAACTTTATTTCGGAAGCGGTTGACCAAACTCGCGGTTGGGTCTATTCGCTTCTTGCAATTTCCACTTTGCTGTTTAATAAAGCACCATATAAAAATGTAATTGTTTTGGGCCATGTGCAAGATGAATTCGGCCAGAAAATGAGTAAATCAAAGGGCAACGCGGTTGACCCGTTTGAAGCGCTGGAAACTTACGGTGCCGATGCAATTCGTTGGTATTTTTACACCAACTCTGCGCCTTGGCTTCCTAACCGTTTCCACGGCAAAGCAGTAGTTGAAGGTCAACGCAAGTTTATGGGCACACTTTGGAACACCTATGCGTTTTATGTGCTTTATGCAAACATTGATAAGTTTGACCCAACAAAATACAATATTGATGAATGTCACCTTTCGGTTATGGACCGTTGGCTTATTTCCCGTCTTAATTCAACCGTTAAAGAGGTTGATGATAATTTAGGCAAATACCGTATTCCCGAAGCCGCAAGGGCACTGCAAGATTTTGTAGATGAATTAAGTAACTGGTATGTGCGCCGTTCGCGTGAACGCTATTGGGCAACCGAAATGAATGACGACAAAATTGCGGCATATATGACACTTTATACTGCCCTTGTTGTAACTGCAAAGGCAGCCGCGCCAATGATTCCGTTTATGGCTGAAAGCATTTACTTAAACCTTGTTGGAAGTGTAGATAAAACTGCACCCGAAAGTATTCACCTCTGCCTTTTCCCGTGTGTAGAGGAAGATAAAATTGACCAAAAACTTGAACAAGATATGAAAGCAGTGCTTGATATTGTTGTTTTGGGTCGCGCTGCGCGTAACGGTTCTAACCGTAAAAACCGTCAGCCGCTTTCTAAAATGTATGTAAAATACGACGGTGATTTGGGCGAAGAGTATCTTAACATTATTAAAGAAGAACTTAACCTTAAAGAAGTTTGCTTTGCAGATGATAGTTTAGAACTTGTTGAATATGCATTTAAACCGCAACTTCGTACCGTTGGACCTAAATACGGCAAACAACTTGGCAAAATAAAAGAAGCACTTGCAGGTCTTAATTCAAGCGCAAAGGCAGAACTTGATAAAAATGGCAAACTTGTGTTTGATTTTGGTGACGGTTTAGTAGAACTAACCGCCGAAGATTTGCTTATTGAAACAACCCAAAAAGACGGTCTATTCTCGGTAAGCGATAATGGTATAAGCGTAACACTTGATACCGTGCTTACAGATGAACTTATTGAAGAGGGCTTTGTTCGCGAAATTATAAGCAAAATTCAAACAATGCGTAAAGAGGCAGACTTTAATGTTATGGACAACATAACAGTATGTTTTGTTGGAAGTCAAAAGGTTAAAGATTACGCAAATAAAAACTTTGACGAAATTTCGCGCGATACTCTTGCAAACACTATTAACACCGAAAACTTAATTGACGGCGCTTACACAAAAGAGTGGGATATTAACGGCGAAAAAATTACAATTGGCGTAAAAAGAGTATAAATAAAAATCGGAGTTATCCGTTTGGATAACGCCGATTTAATTTTTAAAGAAGTTTAATTTAAAATATTGTCTTCTTCTTCGGGAATAACAAGTGCGCAAATAATATATGCTAAAATACCGCTTCCGCCAAGAATACAAAAGAACACCCAAGCCAAGCGAACTAATGTAGGGTCAATTCCAAAATAATCGCCAATACCTGCGCAAACGCCTGCTAATTTTTTATTGGTTTTAGACCTATATAACTTTTTATTCATATAAATTCCCCCTGTCTAATACTATATTATCATAAAATTTGCTTTATTGCAAAATAAATCTTTACAAACCAATAAAAAAAGTTTAAAATTAACTTGCAAAAAACAAAAAAAGGACTGTTTTTTATGAATTTATTGCCTTATGTTAAAAAACTTGAAATCAAAAATGGCTTTCTTCATAACAACGCCACCCGGCCGTATGGTGAAGAAATTGATTACCGCATTAAAAATGCGTTAAACAAATTGCCTGTTTCAGCAAATGGTGCAGAAATTATTATTAAAACAAACGGTGAAAACGGCGAAAAATACACCATTGATATTACCGAAAACAGCATTTTAATTTCGGCAAACGGTTTAAACGGCGTGTTTTACGCTATTCAAACTTTGCGCCAAATTTTTAAAGAGGAAAAAATCCCGTGCTTGCATATTGAAGATTGGCCCGATTTTGCTTACCGCGGTCATTATTACGATATAACAAGGGGCAAAATTCCTACACTTAAAAGCTTAAAAGAACTCATTGATTTTTTGGCGCAGTTTAAAGTAAACTCTTTGCAACTTTATGTTGAACATGTTTATGAATTTAACGAAACCAAAGAACTAATTAAAAAAACCGGCTACATAACTAAAGAAGAACTTATTGAACTTGATAAGTATTGTTTTGATAACTTCATTGAATTTATTCCGTCAATAGCAACCTTTGGCCATATGTACGAAATTTTAGAGCAGGAAGAATATAAACATTTGCGTGTTTTAAAAGATTTTTCTACACCGCACAACTTTTGGGTTTCGCGTATGCTTCACCACACTGTTGACCCCCAAAACCCTGAAAGTTTAGAACTTGTTAAAAGTTTAATTTCGCAGTA
This sequence comes from Acutalibacteraceae bacterium, assembly GCA_045601805.1. GTDB lineage: Bacteria > Bacillota > Clostridia > Oscillospirales > Acutalibacteraceae > SIG607. The sequence continues at coordinate 32,601 of JAZSAJ010000046.1, forward strand.
TCACCCCAATTTTAAAAGCGATAAATTTAATATTTGCGGTGACGAAACCTTTGACCTTGACAGTACTTATGGCGAAAAAGCAGGGGAAATATATGTTAATTTCATAAAAGAGATTGCCAATTTTGTAACTTCACAGGACAAAAAGGTTATGATGTGGGCAGATATTGTGCTTCAGCACCCAGAAACCATTGAAGATTTGCCAGACGATATTTATTTTCTTAACTGGAACTATTGGAAAAACCCACCCGAAAGCGTTGTTGCAAAATTTGCCGAAACCGGCAAAAAACAAATCGTTTGCCCCGGTGTATGTAACTGGAGCAGATTTTGTGAAAACCTTGACTGTGGCCAAAGCAATATTGAAAAGTTAATTGATTTAGGCCATAAATACGGCGCAGTTGGTGTTCTTAATACAAGTTGGGGCGATTATGCAAACCCCTCAAGCACCGAACTTTATTTGCAGGGTATGGTGCTTGGCGCCGCTAAATCGTGGGCTGTGGCAACCAAAGCAAACGAAGAATATTACGAATTACTTAATAAACTTGTTTACGGCAGTAATAATGCGGTTAAGTATTTAACTAAATTAAGCGAAATTCACACAAAATTCGGCGAAACTTGGAATCTTTTCTGCAATACTTACTTTAAAGTTAGATACGGCGAAGAATACAAAGCCGATTTCACAATAGATATAGAAAAAATAAAAGAAATTCAAGCAGAGTGCGGTGAAATTATTGCGGAACTCAGTTCTCAAAAATGGGAATATGATGAAGTCAGGGAAGAAGCAATTATTTGCGCAAAAGCGCTTGTTGTTTTAGCACAGCTTGGCGGTAAAATGGTTGGCGTTAATGCCGAAACAACCGTTCAAACAGCCGATTTTATTAAAGAGTACGAACAAAAATGGTTGCAAAAAAATAAACCAAGCGAACTTGCTAAAATCACCGAAATGCTTTTATATCTTGAAAATATGTAATAAAAAACGACCGACTTCAGTCGGTCGTTTTCTTTATTTTGTCTTTTTAAGTCTTGCTTTGGCTTCTTCAACGGTTTCACCGTCTTTTGTTAAATAAGCGTCTACAAATTTGTCTTCAATTTTTGTATATCCCTGTGTAACGCCTTTTTCAATTTTTTTATATCCGTCTACTACCGCTTCGGCAATTTTTTCGTTTGCTTTTACTATTTTAGATTTAGCCATATCTATCTTTTTTCCTCCAATTAGGTTTATCCCAAGAAGCAGTACAATAATCCATACTGCAGTTCCTGTTAAAATATTCAGTAATAAAATTTCTGTTTCTTTCATTCCCGGGAACGACACTAACATTGACCTTTGCATTGTATAAACAGAAACACAAGCATCGGCAAGCGCAATGTTGCGAAGTGTCTTTAATACCGGTGAAGCAGAGTGTTTTGCTTTTACCATACCAATAATTGCAATTGTAATTTTTGTAAATGTATATGTTGCAATGGTAATCATTACAATTTTGTGAAAATAGGTGCCTCTGTCTTTAACGACAGATAAAATATTTACACCAATTATACAAAGTGAAAGTATAACCAACAAAATACCCGTAATTTTTCTTGCAAAAAGTTCGGTACCGTAATTTCCGTCGGCTTTTCGTTTTATTTGCAAAACTGAAAATCGGGTTGTGGCAAGTACGGTGTAATATGCGCCAACCGTAATAAACCACCAAGAATGTGTAAGAAAACCAATAACACCGTTTCCTATTGCATATAAAGAGTTAAATGCAAGACTTGTGTAAGGGCTTCTTGCAATTTTTAGTACTCTCATTTTATGCCTTTAATCATTGGTATAAGTGCAATTAACATAATAATACCAAGCAAACCAACAAGTGTTCCCCAAATAATTTGTTCCCAAACAAGACACATACACATACCAACGCCAAGCACCAGCACAGCAATAATTGCATAAACAGTGCGAAGAACATTCTTTGCATTCATTTTGGGTAAAGTTTTGTTTTCCATTTTGCACCAAATAAGTGCTGTAATAATGCCCAAAACAATACCTATGCTACCAAAAATAATGCCTTCCTTAAAGGAATTCCATTCGGGTAAAAGAGCCATACACATACCAAGTGCAAAAAGAACTCCGCTTACAGTACCCATAATAAGAGCAACAAAACTACTTTTTTTCATAATAAATTCTCCTTTCATTAAACCAACACTTGTGTTTTTATTGCAAATATAGTATACTGTTTTTATATAAGATAAACAATCAACAAATTAACAACAAGTGTTGGAATAAAAGAAAAAACGACCATCAATTTGGTCGCAAGTGTTGGAATAATGGAGAACTGTTATGAATGTAAAAAACAATAAACGGCGTAAAGAATCGCAAGAAAAAATTGAAAAGGCATTTATAGAATTTTTGCAAACCCGTGAAATTAAAGAAATAACGGTTTCCGATATTATTAAGAATACCGGATTAAACCGCAGTACCTTTTATGCAAATTACATTGATATTTTTGACCTTGCCGATAAAACAAGGGAAAAACTTGAAAAAGAGTTCAGTAACCTTTTTGCCGAATATGATTATTTTAACGAGCGAAGCGGCGCCCTTAAAATGTTTAAACACATTAAAGAAAACCAAATATTTTATAATACATATTTTAAACTTTGTTATGATGACAAACATTTAATTTCAATATACGATAAAAAAAGAGCCGAAAAAGAACACATAGACAGCAACATAAAGTATCATATTGAATTTTTTAGAAACGGGCTAAATGCCATAATAAAACTTTGGTTGTCAAACGGTTGTAAAGAATCCCCCGAAGAAATGGCCGAAGTACTAAAACAAGAATACAGAGGAAGATAAAAAAACTACAAAAAAAAAGAACCTCAACTACGCAAATTGCATACGAGGTTCTTATGTGGTCGAGATGACAGGATTCGAACCTGCGGCCTCTGCGTCCCGAACGCAGCGCTCTACCAAACTGAGCCACATCTCGTTATTAAGTTTTTTCGCTAATACTATAAATTAACAAGGCAATTTTGCCGCGCTGCAGTGCAGCTACTCTTGCGGTGCCCAAAGTTTACAACGGCTGGTAGCGCCTATAAACTTTGACCGCTGCGCCTTTTCGTACTCGCTGTATCGTCCACAGGACGCGCTCGTACTTAAAGCTACCAAACTGAGCCACATCTCGTTATTTATTTTTTGACAGCCATTGTATTATACTTTAATATTTTTAAATAGTCAATACCCAAATTTAAAAGCACGGTATAAAAATACCGCGCTTTGTTTATTTGTTTAAAATGTATATTCCAAAGTTTAAATATGCCGCGAAAAGGGTCCACAACAAATATGGTATTTGTAAAATTGCCGCGGGTTTTGAAATGCTCCAATATTTATAAATTGTTAGAGCAACGCTGATAATCAGCAAAATTATCCAAATAAAAGCGAACAAATACATTCTTGCATTAAAAAATATAATGCTCCACCAAAAGTTTAAAAACAAACTTATTGCGTATACCGATAACGAAACAGAAACTTGGCTATAATTTACACCCCTTTTGTTATATACCAATGCGGCGCTTATACCCATAAGCACATAAAGTATTGTCCATACAATAGGAAATAAAATGCTTGGCGGAGAAAGGGGAGGGCGGTCAATTGTTTTATAAATATCCATACTGTTTCTTGTAAAAAACGCCGCAAGACCGCCTACAGCCAACGCAATGGCAATAGAAATTATATAGGGTTTTAACTTTTTAAACATAGTATTCACCTCAAAAAATAATATACTTATGTTTCTATTATATTTCATAAAACTTGGTGCTATACTTATTAGTAAAAAATTTTAAGTTTATGGTTGAAAAAAGTAAATATATATCGTATAATTGGTATGTTAAATTCATGGCACAGGGGTTAAAAGGTGGTATATATGATTAGGAAAGTTGGTTTTGATAACGAAAAGTATTTGGAACTTCAGTCTAAATACATTAAAGAAAGAATTGATAAATTTTCCGGCAAGTTGTACTTAGAACTTGGCGGCAAACTTTTTGACGACTTTCACGCCTCACGCGTACTACCCGGCTTTAAACCCGACAGCAAAATGAAAATGCTTTTAAACCTTAAAGAGTGCTCTGAAATTGTTATTGCCATTAGCGCTGTGGACATTGAAAAGAACAAAATTCGCGGTGATTTGGGTATTTCTTACGACACCGATTTGTTGCGCCTTATAGATTCGTTCCGTTCGGTTGGGCTTTATGTTAGCAGTGTTGTTATAACTAAATATGCAGGTCAGTACGCCGCTGATGTATTCAAAAAGAAATTAAAAAATCTTGGGCTTAATGTTTATATGCATTATGTAATTGACGGCTACCCCAACAACATTCCGTTTATTGTTAGCGAAGCAGGTTATGGCAGAAACGAATATATTGAAACTACTAAACCGCTTGTTATTGTAACCGCACCTGGCCCCGGCAGCGGAAAGTTGGCTACCTGCCTTTCACAGCTTTACCACGAACACAAACGCGGTGTTACGGCCGGTTATGCTAAATTTGAAACATTCCCAATTTGGAATTTACCGCTTAAACACCCTGTAAACTTGGCTTATGAAGCGGCTACTGCCGATTTAAACGACCTTAATATGATTGACCCATACCATCTTGAAGCGTACGGCGAAATGACGGTAAACTACAACCGCGATGTTGAAGCGTTTCCGCTTTTAAAGGCAATTTTAGAACAGATTTTGGGCGAAAGCCCTTACCAGTCGCCAACCGATATGGGTGTAAATATGGTGGGCAACTGCATTGTTGATAATGACGCTGTGTGCGAAGCGGCAAAAGACGAAATTGTGCGCCGTTACTATAAAGTTTTGTGCGATAAACTTATGGGCAGGGTTGGTGAATCTGCCGTAATTAAGGCCGATTCAATAATGAAACAGGCCGAAGTTACACTTGCTCAAAGGGCGGTTGTAAAACCTGCTTTAAATAAGGCGGAAAGTTCGGGTAAACACGCTGTTGCTATTGAACTTGATAACGGTGAAATTGTAACAGGCAAAAGCAGCGAACTGCTTGGCAGTGTTTCTGCGGCAATGCTTAATGCAATGAAAATTATGGCTGATATTGACGATGATGTGCCACTTCTTGCACAATCGTTTATTGAACCCATTGTTAAACTTAAAAGGGAAACATTCCGTTCCAAAAACTCTCATCTTAATTCAAACGAAATGTTAATTGCGCTTTCAAGCAGTGCGGTGGTAAACCCGCAGGCAAGCAAGGCGCTTGAAAAAATTAGCCGTTTGCGCGGTGCAGAACTTCATTCTTCGGTAATGCTTAACGAAACCGATGAAATGGTGCTTAAAAAACTTGGCATAAATTACACCTGTGAGCCCGTTCGCAGAAATAAAAATTTATATTATTAAAAAAACGCCCAAAAGGGCGTTTTTTTCTTGCAAAAATATACTTGCTGTTATATAATAAAATTAACTATAAACATCTAAAAGGGAGTCTTATAATTGCTTATTAGATTATTAAGCGGAAGTATGAATTTTTACCAAGTTATAGCATATGTTGTTTCGGCTTTGGTTGTAATTTTTATTACCTTGCCGTTTCATGAATATGCCCACGCCTTTATTGCCGATAAATTGGGCGATAGAACTGCGCGTTATATGGGACGGCTTACTATAAACCCAATGGCACATATTGATTATTGGGGCGCTCTTGGTATTTTGTTCTTTGGTTTTGGTTGGGCAAAACCTGTACCTGTAAACCCTGCAAACTTTAGAAACCCTAAAACCGGTATGGCAATAACCGCTTTTGCCGGTCCGCTAATGAATATTTTGCTTGGCGGTATTTCGTGGTTTTTTTATTATTTAGTTGCCTATTTAAATATTTCAAGAGACAGCGTATGGCTTTTTTATATTTCGCTTTTCTTTATGTTTTTTACACAAATAAATATCAGTTTGGCGGTATTTAACCTAATACCAATTCCACCGCTTGACGGTTCGCGCCTTTTAAATGTTTTTTTGCCCTCAAAATATTATTTTTTAATAATGAAATATGAACGCTTTTTCACACTTTTCATTTTGCTTTTAATTTATACAGGCGTTCTTGACGGGCCAATGAACTTGGTGGCTGGTTTTATTTATAAAATAATTAGCATTTTACCCGGTTTAATTTTTGGGTTTTAAAATTTTTAAAAATTGACGGTGAATTATGGAAGTTATGCTTTCGTATAAGTTGGAAGATTTTGAGGGCCCCCTTGATTTGCTTTTACAACTTATTGCAAAAAACAAACTGAATATTAATGAAATTAAACTTACGGTTTTAATTGAGCAGTATCTTTCTCATATTGAAAAAATGAATTTAGAGGAAGATATGGATGTTGCAAGTGATTTTCTTCAAATGGCTTCGCGTTTAATTTACATAAAAACAATTAGTTTGCTTCCGAAACACGAAGAAATTGAAGAATTAAAAGAGCAACTCACAGGCGAACTTATTGAATACCAACTTTGCCGTGAAACTGCGCAAAAACTTACCGAAATTTACGCAAAGTACGACCGCTTTGTGCGTGTGGCTGAAGAGGTTGAAGTTGATAAAACCTATGCCTTAACCCATAAGTCAAGCGTACTTTACGATGCATATTTGTCGGCGGTGGGCAAAGGAATGCGAAAAGCACCCGTGTCTTCGGCGCCGTTTACAAAAATTGTTGCCAAAAAAATTGTTTCGGTTTCAACCAAAATAGTTTATGTTTTAAGAAACCTTGTGCGCAGCGGTACCAAGAAATTAAGTGAACTTTATTCGGGCGCAAAAAGCCGTTCGGAACTTGTTGCAACCTTTCTTGCGGTTTTGGAACTTTGTAAAAACAACCGCGTAAAAATAGACGGACAAAGCAGTGACACAAGAATTACTTTAATAAAGGAGAAAAACAATGAAAACTGATTTAACTGCGGCTTTTGAAGCGGTGTTGTTTTCTTCGGGCGAAAGCGTTAGCATTGACCGTTTTGCCCTTGCTTTTGAAATAGATTTTGACGAAGTTGTTAAAACAATGGATAAATTGGCAGAAAAACTTTCTGACCGCGGTATTGAACTTGTGCGTTTGGAAAATGCTTATCAACTTTGTTCAAAAAGCGAATACGGCACCTACATAAGAAAGGTTGCCGATATGCGCCGTAAATCTCCGCTTTCCGCAGCAGGTATGGAAGTTTTGGCTGTGGTTGCCTATAACCAACCCGTTACAAAGGCGTTTATTGAACAGGTGCGAGGGGTAGACTGTTCAAGTACCGTTACGAACCTTTTGGAAAAAGGTTTAATTGAAGAAAAAGGACGGCTTGAACTTCCGGGCAGACCGCTTTTGTACGGTACAACCAAAAACTTTTTGCGTTGCTTTGGAATAAGCGATATAAAAGAACTTCCGCCTATTGAACGAAATAATGCATCTGAAATGCCCGTTCTTGCCGAACAACTTTCGGCTTTGGGCGATTTAGCGGAAGAAACAGAAAAAGAAGAATAATTTTTAAATTTTAGTAAATAAGTCATATAAAGGAAAGTGATAATATGGCAGAAAGCAGTATTAAAAACATTTTAGATGTTACAATGGAAAAATTACGCGCTGTGGTTGATGCAGATACCATTGTTGGCAAACCTATAGTAATTGGGGAAAACACTTTAATTCCTGTTTCTAAAATAACAATGGGCATTGCTTCGGGTGGGGCAGATTTTCCAAACAAAACCGCAAATACGGCTTTTGGCGGTGGCGGTGGCGCCGGCTTAAGCGTTACACCGGTTGCATTTTTAAGTGTAACGGCAAACGGCGTAAGGGTGCTTCCAATTACCACAGAATCTAATTCAATTGACCGCGCTATTGCGGCGGCACCCGAAATTATAGATAAAGTAAAAGAAACATTTAATAAAGCAAATTAAGAATAGATTTTTACCCCTTTTCATAACCTTGTGTTAAGGGAAGGTGTATGGTTTTGAAAAAGTTTTTTGCGCTGTTTTTAGCGGTTTTTTGTGTGCTTTTTTGCAGTAATGTTACTGCAAACGGTGTTTCTGCGGCTTCGGCAGTTTTAATTGACGGCGATAGCGGAAAGGTACTTTACCAAGTAAATAAAGATAAGCGTCTTTCTATGGCAAGCACAACAAAAATAATGACTGCACTGTTATTATGCGAAAACAAAAAATTAAGCGATATTGTAACTGTGGGCAACGAAGTTTTTTCTGCCGAAGGAACTTCGCTCGGGCTTAAAAAGGGAATGAAGGTAAGTTGTGAAACCCTTCTTTACGGAATGATGTTGGCTTCAGGCAATGACGCTGCAAATGTGGCGGCGGTTGCCGTTAGCGGAAGCGTGGAAAATTTTGTAGAGTTAATGAACAAAAGGGCAGAAGAACTTGGGCTTGTTAATACTCATTTTAATACACCTTCGGGGTTAGACGGCGATACTCACTATACCACAGCCCATGAACTTGCCAAACTAACTCAAGTGGCTCTTTGCAACAAAGATTTTGTTAATGCTTGTTCAAAGAAAACAATGACAGTTTCGCTTGATGGAACAAAAATTACCTTAACAAACCATAATAGGTTGCTTAATGAATCGGGCGTTTTTGGTGTTAAAACCGGTTTTACTAAAAAATCGGGCAGGTGCTTGGTAACGGCGGCAAAGCAAGACGGGGTTTATTTAATTGCGGTAACGCTAAAGGCACCAAACGATTGGAACGACCACCGGGAAATGTTAAATTACGGTTTTTCGGTTGTGAAACCAAAAAGTTATACTTTTGATGAGCAAGAATTTTCCTGTAAAGTTATAATGGGTGAAAAGGAAACTCTTTTTGCAAAAAGCGAATCGCTTAGTTTTAAGGTTAGCGAAAATGTAATAATAACAAAAAATGTGTATTTTCCAAAAGTTTTATATGCCCCCGTTACCAAAGGGCAGGAAATTGGCTTTATTGAATATAAAAACGGAAGTAATTTAATTGCAAGAAGTAAAATTATTTGCAATGAAACTATAAATAAAAGAAAGTTAAGTTTTTTTGAAACTTGGACGCTGAACTTCAAGTTAATATTAGGAGATATTATATGAAAGATAATAAAGTGCGTTTGCAAAAGCATTTGGCTGATTGCGGCGTTGCTTCAAGGCGAAAAGCCGAAGAACTTATTGAAAACAAAAAGGTAAAGGTAAACGGCAGAATTGCCAAACTTGGCGACAAGGTTGACCCTGTGCGCGATAAAGTTACGGTAAGTTCAAAAGCGGTGGTGCCTGTTAATAAAAAGGTTTACATAATGCTCCATAAACCGCGCGGTTTTGTTACCACAATGTCAGACGAACTTGGCAGAAAATGTGTTACCGAACTTGTTAAAGATGTTGGGGTAAGGGTGTATCCTGTTGGCCGTCTTGACCGTGATTCCGAGGGTTTATTGTTTATGACCAACGACGGCGAATTTGCAAATTCCTTAACCCACCCGTCTAAACATGTTACCAAAACTTATAGGGTTACAGTTGGCGGTAAAGTTTTTGAAGAACAACTTTTACCGCTTCAAACAGGCATTGAAATTGACGGCAAAAAAACGCTACCTTGCGACTGCTTTGTGGCAGAAAGAAAAGAAGACAGAACCGTTTTAATTTTTATTATTACCGAAGGCAGAAACCGTCAAATTCGTAAAATGTGCGAAGCAGTTGGTTTAAAGGTTTTACGCCTTAAAAGAACCGAAATTGCAGGTGTTAAACTTGGAATGCTTCCGCAAGGCAAATGGCGTGATTTAAACGAAAAAGAATTAAGGCGTTTAAACAGTATTTCTGTTAGTAAAGAGGGCGAAGTAAAGTGATAACGGTAAAAGGTGTATACGGTGAAGATTTGTCTTCACTTTATAAGAAAGCCGGGGTTAATTTAACGCAAAACAGCGGCGGTGTACAAGCAACTGACGGGAGCACCCCTTGCGGATATTGCCTTTTTGAAATTGAAGATAATAAAATGATAATTACCAATATTGACCCAAGCATAAATCTTTCAATGGCAGACGGCGTTTTAAGAAGTGCGCTTCATATTGCAGTGTGCCGAAATATTAGCGAGGCGTTTTATTCGGGAAACGAAGAATTATTTGAAAAACTTAATTTCATATTAAACAAGCAAGAAAAACGGCTTAATATTAATAAACTTTTTGAAAGTTGCTGTTGTAATTAAATTTAATTCTTTGCTTTAATAAAAAACAAAATATAACTTGATTTTTATTATGGTTTATGATATTATTACTACTGTTAATTGTTTATGGAGGTAAAATAATGGAAGTTTTAGAAATTATTTTGGGTGTACTTTTAGCACTTCTTTCTATTGTAATTATTGTTTTAATTCTTTTGCAACAAAGCCGCAGGGCTGGTATTAGCGGCGCAATAAGTGGCGGTGCCGATACATTCCTTTCAAAGAATAAATCAAGAACAGCCGATGCGTTCTTAAAACGCCTTACAACCATTTGCGGTATTGCTTTTGTTGTTTTGGCATTGGCAACAACCGTTGTTGCAACTGTTTTATCTAAATAATTTAAAAACCGTGTTGTAAAGCAACACGGTTTTTGCATTTTATACCTATTTTTTTGCATATATTGTTACGAGGTGCTTTTTATGGAAATATGCAAAACAGTAGGTATTATTTTTTTAATTATATATTCGCTTTTATATTTAAGGTTTTTAATTAAGACCGAAAGACCAATAAAACAGTTTTTTATAAATTCTTTTATTTCGTTTTGGTTTTGGGCAGTTTTAAATTTAACTTCAATTTTTTCTTCGCTTTATATACCGCTTAATGCCTTTACACTTTCGGCAGTTACTTTCGGCGGAATTCCGATTGGGTTACTTTTAGCGCTTTTAAGAAATTTTGTTTTTTAATGTACTAAAAACGGTACAATTAAGATGATATAATTATAAAGTAAAAAACTGTCGCAAAAAAACGCAATTTGTGTTACAATTAAATTATAAATTTTCAGGAGGTTTAAAATGCTTCGCTATATTGTTGGTAAAGCCGCTTCGGGCAAAACAAATACCGTGCTTCAAAAAATAAAGTCGGATGCTGAAAAAAACATACCCAGCATACTTTTGGTGCCCGAACAGTATTCCTTTAACAGCGAATGTAATGTGCTTGAAGTTTTGGGTGATAACCTTTCGCAGTATTGCACCGTTTTAAGTTTTTCCTCTCTTGCCGAAACTGTTTCTTACATAACAGGCGGAAACTGTAAAGAGGTTTTAAACGATGCCGATAAAATAATTTTTATGTCGCGCACATTAAAAGAACTAAAAGACACTTTGCCTGTTTTTAAAAGGTATATTTCTTCTTCGCGTTTTGCCGCAAAAGTTGTTGATATGATAGGCGAGTTTAAAATAAGCGCAATAACCCCCGAAATGTTAGAAAATGCGGCAGAACAACTAACCGACGGCGCTTTAAAAACAAAACTTGGCGCATTGGCTCTTATTTGGCGTGCGTACGACGCCGAAACCGAAAAACGATTTGTTGACCCTGCGGACAAGCTTACTGTTCTTTACCGACAACTTAAAAATTCAAATTATTTTAGCGGTAAAAATGTTTATATAGACGGTTTTTTGGGCTTTACCGGCCAACAAAAGAAAATTATTGAAAATATTTTAACAAAGGCAAACAGTTTAACCGTTACTGCGCTTTGTGATACTTTAGAAAATGACACGCTGGATATTTTTTATAATAGCCGCCAAACTGCGCGTGAAATTAAAAATTTAGCCAAAAAACACGCAGTTAAAGTGTGCGAAGATATCGTTTTAAAAGAAACTTTTTATAATACCGAAGAAATGAAGTGTGTAGAAAAGGCGCTGTCTTTAGGTGCGAATGAATTTAATAAAGAAACAAAAAATGTTTTGTTTTGCAGTTCAAAAAGTATTGAAGAAGAAACGGCTTTTGCAACAACACTAATTAAAAAACTTGTAAGGGAAAGGGGTTACCGCTATAAAGATTTTGCGGTAATTGTGCGTGATGGCCAAAAATATGCTTCGGAATTTTTAAGGTGGGCGCAAAAAAACAATATTCCTTGCTTTACCGATAACCGTGAAAGTCTTGCCACAACACCGGTTTACCGCCTTATTTCAAGTGCTTTATTGGCGGTAAACGGCTTTTCTACAGCCGACATATTAACATTTTTAAAAACAGGTTTGGTTGATGGTTTTGATACCGAAAACACTTCTGTTTTAGAAAATTATGTTTATTTGTGGACAGTAGACAGTAAAGCGTGGCTAAACGATTTTACAATGGACCCAGACGGTTTAAAGGTTAAAGAAAACGCAGACGAAGATGATATTAAAAACCGCTTATGCGAAATAAATGAACTGCGCGTAAAGGCAATAACACCGCTTTTAAACCTTAAACAGCGTTTAAACGGAACAATAAATGATATGTGCAAAGCGGTATTTTTACTGTTAAAAGACTGTAAAACCGATAAACGAATGGGCGAGTTTTTAAAGGAATTGCCCAAAGAAGTTACCGCTGAACAAATAGATGTTTTTAGGCAAAGTTATGATATTGTGCTGTCGGTTTTAGATTCGCTTTGCAAATGTTACGGTGAATACAGTTTAAATACTGAAGAATTTATAGAAGCGTGTAAAATTTCTGCTGAAACAACAACCGTTGGAAGAATACCGCAATTAATTGACCAAGTAACCTTGGCAAGTGCCGACAGATTTTGCCCCAGTGATGTTAAGGTTGCCGTTATTTTGGGCGCTAATCAGGGCGTTTTTCCTGCGCTTCCCCAAAATATAAGTTTGATTGGCGATAACGAGCGCAAAAAACTGGCTATGGTTGGTTTAAATTTGCGCGATAAAACCATTTCTGCAACTATTGAAGAAAATTTGCTTTTGTATTCTTCGGTTTGCTGTGCGCGCGATATGGTTGCAATATCCTATTTAAGTAATGAAGAATCGGGCGAAAAATCGGGTTTCGTTACACGGCTTCAAAATGTGTTTACAGGCGCAGAAAATATAAATTATCCGTCTGCTAATTATTTGCCCGAAACCGAAAATGCGGCGTTTGATTTGCTTTGCCGCCAAGAAAACGAAAACACCCTTAAAAGTTCCTTAAAAGAAGCACTTTTAAACGGTGAATACGGCAAAAAATATAACGACGCGTTAATAATTACCGCCCAGGGCGAACAAAAATTAACAACGGAAACTGCAAAGGCGCTTTACGGCAGTAATATTTACTGTTCGGCAACAAAGTTTGATACCTTTTTCCGTTGCCGTTTTAGGTATTTTTGCCGTTACGGTCTTAAAACCGAACGCTTTCAGCCTGCAACACTTGATGTAATGCAACGCGGTACTTTGGTGCATTTTGTGTTAGAACAGTTTATTAACCGCCATTTAATCGATATTAAAACAGTTAGCAAAGAAACCGTAATAAAGGAAACAGACGAATTTTGTGATAAATACTTTTCGCTTATAAAGGGAAGCAAAAGTATTATGACACCGCGTTTTATTTTCCTTTTGCGCAAAATTAAAGAGGGTATAATTGATGTTTTGCTTCACATTGTAAAAGAATTTGCGCAAAGCGAATTTATGCCCGACGGCTGTGAAGTTACAATTAAAAGCGGTGAGGCAATTGAACCGGTTGAATTTAACTTTACGGGCGGAAAACTTTCGCTTTTTGGCAGCATTGACCGACTTGATATAAGCGGTAATTATGTGCGTATTGTTGACTATAAAACGGGCACAAAAACATTTAAGTTAAGCGATACTTTGTATGGCCAGAATATGCAAATGCTTTTGTACCTTTATGCTGTAATTAGGGGCAGTAACAATAGGTATAACACCAAAAAACCTGCGGGAATTTTGTATATACCCTCTAAAAATGATATTAAAAAAGAGGGCCTTGCCGCTAACGGTCTTTTGTGCAACAATCTTAATGTTGTTAAGGCAATGGACAGCGATTTAAACGGCGAGTTTGTTCCTAAATTTAAAATTAACAAAGACGGAACACCCTCAAAGAGCAATAATTCGTTTGTTGAGGAAGAAGATTTTAATGCAATTTTTGATTACATTGAAGTTTTGGCAAACGAAATGGGCACTTCACTGCTTTCAGGCGATATAGCGGTAGAACCGATTGACACTTCAACCGATGCCTGCAGTTATTGTGATTATAAAGCAATTTGCGGTATTGAAGATAAACCGCATACCGTAACCGAAAAATTAAATAACAGCGAAGTTATAAGCAAAATGAAAGGGGGCAAAGAGGGTGAGATTTGAAGACTTAACCGAATTTCAACAGGCGGCTGTTAAAGAACAAGGCAGTATTCTTGTTTCGGCAGCGGCAGGTTCGGGCAAAACCGCGGTTTTGTCACAGCGTATAGTTGACGCCTTAACCCGCGAAGAAAACCCTCTTTCTGCCGATAAGCTTTTGGTGGTTACCTTTACCGTAGCCGCCGCAGGTGAAATGCGTTCAAGAATTGAAAAAGGGCTTGAAGAATACTGCATAAATAACCCACAAAACAGTTTTGCGGCAAAACAAAGAATTTTGCTTGGCAGCGCAAAAATTTGCACAATAGATTCGTTTTGTGCAACACTTGTGCGCGAAAATTTTGAAAAGGCAAACACCGAACCCGATTTTAAAATTGCCGAAGAAAGCCAACTTTCTGCCCTAAAAAGCACAGCAGTAAACAATGTTTTAAGCCGTTATTTTGAAAAAAATAATGAGGAATTTTTCTTGCTTCTTGATGCGCTTGGCTGTGTTTACGATGAAAGCCGTTTAACCGAGCAGATTATAACAATATACGAAAAGGCGCAAAATTTGCCGTTTTGCAAAGAATGGCTTAATAATGCAAAAACACTTTGCGGTGAAAATTCGTTTCCTGTTTGGGAGGAAAAAGCATATTTATATGCAAACGGTGTAATTGGTAATATTTGCCTTGCCTTAACTAACTGTATTTTGACGGCAAAAGAAGACCAAGCGGTTTATAAGGCATACGGATTATCGCTTGAAGACGCACTAAACAGTTTTAATAATGCCGAAAGCATTTTGGCAGAAAAAGATTGGGACAAGTTTTACGGCTTTTTAAACGGTTTTTCTTTTCAACCGTTTTCTGCCTTGCGCGGTGCAAAAGATAACCCCATAGCCGAATTTTGTAAACAAATAAAAGATGCGGTGTTAAAAGAACTTGAAAGTTTAGGCAAGGTGTTTTTTGGTAGCAGGGAAGTCGTACTTGCTTCTCACAAAACTGTGGGAAAACACACGGCAGTTTTGCTTGATATAACATTAGACTATGCAAACGAACTTGACCAACTTATGCAAAATAAGGGGATTTTAAGTTTTGCCGATATAGAACAAAAGGCACTTTCGCTTGTTTGCGAATATAAAGACGGAAAATATGTTCCTACTGAATTAGCAAATGATTTAATTGATAATTACGATGAAGTTTTGGTAGATGAATTTCAAGATGTAAACGATTTGCAAAACATTCTCTTTGAATGTTTATCAAACGGCAGTAAGCATCTTTTTGCAGTTGGCGATGTTAAACAAAGTATTTACGGTTTCCGCGGTGCTAACCCAAATAATTTTTTAATACGCCGAAAAAATGCGGTTGATTATAAATTGGCAAACCAAAACGAATCTAAAAAAATAATACTTGGCAAAAATTTCAGAAGCGATACCGACATATGCGATTTTGTTAACTTCTTCTTTTCTGGTTTTATGAGTGAAGAAAACTGCGGTATGCAGTACGAAAAAGATGATTTTCTTATTGCCGATGTTAATACAAATAGTATGGCACCGAATGTGCGTATAGATTTAATTGAAGCCGAACCTGTTCTTGGCGAAAAGGAAACCGAAGCCAAACATATTGCTGATTATATTGAATATGTAATGACAGAAAAAAACGGTGTTTACGATAAAAAAACAAAGCAATTCAGACAGGCAAAATACAGCGATTTTGCAATAATTTTGCGTAAAATGAAGGGTGACAGCACATATATTGCCGCTGAACTTAAATCACGCGGTATTCCCGTTAGTTATTCAAAGGGCGATTTTTTAGAAAGCAAAGAAATTGCCGTTGCGGTTTCGCTTTTGTCGGTTATAAATAATCCGCAAAACGATATTGATTTGCTATGTGTAATGAGCAGTGAACTTTTTGGTTTCACGCCCGAAGAAATGGCAAATATACGCCTTACCGATAAACGGGCAAGTCTTTATTCTGCTGTGCTAAAACAAAGTGCAAAAGGGAATAAAAAGGTTAATGACTTTTTGCAAAAAATTGCCGATATGCGCCGCCTTGCTGTGCTTTTAACTCCGTCAAAACTGTTGGCGGCGGTTTACGAAAAAACCGATTTCCTTAATGTTTTTTCACTGCTTAATGACGGCCCTGTAAGACGCGCTAACCTTTTGCAGCTTTTAAAAGAGGCAGAGTCGTTTGAAAGCGGCCGCGATGTATCATTAGGCGCATTTTTGGGCTATTTAAAGGGAAACGAAGCCAAAAAAATAAAACCTGCCTTAATGAGTTCTGTTTCCGATAGTGTTAAAATTATGAGTACCCACTATTCAAAGGGATTGCAGTTCCCAATTTGCATTTTGGCAAACCTTTCTGCGAAATTTAACACACAGGATATTCGTTCTTCCTTAATTTTTGATAGCGAAGACGGAATTTCCTTTAAGTATTTTGATGCCGAAGAAGGCCAAAACAGTTCGCTAATGCGCGAAATTTTGGCTTTAAAAGCGCGTAAAAATATGCTTTCCGAAGAACTGCGCCTGTTTTATGTTGCCGCAACCAGGGCAGAATGTTCCTTGGTTATGATGATTTCAGCGAAGAATATGTCAAAAACCTTGGCAAATGTTGCCCAAAAGGCAAAACTTTCGGGCAGTGTTTTTGGAAAAAAAGTGTTTGAAAGTGCGCAAAACACCGGCGATTTAATTTTGTCAGCCCTTTTTGCCCATAAAGACGGTACGCTGTTACGCGAAATCAGCGGCGAAGAATTCGGCATTTTAGAAAACCAAAGCAGAATTTCGGTTAATGTGTGTAGCATAAGCGATGCTCCTCCCGAACAGCAAACCGAAGAAGTTTTGCATGACGATAGTTTGGTAAAAGAACTAAATGACCGTTTTGGTTATGATTATCCTTATAAAGATATTCTTTCGCTTGAATCAAAAGCGTCGGTGTCTTTGGTTTCAAAAGGCGAACATAACGAAGAATATGATTTTTCGGCGGTACCTGCATTTATGCAAAAAGACGGTCTTACAAGCGCGCAAAAGGGAACAGCAACACACAAGGTTATGCAATTCTTAAATTTTGAAAATGCTAAAAATAACCTTAGTGAAGAACTTTTGCGACTTTTGGAATGGGAGTTTATAAGCGAAGAAGAATATAACGCAATAAACAAAGACGCTATTTTGAAATTTATAAAAAGCGACTTGTTTGAACGCATTAACCAAAGCAGTGAAACCAAGCGCGAGTTTAGGTTTATTACCAAAGTTCCGGCAGGGTATATTTATGACAATATTAACCCGAATTTAAAAGACGAACAAATTGTTTTGCAAGGCGCAATTGACTGCCTGTTTTTTGAAAATGACGGAGTGGTTGTTATTGACTTTAAAACCGATAGGGTGGATAATGAAAGCGTACTAATTGAGCGTTATAAAAAACAAATTGATATTTATGCTTATGTTTGCGAAAAGATTTTCGGTAAACATATAAAACAAAAAATAATTTATTCGCTTTATTTAGGCAAAGAAATAATTGTTTAACGGAGGCAAAATATGCTACTTAGCACAATTACAGCAAATCTTGCTACCAACCCCCAAAAAGCGCGTGAAAACTTTCCAATAATTAAAAAGGCCGGGTTTGACGGCGTTGATTTCAGTTTTTCTACGATTTATAAAGAAAGCCCCGAAGTCTTTGATTTGCCTGAAAACGAACTTACAAAGTTCTTTTTAAAAATAAAGGAAGAAGCCAACAAAAACGGCATTTCGGTTGTGCAAACACACGCTATTTACCCAACACAACAGGTTACCGCAACTAAAGAAGAAAACGAAAAGCGGGTTTCTATTGTTAAAAAGAATATTGAATTAACCGCTCTTATGGGCTGTAAATATGTTGTTATTCACCCCATTTTTGGCAGATATGATAATGCGCTTACACCCGAAGAAGAAAAGAAAGTTAATATGGAATTTTATACCTCCCTTATTCCCACACTTAAAAAGTTCGGCGTTGTTGCCTGTCTTGAAAATATGTGGGTAATAAGAAACGGTAAAATTTACGGTGCCGTTTGCGCCGATTTTAATGAGGCAAAAGACTATATTGATGAACTAAACGAAATAGCAGGCGAAGAACTTTTTGGCTTTTGTTACGATTTTGGCCACGCAACCCTTTGCAGTGCCGATAGTGTTAAATCGGTAAAAATTCTTGGCAACCGCATTAAAACACTTCATTTGCACGAAGTTGACGGTGTTCACGATAACCACGGTATGCCGTTTACCGGCGTGTGCGACTGGGAAAAGATTTTCACCGCGCTAAAAGAAATCGGGTATAACGGTAACATTAACTTTGAAGCAACTAACGCTTGGAGCATTTTCCCCTACGAACTCCGCGAACCCGCCCTAAACCTTTTAGGCGCAATAGGTAAACACTTCATAGAAAAATATATGTAAACAAAAACCGCAGTAAAAACTGCGGTTTTTAATGTTTTTATTGTATTTTTAATAAAAAGGTGGTAAAATACTTATGCCAAACTAATTAAATATGTTATAACAAGCATAATAACCAAGGGGAAAGTGCTCCTTTTGGTTTAGACTTGTATATCCCCAACGACAGAATTTGATAAAAACGCAAGTTCCACAATGTTGGGTACGTCTTGTGCTTGTTATATTGAATTAGTTTGGCGACTATCGGAGTTTGCGTTTTTTGTGCGGTTACTTCGGTAGCTGCACTTTTTTATTTTCAGGAGGCAAATTAAATGAAAAAAGTATTATCAGTAATTTTAGCAGTGTTGTTAATGTTCTCTGTTATGCCAACGGGGATATTTACTATACCCGTATCCGCCGCAACCAGCGTTACTACAGGTGAATGCACTTGGACCCTAACGAATGCCGCTTGGCACTATAATACTATTACAACTTACGAACCCGGTGATATTAACGAAGACACGGAAGTGAACGTTGTTGACTTGGCGATTCTTAAAAAGGTTGTTGCGGGGCTTGAAAAAAGTTTAGACGTTGACCTAAACGGTGATGCCAATACCGACGTAGTTGACTTGGCACTTCTTAAAAAGATAGTTGCAGGGCTTGTAAGCAATACTCCGTTAGAAAAAATATCGTCTTTAAGCTGGGGAGTAATAGAAAAAATCAGTGATAATAATTATAAGTATACTATTTTAGATTTTAAAAACAACATATTAACAAATGCTGGCGGAAAGAAGAAAGAAGATGTTTCGGGAAATAAGTACTATGCTAATAAATTTAAATTTAACGATGTTGATTATGTTGTTACTTGGAGTGTAGCATCAACATTTAATACCATGGATTTTAAAAAATGTGTAGAGTATGAAGATGAAGAAAATCTCACTTTTTATCCGTATATGTACGAAAATGTCGATACAGATTATATTAAATTTAAACGATTAAATGAAACAGATTTAATTGTTGTTGAGAACATGGCACCTGAATTTGATAATTTTGAAGTGGGCAAAATATTGAAATTAGTTGATATTTATTTATATTAACCGTAATTTGCTAAAAAGATAGTTGCAGGGCTTGCATAAACAAAAGGTAGAGAACGATGAGTTCTCTACCTTTTTTATTTGAATATAAAGTCAATATCCCAAGCGGGGAGGCATTTGGTGTGGCGGATATAGAGTTTGTAATCAGGTCTAATTTCATTTACCGCAAGCGGTATGCTGAAAAGGTCTTCGCTTTTGTGGTAGGCGGCAATATAAAGGATTGGCTTTTGCCACAATATAGTATTTTTTGCGCCTTTAATGGCGTTTACTTCGTTGCCCTCAATGTCAAATTTAATATAATCAACGCGGTCACCCTTTATTAGCGCGTCAACCGTTGCGCAGTTTACCTCTTTGCCAACTTCACCAATGCTTGAGCCCCTGCCTTTTTTATCGGAAAAGTAAAGGGTTTCTTCTTTGCCCCCAACTGCAAAATTAAGCGCGGTGATTTTTTTAAAACTTTCGGTGTTGTTGCAAAGTTTTCTAAATGATCGAATATCCGGTTCAACCGCAATTATACTTTCGGCACTGTTGCTGTAATTCAAAAATTCAAGCGCGGTGTCGCCATTATATGCGCCAAGGTCAAGAAAGCGTTTGGCATCCTTTACACCGCTAATGTTAAGGGTTTCGTTACGCTCGGTTTCAATCTCATAAAGATATTCAGGTTTGCCTGTTATTTTAAATTTTACGGTGTTTTCATACACTTTTTTTGACCATTCATCAGAAAGGGAATTGTAAACTGTTTGCAGTTTGTCCTTGTTTTTTCTTGCAAATTCTAAATCAAATAAAGTGTTGCCGTAAACAGGAACATCGGGCACATAAAGGGTGGTTTCCTTGCTAATTCTTTTAATATTGTTTAAAACTTCATCGCGCCCCGTACCAAAACAAACAAGCACAACCATATCGCCAAAGTTTTCTTTTGCGGTTTTATAGTCACATATTTTAAAACCGCGAAAGGTTTTTTCCCTAACAAAGCCGTCACTTGCAAAAACGCCCGAAATTTTTATACCCTTGCTTTCGCACACATTTAAAATTTTATCGGCTCCGTTGCCCATTCCGTAAAGCACAATGGGACGGTTTTCACTTTTTAAATTTTCCCATAAATCAACAAGCATAAAATCACCTAATAAATTATAACAAAAAGATGGTTTTCAGTCAATTAAATATCCGTTGCGGTTTTAATTAAATTAGTGTATAATATTGGTAATTAGGTAAAGTGAGGGGATTTTGTTGGTAGCAAGTGTAAAAAGCATTGGACTTTTTGGTATGGACGCATTTTTAATTGATGTTGAAGCTGATATTTCACGCGGACTTCCGTCTTTTGATATTGTTGGTCTGCCCGATGCCGCTGTTAAAGAGGCAAGAGACAGGGTGCGCTCTGCCATTAAAAACTGCGGTATACAGTTTCCTAACGGCAAAATTACCGTAAACCTTGCCCCTGCCGATTTAAAAAAGGTTGGCTCACTTTACGATTTACCTATTTCTTTGGCAATTTTAATGGCAGCAGGGCATATAACCTCCTCAATTAGTTCAACAATTTTAATAGGTGAACTGTCACTTGACGGTCATATTCGTTCGGTAAACGGCGCGTTGGCAATGGCTTTAACCGCCGTTGAACAGGGTTACCAAAACTTTTATTTGCCAAAAGCAAATGCCGCTGAAGCCGCGGTGGTTGACGGGCTTAACGTTTATGGTTGCGATTCTTTGCGCCAAATTATTCTTGCCCTAAAGGGTGCGACAACCATTGAAAAAACCGAAAAGACAATAACACCCCATAATAAATACGAAAACCTGCTTGATTTTAGTGAGGTAAAAGGTCAAACCATTGCTAAACGCGCTATTGAAGTGGCGGCGGCAGGGGGGCATAATATACTTTTAATTGGCCCTCCGGGTTCGGGTAAAAGTATGCTTGCAAAGCGTATTCCCACAATTTTGCCCGATATGACCTTTGCGGAATCGGTTGAAACCACAAAAATTCATTCCATTGCAGGTGAACTTACACCCGGACAACCCCTTATAACCCAAAGGCCTTTCCGTTCGCCCCACCACACAATTTCGGCAAACGGGCTAACGGGTGGCGGAACTTTGCCAAAACCGGGCGAAATTTCACTGGCGCACGGCGGTGTGCTGTTTTTAGACGAACTGCCCGAATTTGGCAGAAGCGTTATGGAAAGTTTACGCCAACCGCTTGAAGACGGAAAGGTTACAATTTCGCGCGTAGCGGGTACACTTACATACCCAAGCGCAATAACCTTGGTAGGCGCAATGAACCCTTGCCCTTGCGGTTTCTTTGGCCACCCAACAAGAAGTTGCATTTGTTCACCCAAAGCGGTGCGAAATTATCTAAACCGCGTTTCAGGGCCAATGCTTGACAGAATGGACTTGCATATTGAAGTTCCGCCGGTTGATTACGAATCTTTGAGTTCAAACCGCCGTGAAGAAACTTCGGCTGAAATCAAAGCGCGTGTAAATAAAGCGCGTGAAATTCAAAATGAGCGGTACAAAGGCACCGATATTACCTGTAACGCACGGCTTACTCCTGCAATGCTTAAAAAATACTGTGTTATGAGCGAAGATGCGGTGGCTATTCTTAAAACCGCTTATACAAACCTTGGTATGTCGGCAAGGGCGTATGACCGAATATTAAAGGTTGCGCGTACCGTTGCCGATTTAGACGGAAGCGAGAAAATCGGGGCAAACCATATTGCGCAGGCAATACAGTTTCGCAGTCTTGACAGAAAATATTGGGGTGCAGATAACGAATATGAACAATAATTTTGATTGTATTATAATTGGCGGAGGCGCATCGGGTCTTGCGGCTGCGGTTAGTTTGGCTAAAAGAAAGCCAAATGTTAAAATTGCCGTTTTAGAAGCGCTTGACCGCGTTGGCAAAAAACTGTCGCTTACAGGCAACGGTCAATGCAATATTACCAATAAAAACCTTAACCCAAACTGTTTTCATTCTGAAAATAGCGGTTTTTTTGAAACGGCATTAAACAAATATGGCTTTGAATATACAACGGAATTTTTTGAAGAAATTGGTATAAATATTGTTTCAAAAGAAGACGGAAGAAGTTATCCGCGGTCATATCAGGCATCAAGCGTGGTTGACGCTTTGCGGTTTTCTGCCGCAGAACTTGGTGTTTCTTTGGTTTTAGGTACAAAAGCAGAATCTTTTTCTAAAAAAGACGGCGTCTTTTGTGTAAAAACCAATAATGGCGAATTTTATGGAAAAAACCTTGTTTTTGCTTGTGGGTTGCTTTCGGGCGGTGAAAAAATAGGCGGTTTTAATAATGGCATAAAAATGCTTGAAAAAAGCGGACACAAAACCGTTAAATTAACCCCATCAATTGCACAACTTAAAGCGCAAAACAGCGTTTTAAGAAGTTTAAAGGGCATTAAAACCGAGTCATTGGCGGTTTTAAAAATTGACGGTAAAGTTGAAACAAAAGAAAAAGGCGAAATTCTTTTCACGGATTACGGTCTTTCCGGCCCTGCAATTTTAAAACTTTCGCGCGAAACCGCAAGGACAAATAAAAAGTGTGAAATCGCAATTGATTTGTTTAATGAATTTTCCGAAACCGAACTTTTTAAACTGCTTGAAAAACGCCAAAAAAATATTGAAAACCGCGATAAAGAAACTTTGCTTTTCGGTTTACTTCAAAACCGTTTGGCAAGGGCAGTACTTGTATATTCGGAAATTGATTTAAACGGAAAAATAGGGGATATATCTTGTGCCGAACTTAAAAAACTTGCAAATACGCTTAAGAATTTTACCTTTACAGTAACCGGCAATACAGGGTTTATTCATTCCCAGGCAACTGCGGGCGGCATTGATACAAAAGAGGTTTATAATAGTACAATGGAAAGCAAAAAAATTAAAGGTATTTATATTATTGGTGAACTTCTTGATGTTGACGGTGATTGCGGCGGATATAATTTGCAATGGGCGTGGTCCAGCGCATTTTGCGCGGCAGAAAGCATTGCAGGTGGCTTTTAATGATACGCCTTAATAATTTATTTTTAGGTTTAAATACCGATTTTACTTGTTTGCAAAAAGAAGTAGCAAAAGCGCTTAAAGTAAAACCCGAAACGGTTGAAAGCGTAAAACTTTTAAGAAAATCTGTTGATGCAAGAAACAAAAACGATATAAAATTTTGCGTTAGCGTCGCGGTAAAATTAAACTGTAATGAAGCACAGATAATTAAAAAGAATAAAAATGCCTCGCTTTATAAAGAAGAAAAATATATTTATAAAAAGGCAAATGAAAAGAAAAAGCACACAGCTGTTGTGGTTGGCTTTGGCCCCTCTGGAATGTTTGCAGCGCTAACTCTTATAAAAGCAGGGGTTAATGTAATTGTGCTTGAACGCGGTAAAAGTGTTGATGAGCGTGAACAGGATGTAAACGAATTTTTTGCAACCGGCAAACTTAATATAAATTCTAATGTTCAGTTTGGCGAAGGCGGTGCAGGTACTTTTTCGGACGGCAAACTAAATACAGGTATTAAGGGTGTTTTGTGTAAAGAAGTGCTTGAAACTTTTGCCCGCTTTGGCGCAAACGGTAATATTCTTTACGAAGCGAAACCGCATATTGGCACCGATGTTCTAAAAAAGGTTGTAAAAAATATAAGGGAAGAACTAATAAACGGCGGTGCGGTTATTAAGTTTAATTCGCTTATGACCGATTTTTCTTATGACGGAGAAAAAATAACTTCAGTGACGGTTAATAACTGTGAAGTAATAAAATGCGATGCTGTTATTCTTGCCATTGGACATTCTGCACGCGATACATTTGCTTTGCTTAAAGAAAAGGGAATGGCAATGTGTAAAAAGCCGTTTTCGGTTGGTGTTAGAATTGAACACAAGCGCGAAGATATTGATAAGGCAATGTACGGCAGTTTTGCAGGGCACAAGGCCCTTGGCGCTGCCGATTATAAATTAGCAACCCATTTACAAAACGGCAGGGGAGTATACAGTTTTTGTATGTGTCCCGGTGGTTATGTTATAAACGCCTCAAGCGAAAACGAGGCAGTTTGTATTAACGGAATGAGTTATTCTGAACGAAATGCCGAAAATTCAAACAGTGCCCTTTTGGTTGAAGTTAAACCCGAGGATTTATTAGGCGGCGATGTTTTAGAAGGTTGCCGTTTTCAGCAAGAAATAGAAAAAACTGCTTATAAACTTGCAAATAAATGCGTTCCCATTACAACGGTTGGTAATTTTGTTTATAATAAGCCATTTAAACTTGGTAAAGTAAAACCAACTGTGTTGCCAAAAACTAATTATGTTGATTTTAATAAAATTTTTCCCGAATTTATTTGTTCTTCGCTAAAACAAGGAATAATTAATTTTGGTAAAAGCATAAACGGTTTTGATAACGAAGAGGCAGTTTTATTGGCGCCCGAAACAAGAAGTTCTTCGCCTGTAAGAATTCTTCGCAACCAAGAAAAACAGGCAGAAAACCTTGTTGGCTTGTTCCCTGCTGGAGAGGGTGCAGGTTATGCGGGCGGAATAATGTCGGCTGCGGTTGACGGCATAACGGTTGCCGAAGCGGCGGTTGATTATTTAAATAAAAAGTATACAAAAACCGCACCTTAATAAAGCCCTTTATTGTCGTTTTAACCCAATATTTTAAAAGAGTTAAAAAAATAACAAAAAATGCTTGAAAAATATTGCTTTTTGGGATAAAATAGTCATTGGCAAAAAAGTAAAAAATTTTAGGAGGTATTTCCAAATGGTAAAAGTTGCTATTAACGGTTTCGGTCGTATCGGCCGTCTTGCATTCCGTCAAATGTTTGGTGCTGAGGGCTACGATGTTGTAGCTATCAACGACCTTACAAAACCCTCTATGCTTGCAAATCTTCTTAAATACGATACCGCTCAGGGCGGTTACTGCGGTTTCATTGGTGAAAATCTTCACACTGTTTCCGCCGATGACGAAGCAGGCACAATCACTGTTGACGGTAAAACACTTAAAATCTATGCTGAAAAAAATGCTGCAGATCTTCCTTGGGGCGAAATCGGTGTTGACGTTGTTTTAGAATGCACAGGTTTCTATTGCTCTAAAGAAAAGAGCCAGGCACACATTGATGCCGGCGCTAAGAAAGTTGTTATTTCTGCTCCCGCAGGTAACGACCTTCCCACAATTGTTTACAGCGTTAACGAAAATATTCTTACTGCTGACGATAAAATCATTTCTGCTGCTTCTTGCACAACCAACTGCTTGGCTCCCATGGCTAAAGCTCTTAACGATTACGCTGCTATTCAAAGCGGTATCATGAGCACTATCCATGCTTACACAGGCGACCAAATGATTCTTGACGGCCCTCACAGAAAAGGTGACCTTCGCCGTGCACGTGCAGGTGCTGCTAACATCGTTCCTAACTCTACAGGTGCTGCTAAAGCAATCGGTCTTGTAATTCCCGAACTCAACGGCAAACTCATTGGTTCTGCTCAGCGTGTTCCTGTTGCAACCGGTTCTACAACAATTCTTACCGCTGTTGTTAAAGGCACAGACGTAACTAAAGAAGGCATTAATGCTGCTATGAAAGCTGCTGCAAGTGAATCTTTCGGTTACAACGAAGACCAAATCGTTTCTTCCGACGTTATCGGTATGCGTTACGGTTCTTTGTTTGATGCTACTCAAACAATGGTTGCTAAAATTGCAGACGACCTTTACGAAGTACAGGTTGTTTCTTGGTACGATAACGAAAACAGCTACACCAGCCAAATGGTTCGTACAATTAAATACTTTGCTGAAATCTAATTAAATTTAGCGAAAGCAAAAAACCGACGTCGTACGGCGTCGGTTTTTTTGCCTTGATTATTGAAAAAGTTTGTGTTATACTTTAATAGGGATTGGACTTTTAAAAATCACGGATAGGAATGATGTTTTTGAAAAAGGTTATAAAAACAGTACTCTTATTAATAGGCGATTCGGCTTTAGTTTGGCTTTCCTATTTCTTTGCGTTGCTGTTACGACTTGGCATTTTCCCCGGCGATAAAAGTATATATATAACAAGGTTTATAACAATTTCTCCGCTTTTGGTTTTACCGTTCTTGCTTTGCATGTGGGTTATTGGCAGTTACCGTTCTTTTTTGCAGTTTACCGGTATTTCGGAATTAATAAAAACCATTCTTGCTTCATTTAGTTCGGCGGTATTGGCATTTTTGGTGTATTCTGTTACCGTTTTGTATTTACCCAACACAAATATAGAAATTCACGACGCTCGTTCATATTTACCGCGCGCAATTTTCTTTATTGCACCCTTTATAGTATCAATTCTTGTGTGCTTCAGCAGAATTGTTATTAGGTACGCTTATTTACATTACAAAAAGACAACGCGGGAGTCAAAAATGCACGGCAATGCGCTTATTATTGGCGCAGGCGATGCAGGTGCCTTGCTTGTTGATAATATAAGAATTAACAACTATATGAAAGACTTGCGTATTGTTGGTATTATTGATGACGACCCATTTAAACTTGGAAAAGAAATTCACGGTATTAGGGTTTTGGGTAACAGACGCGATATTATAAGTATTGCCAAGAAAAAGAATGTTGACATTATTATATTTGCAATTCCTTCGTGCGATAACGAACAAAAACGCGAAATACTTAATATTTGCCAAAAAACCGGTTGTGCTTTAAAAACTTTGCCTCCAATTTATCAACTTACTTCGGGCGACCAAATTTCTGAACGCACCATACGTGACGTTGATATTAACGATTTGCTTGGCAGAGATGCCATTAAAATTGATTTAAAACAGGTTGAAGAATATGTTGGCGGAAAAATAGTTATGGTAACCGGTGGCGGCGGCTCTATTGGCAGTGAACTTTGCCGTCAAATTGCAGTGCGCAAACCCAAACAACTTATTATTTTTGATATTTACGAAAACAATGCTTACGAAATTCAAAACGAATTAAAACGCAATTATCCCGAATTAGATTTAGTTGTGCTTATTGGCTCTGTGCGCGATTCAAAGCGGTTAGAAAAGGTATTTTCAAAATACAAACCCGAAATTGTTTACCACGCTGCAGCGCATAAACATGTTCCGCTTATGGAAGACAGCCCCAATGAAGCAATTAAAAATAATGTAATTGGTACACTTAAAACCGTTAAAACGGCAGATAGGCACGGCGTACATCGTTTTGTTCTTATTTCAACCGATAAAGCGGTCAACCCAACCAACATTATGGGTGCTTCAAAACGAATTTGCGAAATGATAGTTCAGTCTTACAACGCTCGTTCAAAAACCGAATTTGTTGCCGTGCGTTTTGGCAATGTTTTGGGTAGCAACGGCAGTGTAATTCCGCTTTTCAAAAAGCAAATTGAAGCAGGCGGTCCAATTACCGTTACCGACCCCGATATTATTCGTTATTTTATGACAATTCCCGAAGCAGTTTCGCTTGTTCTTCAAGCCGGCGCTACTGCAAAGGGCGGGGAGATTTTTGTGCTTGATATGGGAAAACCGGTAAGAATTCTTGATATGGCTGAAAATATGATAAAACTTTCGGGCTTTACTCCGTATGTTGACATTGATATAAGGTTTATTGGCCTTCGTCCCGGTGAAAAGAAATATGAAGAACTTTTAATGGACGAAGAGGGACTTGAAAAAACCGATAACAATCTTATTTATATTGGCAAACCTATTGAGTTTAACGAAGAGGATTTGTGGAATAAAATAGGCGCACTTGAAGCAGTTATGTACGATGATTCGGTTGATTTGCGCCCAATGGTTAAGGAACTTGTTCCAACTTATAGAATTCCTAATAGCTGATAAATTTCAAAAAAAGTAACCCAATATATTGGGTTGCTTTTTTATTTAATAACAAAATACTTGACAAATGCACAAAAATAATTTATTATTATAATAATTATTAGTGGTTTTGATGGTGTTTTAATGGAAAAGTCCGAAAAACAGGTGTTTTTTGAACAATGCGATGAATATCTTGTGCAAAAAGCCCAAATGGGTGACGAAGGTTCATTGCAGGTTCTTTTAAATAAATACAGGCCAACTGTTGAATATTTAGCTTCCGGTTTTTCGGTTTCGGCAGATGAAAGAAAAGATTTAATTCAAGAAGGGTTAATTGCTTTATGCTTTGCCGTTAAGGTTTACGACGCTAAACAATCATCTTATAAAACCTTTGCTACGCTTTGTGCAAAAAGGGCAATAATATCGGCTTTAAGAAAAACTTCCAAAACGGGTATTGTTACAAAAGAACTTGCTTTAGCGGAAAATTTTTGTGAAGTCGGTTTAGATAACAATCCCGAAACTTCTTTTATTGATAGGGAAAGTTTTAATGATTTTTCAAATAAAATAAAACTGGCTTTGTCTGATTTTGAATATAATGTTTTAACAGCGTTTTTAAAATATTCAAATTATACCGAAATTTGCGAAAATTTGGGTATAACAAGAAAAGAGGCAGATAATGCCTTACAGCGTGCCAGACGAAAAATTAAGAAATTAACGGTGTAAACTGTTAACATATTTGCCCGTGTAGCTTAATATAGCAGAGCGTTGAAGTCAGCAAAGATGTCGGTGCAATTCCGTCCTGGGCTAAAAACCAAACAAGAGAGGTAAAAATAATGTTTGAAGACAAAACACTAGTTTGCAAGGACTGCGGAGAAGAATTCGTATTCACTGCAAGAGAACAAGAATTCTATGAATCGAAAGGATTCGCTAATGAACCGCAGCGTTGTAAACCCTGCCGCGACAAGCGTAAAAATGCAGCAAGAGCTCCCAGAGAAATGTTTGAAACAACTTGCAGTGCTTGCGGTGGTGTTGCAAAGGTTCCTTTCCAACCCAGAGAAGACCGTCCGGTTTATTGCAGCGAATGCTTTGCAAAAATGAAGGAAAATTCGGAAGAATAATATATACTTGTGATATATTGCCGCTTACATTATTGTAGGCGGTTTTCTTTTTTAAAAAAGTTTAATTTTATTTACACTTTATTAATAGAAATGTGGTAAAATACAAAAAGAAAAGTTTAGGAGGCGTAAAAAATGGATAAACGAAAGATACTTATTGTGGATGACGATGAAAATATATGCGAACTTTTAAGGCTGTATCTTGAAAAAGACGGTTTTGATACTTTTTGTGTTTTTGACGGTGAAAGTGCTGTTAAGCATAATGAAAGTTACGCCCCCGATTTAATTTTGCTTGATATTATGCTGCCCAAGTTAGACGGTTGGCAGGTTTGCCGCGAAATTAGAAAAAACTTTGATACCCCAATTATTATGTTAACGGCAAAGGGCGAAACCTTTGATAGAATTTTAGGCCTTGAACTTGGTGCCGACGATTATGTTACAAAACCATTTGATACCAAAGAGGTAATTGCAAGGGTTAAAGCGGTTTTGCGCAGAAGTGTTGAAAATAACCGCAAAGATGTTAAAGAAGTAATTTATGATAAACTTAAAATAAATTTAACCAATTACGAACTTATTGTTGACGGCAAACAAATTGATACACCGCCAAAAGAACTTGAACTAATTTACCATTTAGCAAGTAATCCCAATAGAGTATATACTCGCGACCAACTTTTAGATGAAGTGTGGGGTTTTGATTATTACGGTGATTCGCGCACGGTAGATGTTCATGTTAAACGCTTAAGGGAAAAACTTGAAAACATATCAGATAAATGGTCGCTGAAAACCGTTTGGGGTGTTGGTTATAAATTTGAGGCAAAATAAAAATGAAATTAAACACCTTTAAAAAGTATTTTTTAATGATTTCTGTTTTGTTTTTAGTTTGTATAACATTTATAATGTCAACACTTGTTTTTCTTACAAATAACTATTTGGCCGACGAAAAATATAAAACGCTTACTACAGTTTGTGAAGCGGTTACGCGGTATAGTTTGGTTGATTACCGTTCAAGCGGTTATGTACGAAATATTTACAATATTTCGCGTGCAATTGCTACAACCGAAAGTAATACAGTTATAGTAGTGTTAGATAAAAATGCTTCGGCAATTTGTTGCACTTGTGAAGAATTTAATCTTGGCGGAAAATGTCAGCACGCAAAAAACAGTTATCCCGCAGATTTTATTAAAAGGGCAGAGGCAGGAACTGTAAACGAAGTAACACGGCTTGGCTCGGTTTTTAATGATATTCATTATCTTTCGGCAAATGCCATTACAGATTTAGTAGATAACAGCCGTATAGGTTATGTGTTTGCCGCAACCCCTGCTTCTGGGTTTAGCGATTTTCTTAAAGATATTTTAAAAATTTATTTATTTTCTGCCATTGTTCCTGTTGTAATTATGTTCTTTGTGTTGTATTATATGACACATAGGTGGAATAAACCGCTTATCTTAATGTCAAAGGCAGCAAAATCAATGGCGAAGGGCGATTTTTCTAACAGAATACCAATTACAAGCGACGACGAAATAGGTCAACTTGCAAAGTCGTTTAACCAAATGACAAATTCGCTTGTTGAACTTGAAAATATGCGCCGTGGTTTTATTGCCAATGTTTCGCACGAACTTCGTACCCCAATGACAACCATTGGCGGTTTTATTGACGGAATTATTGACGGAACAATAGAAAAAGACAAACAAGAATATTATTTAAAAATTGTTTCTGCCGAAATAAAACGCCTATCGCGTCTTGTTCAGGGAATGTTAAGTCTTTCAAAATTAGAAGCGCGCGAAACCAAAATAAACCCTGCTTCGTTTGATTTTTCAAAACTTTTGTTAGATATTGTAATAAGCCAAGAAAAACGAATTGAAAGCAAAAACCTAAATATAATTGGGCTTGATGAAATTGAAAGTTATACGCTTTATGCCGATAGGGATTTAATATATCAAGCGGTATTTAATCTTTGCGATAACGCTATTAAGTTTACAAACGAAAACGGAAATATAACCTTTAAGCTAAAAAGAATGGGCAATATGCTTCAGTTTTCAATAACAAACAGCGGCGAAGGTATTAACGAAAAAGATTTGCCCTTTATTTTTGAAAGGTTTTATAAAGGCGATAAGGCGCGGTCACAGGTTAAAGATAGCACTGGTCTTGGGCTTTATTTGGTAAAAACAATAATAAAAATACACGGCGGAAAGGTATTTGTTCAAAGCGAAGAAGGCAAATATACGCAGTTTGGATTTTCTTTACCGCTTGAAAATATATAGGAGGCACTATGGAAGATTTTGAAAACAAGGATTTAAACGAAGAAATAACCGAAGAAATTATTGAGGAAAAAACCGAAACCGAAGAAGAAATACCTTCGTTTGAAAACTTAAACCCGTATAAAAACCTTGAAAAAATTGAATACGGTGAAATTAAAAAGGAAACAAAACCGGCTGGTGTAAGGGTGTTTGCGCTAATTATGGCGTTTATATTTACCGCCACTATTTTTTGTACGGTTGGCTATATTTTAGGAAGCAACCGTAAATATAATATAAATCCTGGAACAACGGTGCTTGATTTAGAAGACAGACCAACCACCGAAGTTTACACAACTTCGCAGGTGTATGAAATTGTTAATAAATCGGTTGTTGGCATTACCGTTTATAATAATGGTGGTGAAGGCGCTGTTGCTTCGGGTGTTGTTTATACCGAAGACGGTTATATAATTACAAACGACCACATTTACGACGGTGTAAAGGGCGCAAAGTTCAAAATAACCACCTACGACGGCAAAATTTACGATGCCGTTTTTGTGGCCGGCGATACAAGAAGCGATTTGGCTGTTTTAAAAATTGACGGCAACGGCTTTTTCCCTGCAACATTCGGCAATTCCGACCAAGTGGTGTTGGGTGAAACGGTTGTTGCTATTGGCAGACCCGATGGGTTAGAAGAAAACAGTATAACAAGAGGTGTAATTTCTTTAAGAGAAAGGCGCGTTAGCATTAACACTTCTTATTCAATGCGCTTAATTCAAACCGATGCCCCAATAAACCCCGGTAATTCGGGTGGTGTGCTTGTAAATATGTACGGTCAGGTAATTGGTATAACTTCCTCTAAAATAAGCAGTACCGATTACGAAGGTATTGGTTTTGCCATTCCCACAACCGTTGCCAAAGGCATTGTGGAATCGCTAATTAAAAACGGCAATGTTAATAACCGTTCACGCCTTGGTATAAGTTATAAGGAAGTTGACGCCATTACCAAGGAAATAAACGGAATTGCGGTAACGGGAATTATGATAGCCGAGGTTGACCAATCAAGCGGTCTTTACGGTAAGGTAAAGGTTGGCGATATTATAACCGCCGTAAACGGCAACGAAGTAACCAACGATGATGTTGTTCTTAATATAATTGAATCAACCCCACCCGAAACCGAACTTGAATTTACCGTTTATTCCGAAAACGGAAGTTATTATAAAGTTAAAGCAAAACTTTTAGCCGACCAAGGCAGTTCAAGTTATAAACAATAAGAACGAATCTCCCACACAAATTGTGTGGGAGATTTATTTTATTTAGGCAAAAATACGACATATTTTTAAGGTGTAAGGGTATATAATTAAGTTACACTTTTTAAAAGGAGTGTGAAAAATGGTTGTATACATAGATGTTTTAATCTTTTTAAATGCGGTGGTAGATTACTTCATTTTACTACTTGCAAGTTTTTTTGCAGAACGCAAAATAAAAGAATGGCGGCTTATGCTGTCGTCCTTTCTTTCGGCACTTGGTTCACTGTACATATTCGCCCCTAAAACTAATATGTTTTTTGACTTTTTATTTAAGGCGCTTTTTTCACTAATAATTACATTAACTGCATTTGGATATAAAAAATTAAGAATTTTTTTAAAAGCATATTTTTGCTTTTTTGGTGTATCGTTGCTTTATTGCGGGTTAGCAGTTCTTTTGTGGACAGTTTTTACACCCAACAAAATGGTTATAAAAAATTCGGTTGTGTATTTTAATATTTCGCTAACGCAAATGCTAATTTTTACTGTGGCAGGGTATATAATTATACGAATTATTCGTTTTTTTGTAACCAAAAGCGCGCCCCATTCAAAACGCGCCGAACTTTCGCTAAACAACAATAATACTTGTGTTAATATAAGCGCTTTGGTGGATAGCGGAAATTCTTTAAAAGACATTTACCAAAACCGAAAGATAATTATAACCGATAATAAAACAGCCACAGAACTTTTTGGGAATTTAGAAGAAAAATTACCGCTTCTTTTGCCCTGCAAAACAATAAGCGGAAGTTCTTTTGTAAAGGCATACAGTTTAAAAAAGGCAACGGTAAACAATACACCCATTTATAATGTTTTGGTTGCAGTTTGCAATATTCAATTTAATGACGACTATAGGGCAATAGTAAGCCCCGATATTTTGGAGGAATAGTTATGATATTAAGATTTATTAAAAAGATATTTTTGTATATTAAATTAAAATTTGCAAACAGCGTTTTTTATATTGGCGGAAGTGAAACTTTGCCGCCGCCGTTAACAACAGAAGAAGAGCAAGAACTTCTTAAAGATTACGACAGCCAAAACGCCTACGCACGCGAAAAACTTATTGTGCATAATTTAAGATTGGTGGTTTATATTGCAAAAAAATATGAATCGCCAAAGGTTTTGGCAGAAGATTTAGTCTCAATAGGCACAATTGGGCTTATAAAGGCGGTAAACACCTTTAATCCGCAAAAGAACATAAAACTTGCAACATACGCTTCAAGGTGTATTGAAAACGAAATATTAATGCACTTAAGAAAAACGGCTTCGCTAAAAAGCGAAATATCAATAGACGAACCGCTTAATATTGATTATGACGGAAACGAATTGTTGCTTTCAGATATATTGGGGAGCGACGGCGAAGAAATAGGAAACAGAATTGAAAGGGAAGACGAAAAGAATTTAATTAACCAACTAATAAAACAGTTGAACCCACGCGAACGGGAAATAATGGAAATGCGTTTTGCACTTTCCGGTAAAGAAGAATACACACAAAAGCAGGTGGCCGATGCTTTGGGAATTTCGCAGTCGTACATTTCACGGCTTGAAAAACGAATTATAAATAAGTTAAAACACCAAATTGAAAAGGTTTCATAATAAAAAACCGCTTGAATATTCAAGCGGCTTTTTGCTATTTTTTTCTTACAAACGAAAAATCAATAGTTCCGTTTCCAAGGTCGGTTACAACCGAACTTAAGTTTTTAGAATAAGCAATAACAGAATTTTGAAAAGCAAGCGGTACAATTAAGTAATTTGAATAAACTGCAGTTTGAATTTCTGCTAAATCTTTTTCGCCAAAAGTAACATTTTCGTACCCAAGTTCTTTAATGTAAGGAGCTGCATCTTTGTCGGTAATTTCAATAGGGTAAACCGAAATTGCATTTACATAAGAACTTGCGGCATTTTTTGCTTCGCTTAAAGTTACCGGTTTAATGTTGATATATGCGCCAAGATTATTTTGCCAATGACCAACAATGTTGTTAATTGGCGTTAAGAACGATGGGTCGTTGTAATAATAAAGGGTTGTTGAGGGTAAACGCTTTCCGGGCAATTCTTTAATTGCATTGCTAAAAAGATTTTTAGCCGCATAAATATCGTAACCATCAAACCCAACACCGTTTAATTGAAGTTTTGTAACACAGGTTGGGAAGTAAGAATGTGCCGCGGTATAACCAATTCCAAGGTTGCCGGAATAAAGGTTTTTATCAATGCTTAAAATAAAGGCTTTTCTTAAATTTTCAGAAAAACTTGCAGGGAATTTTATAACCCAAACAATATTATCTTCTTGATTTGTTACAAGCCCTGCGGAATTTGCAGCAACAGTATCGTTAGGTGAAATGTGGGCAATATCAACGCTTGATTTTGTAAGCATATCAAGGTTGTTCTTTTCGGTGTTGTTTGAAAGGAAAATCGCAGTGTTCTTTGCGGTAAATTCGCCGTAATACATTTCGTTTCTGTAAAGCCGTGCAGCAAAATCTTCCTTTGTCCACTTAGATAGTTTATAGGAACCGTTTGTTAAAATCTTATCTTTTTTAAGACCGTATTCGCCTTTGCAAGATTTAAAGAATTCGCGGTTGCAAGGCATAAAGGGCGCACTTGTAAGTTTGTCTAAAAAATCGGGGTCTTCTTTATCCATAACAACAACAAATGTGCTGCTGTCTTTGGCTTTAACACCAAGATTTTCGGCAGAAACAGCGCCCGTAGCAATAATATCGGCATTTAAAATTGTTGAAAACTTTGCGGCAAAGGGCGATTTTGTGGCTGGGTCAACCGCGCGTGTAAAGGCAAAAACAAAATCATCGGCAGTTATATTGCTTCCGTCACTCCAACAAGCACTGGGGGAAATATTAAATGTGTAAACTTTATCGTAATAGGTGTAATCTTCAATAACACCGTTTACAATTTCGCCGTTTTCGTTGTATCTAAACAAGCCCTCAAAAAGATTTCTTACCATCATTAGTTCCGATTCGCTTTGAGCAAGTTGAGGGTCAATAATTGTGGGCGGATTATCAACTTCGCAATAAACAACCGCATTGCTGCTGCCTTTACAACTGCAGCAAACCGAAAGTAGCAATACAACACAAAGAAAAACAGCAAAAAACTTGCTAACCGTTTTCATTTTAAAAAATCCCCTTAAAAATAAATCTATAAACCTATTATACATAATAATATTCTTGTTTTCAACCATAAAAATATGTAAATATAAATACTTGACAATAAATTGTTAGTGTGTTATACTCTTGCTGTAAAGAAAAAAACTTGACAGCGGTGGGTAAAAGAAATGAAAGACTTATCGGTTTGCAATTTGTTAGATGTTTATGGCGAACTTTTAAATGAAAAGCAATACCGTCTTTCTTGGGATTACTACAGTGAAGACCTTTCGCTTTCTGAAATTGCCGAAAACGAAGGGCTAACGCGCCAAGCCGCGCACGAACTAATTAAACGCGCCACCGCTTTACTTTATTCTTATGAAGAAAAACTTAAATATTTAACCACAATAAATTCCCTAAAGGAAGCGGTTAAGAATAACGATAAAGAAGCGGTATTTAAAATTATAGAACAGTTGTAAGGAGTAGTAAGATGGCATTTGAAAGCCTTTCTGATAAACTTGCCGGCGTTTTTAAACGCTTGCGTTCACGAGGTAAAATAAGTGAATCAGATGTTAAAGAGGCAATGCGTGAAGTGCGTCTTGCACTTTTAGAAGCCGATGTAAACTATAAAGTAGCGAAAGATTTTACAAATAGCGTTGCCGAAAAGTGTATTGGCGCAAATGTTATGGAATCTTTAACTGCTGCACAAATGATTGTTAAAATTGTTAGGGACGAGTTAACGCTTTTAATGGGCGAAGAAAAGGCGCGTCTTAACACTTCTTCGCGTTTGCCAACCGTTATTATGATGTGCGGTTTGCAAGGTGCAGGTAAAACAACGCATTGTGCTAAACTTGCAAAATATTTAAAATCAAACGGGCACAGACCTTTGCTTGTTGGCTTAGATATTTATCGCCCTGCCGCAATAGAACAATTAAAGGTTGTGGGCGAACAGGTAAATGTGCCTGTTTTTGAAAAGGGAACGCAAAAACCCGAAATTACCGCAAAACAAGCCATTGCACACGCAAGAGATTACGGTAACGATTTTGTTATTTTAGATACTGCCGGCCGTTTACATGTTGACACAGAACTAATGGATGAACTAAAACGTATTACCCAAGCGGTTGAAGTTCATAATGTTTTGCTTGTTGTTGATTCAATGGTTGGTCAAGATGCTGTTAATGTTGCAAAAACATTTAATGAAACACTTGAAATTACGGGTGTTATTTTAACAAAACTTGACGGTGATACGCGTGGCGGTGCTGCGCTTTCGGTTAAGGCGGTTACCGGTAAACCAATACTGTTTTCGGGTGTTGGTGAAAAGTTAGATGAACTTGAAGAATTTCATCCCGACCGTATGGCTTCTCGTATTCTTGGTATGGGCGATGTACTTTCGCTTATAGAAAAGGTTGAAACCGAAATTGACCAGCAAAAAGCCGAAGAAACGGCAAAGCGGTTAACCGAGAATAAATTTGATATGAACGATTTGCTCCTGCAGTTTACCCAAATTAAAAAAATGGGTTCGCTAAAAAGCGTACTTTCAATGCTTCCGGGCGTTGAAAAGCAAATTCGTGATGTTGATATTGATGATAGGGCAATGCTCCGTGTAGAAGCCATAATAAAATCTATGACGGCAAAAGAAAGGCGAAAACCTGACATAATCAATGCTTCGCGTAAAAAGCGTATTGCCGCAGGTTCTGGCACAAAGGTAGAAGACGTTAATAAACTTTTAAACCAATATGCCCAAATGAAAAAAATGTTTAAACAGTTTAGCAATAAAAAGGGCAAACGCAGAATGCCCAATTTCCCGGGTATGCCAGGTGGCTTTGGTTTTTAATTAGTTCTTATTTGCCGAAATTTCGGTTTAAGATAAACAAAACTTATGGAGGTGTTTTAAGTGGCAGTAAAAATTAGATTGCGTCGTCTTGGCGCTAAGAAAGCTCCTTTTTACCGTGTAGTTGTTGCTGATTCCAGATTCCCCAGAAACGGTCGTTTCATTGAAGAAATCGGTTATTTTGACCCGACCAAAGAACCTGCAGTAGTTAGCATTGACGGTGAAAAAGCAAAGCAGTGGATTGCTAATGGCGCACAGCCGACCGATACCGTAAAAGCTCTTCTTAAGAAAAACGGTGTACTTTAATCAATTTTAAAGGATGGCTAAATTAATGAAAGAACTGTTAATTGCTATTGCTTCGGGCCTTGTTGAGAACCCCGATGCAGTGACTGCAGAAGTTGATGAAGTGAACGAAGAAGGCGTTGTTGTTTTCCACCTTCATGTTGCCGAAAGCGATATGGGTAGGGTAATTGGAAAGCAGGGAAGAATAGCAAAAGCTATTCGCACCCTTATGCGCGCCGCTGCTGTTCGTGAAAACATTAAAATTGCAGTTGAAATTGACTAAATTTCTATGGTGGCATTTTTTGTCACCACAACGAATGTTAAACCCCCATTTCTTGCACTTTGTATAGATGGGGGTATTTATATATAAATGATGATAAGGGAAATATATGCGTAAAGATTTTTTAGAAATAGGCAAGTTTGTTGGTTCGCACGGTATAAAGGGATTAATTAAGGTGCAGTATTGGTGCGATGACGCCGAATTTTTTGCTTCTTTTAAAACTTTATATTTAAAAGATAATAGCGGTTATAAACCCATTAGTGTGCAAAGCGCAAAGCCCCACGGCAATATTATTCTTTTAAAATTAAAGGGCGTTGATACTATTGAACAGGCCGAAGAATATAGAGGAAATGTTGTTTATATAAAAAGGGACGATGCTGTTTTAGAAGACGGCAGGTATTTTATTGAAGAAATTATTGGCTGTAAGGTTTTTGATTTTAATACTAAAGAACAGTTTGGTGTGTTAAGCGATGTAACACAAAACCCTGCAAACGATATTTGGCATATTGAAAAAGACGGCAAAGAATATTTAATGCCTGCTATTCCACAGTTTATAAATAAGGTTGATATTGATAAAGAAGAGGCATATATTACACCGCCAAAGGGGATATTTGACGATGAGAATTGATATTTTAACCCTTTTTCCAAAAATGTGCGAAAATGTGCTTGGCGAAAGTATTATTGGCCGTGCACAAAAAAACAACAAGGTTCAAATAAATTGTATAAATATACGCGAGTATGCTAATAATAAGCACAATAAGGTAGACGATGCTCCTTTTGGCGGCGGAATGGGTATGGTTATGGCTGCCGAACCTGTTTTTAATTGTTGTAATACGCTTTATGAACTAAACGAAAATAAACCGCATATTATTTATATGTCGCCGAAAGGGAAGACCTTTGACCAACAAAAAGCAATTGAACTATCAAAAAAAGAGCATATTGTTTTTCTTTGCGGACATTACGAAGGATTAGACCAACGCGTAATTGATGAACTTGTAGATGAAGAAATTTCTATTGGCGACTATGTTTTAACCGGTGGGGAATTGCCGGCGCTTGTTTGCGCCGATGCGGTTTGCAGAATGCTTCCGGGTGGGCTATCAGACGAAGTTTGTTTTACCGAAGAAAGCCATTTTGCAGGTTTGCTTGAATATCCCCAGTATACGCGCCCTGCCGTTTGGCACGAACAAACGGTTCCGGCGGTGCTTCTTTCGGGTGACCATGCTGCTGTTGATAAATGGCGCAGGGAAGAATCGCTTAAAATTACGCTAAAAAAACGCCCCGACATTTTAAAGAATGCCGAACTTTCTAAAAAAGATATAATCTTTTTAAAGAGTTTGGGTTACGAAAGTGAATAGTTTGTTGTTATTTTGCACAAATTGGGAATTTGTGCAAATGGCGAATTGGTAGAAAAAATAGAACTTTGTAAAAGTACTATTGACTACTGAATATTATGTGGTAAAATAGTAATAGTAAATTTGTAGAATTTTATCATATATAAGGAGAAATTTATATGTGCGTTAAAGATGTTGTTATTCACAATCAAGTTGGCTTACATGCAAGACCTGCTACCTTTTTCATTCAAAAGGCAAACGAGTTTAAATCTTCTATTTGGGTAGAAAAAGAAAACCGCCGTGTTAACGCAAAAAGTTTGCTTGGCGTTTTGTCGCTTGGCATTGTTGGCGGTACAGGCATTAAAATTATTGCCGATGGAAGCGACGAAAAACAAGCAGTTGAAGCACTTGTTGCTTTGGTTGAATCTGGTTTTAATGATTAATTTTTTTAAAGACGCCTTTTGGCGTCTTTTTTTATGCCCGTAAAAGCGGGCTTTTTTGTTTTATAAAACTAAAAATAAAAATAATGAAAATACTTCCAAAAAAACGCTTGACACAAGGAAAATATTGTAATATAATAAATAATCACTAATGATGGGGTAATATGGCTATATTTGTGCTTTTTTGCCTTATGGCATAGCCCAAAAAGCCGCCCCAAATTAAGTTTTTTCTCTTGCGGCAAGACCGTAAAATTTTCGGAGGAGTGAATGTAAACCTATGGAGTCAACAGTTAAGGTAAAACCTGTGCAACTGGGTAAAAACACTCGTATGACGTTCTCCAAAATCAATGAAGTTATAGACATGCCTAACCTCATTGAGATACAGAAGGATTCATACAAATGGTTTGTGGAAGAGGGACTGAAAGAAGTATTCCGTGATATGTCGTCTATAACCGACTATACCGGTAACTTTGAACTCAGTTTTATCGACTACAGGTTAGATGAAAAACCTAAGTATGATGTAACCGAATGTAAAGCGCGCGATACGACATATGCAGCACCGCTTCGCGTTACTGCACGCCTGCTTAACAAAGAAACAGGCGAAATTAAAGAAAGTGAAGTATTTATGGGCGATTTCCCGTTAATGACAGAATCGGGTACTTTTGTTATTAACGGTGCTGAACGTGCTGTGGTATCACAGTTAGTTCGTTCCCCCGGTGTATATTATGATGTAACATCTGATATTAAAACCGGTAAAAAGCTTTATTCTTCTACAATTATTCCTAATCGCGGTGCTTGGCTTGAATACGAAGTATCTATGAACGACGTTATATACGTTAGAATAGATAAAAATCGTAAAATTCCCATTACCGTTTTCTTGCGTTCGTTGGGTCTTGCCACAAACGAGCAAATTTCTGCTGTTTTTGGTAATGATGCTTGTTTGAGCGCTACTATGGATGTTGATAACATTTCCACCAAAGAAGAAGCATTAATTGAACTTTATAAAAAGCTTCGCCCCAGCGAACCTGTTACTGTTGAGGGCGCTGAAAATTATATTTCTCAACTCTTCTTTGATGAAAGACGTTACGATATTTCAAGGGTTGGCCGTTATAAATACAATAAGAAACTTGCTATTGCTGCGCGTATTGCCGGCAAAACTTCTGTTGGTGTGGTTGTTGACCCGTTAACAGGCGAAGTTTTGGCTGAACCCGATGAAGTGATTGAAAAGGATACAGCGCGTAAAATTGAAGAAAGAGGCGTAAATGCCGTTGATGTTTACACAACCGATGCTGAAGGCAACCGCCACGAAGTGCGCGTCCTTTCAAACGGCATGGTAAACATTAAAGACTTTATTGATTTTGATGTTACCGATTTAGGCATTAACGAAAATGTTTCTTTTGCTTGCTTAAAAGAAATTCTTGAAAACAATAAAGACGAAGA
Organism: Acutalibacteraceae bacterium; assembly: GCA_045601805.1. Lineage (GTDB taxonomy): Bacteria > Bacillota > Clostridia > Oscillospirales > Acutalibacteraceae > SIG607. The sequence goes on from JAZSAJ010000046.1 coordinate 74,356, forward strand.
ATCTATTCGTGAAGCAATTGCCGAAAAGGTTGATATTCTTATTCCTAAACATATTACAATTGATGATATTTATGCAACTGTAAGTTACTTTATTGGCCTTAACTACGGTATTGGTAATGTTGATGATATTGACCATTTGGGTAACCGTAGAATTCGTAGTGTTGGTGAATTGCTCCAAAACCAATTCCGCATTGGTTTTTCCCGTATGGAACGCGTTGTTAAGGACAAGATGACCTTACAGGCGCAAGACGAAGAAAAAGCAACTCCTCAGTCGCTTATCAATATTCGTCCGGTTGTTGCTGCTATTAAAGAATTCTTTGGTTCTTCTCCGCTTTCACAGTTTATGGACCAAACTAACCCGCTTTCCGAACTTACACACAAACGTCGTCTTTCTGCGCTTGGCCCCGGCGGTCTTTCGCGTGACCGTGCTTCGTTTGAAGTTCGTGATGTTCACTACACCCATTACGGCCGTATGTGTCCTATTGAAACACCTGAAGGCCCCAACATTGGTTTGATTTCTTATCTTGCTACTTTTGCTCGTATTAACGAATACGGCTTTATTGAAGCACCTTTCCGTAAGGTAGATAAAGTTAATAAGCGTGTTCTTGATGAAGTTGTTTACATGACAGCCGATGAAGAAGACGAATATTTCGTTGCTCAGGCAAACGAGCCGCTTGATGAAAACGGTTATTTTGTTAATTCAAAGGTAAACGCTCGTTTCCGTGACGAATTTAAAGAAATTGAAGCTGCAAAAGCTGACTTTATGGACGTTTCGCCTAAAATGGTTGTATCGGTTGCTACCGCAATGATTCCGTTCCTTGAAAACGACGATACCAACCGTGCGCTTATGGGTTCAAACATGCAGAAGCAGGCAGTTCCGCTTCTTAAAACCGAAAGCCCTATTGTTGCTACCGGTATGGAATATAAAGCAGCGGTTGATTCGGGCGTTATTGTGCTTTCAAAACGTGCAGGCGAAGTTCAATATGTTTCTTCCGATGTTATTAAAATTAAAACCGAATCGGGCGAGGTTGATGAATACAACCTTATTAAATTCTTGCGTTCTAACCATGGCACTTGCATTAACCAAAGACCTATTGTTTCTGTTGGTCAAAAAGTTGCAGCAAAAGAAGTTATTGCCGATGGTCCTGCTACCAATAACGGTGAAATAAGTCTTGGTAGAAATGCTTTAATCGGCTTTATGACTTGGGAAGGTTATAACTACGAGGACGCTGTTTTAATTAATGAAAAACTTGTTCGCGACGATATGTATACTTCTATTCATATTGAAGAATATGAAATTGAAGCAAGAGATACAAAACTCGGCGCCGAAGAAATTACCCGTGATATTCCCAATGTAAGCGAAGATGCTTTGCGCAACCTTGACGAACGCGGTATTATTCGCGTTGGCGCAGAAGTTACGGCGGGTGATATTCTTGTTGGTAAGGTTACACCCAAAGGTGAAACCGAACTTACTGCCGAAGAACGTTTGCTTCGTGCAATCTTTGGCGAAAAAGCGCGTGAAGTAAGAGATACTTCTTTGCGCGTTCCTCATGGTGAATACGGTACAATTGTTGATGTTAAGGTGTTTGACCGTGAAACATCTTCTGAATTAAGCCCCGGTGTAAACCTTGTTGTTCGTTGCTATATTGCACAGAAACGTAAGATTTCTGTTGGCGATAAAATGGCAGGTCGCCACGGTAATAAGGGCGTTGTTTCCAGAATTCTTCCCAGTGAAGACATGCCTTTCTTGGCAGACGGTACACCGCTTGATATAGTTCTTAACCCGTTGGGCGTTCCTTCCCGTATGAATATCGGTCAGGTTCTTGAAGTTCACCTTGGTTACGCTGCAAGCAAACTTGGCTGGAAGATTTGCACACCTGTATTTGACGGTGCGCACGAATCTGATATTATTGAAGCATTTATGAATGCCGGCGTTTACCGTGAAATTCTTTTCAACAAAGAAAACGGTAAGTTCTTAGAACCAATTGGCGGTAAAATTTTGGTTGAAGAAGTTGTTACCGAAGACGGCAAAAAGGATATCCGCCGTCTTGATGACAGTGAAAGAGAAAACATTGAAGTTCTTACTGCACTTGCAATGGATGATAAACTTAAAGTAGTTGACGGTAAAACATTCTTGCAAGACGGTAGAACAGGTGAAAGATTTGATAACCCTGTAACCGTTGGTTATATGTATTACCTTAAATTGCATCACTTGGTTGACGATAAGATTCATGCTCGTTCTACCGGTCCGTACTCGCTTGTTACTCAGCAGCCGCTTGGCGGTAAAGCTCAGTTTGGCGGTCAGCGTTTCGGTGAAATGGAAGTTTGGGCTCTTGAAGCTTACGGCGCTGCTTATACACTTCAAGAAATTCTTACCGTTAAATCCGACGATGTTGTTGGACGCGTTAAAACCTATGAAGCAATCGTTAAAGGTCAAAATGTACCTCAACCGGGCGTTCCCGAATCGTTTAAGGTTCTTATTAAGGAACTTCAATCCCTTGCTCTTGATATTAAAGTGCTTGATAGCGATAATAACGAAATTGACCTTAAACAGTCGTACGATGAAGATGACGATATTGGCTTGCCGTTTGTTCCCGCCAGCGAAGACGAAACTTTGCAACAGGAAACTGTGCTTGAAGGTGAATTTGATGGATTTACTCTTCAAGATGAAAACGGCGAAGATATAGTTGAAGAAAGTAGTGCAGCAGATGCAGACTACGATAATATTTAATGGAGGCAAAAAGAATGGATAATAATATTGAGTTTGAATCAATCAAAATCGGTCTTGCGTCTCCCGAACAGATACGCAGTTGGTCTTACGGCGAAGTAACAAAGCCCGAAACCATTAACTACCGTACTTTAAAACCCGAACAGCACGGTCTTTTCTGCGAACGCATTTTTGGCCCCACAAAAGACTGGGAATGCCATTGCGGAAAATATAAACGTATTCGCTATAAGGGTAAAATTTGCGAACGCTGCGGTGTTGAAGTTACACGCGCAAAGGTTCGCCGTGAAAGAATGGGCACAATTGAACTTGCTGCCCCTGTATCTCACATTTGGTATTTTAAAACAATTCCTTCAAGAATGGGTCTTGTTTTAGATATTTCTCCTAAAGCGCTTGAACAAGTGTTGTATTTCTCGCAGTACATTGTTACTGACCCGGGCAATACACCGCTTGAAAAGAAACAGCTTTTAAACGAAAAAGCATACCGCGATATGCGTGAAAAGTATGAAGACGATTTCGTTGCCGAAATGGGCGCAGAAGCAATTAAAAAACTTCTTTGCGAAATTGATTTGGAAGAAACTTGCGCAGAACTTAAAACCGAACTTGAAACTGCAACCGGTCAAAAGCGCGTAAGGGTGCTTAAACGCCTTGAAGTATTAGAAGCATTCCGCCTTTCAGGCAACCGTCCTGAATGGATGATTCTTGACGTTCTTCCGGTTATCCCACCCGATATTCGTCCTATGGTACAGCTTGATGGCGGTAGATTTGCTACAAGCGACCTTAACGACCTTTACCGTAGGTTTATTAACCGTAATAACCGTTTAACACGCCTTCTTGAACTCCGTGCTCCCGACATTATCGTTCGTAATGAAAAGAGAATGCTTCAAGAAGCAGTTGATGCTTTAATTGATAACGGCAGACGCGGTAAACCTGTTACAGGTCCTAATAACCGTGCTCTTAAATCGCTTTCTGATATGCTTAAGGGTAAACAGGGCCGTTTCCGTCAAAACCTTTTGGGTAAACGCGTTGACTATTCTGGCCGTTCGGTTATTGTTGTTGGCCCTGAACTTAAAATGTATCAGTGCGGTCTTCCTAAAGAAATGGCACTTGAACTCTTTAAGCCGTTTGTAATGAGACGTCTTGTTGAAGATAAAAAAGTTGCCAACATTAAAGCTGCCCGTAAAGCTGTTGAACGTGCAAGCGGCGATATTTGGGATGCACTTGAAATTGTAATTAAAGAACATCCCGTTCTTTTAAACCGTGCTCCTACACTTCACCGTCTTGGTATTCAGGCATTTGAACCCGTTTTGGTTGAAGGTAAGGCACTTAAACTCCATCCTCTTGTATGTACTGCATACAACGCCGACTTTGACGGCGACCAAATGGCTGTTCACGTTCCGCTTTCTGCTGAAGCGCAGTCTGAAGCAAGGTTCTTAATGCTTGCTGCAAACAACCTTCTTAAACCGTCCGACGGTAAACCGGTTGTTGTTCCTACACAGGATATGGTGCTTGGTTCTTACTACCTTACTGTTGTTAAGGCAGAAGAAAAGGGTACAAATAAGGTGTTCCGTAATAAAGAAGAGGCAATTATGGCTTATTCCGACGGTCTTATTGGTTTACACGCTCCTATCCGTGTTCGTTTCACCAAAGACGGCATTTCTCGTCTTGTTTGGTGTACTGTTGGTTTTATTATCTTTAATGAATCTATTCCTCAAAACCTTGGTTTTGTTGACCGCAGTGTAGAAGGCCACGAATTAGACCTTGAATGGACATTCAAACTTAAAGATGAAACCAAGAAAACCGTTGAATCTAACGACGATATTATTCAGAACAAGGTTGGCAAAAAACAACTTGGCAAAATTATTGACAGATGCATTGCAATAATGGGAACAAGTGATTCTTCCATTGTTCTTGATAAAATTAAGGCAACAGGATTTAAATATTCCACACAAGGCGCTATAACCGTTGCTGTATTTGACGCGGTTATTCCTCCTGCAAAACGCGAAATTATGTCCGATGCCGAAACCGAAATAGATAAGGTTACAAAGAAATACCGTCGCGGTTATATGAGCGATGAAGAAAGAAGTCGCCATGTAATTGAAGTTTGGAACAAAGCAACAGAAGATGTTGCCGATGCTCTTAAAGATAACCTTGATGAATTTAACCCCATCTTTATGATGGCAGATTCAGGCGCTCGTGGTTCTATGAGCCAGATTCGTCAGCTTGCAGGTATGCGTGGTCTTATTGCTAACACTGCAGGTAAGGTTATTGAAGTTCCTATTCGTTCTAACTACCGTGAAGGTCTTAATGTACTTGAATACTTCATTTCTTCCCGTGGTGCTCGTAAAGGTCTTGCCGATACAGCGCTTCGTACTGCTGACTCGGGTTACCTTACCCGCCGTCTTGTTGACGTTGCTCAGGAAGTTATTATTCGCGAAGATGACTGTCAAACCGAAGAAGGCCTTGTTATCAGCGAAATTAAAGACGGTAACCATGTAATTGAAACATTAAACGAACGTCTTATTGGCAGATATTTGCTTAATGATTTCATTGATGAAACTACCGGCGAAGTTTTGGTATCTAAAGATACACTTATAACAAGCAAAGAAGCAGATATTATTTGCAATACCGGTGTAACCGAAGTTGCTATCCGTTCTATTCTTTCTTGTTGTTCTAACCACGGTGTATGTAAAAAGTGTTACGGTGCAAACCTTGCAACAGGTAAACCTGTTATTACCGGTGAAGCAATTGGTATTGTTGCTGCTCAGTCTATTGGTGAACCCGGTACCCAGCTTACAATGAGAACCTTCCATACGGGTGGTATTGCAAGTGGCGAAGATATTACACAGGGTCTTCCGCGTGTTGAAGAACTCTTTGAAGCGCGCAGACCTAAACATCACGGTCTTATTGCTAAAATCAGCGGTCAAGTTAATGTTGTTGATGAAAAGAAAGCAAAGAATGTGGTAATTAAGGGAACTGACAGCGAAGAAAAAGTTTCAATTCCTTACGGTGTAAATCTTTTGGTTGAAGACGGCGACTATGTTTCTGCAGGTCAGCTTCTTATTGCCGGTTCAAAATACCCGCAAGATATTCTTGAAGCGCAAGGCCCCGAAGCTGTTCAGCACTACATTATTGCTGAAATTCAAAATGCTTATCGTACACAGGGTGTTGATATTAACGATAAACACATTGAGGTTATCATTCGTCAAATGATGCACAAACAGGTTGTAACCGACCCCGGCTCAACCAACCTTATTCAGAATGTTCGTTACGACATTGAAGATGTAAGAGCAGCAAACGCCGTAATTCAAGCACGCCTTGATGCCGGTGAAGAGGGAATATGCAAAGCAACTTATAAACCCACCTTGCTTGGTATTACAAAGGCATCTTTGGCAACCGAATCGTTCCTTTCTGCCGCATCATTCCAAGAAACAACTCGTGTTCTTACCGAAGCTGCTATTAAGGGTAAAGTTGACCCGTTGTTCGGTATGAAAGAAAATGTTATTATTGGTAAACTTATTCCTGCCGGTACAGGTATGAAAAGCACCGATGTGTTGCCCGAAGAAGCTGTAAACGAAGAAGTTGAAGTAATAGAAGCATAAAACCGCTAAAAATTTGTTTGTTACTATTGACAAACAGTAATTAAGGTGGTAAAATTTGATAGAATGTGGGTCTTGTGGCTTGCATTAAAAAAGATATAACGCAGGCAGGGTTTTCCTGTCTGCGTCATATACATTTTTATTTAGGAGGTGTGTTATGCCTACATTTAACCAGTTGGTGCGTAATGGACGCGAAAATGTAGAGAAAAAGGCGAAGGCTCCTGCGCTTTTAAAGGGTTACAACTCTATGAAACGCAAACAGACCGACAACGATTCTCCGCAGAAGAGAGGCGTCTGCACTGCAGTTAAGACGGCTACTCCCAAGAAGCCGAACTCTGCTCTTCGTAAAATTGCCAGAGTACGTCTTTCTAACGGAATTGAAGTTTCGGCATATATTCCTGGTATTGGTCACAATCTTCAGGAACATAGCGTTGTTTTAATCCGTGGCGGCCGTGTTAAAGACTTGCCTGGTGTGCGTTATCATATTATTCGTGGTACACTTGACGCACAAGGCGTTGCTTCAAGAATGCAGTCCCGTTCTAAATACGGTGCTAAGCGTCCTAAAAGCAACAAGTAATTTTAAAAGACGAATCTCTGCTGCATAGTACAAGCAGCGGTGTATATATAAATACACCTTGCTTGGTGCTAACGGGAATTTGTCACCGAGTACCTGTGATATCATCATTATGAAGGAGGGAAGTAAAGTGCCAAGAAGAGGTATAATCGCTAAGCGCGATGTTTTGCCGGATCCGGTATACAATTCAAAGGTTGTTACTCGTCTTATCAACAACATTATGCTTGATGGTAAAAAGGGTGTAGCCCAGAAAATTGTTTATGGTGCTTTCGACATTATTAGTGAAAAAACAGGAAAAGAACCTCTTGAGGTTTTTGCTGCAGCAATGGAAAACATTATGCCGCAGTTAGAAGTTAAAGCCGTTCGTAAAGGCGGTGCAACTTACCAAGTACCTTTTGAAGTTCGTCCTGAAAGAAAACAAACTCTTGGTTTACGTTGGCTTACAAACTATAGCCGTGCACGTAATGAAAGAACAATGAAAGAGCGTCTTGCTGCCGAAATTCTTGATGCCGTAAACGGTGTTGGCGGTGCAGCTAAAAAACGCGACGACACACACAAAATGGCAGAAGCAAACAGAGCTTTTGCACATTACAGATGGTAGTTTCATACTACCGATATTTATTGCAGTCTGCATAAGACTACAGGAGGTTATTTATGGCAAGAAAAGTTTCTCTTGAAATGACCAGAAATATTGGTATTATGGCTCACATCGACGCCGGTAAAACCACCACAACTGAACGTATTCTTTTCTACACAGGTAAGAATCACAAAATGGGTGAAACCCATGATGGTGGCGCTACCATGGACTGGATGGAACAAGAACAAGAACGTGGTATTACTATCACTTCTGCTGCTACAACTTGTTTCTGGAAAGACCATCGTATCAATATTATTGACACCCCGGGTCACGTTGACTTCACTGTTGAAGTTCAGCGTTCTTTGCGTGTACTTGACGGTTCTGTTACCGTAATGTGCGCAAAGGGTGGTGTTGAACCGCAGTCTGAAACCGTTTGGCGTCAGGCTGACGAATATAAAGTACCCCGTATGATTTACGTTAATAAAATGGACATCATGGGTGCTGACTTTTATAACGTTTTAAACATGGTTAAAGACCGTTTACAGTGTAATGCTGTTCCCATTCAGTTGCCAATCGGCGCTGAAGACACATTCCGCGGCATTGTTGACCTTGTTAATAACGAAGCAGAAATTTACTATGACGACTTAGGTAAGGATGTTAGGGTTGAAGCTATTCCCGATGATATGAAGGAATTGGCTGAAAAATACCGTACAGCCCTTATTGAAGCAGTTGTTGAACAAGACGACGAATTAATGGAAAAATATTTTGAGGGTGAAGAACCCACCATTGAACAAATAAAAGCCATTATTCGTAAAGCAACCATTGATAATAAAATGGTTCCTGTTTGCTGCGGTACATCTTACCGTAACAAAGGCGTTCAGCCCTTGCTTGACGCTATTGTTGACTATATGCCTGCTCCTACCGACATTGAAGCTATTAAGGGTGTAAACCCCGATACCGATGAGGAAGAAGTTAGACATTCAACCGATGACGAACCGTTTGCTGCTTTGGCATTCAAAGTTGCAACCGACCCGTTTGTTGGTAAAATTTGCTATTTCCGTGTTTATTCCGGTAAAGTTGATTCCGGTGCTACTGTTTATAACTCTGTTAAAGACGGTAAAGAAAGAATGGGCCGTATCTTGCAGATGCACGCAAACCACAGAGAAGACCTTGAAACCTGTTATTCGGGTGACATCGCTGCTGCGGTTGGCCTTAAAAACACTACAACAGGTGATACACTCTGCGATGAAAAACACCCTGTAATTCTTGAATCAATGAATTTCCCGGAACCGGTTATCCGTGTTGCAGTTGAACCTAAAACCAAAGCCGGTCAGGAAAAAATGGGTATTGCTCTTGCAAAACTTGCAGAAGAAGACCCAACCTTTAAATGCTACACCGATGAAGAAACAGGCCAAACAATTATTGCAGGTATGGGTGAACTTCACCTTGAAATCATTGTTGACCGTTTGCTTCGTGAATTTAAAGTTGAAGCCAACGTTGGTGCTCCTCAGGTTGCTTACAAAGAAACTATTCGCACCAAAGTTGACCACGAAACCAAATACAAACGTCAGTCCGGTGGTTCCGGTCAGTACGGTCATGTTAAAATCATTCTTGAACCTAATGAATCGGGCAAAGGTTATGAATTTATCAACTCCGTTACCGGCGGTTCTATTCCCAAAGAATATATTCCGGCTGTTGATACCGGTATCCGTGGCGCATTAAATAGCGGTGTATTGGCAAGTTATCCTGTTGTTGACGTTAAAGTTACACTTTACGATGGTTCTTACCACGAAGTTGACTCTTCTGAAATGGCATTTAAGATTGCTGGTTCTATGGCATTCAAAGAAGCTTGCAGAAAAGCTGACCCCGTATTGCTTGAACCCATTATGAAGGTTGCTGTTAACGTTCCCGAAGAATATTTCGGCGCTGTTCAGGGCGATTTAATCGGCCGCCGCGGTGAAATTCTTGGCTTTGAAGACAGAGGAAACATTAAGCAAATTAATGCTCATGTTCCGCTTGCAGATATGTTCGGATATGCTACCGACCTTCGTTCCAGAACACAGGGCCGTGGCCAATATGTAATGGAACCCGATGGTTATAAAGCAGTTCCGAAGAGCGTATCAGAAAAGATTATTTCTGCACGCGCAAAGAAGGACTAATTTTGTAAAAATAAATCTTGAAATTTAGGTTCAGATTTGTTAAAATAAACTTAGCAATAAAACAATTTATTTTTAGGAGGAAATTCAAATGGCAAAAGCTCATTTTGAACGAAACAAACCGCACGTAAACATTGGTACTATCGGTCACGTTGACCATGGTAAGACAACTCTTACTGCTGCTATTACCAAATACCTTTCTTTGAAAGGACAGGCAAGCTTTGAAGATTATGCAAACATCGATAAAGCTCCTGAAGAAAGAGAACGTGGTATTACAATTAATACCGCGCACGTTGAGTATGAAACTGACAACCGTCACTATGCTCACGTTGACTGCCCGGGCCACGCCGACTATGTTAAGAACATGATTACCGGTGCTGCTCAGATGGACGGCGCTATCCTTGTTATCGCTTCTACCGATGGTCCTATGGCTCAAACAAAAGAACACCTTCTCCTTGCTCGTCAGGTAGGCGTTCCTTACATTGTTGTTTTCATGAACAAAGTTGACCAAGTTGACGACGCTGAACTTCTTGAACTTGTTGAAATGGAAATCCGTGAAACTCTTGATAAATACGAGTTCCCCGGCGACGATACTCCCATTGTTAAAGGTTCTGCTCTTAAAGCTCTTGAATCTACTTCTAACGACCCCGCTGCTCCTGAATATGCTCCTATTGCTGAACTCATGGCAGCAGTTGACAGCTACATTCCTACTCCGGAACGTAAAGCTGACCTTCCTTTCATTATGCCTATTGAAGACGTTATGACCATTTCTGGTCGTGGTACCGTTGTAACAGGCCGTGTTGAACGTGGTCAGTTAAATGCTGGTGATGAAGTTGAAATCATTGGTCTTACCGAAGAAAGAAAGAAAACAGTTGTTACTTCTATGGAAATGTTCCGTAAAACTCTTGACTACTGTGAAGCTGGCGATAACGTTGGTGCTCTCCTCCGTGGCGTTGCTCGTGACGAAGTAGAACGCGGTCAGGTTCTTTGCAAACCCGGTTCTATTAATCCTCACACCAAATTCCATGGTCAGGTTTATATCCTTACCAAAGAAGAAGGTGGCCGTCATACTCCTTTCTTCAACAACTACCGTCCTCAGTTCTATTTCAGAACAACTGACGTTACCGGTGTTGTATCTCTTCCTGCAGGCACCGAAATGTGCATGCCTGGCGATAACGTAGAAATGGACGTTGAACTCATTACTCCTATCGCTATTGAAGAAGGTCTCCGCTTCGCTATCCGTGAAGGTGGCCGTACTGTTGGTTCCGGTGTTGTTACCGCTATTAATGGCTAATTCATAACTGAATTGTTAAGAACAGACAGGGTAAAACCTGTCTGTTTTTTTTGTTGTTTTAAATATTGTTAATTTCTTAACAATATTTACGCGTTTTTTGCAGGAAAATACAAAAAATCTGTTAGGAATTTCACAATATTTGTTGACACAATGGTTTTTATGTGCTATAATAATGGAAAATTTTAATTTATAACATATTATGTTATAAAAGTTTTTGGAGGAATTATTATGGCAAGAGTTTATAATTTCAGCGCAGGACCTTCTATGTTACCCGAAGAAGTTTTAAAAACTGCCGCTGAAGAAATGTTAGAATACGGTACAACGGGACAATCGGTAATGGAAATGTCCCACCGTTCAAAAGAATACCAAGCAATTATTGATGAAGCCGAAGCAAATCTTCGTGAAATAATGAATATTCCAGATAATTATACTGTTTTGTTCTTACAGGGCGGTGCTTCTACCCAGTTTGCAATGGTACCCTTTAACCTTATGAACAAAAATAAAAAAGCCGATTATGTTATTACTGGCCAGTGGGCTAAAAAGGCATATAAAGAAGCAGCTCGTTACGGTAATGCTCGCGCAATTGCTTCTTCTGAAGATAAGGTTTTCTCTTATATTCCTAAGGTAACTAAGGATATGATTGACCCTGACGCCGATTACGTTCATATTTGTATGAATAACACAATTTATGGCACAAAATGGAACAATTTGCCCGATACCGGCGATGTTCCGCTTGTTGCCGATATTTCAAGCTGTATTCTTTCTGAACCGATTGACGTAACAAAATTCGGTGTTCTTTACGGCGGCGCACAAAAAAATGTTGCCCCTGCAGGTGTTACCATTGTAATTATAAGAAACGATTTAATTGGCAATGCAATGGATATTACTCCTACAATGCTTAATTATAAAACACACGCTGATAACGGTTCTATGTTTAATACACCGCCTTGCTATACAATTTATATTGCAGGTCTTGTGTTTAAATGGATAAAGAAACTCGGCGGACTTGAGGAAATGAAGAAAATTAATGTTAAAAAAGCCGAAATTCTTTATAATTTCCTTGATAATAGCAAACTTTTTAAAGGTACAGTGGCAAAAGAAGACCGTTCTTTAATGAATGTTCCATTTGTAACAGGCAATGAAGAACTTGATGCAAAATTTGTTGCAGCAGCAAAAGCGGCAGGTTTTGTAAATATTAAGGGTCACCGTTCGGTTGGCGGTATGCGTGCTTCCATTTATAACGCAATGCCTATTGAAGGTGTCCAAAAATTGGTTGCATTTATGCAAAAATTTGAAGAGGAGAATTCCTAATGTATAACATTAAGACATATAATAAAATTTCCCCAATTGGCATGAAAGAATTTCCTGCCGAAAAATATACCGTTGGCGATGATGTAACTGCTCCTGTTGGCGCTGTGGTTCGTTCTGCCGCACTTCACGACGAAGTGTTTAACCCCGAACTTTTGGCAATTGCAAGGGCAGGCGCAGGAACAAACAATATTCCTATTGAGCGTTGCAGCGACGAAGGTATTATTGTGTTTAACACTCCCGGTGCAAACGCAAATGCCGTAAAAGAACTTGTTATTGCCGGCTTGTTAATTTGCTCAAGAAAGGTTTTACCTGCAATTGAATGGGCAAAAACTTTAAAAGGCAACGGCGACCAGGTTGGTAAAATGGTTGAAAAGGGAAAAAGCGCCTTTGCTGGCCCTGAAATTCGCGGTAAAGCAATTGGTGTTGTTGGACTTGGCGCAATTGGTGTTCTTGTTGCTAACGCTGCTAATGCTTTGGGTATGAAAGTTTACGGTTATGACCCGTACCTTTCGTTGCAAAGCGCTTGGAATCTTTCTCATAATGTTAAAAGGGCAACCGATTTAAAAGAAATTTACGAAAACTGCGATTATATTTCGTTGCATATTCCGCTAACTAAAGACACAAAAGGCACTATTGATGCTAACGCTTTTGCTTTAATGAAAGACGGCGTTCGCATTTTAAACTTTGCGCGTGACGGACTTGTAAACAGTGCCGATATGATAGTTGCACTTGAAAGCGGTAAAGTTGCTTCTTATGTAGTTGACTTCCCAACCGATGAAATGATTGGTGTAAACGGCGTTATTTGCATACCTCACCTTGGCGCGTCTACTCCCGAATCCGAAGAAAACTGTGCCGAAATGGCGGCAAAACAACTTGTTGATTACATTGAAAACGGTAATATTGCCAATTCGGTAAATATGCCTAATATTTCTATGCCCAGAAGCGGTAAATATCGTGTTTGCATAATTCATAAAAACATTCCTAATATGCTTACAACAATTACAACGGTTGTTGCAAAAGATAATGTAAATATTGAGAACCTCTTAAATAAATCAAGGGGCGATATTGCTTATACAATGCTTGATGTTGACGATTGCGATACCGAAACCATTGCAAATCACCTAAAAGCGGCTGAAGGTATTATTAGAGTAAGAATTATTTAATAAAAAGCAGGGTTAACCCTGCTTTTTGTTTGTTGACAACAGTAAAAAATTAAGGTATTATAAAATAAATCATTCATGTAATGGGGAAGTAAAATGGATAAAAGAAATTTAAGTATGCTAATGGATTTATATGAAATGACCATGGCAAACGGTATTTTGGGTAGCGATATGCAAAACACTACCGCTTATTTTGATATGTTCTTCCGCCGTGTGCCCGATGAGGGCGGTTATGCTATTATGGCGGGTCTTGAACAGCTAATGGAATATTTTAATAATCTGCATTTTTCAGAAGATGATGTTGAATATCTAAGGGGCTTAAATTTGTTTAGTGCGGAATTTTTAGATTTTCTGCGTGATTTTAAATTTGAGTGCGACGTTTGGGCAGTTCCCGAAGGTACACCGATTTTCCCGCGTGAGCCAATTTTAACCGTAAAGGGCCCCATAATGCAGGCATTTATGGTTGAAACAATGGTGCTTTTAACCATTAACCATCAGTCACTTATTGCAACTAAAGCAAACCGCATTGTTCGTGCGGCTGACGGAAGGGCAGTAATGGAGTTTGGCTCGCGCCGTGCCCATGGTTACGACGCCGCAATTTACGGTGCACGCGCTGCGCTTATTGGCGGTTGCAGTGGTACTGCTTGTGTTAAAACTGCAAAAGATTTTTCTGTTCCTGCTTCGGGTACAATGGCGCACAGTTGGGTACAGCTTTTTGATACTGAATATGATGCATTTAAGGCATACGCCGAAAAATACCCCACTAAAACAGTTTTGCTTGTGGATACATATAATGTTTTAAAATCGGGTATACCTAATGCTATAAAGGTGTTTGACGAAGTTCTAAAACCGCTTGGCTGCCGTCCTGTTGGTATTCGTATTGATAGCGGTGATATTACTTATATTACCAAAAAAGCGCGTAAAATGCTTGATGAAGCAGGGTATACTGATTGTAAGATTATTGTTTCAAACTCGCTTGATGAGTATTTAATAAGGGATATGCTTATTCAAGGCGCCAAGGTTGATAGTTTTGGCGTTGGCGAACGCCTTATTACCGCTTCAAGCGAAGCTGTTTTCGGCGGTGTATATAAACTTGTTGCCGTTGTTAAAGACGGCAAGGTTATTCCTAAAATTAAGGTTAGCGAAAACACCGCAAAAATTACTATTCCCGGTATTAAAATTCCGTGGCGTTTGTATGATAAAGAAACAGGTAAATGTATTGCCGATGTTTTAACCTTAAACGATGAAAAAATTGATGACTCAAAACCCTACGAAATTTTCCACCCCGAATACACATGGAAACGCAAATTGGTTGAAAATTTTGTGGCTAAAAAGTTGCAGGTTAAAATTTTTGAAAATGGTAAACAGGTGTATAATAGCCCCTCTGTCAGCGATATTCAAAAATATTGTAAAGAACACGTTGATTTGCTGTGGGAAGAAGTAACCCGTTTTGAAAAACCGCATACATATTATGTTGATTTATCTCAAAAACTTTGGGACCAGCGTAATGAGTTGCTTAACAGTCATTCATTCAAATAATAAAGGAGAAAAAACAATGAAAAAATTATTATCTTTGCTTTTGGTACTTGTTTTGGTTTTCACATTCGCAGGTTGCGGTGAAAGGACTAAAAATAAAGACGGAATAGATATTGAATATTATCTCTCGGTTGGTGAAATTCAGGGGGCTGAGTTTAAACTCGGTACTAAACTTGAAGATATAGAAAATGCAAAACTAGAACATATTGAAAGCGCAACGGGCGAGGGTAACCACGACCACGGCGAAGCAATTTCGCTTGTTGAAGGTGTTGTAAGCAAACACTATGTTTATGGCCCCTACCATTATTATTACAATAAAAATAATGCGGATAAAGGTATATCCTTTATAGCTGCCTTTGATACCGCGTACGGCTTTACTGTTGGCACAACCACCAAAGCTGAAGTTGTAAACGCTTTGGGTAAACTTAAATATACTGAAGCAAAAGCGGATGATAATGAACTGTTCTTTGCATTCATTTCTCCCTCTAACTGTGAAAAGGTTGTTTTAACAAAAGACAATAAAGAATTAACATTCTATTTCGGTGACGGAATTTTAATGTTCGTAACCATTTGCAATACCGAAAACTGGTCACTTAACGGTTAAGTAAAACTCTGTGAACTAAAAAGTTCACAGAGTTTTTTTGTTAAAATTTCTCCGTTTTTCAATCAGGGGGACGGTTCTATGATTGACAAAGGCGAACTCTTTATGATATAATTGTTTTGGTGATGAAATATGCCAAGACAGGCGAGAAAAAAGAGTAGCGTAGGGATATATCATATAATGTTACGCGGTGTAAATCAGCAACAGATATTTGAAGACTGCGAGGACTGTGACAAGTTCCTGCAGGTTTTAAAAGACTGTAAGGCAATAAGTGAGTTTAAATTATTTGCTTATTGCCTTATGGGAAATCATATACATATTTTGTTGCAAGAAAAAAATGAATCATTAGATTTATTGATGAAACGAATTGAAAACAAATTTGTATATTGGTATAACATAAAATATCAAAGAACAGGGCATTTGTTCCAAGATAGATTTAAAAGCGAACCGATTGAGGATGATACATATTTTTTGACTGTGTTAAGGTACATACACCAAAACCCAATTAGAGCTGGAATTTGCAAAAATGTAGCGGATTATGAGAACAGTAGCTATAATGAGTATTTCAAAAGTAGTGATTTTGTAGATATTGGTTATGTGTTTGATATAATTTCAAAAGATGAGTTTATTGCATTTAATAACGAAAAGGCGTCTGAAACTTGTTTAGATATTCAGGACAAGCCAACAATTAAAGTTACTGATGAGCAAGCAAAAAGGATAATTGAAAAATATTCAAAGTGCAAAAGCGTTGCAGAATTTCAAGCGTTGGATATTAAAACGCGGGATAAATATTTAAAATATTTTAAGAAAAAAGGAATTTCTATAAGACAAATTAGCAGACTTACGGGGACGAGTTATTATTTAGTTCAAAAAATTTAACCAATCAGAGAACCGTCCCCTGATTGGTACACCAATTCCTAAAAATATACTTGATACTTCTTCCATAGAGAAAGTATTTAAAAAAGGTGAGTTTATTGTGGTTGATGATTCTGAAAAATATAATCAATTGCTAAATAAAGTGATGCTCAATCCCGTATATATCGAAAATCCGTGCTATGTTGAGAATGGCTTTGAGCATGGTCGGTTTTGGTATACAGCCGAATTTTTAGGTACTGATGGAGAAAAAAACAAAAAAGCAGAAGCTTTAGATAAGCTTTTTAATAGCTTAAAGAAATATATAAAAACGAATTTTATTCTTTCAAAGGATAAATTTGCATACATTGGTCCCGATGCTTATAAGAAGTATCTTTTGGGAACTTTTGTGCCTTGTTCTGGGAAAAATCCCATTTTATTCTAATGGCAATCAGAGGACGGTTCTGGTAGGACAAGGGTGAGTTTTAATGTTGTGCGTAAATTTTAGCACACAAAAGAACCGTCCCCTTGTGTTCGATAAAATTATTTGGGCGGTGTGGCCAAAATGAAAACAATATGGGTTTCTTTAATACTTCTTGTAATTAATTTTTTCTCTGTGTGTGGTATAGCTACATTAGGCTTGCAGGATCATCTAACAATGTTAATTTATATTGTGCCAATTTTTCTGGAATTTGTTTTGGCTTTGTTGTGGACTCGAAAAAATTACTTAAAGTGCAAGAAGGTTCTTATTGGAAGATTGTTGATTTTTAGTGTGTTGTTGGTATTGGTGGCTTTTTATTTTCTGTTCACAAGTAAAGATGTTACTGACATTCTTGCAGTGGGTGTATTTGGAATTTTTTTCAACATATTGCCATATTTATTCGGTATTTTATGTTTTCATCTTTATATTAGGAGAGGGGATAGGACAGGGGACGGTTCTCTGTGTTGACAAATTAAAAGCAGTGAACGAAAGTTCACTGCTTTTTTATATTAGTTCTTCAATTTGGTTTAAAATTTCCTTTGTGCCGTTGCCGTTTAGTGCTGAAAAGGGGATTATGTTTACGCCGTCGGCGAATTTGCCCAGTTGCTCTTTAATGTTAGCAAGGTTTTGGTTAAATTCCGTTTTATTAAGTTTATCGCTTTTGGTAAGAACAATAGAATAGGGGATATTCATTTGATACATAAAATCTAACATAGACATATCAAAATCGGTTGGATTATGGCGCATATCAATTAACTGAAAAACAAGTTTAATATTACGCCCTGAATTAAAATACCCCTCCATAAGCGTGGACCAACGGTCTTTTTCGGCAAATGGTACTTTTGCATAACCATATCCCGGTAAATCAACAAAGCGAACTGAATCAACCTTATAAAAATTTATGGTAACGGTTTTGCCGGGTTTTGTGCTAACCCTTGCAAGATTTTTGCGGTTGGTTAGTTTGTTTATAAGCGATGATTTGCCAACATTACTTCTGCCCGAAAAACAAAATTCGGGCAAATCGCTTGTGCCTAATTGGGCAAAGGTGCCGTACGCTTTTTCAAAACAAGCATTGTTTAAATTCATTTTTTTACCTCACAGTAAAGCGTGTTCAATAACTTCGTCTTCGCTTTTAACGGGAATAAACTGTATAGCATTTTTTACAACGGGGTCAATGGTTTCAAGGTCGGGAATATTATCAAAGGGGATAATAACCTTTTTAACACCGCCGCGGTATGCCGCAATAGATTTTTCTTTTAGTCCGCCAATAGCCAAAACTCTGCCGCGAATTGTTATTTCGCCCGTCATTGCAATATCGCGTTTAATTGGACGGTTGGTAAGCGCCGAAACAAGCGCGGTGGTCATTGTAATACCGGCGCTTGGGCCGTCTTTTGGAATGGCGGCTTCGGTGGCGTGAATGTGAATGTCTTTTTCTTTGTAAAAATCACTGTTAATGCCAAATTTATCACAGCGCGAACGAACATAAGTTACCGCCGCCTTTGCCGATTCTTGCATAACATCACCAAGTGAACCGGTTAAAACAAGTTTGCCCGTGCCGGGCACAGCCGTTGCTTCAATTTGCATAATTTCACCGCCAACGCTTGTCCAAGCAAGGCCGTTTATAATGCCAACTTCGTTATCCTTGTTAATAACTTCGGGGCGGTATTTGTGGGCGCCAAGCATTTTAATAATTTCTTTGCTGTCTACCTTTACACATTCACTGCTTTTTTCAACAATAAGTTTTGCGCATTTACGGCAAACCTTACCAATAGTGCGGTCTAAATTTCTAACACCTGCTTCGCGGGTGTAATAATCAATAATATCGTAAAGTGCACTGTCTTTAATTTTGCAGTTGTCTTTGCTTAAACCGTGCTTTGCAATTTGTTTTTTAATTAAATGGCGTTTGGCAATATTAAACTTTTCTTCACGCGTGTAACTTGTAAGTTCAATAAGTTCTAATCTATCAAGCAAAGCAGGGGGAATGGTGTCAACGGTATTTGCAGTTGTTAAAAATAGTGCCCCGCTTAAATCATAGGGAATATCAATATAATGGTCAACAAAAGAATGGTTTTGTTCGCCGTCTAAAACTTCCAAAAGTGCTGCGGCGGGGTCACCCTTATAATCCTTGCCAAGTTTGTCAATTTCATCAAGCAAAATAAGGGGGTTAGAAGTTTTTGTACTTGATATTGCCGAAATAATTTTACCCGGCATTGCGCCAATATAGGTTCTTCTGTGACCGCGAATGTCGGCTTCGTCGCTTATACCGCCAAGCGAAACGCGTGCGAATTTTCGGCCCATACATTCGGCAATGGTTTTGCCAATAGAAGTTTTACCAACACCCGGAGGGCCAACCAAACAAATAATTTGCCCTGCGCTTTGGGGCGCTAAGGTGCAAACACTTAACATTTCAAGAATACGCTCTTTAACTTTTTCCATTCCGTAAAAATCGCGGTTTAGAATTTTAGCGGATGCGTTAATGTTAATTTTGGTTTCATTTGTTTCATTCCAAGGCAAATTTAAACAAATATCTAAATAATTTCTAACCACAGTTGCTTCTTGTGAGCCCTGTGGCATTTTTATTAGTTTGTTTAACTCGTGTGTTAACTTTTGCTTAACTTCATCGCTTGCCGATAAATTGGCAATTTTATCAAAATATACTTCGTCTTCGCCAATATCATCGCCGTAAAGTTCATTGTTAATGGCCTTAATTTGTTCGCGCAAATAGTATTCGCGCTGGTTTTCGTCCATTTGGTGCTTAACATTTTCGGTAATTAAATTGTCAATTTTTAAAAGCTGACATTCTTTTTCAAGCAGTTTTAAAAGGATTTTTCCGCGCGAAACAGGGTTTGTTTGTTCAAGCACATACTGTTTGTCATCAATTGGGGCAGGAATATTGGCGGCAACATAATTGCTTAAATGCGCAAGGTCGTCGTCTGCCGCAACATTTAGCATAATTTCATCGGAAATAGGCATTGGCAAAAGCGAAACATAGCGTTCAAACTCTGCCCTTATTTTTCTTGAAAGTGCTTCTTTGTAAGTTAAACTTTGACGCGCTTTTGTATCGTCAAGCAATACTGTTTTGCAAACCCAATATTTGCCGTTTTGAGTGCAAGAAACACGCTTTGCTTTATAAAGACAATCGCAAAGTACCTTAATATTGTTTTGTGAAACTTTTAAAATTTGCGAAATTTTTGCAACCACGCCAATATCATAAATTTCGTTGGCTTTTGGGTCTTCGGTGCGAATATCTTTTTGCGCCGCTAAAAATATATACTGTTCACCGTTAATTGCGGTGTTTACGGCATTTACTGTAAGTTTTCTGCCGGCTTCAAAATGAAAGGGCAGTTTTGGAAAAGCTACCGTGCCGCGCAAAGCAATCATGGGCATGGTAACGATAGGGTTTTTGCCGGGAACTGACATTTATTTACCTCCAAAAGAGTTTTGGTTATCTTCTATATCTTTCTTTAAAAGAGCAATTGTTTGAACAAGTTCTTTAATTTGTTTATGCTGTTTTGAAACAATAGCGGTAAGGGAAATTAAAATAAGCAAAATTAAAAAAATTGCCATTAAGAATACCGCATTTACAACATACTCAATACCAAGCAAATGGGTAACTACTTCTAATGCTTTTGGAAAAAGCGCCATTAAAAACAAAACAACAGCCGAAAATAGCCAAAGAAGTGTGTATTTTAAGTTTAAAGTCTTTTTGCGTAAAAAAACAAGAATAACTGCGGTGTAAACTAAAACACCTGCTATAAGCGAAATTCTAAGCGCTAAACTCATTTGTTTTTACCTCCGCTGAAAGTTAATCTAAAAAGAATAATGGTAAGCGAAACTTTAATCATATAGTAAATTGATTTTAAAGGGCTAATTGAAGAAACACCGCCTGCGCGCTCGTTCATAATAACGGGGATTTCCTTTATTTTTGCACCGCTTAATTTTGCGGTTATAATTGCTTCGGGTTCGGGGTAATCGTCGGCATAGTTTTCGGAATAAATTTTTATAAGTTTTCTATTTACCGCGCGGTAACCGCTGGTAACATCTTTTACCTTAACACCGCAGCAAAGTTTAATTAAAAAACTTAAAAATTTAATGCCAAATCTTCTTAAACCGCTTGACTGAAACCCCTCGTTTGTAATAAAACGGGAGCCAATAGTAGCGTCACACTCACCGTTAATTAACGGCTTAATAAGTTTGTCTAAAAATTCGGGGTTGTGTTGGCCGTCGCCATCCATTTGAACAGCAAAATCGTAACCTTTTTCCAAAGCGTATTTGTAACCCGTTTGCACACCGCCGCCAATTCCCAAATTATAGGGCAAAGAAATGTAATTATATCCGTTCTTTTGGCAAATTTTTTCGGTGTTATCACTTGAACAGTCGTTTACAATAACATAATCGTATTTCGGGTAATTTTTTATTAGGTTGTTTATTACCTTTTCAATATTTTCCTGTTCGTTAAAAGCGGGAATAATTATAAGAGTTTTCATTTTAAATCTCCTAAAATTTCTATAATTTTACTCGCAGTATTTTTGAAAGTAAAATCACTAATTAAGCGGTTATAACTTTTTTCGGTTGCGGTTTTAATATATTCGGTGTCATCAATAACTTCCGCCAAAGCGTTATAAATTTCTTCTTCGGTGTTGGTTTTGGTTATAACGCCAAAACTTTTATCGGTAATAAGTTCTACCGCTCCGCTGTTTTGGGTGGTTATAACAAGCGTTTTTGTGGCAATGGCTTCAAGTACCGAAGTAGACATACCCTCTGAAACCGACGGCAAACAGAAAATATCGCTTTCTTTAAGCAACGAAATAACTTCTTTAAAACCTAAACGCCCAAGCAAAATAATGTTTTTGCTTTGCAGTTTTTTTAGGTTTTCATATTCAATTCCGTCACCCGCAATAAACAAATAAACATCGTTACGGTCAAGCGAATTTACGGCATTTATAAGCTGGTAAATGCCTTTTTCTTTTATAAGACGGCCTGTAAAGGTAATAACCTTGTCGCTTTCTTTTAAGTTGTAAATATTTTTATAAGAAAGGGAAGTTGTATTAAGAATATCGTTAATTTCATTTATGTCAACGCTGTTGTATAATACACCGTTTGATTTAATTCCAAAATGACCGCTCCAAGCACCTGCTGTGCCCGAAACACCGTAATAATTTTTGCAGTAAAGTTTTAAAACGGCAGTATGAAGATGTTCGTAAATACCGCCCAAAAAGTCAAACAGTTTGTTGTTTACCGAAAGGTGCGAAGAGCCGTGTTCAATAACAAAGCATTTAATGTTTCTTTTCTTTGCAATTTTTGCGGCATAAATGCTGTGGGTATAAAACCTGGCGTTAATTATAAATAAATCAAAATCTTCTTGGTTTAAAAATGTGTCAATTTCTTTAAATACTTCGTTTCTTTTGTGAATTGGGTAGCGTGCATTTAAAAGGTTAATGCAAGGAATTCGTAAAATTTTTAAACCGTAGTCGGTAGTTTCTTCTTTGCCCAAATTAAAAACATCATTGGTAACAAGGGTAACCGTGTGACCCATTTTAATAAGTTCGCGTGATATATAGTAACAGTATCTTTCTATACCGCCAATGTTTGGCAAATAGTTTGCGGCAAAAATGCAAATGTTCATAAATTTCTCCTGTTAAATGCAATAAATATAAGAAATAGAAGTAAGCAAAATAACGGTGTTTAAAAATACGCTTAAAAACAGTAATAAATTTTCGCTGTTTTTCTTAATGGTAATACTGTTGTTTCTTATTGCCAAGAAAATTAAGGGCAGGGCAGGAATAAAATATCTTCCCTGAACGCCCAATACCATTCCGCTTCCTTTTGGCGTGTGGTCAATAAGCAAAAGCAGTTCAATAAGCAAAAATGCAACACAGAACAGCAAAACCGAATAAAGCCGTTCATAAGGTTTAAGGGGTTTCGGCTCATTTTCGCTTCGCATAAAACAAACAAACAAAAGAACAATATAGGGCATACAAAGCAGCCACGGAATTTCAAGCTGAAACCAACCGAAATACGCCACCATTGATTTTAAATAAAAGTCACCCAAATTAACAATAGAATTAAAAATTAGCAAAGCAGTTTCTTTTAGGTGGGTAAGTACATAAGAAATTGAATAGCCCTCGCTTAAACTGTTTGTAACCGAATCGGAAGTTAATTTGCTTGTGTTTGCAAACTGTAAAACAAGTATTGAAACTACTGCAATAATACCAAGCAAAACCTTAAACAAGAAGTGCAGTTTAGGTGTTTTAAAGTTTTCTTTTGGAATAATTAAAACTATTGCCGCCACCGCAATATAAACAACCTTGTGCGGAACAGCAAGGCAAATTAAAACAGCCAATAAAAGCAGTTCTTTAATTCCAATCTTCGTTTCGCTAAAACTTAATTTCATAATATAAGTAAATAAAAGCAAAACTGCCGAAAAAGTGAAAACATCGTAAGAGTTAGACGCCATAATATGAAGATTTATTGGCAGTAACGCAATAGCCGATAGCGAAACTTTGCCAAACGGCACAATTTTTATGCTAAAACAAAGCGCCAAAACAAATAGCAAAATATTAAAAATTCTGCCCATTTGGAATGTCCAATAGGCACTTAGCCCTATAAGACGGGCTATTGTTATGCCAAAAGCATTTGCGGCATAAACAATGTTTTTGCCTTCAATAAAAGAGTTTTCGGTGATTATCATTTCTTTGCTTTTGCAGAGCAAATAATTGTTTTCTTGGGTAAAAGCATATTCTTCACTGCCAAGGGCAATAGAAGATTTCTTTACAAATTCGGCGTCTTCTGCGCGCATTTTAATTCCGTTTTGAGTGTCACCGCTATTAAACATCATTACATTAGAAATGTGGTAAGCGGTTGTGTAATGAAGCGGTTCATCGGGCACAGAAGATGGGGTAAATACAAAAATATAAAACAAACACAGCACAAAAGCAGAAAAAGCCGTTTTAGCGGCAAAGGAAAACTTTTTACTGTTAATTATAAAAGTAAATACCGTTAAAAACAAAATACAAAGTGCAAAAATACAAACATAAAGTGTGGTGGAAGCGGATTTTTTGTCGGTTCTTAAATCAATAACTGCATTTGTGTTTATTGCTTGTCCGTTAAGTGTTGCAGTTGCGTTGTCAACTAATACGGTTTTGTTGGCGGCAATAACAAACCCCTCTTTTGTAAAATCGGTTATACGAAGGGTTAGTTTGTTTTCACCCTCGCTCCTGATTTCGGCAGGGAGTGAAATATATGTGTATTTATCTAAAACAACATCTTGGCTTTTAATTGTTTTAGAAAACAACTTTTCACCGCACTCAATATCAATGTTAATAAAACCGTCAACATCGTTTACATTGTTTAATGTAAAAAGCAACCCTAATTTTTCATAACTAAAATCGGCGACTTCATATTCCTGAACAAATAAATCGCCGTTTTTTAACTTAATTTCATCGTCAAAAGCGGTAATGCCGCCAATGGTTTCAGATTTTTTTGGAATATTAGCGCTGCCTTTTACTTTAAACAAAAATAATGCTGTTCCTAAAAGAACAACACAAAGTACAAGCGATAAAAAACCAATAATAGTTTTATTTTTTTTAATAAAATCAAGCGTTTTCAAACAAACACCGCCTTTTATAAAAATACATATACAGTATAGCATAATATTATATTATTTTCAATCAATTTAAATAAGGAATTTTGGTTGACACCGCCATCTTTTTAAGATAAAATAAAAGCAAATGTTTAAGGAGATGAAAAATGTGGTAAAAATATCGCCATCGGTGCTTTCTGCCGATTTTTTAGACCTTGATAAAGACCTTAAAAAATTAAAGGAAGCAGGGGTGGAAATGGTCCATCTTGATGTTATGGACGGCATTTTTGTTCCCAATATTTCTTTTGGTGTACCCGTAATAAAATCTATAAGGGAACATACCGATTTAATACTTGATGTTCATTTAATGATTGATAGACCGCACCGCTACATAAAAGAGTTTGCCAAAGTTTCTGATTACCTTGGTTTTCATTACGAAGCAGGAAGCGATGTGGCTGAAACTCTTAAAGAAATTAAGTCGCTTGGCTGTAAAACCTGTTTAACAATTAAACCTTGCACAGAACCTGAAGCAGTTTTTCCGTTTTTGGAACTTTGTGATATGGTACTTGTTATGTCGGTAGAACCCGGTTTTGGCGGTCAAAAATTTATGCCTGACGCGTTAAGAAAAATTAAAATTTTTAAAGAAGAAATTGAAAAACGCGGGCTTAATACAGAAATTGAAGTTGACGGCGGTATAAACGCTGAAACCGCAAAACTGGCAATTAACGCAGGAGCTACCGTTTTGGTTGCAGGCAGTTTTATTTTTTCGGCTGAAAATATGGCTGAAAGTGTTAAAGCCGTTAAAGGCCTTTAATCTTTTTTAAAGCACTGCTTATTTCAATAAAAGGGTATCGGCTTATAAGTTTGCCGTATTCAAATAAATGGGCTTTAATATGTTTGCATATTTTAGAACTTTGCTGTTTGTTTTCAATTAGCAGGCAAAATTTATTGTCACAATAAAAAAGTTTGCTTTTTTGCGAAGAGTTTTTTTGCTTTTCTATATATTCAAACAAACTGTCACAACCCGAAAAAACAATAATTATTTCTTCTTTAATGTGCTTTTTTTGTTTGGTTAAGTAAATTTTCGCTTTGTTTTGGTTTTTATAAAAAATTATCATAAAACTCCTCCATTATAATTTTTATTAAAAACGGGAAAATAAATATTGGGTGAAATTTATGAAACGTATTAAAAAAGAAACAATGGCAATTTTTAAAAGAAGTGTTGGTTTAACGGCTTATTGTATTGCGTTTTTTATGGTTGGTTTGTTTTTAGCAAAATTGATTTTAGAAAGATAGGGGAATATTATGAGTTATTTAAAATTAAAAAGCGGAACAGATGTTAGAGGTATTGCAAGTGATTTGGGCGGAAAACCAATTGATTTAACCGATGAAGCAATTTACGATATAAGTTCTGCGCTTGTTTGTTGGCTTGTTGATAAACTAAATAAACCTGCCGAAGAATTGGTTGTTGCCGTTGGCCACGATTCTCGTATTTCGGCTAACAGAATTAGTAAGGCGGTTATAAGCGCTTTAACCGATTCGGGCGTTACCGTACTTGATTGCGGTTTGGCTTCAACTCCTGCAATGTTTATGACAACCGTCCGCCTTGGCGCCGATGCTTCGGTTCAAATTACCGCAAGTCACCATCCGTTTGACCGCAACGGCTTAAAATTCTTTACAAAAAAAGGCGGTTTTGACAGCAGTGATGTTAAAGAATTATTGGCTTTGGCAGACGATAACACAAAATACATAAGCAATAAAAAAGGCGAAGTTAAACCTACAAGTTTTATGACACAGTACGCTGCCGATTTGCGTGAACTTATTTGCAAAGAAGTAGGCAATGCTCAACCCCTTAAGGGTTATAAAATTGTGGTTGACGCGGGTAACGGCGCAGGCGGTTTTTATGCTGCTGAAGTTTTGGAAAAACTTGGTGCCGATATTACCGGCAGCCAATTTTTAGAACCCGACGGAATGTTCCCCAACCACATTCCTAACCCCGAAAACAAAGAAGCAATGGAAAGCATTTGTTCGGCTGTTATTAAAAGCAAAGCCGATTTAGGCGTAATTTTTGATACCGATGTAGACCGCGCAGGATGTGTTGATGCGAAAGGTAAAGAAATTAACCGCAACCGTTTAATTGCATTAGCGGCTTATATTGCTTTGCAAAACCGCGAAAACGGAACTGTTGTAACCGATTCGGTTACATCCGATGGTCTTAAAAAGTTCTTAAATGAAGAATTAAAGGCAAATCACTACCGTTACCGTCGTGGTTATAAAAACGTTATTAACAAAGCCATTGAACTTTGCGAACAGGGTATTGACTGTCCTTTGGCAATTGAAACTTCGGGCCACGCCGCACTTAAAGAAAATTATTTCCTTGATGACGGCGCATATTTGGTTACAAGAATTATTATTGAACTTGCAAAGGGCTTAGACATTGAAAAATTCCTTTCAAAACTTGAAATGCCCAAAGAAGAAAAAGAATGCCGACTTTCAATTCTTACCGAAGATTTCCGTGAATACGGCGAAAAGGTTATTAAAGACTTGGAAGAATACTGCAAAAATAACAGCGCATACAAAATTGCCGACGATAACCGCGAGGGTATTAGGGTATCGGTAGAGGGCGGTTGGTTCTTGCTTCGCTTAAGCGTTCACGACCCCGTTATGCCAATGAACTTTGAAAGTAACTATGAAGGCGGCGTTCAAAAAATGATTAAAGATATTAAGCCGTTCTTCCAAAAATATGAACAACTTGATATTTCATCTTTAAACTAATTTTTTAGAAATAGCCCCGACTTTTGTCGGGGCTGTTTTTTTATTCGTTACAACCGCAGTCTTCGGGTGTGCCTTTTGGTGGGAAAAAATCATCGGTTGGGAATTTTATTTTTCTAAATACATCGCAGGGTTGGTCGCATGCATCGTTGCACTGCTTATCGGGAATACAAAAATCATAAACAGGAATAAGCATTTGAACATTTCTTATTAGTTGAACAATAGAGAATAAACCGAGTGTAACATAAACAGTTTTACTGCCATCTTCAAGTTCACTAACAATGTTTCCGCCTAAAATTTTGCATACGCAATCGGGCACAACGCCAATAGAACAGCAACAATTACCAACTTTAGCAAGTTTTGCACCCAAAGCAATGGGTTCAACTGTTTGAACAACACATTTCGGTGTGTTTAAAATGTTGTTACCGCAACTGTCGGTAATGCTGTCTTGTGTGTTAGAGAAAACCTTTACATTTCCTTCACTGCCAAAAAGAATAACCTTTTTGCTAAATACTGCAATGCCTTTTACGGTAATAGGGCAGGAATGTGGGGTAGTAAACACCTCAAGATTAACAAGGAAGAAGAAAGTTAAATCGCAACTGTAATAACCACGGTTAAAGTTAACCTGTTCAACATCTACAAAAACATTAAGTACTTCTGCGCTTTTTAAACGAACACTTACGGCTCGGTCAATTTCTAACTGCCCTTCACTTGAAAAATAGCATCTTAAATCTTCTAAACAATCTCTGTCACAGCAAGAGTCGTATACTCTGCCAACATCAATACAAACTGCTTCGTTAAAGTTTGTGCCGGGAGCATTGTTGTTATCTGCCATTAAAAAATCCTCCTTAAAATATTAAGTACGGCATTTTACCGCAACTTTAATACATTTTATGATTGATTATGTGTTTTGTGAATAAAAAAAAGCACCATACGGTGCTTAATTAAATAGAATATTATAAATTTCTGAGTACATATAAAGCGAACCTAAACATACCAAAGGTTTATTTTCTTTTGTACTTTCTTTAACTGCGGTATTAAACGCTGTTTTTATATCTTCAAAAGCAAATGCTGGTATATCAAGGTTTTTAAAAATAGTGGCTAAATCTTTACTTTTTAACGCGCGCGGGTTGTTTGGCGTTACACAGTAAACATTATTAACTGCTTGGCTAAGAGTATTTGCCATAAAGGTATAATCTTTATCAGCCATAACACCCATTAAAATGTTTACCTTTTTATCACCAAAGTATGTTTTAATACTGTTTAGCGCGGCAGTAATACCTTGTGGGTTGTGTGAACCGTCAAAAATAATTAACGGTTCTTTGCTTAACACCTCAAACCTTGCGCGCCAAACTGTACTATTTAAGCCGTTTTTAATGTCTTTCTCGGTAATAGTAAAACCTATTCTGTTTAGATATTGCGCGGCTTCAATAACATTTGCGGCATTCTTTGTTTGATATACACCAAGCAAACTAAGAGTTATATCTTTATAATCTTTGTAATCAAATTTTGTGGTTTCTAAACTTATGTTTTTTATGTTAATACAACTGTAATCGGGTGTAATAAGCTTTGAGTTTTTGCTTTGCGCAGTACTTTCAATTATATCTTGGGCAGTTTGGTTTTTACCGCACCAAAGGCAAGGGGTACCTTCCTTTATAATACCTGCTTTTTCGGTCGCAATCTTTTCTATTGTATTGCCTAAAAAGTTTTGATGGTCAAAATCAACCCCTGTAATAACCGAAAGACAGAGGGGCTTTATTATATTTGTGGCGTCATATTTACCGCCTAAGCCACATTCAAGCACAACAATATCACAGTTGTTTTTGTAAAAATAATAAAATGCTGCTGCGGTTATAACCTCAAATTCGGTAGGGGAATCACTCATTTTTTCGGCTAATGGCTTAATTTTTGTGCAAATTTCGGCTAAATCGTCATCTGCAATCATTTTTCCGTTAATACAAATTCTTTCGCCAAAGTTTAGTATATAAGGCGAAGTAAATGTACCTACCTTAAAACCGGCATTAATAAGTACGCTTGAAAGCATAGCGCAAAATGAACCTTTTCCGTTAGTACCTGCAACATGAACAAACTTTAATTTATCTTGAGGGTTACCAAGCAATGCGCAAAGCTGTGTAATTCTTTCAAGTCCGGGCTTGCAAAAAAAGTTTGAGGTTGAATGTATAAAGTTAATTGCTTGTGTATAATCCATAATTATTTCCCCAAAACAGATAAAATTTGATTTTTTAAACTCTTGTTTTTAAGCAGTATAACAAGGCAAAAATATTCACAAATAGCTACAATAATATAATTTACGCTTCGTTGAATAAGCATTGGAACAAAAGGTGAGCCGTACCATATACTAAGACCTACCGTCTTAATTAAAACCGAGCCAATAAAATGGCATACTGCAACATTTAAAGCTGTAGCAATATAAAAATTTAGCTTATTAAACAGTTTTGCAAGAAGCCCCGATGTAAAACCAATAAACACCGATGCAAAGGTAAGTATGGGATTTATTGCATATCCCCTTAAAATACAACCTATAATATCTGCCACAAGAGCAGTAAGGGCGCCAACAGGTCCGCCAAAGAAAAATCCGCTTAAAAACAAAGGCAGATTTTCAAAACTAAATCTTAATGTATCGCCAATATTAAAGGCCAAAAATTTGCCTAAAATAATACTTATTGCGGCAAACAAGGCAGATATTGCCAGTACTTTTAAATTTTTAATATTTTTAAAGCCCAATATATTATTTTGCATATAAAAATACCCTCCTTATAGTTGGCTACAAGCAGGGTAGAAAAATATAAACCTTGTTTGTAGCAGCGGGATGCGGACAATGTATCGCAATAAAATTTTCGTCACTGCGACAACTCCCCGTTCGCAGTGCACTTAACGCACAAGTCCTACTCTGCACAAACAAATTATATTACTTTGTTATAATATTGTCAATATTATTTTATTTTTCCCGAATAAATAATGGTTACAATTTTTATACATTTTAAATCGCAAACAACGGTAGAAACGGGGTTTGTGTTAAGTTTTAAGACCACATATCCTGCGCCCACCTTAATAAGTTGCCCAATTTTTTCGGTTAATTGATTTCCCATAAGCATTTCAAGTTTCATCCATTTACCAAGGTTTTTAGAAAGGTAAGCGGGTAAAAATAAATCGTTGTTCATTATTTCGGTTAAGTAATTTTCACCATATTCATTAAGTTGCATTTTTTGTTTAAAAATGCTGTTATCTATTTTTTCTAAAGAATTAAAATTATCCATAAAAAACCACCCGAACAGTATTTTATACATACTATTCGGGTGAATGTAATTTTGACACTTTTAGGCATTAATAAGGTCGTTCATATTGTAAAGGGCAGGGGTTTTAACCTTGCTTAAATAAATTGCGGCTTTAAGTGCGCCCGTTGCAAATATTTTTCTTGAAGTAGCAAGGTGTTTAATTGAAACAATTTCGTCTTCCCCTGCAAAAATAACTTCGTGTTCGCCAACAATGGTGCCGCCGCGCACAGAATGAATACCAATTTCATTTTGCCTTCGTTTTTGCCTTTTTGAATGGCGGTCATATTCATAAATTGAATTTCCCTTAACTTCATCAATGGCATTAGCAATCATAATTGCAGTGCCGGACGGCGCATCAACCTTTTGGTTGTGGTGCTTTTCAATAATTTCAATATCAAAACCGTCCCCCAAAATTTCGGTGGCTTTTTTCGCAAGACCAAGTATTAAATTAACGCCAAGCGACATATTGAAACTAAAGAAAACAGGAACAACCTTTGCGGCTTCTTTAATCTCATTAATTTGTTCTTCGCTATAACCGGTTGTGGCTAACACCAAAGGTGTTTTCGTGCTTTTTGCAAATGTAAGCAAAGCACAAAGGGAAGACGGATTACTAAAATCAATTATAACATCTGCGTTTTCGCTAACATTGGCTATGTTTTGATAAACAGGAAAAGAAGCATTTTGCAAAGCAATATCAACGCCTGCAACTACTTCTAAATTATCATTTATCGCAATCATTTCCTGAAGCGTTTTGCCCATTCTGCCAAAGCAACCGCTTAAAATAATTTTTGTCATTTATTTTTCACATCCTAAAACGGTTATTTAAAACAACCGCAGTTTATTAATTCGTTTTTAAGTGCTGTTTTTTGTGCTTCGTTCATTTCAATAAGTGGCATACGGCAGGGCCCCACACCGTACCCAAGCATATTCATTGCTTCCTTTACGGGAATTGGGTTTACATCTGAAAAAAGCGCTTTTATAAGCGAAGCATAAAACACCTGCGATTTTGAAGCAGCGGTTGTGTTTCCGCTTAAATAATCATCACACATTTTGTGGGTTTCATAAGGCAAAATATTAGAAAGCACCGAAATTACACCGCTACCGCCAAGCGAAAGAATTGGAACAATTTGGTCATCGTTGCCCGAATAAATTTCTAAATTATCACCGCACAATTTTTTTGTTAATGCAACCGAAGAAATATCGCCGTTTGCTTCTTTTGTTGCCACAATGTTTTGGTGGTATGAAAGTTCTTTATAAGTTTCGGGTAAAATGTTTACGCCGGTACGGGATGGCACATTATAAAGAATAATAGGTTTATTAACCCTGTCGGCAATGTAGTTGTAATGCGCAACAAGGCCTCTTTGCGATGCTTTGTTATAATATGGAGTAACCAAAAGCAAAGCATCTGCACCGCAATCAATTGCTTCGTTGCAAAGACCAACGGTGTAGGTTGTGTCGTTGGAACCGGCACCTGCAATAATGGGAACGCGTTTGTTGCAAACAGCGGCGGCGCGCTTTATAACTTCAACATGTTCTTTATAATTAAGCGTAGAT
Source organism: Acutalibacteraceae bacterium (assembly GCA_045601805.1). Lineage (GTDB taxonomy): Bacteria > Bacillota > Clostridia > Oscillospirales > Acutalibacteraceae > SIG607. Next base: position 106,426 of record JAZSAJ010000046.1, read on the forward strand.
TTTTCACCCGTTGTACCGCAAATTACAAGGGCATCAATTCCCGATTTAATTTGTTGGTCAACCAGCATTTCTAATTTTTCAAAGTTAACGGTATAATCGTTATTCATAGGGGTAACCAAAGCAGTAGCAGCGCCTGTAAATACTTTTTGTTTCATAAAATCACACCCAATAAATATTTTTACTTGCGATAATACAGAATATGCAATATAATACTTTTATATTAATTTTATAATATCATTTCTAAACATTTTTGTCAATGGAGCAAGTAATGAAAAAAAGCGATTTCTATTATGATTTAGATGAAAGTTTAATAGCGCAAACACCAATATATCCGCGTAACTCTTCGCGCTTAATGGTGCTTAATAAAAGTGAACAAAAGGTAAGCCACCATATTTTTGGCGATTTGTTAGATTATTTAAAAAAAGGCGACTGTCTTGTTTTAAATGATACGCGTGTTTTACCTGCGCGTATAATGGCAAAAAGGGAAGACACAGGCAGTTTGGTTGAACTGTTGCTGCTTAAAAACAAAGGCGAACTTTTGTGGGAATGTATTGCAGGCCCCGGTAAAAAAGCAAGGGTTGGCCATAAATTTATAATTTCAGAAAAACTTAAAGCCGAAGTTATAGAAGTTTTAAATGACGGTAACCGTATTGTTAAATTTTTTTGTGACGGCAATTTTTACGAAGAATTAAATGAAGTTGGCAAAATGCCTTTGCCGCACTACATAACCGAAGAACTTAAAGATAAAGAGCGTTACCAAACTGTGTATTCGCAAAATATTGGTTCTGCGGCTGCACCAACTGCCGGGCTTCATTTTACCGAAGAAATGCTAAATGAACTTAAAAACAAAGGCGTAAAAATTGCTTATGTTACTTTGCATGTGGGTCTTGGCACATTCAGGCCTGTTAAGGTTGAAGATATTAAAGAACATCATATGCATTCAGAACATTATGTAATAAGCGAAGAAACCGCCAATATAATAAATGAAACTAAACAAAACGGCGGCAGGGTTGTTTGCGTTGGAACAACAAGTTGTCGCACCCTTGAAAGCGTGTGCACAAAATACGGCAAGGTTATAGCCACCGAAGACGACACTTCAATTTTTATTTACCCCGGTTATGAATTTAAGTGTATGGACGCTTTAATTACAAATTTTCATTTGCCCGAAAGTACTTTAATAATGCTTGTTAGCGCATTTGCAGGGTATGATTTTACAATGAGTGCTTATAAAACCGCCGTTAAAGAAAAATACAGGTTCTTTAGTTTCGGCGATGCTATGTTTATTGAATAATAAAAGGAAGTAATAAAATGTATAAACTTTTAAAAGAAGAGGGCGCCGCGCGCCGTGCCGAGTTTCACACGAACCGCGGTGTTGTGCAAACCCCTGCTTTTATGAATGTTGCAACAAGCGCGGCAATAAAAGGCGCAGTAAGTGCAGAAGACCTTAAGCAAGTTGATTGTCAGGTTATGCTTTCAAACACTTATCATCTTCATGTGCGCCCCGGTGACAAACTTATAAAAGAGTGCGGCGGTTTGCATAAATTCAGCACTTGGGACGGCCCAATTTTAACCGATAGCGGCGGTTTTCAGGTGTTTTCACTTGCTTCGCTTCGCAAAATTAACGAAGAGGGTGTAACCTTTAATTCGCATATTGACGGTAAAAAGATTTTTATGGGCCCCGAAGAAAGTATGCAAATTCAAAGTAATTTGGGCTCAACAATCGCAATGGCTTTTGACGAGTGCGTTGAAAACCCCGCCGAATATAAATACGCAAAAGAATCGTGCAAACGCACAACAAGGTGGCTTAAACGCTGTAAAGACGAAATGAAACGGCTGAATTCTTTACCTGATACCGTAAATAAAGAGCAAATGCTTTTTGGCATAAACCAAGGTTGTACTTATAATGATTTAAGGGTTGAACACATGAAAGAAATTGCCGAACTTGACCTTAACGGTTATGCTATTGGCGGTCTTGCGGTGGGTGAGCCAACCGAGCAAATGTACGATGTTATTGAACATGTTACACCCGTAATGCCAAAAAACAAAATTCGCTATTTAATGGGTGTTGGAACACCTGCAAACATATTAAATGCGGTAAGCCGCGGTGTTGATTTGTTTGACTGCGTAATGCCAAGCCGTAACGGCAGGCACGGTAACTTGTTTACTTGGCAGGGCATTATAAACCTTAATAATAATAAATACGAAAACGATATGCGCCCAATAGAAGAGGGGTGTGAATGCCCCGCGTGTAAAAGGTATTCACGCGCATATATCCGTCATTTAATTAAAAGTAAAGAAATGCTTGCAAACCGCCTTTGTGTGCTTCATAACCTTTATTTTTACAATAATTTAATGAAAGAAATAAGAAACGCGCTTGATAATAACGAGTTTGCTGCATTTAAAAATAGAGTGGAAGCGGATATATCAAGAAGAATTTAATTGCTTTTTTGAAAATAATGGTATATAATCATATTATAAATTTTTGGAGGTAAAAAATATGCAGGAATTTTTAGCATCACCGCTTTTCAGTATTATTTGGTTTGGTGTAATTATCGTATTGTTCTATTTCGTTTTAATTCGTCCTCAGAAGAAAAAACAAAAAGAAGAACAAAAACTTCGCGATTCCATTCAGGTTGGCGATGAAATTTTAACCATTGGCGGTCTTTACGGCAAGGTTGTTTCAATTAAAGACGACAGTTTTGTTATTGAATCGGTTGCTGACCATTCTAAAATTAAAATTGCTCGTTGGGCAGTAAGCCAAAACTTAACCGTTCACGAAGATGTTGCGGCTAAAAAATAATGTTCTATAAAAAAACCCCCCCGAATAAAATGTTTCGGGGGGCTTTTTTATGAAAACTGAAAATAATTTCTTAAACAAAGAATTCTTAATTAAATTTTTAATAGGAATGGCTATTTCCTTTGCGGCAACTTTTTTATTAAGCGGATTATTTGCCGTTTTAATGACACTTTTTGATATGAATACAGAAATGTCAAGTCCGTTGTCAACAGTCGCTATTGCCGTTGGCTGTTTTTTAGGTTCATATTTTGTTCTTTCAAAATTTAAACAAAAAGGTCTTTTAATTGGTGCATTGTTTGGCATTGCATTTTTTGTTTTAAAAACGCTTGTTTCCCTTGCGGTTTCGGGCGGTTCGGTTACGCTTGTCAGCGTTTTTCATTTGCTTTCGGCGGTGCTTTCTTCTTCAATTGCAGGAATTTTAGCGGTAAATAATGCGAACAAATTAAAGAACTACAGTAAATCGTTTTCTTGATTTTAAACGGTATTTGTGGTAATATAATAACAAAGATCTAAAAGGAGAATTTAATGTGAAAATTTGTGTTTTTGGCGCGGCCAGTTTTGAAATAAACGAAAGCTATATTAAAGCAACCGAAGAACTTGGCAAACTTATGGTAAAAAGGGGCCATTCGCTTGTGTTTGGCGCCGGTAATAACGGTGTTATGGGCGCTGTTGCAAGGGGTGTAAAACAAGAAAACGGCGAAATAATTGGTGTTATTCCCGAGTTTTTTAAAGAAGATAAGATAGAAGAAATTTTTCAAAATTGTACCGAACTTATTTATACCGAAACAATGTCAGAGCGTAAAGCAAAAATGGAAGATATTGCCGATGCATTTATTATTGCACCCGGTGGTATTGGCACTTTAGAAGAATATTTTGAGGTTTTAACCTTGAAACAACTTGGTCGCCACGAAAAACCCATTGCGGTTTTTGATATTAACGGGTATTACAATAAACTTGAAGATTTTGTTGATTTTTCTATGAAAGAAAATTTCATAGCCGATAATTGCAAATCTTTATATTATTTTTCAAGTTCAGCCGAAGATGTTCTTTCTTATATTGAAAACGATAACGGCGTAGAATATAATGTTCACGAATTAAAAAAAGGTTAAAAAAAAGACGCCACGGCGTGTTTTTTTTATAATAATTGCTTTTTAATTGCGTTTAAAATATCGGTTGCTATTTGCTTGTTTAAGGCAAGATTTAATTTTTCGGCAATTTTGTCTGCGTTAAATAAGCAACCAATAAGGCAACTGTTAATTTTTTCTGAAATTTGCCAATCAAGTGAATCGGTGAAAAATTGAGCATCACTTATTTTTCCGTTTTTAATGTTTAAAAGCAACTGAAATTCGCCCCAATCAAAACGGGTAGAAACTTCGCATGTAAAGGGAATTGTGTTGCCATAAATAAAGTCCCAACCGCCAAAAAAATCGGCGGTTTCTTTTATTGTTTTTATATCGTTAATCGTTATTTTTTCTGCCTTTAAATTTAAAACCTGTTCGGCTGATTTTATAAGCAAATCAGCCATTTTTTGTGGCGTTAAATCGGCATTAAAAGAATTAAGGTTTACCGTTCTTGAACTAACCGATTTTACCCCTTTTGAAACAAGTTTTTCGCGGCTTGGGGTAAGGTACTTTTTAATTTTTTCCATATCGGCAGAAATTAAAATTGTACCGTGGTGATATGATTTTCCAAGGGAATTGTAAAAAGCATTGCCTGAAAACTTTTTACCGCCCGCTAAAACATCGTTTCTGCCCGAAATTTCCGCCTTAATTTCTGCTAATTCACAAGCAAGTTTAATAATTTCAAAATTACGGGGAATGTCTTGGTTTTCACTGCGCGAAATAAAGGTGAAATTAAGGTTGCCTAAATCGTGATAAACTGCGCCGCCGCCCGAAAGCCGACGCGCCAAATAACCGCCGTCATTTTTTAATTCATTACACAAACATTCTTTCCACGGGTTTTGGTTTTTGCCAATAACAACCGTGTTTTTGTTTTGCCACAAGTAAAGTATAAGGCAGTCTTTTTCTACATTATCAAACAAATACTTTTCAAT
>JAZSAJ010000047.1:0-15788 GCA_045601805.1 Acutalibacteraceae bacterium
ATATTCTTCTTCATAAGAAAGAACCTTTTTTACAAGTGGTTCAATTCTTTTAATTTCTCTTTCACTGTAACTGCCAAAAATATTTTTTAAAATACCCATAAAATTTTCCTTTTATATATTAATATCATTATTATACAACACGAATATTAAAAAATAAAGTATAAAAAGATATTTATTTTTTACAAAATATATGATATACTGATAAAATAGTAAATCTTTTGGAGTGAATTTGTTTATGTGCGGATTTGTTGGCTTTACTAACGGTATTGGTGACGACGGTAAACTGCTTGAATCAATGATGGATAAAATTGTTCATCGCGGGCCCGATAGCGCAGGTATGTATACCGACAGTAACATTGCGCTTGGTTTTAGGCGTTTAAGCATTGTTGACCTTGCCGACGGTGACCAACCCATGTTTAACGAAGACAAAAATTTGGTGCTTGTTTTTAACGGCGAAATATATAATCATAAAGAATTAAGAGAAGAACTGGTTTCCTTGGGCCACACCTTTAAAACAAGCCATTCCGACAGTGAAACTTTACTTCACGGTTATGAACAGTGGGGCGAAGATATGCTTTCGCGCCTTCGCGGTATGTACGCTTTTGTGATTTACAATAAAGAAGATGGTTCGCTTTTTGCCGCAAGGGATATTTTTGGTATTAAACCGTTTTATTATACCTTTGCAGGTGAAGATTTAATTTTTGGTTCGGAAATTAAATCTTTTATGCTTCACCCTAATTTTAATAAGGTGTTAAACGAAGAAGCGCTTGCACATTACCTTTCTTTTCAGTATTCACCAACCGAAGAAACTTTCTTTAAAAATGTTTATAAACTTATGCCGGGACATTACCTTACTTATAAGGACGGCAAAATTAATATTACCCGTTATTTCCGTCCCGATTTTAACGCCGAAGAGGGCGCTTTAGAATACTTTGCCGATTTAACCGATGAAGCGGTGCGTGAAAGCGTTGCGGCACATAAAATTAGCGCCGATGTAGAGGTTGGCTCATTCCTTTCAAGCGGTATTGATTCAAGTTATATTGCCGAAGCGGCTAATGTTGACAAAACCTTTACCGTTGGTTTTGAAAGTCCCGATGGCGACCGCTATAACGAAATTCACTATGCAAAGAAATTTGCTGATACCATTAAGGTTGAAAACATAAGCAAAATAATTACGAGTGACGAATATTTTGATACTTTCCCAAAAATTCAGTACCACATGGACGAGCCACTTGCTGACCCTGCTGCGATTGCACTTTATTTTGTTTCAAAACTTGCAAGCGAACATGTTAAGGTTGTTATGTCGGGCGAGGGGGCAGACGAACTTTTTGGAGGTTACCGAATTTACCAAGAGCCAATTACCCTAACTGCATACGATAAAATTCCGTTTGCAGTTCGCCGCGTAATTTCTAAAATTTGCGAATTTTTGCCCAAAAAACACGGCATAAATTATCTTATTCGCCGCGGTAAAACCATTGAAGAACGCTTTATTGGTAACGCCGATATCTTTTCGGTTAAAGAGCGTAACAGCATTTTAAAAAGCGAAATTGCAAAAAATACTGTTTCCCCACAAAAACTTTGCAAAAAGTATTACGACGAAGTTAAGGATAAAGATACCATAACCAAAATGCAGTATTTAGATATTCATATGTGGCTTATGGGCGATATTCTTTTAAAGGCCGATAAAACTTCAATGGCAAACTCGCTTGAATTAAGGGTACCGTTTTTAGATAAAAAAGTACTTGAACTTGCCCAAAAAATTCCGGTTAACTGCCGTGTGAACACCAAAACAACCAAATTGGCGCTTCGCCTTGCGGCAGAAAAAACCTTGCCCGAACTTACCGCCAAAAAAGATAAACTTGGTTTCCCCGTACCCATTCGCGTGTGGCTTAAAGATGAAAAATATTATAATATGGTAAAAGATGAACTAACAAGTGATATTGCTAAAAAATTCTTTAACACCGAAAAACTTGCAAATCTTTTAGAACTTCACAAAAGCGGCAAGGCTGATGTAAGCCGTAAAATTTGGACAGTTTATACATTCCTTGTTTGGTACAAACAATATTTTTAAAACAAAACCGCAGTTAAAACTGCGGTTTTTCGTTTGTTTTATTAGGTTTTGCTATTATTCGTGTTACGGTGTTTACAATTATAACTCCTAACGATAACGCGGCAGCAATGCTTAAGGTGTGGGTTGCGCGCGAAACAAAGGAAAGTAAATCGCTGGAAAGCGCAAACTTAATTGAATAGTAAAGCGCACCGCCCGGTATTAAGGGAATAAGGCAGGGTATTGAAAAAACAGATACAGGTGTTTTAAGCCGCCTTGCCAGAATTTCGGCATAAATGCTTACAAGCAGGGAAGAAAGCAAACAACTTAAAACATCGTTTACCGAAAGCCAAATAAAAGCAAGGTAAAACACACAGCAAAGCCCACCGCCAAGCGATATTAGTGCCAGTTTTTTGCCACGCGCATTAAATAAAACACCAAAACCGAATGTGCCTATTAAAGAAGAAATAACAGGAATAAAGAAATCAAGAAATTTCATTTAAAACCCACCCCCTAAAATAAGACTTGGTAAAGCAAATCCCAATGCAATAGAAACGGTTAAAAGCAGTGCTTCAATAGTACGCAAAATGCCAGTTATTGTATCGCCCGAAAGCAAATCGCGTAAGGCATTTGTAATGCCTATACCAGGTATAAGCGACATAATATTACCAATAATTATGTAGTCGGGGTTTTGTATAAAGTTAATGTAAATAAAAAACTTAACCACAAAAGAGGCAACAAACGAACACAAAAACCGCGCTAAAATTTTGTTGGTGTGGGCTTTGGTGGCTAAAACATCTAAAATACCAATAATAATGCCAACCAAAAAGGCAACAACCGCTTCTTTAAAATTTCTGCAACCAAAGAAAAAAGCAAACGAAACGGCAATAACGGCAAAAAACAACGGAAGCGTATAAACGCTTGGCTTTTTGGTTGCCTTAATTTCGGCAAGTTTTTGTTCTATTTCTAAAACACCGGGAGCCGAAGATGAAACATACCTAACAAGCCCGTTTAAGCGGTGTAGTTTTTCAATATTGTAATTAATGCCAAAAACCCTGCGCTGAAGCGTTTTAATTTCGCCGGTGTTTGTTTCAACACTTACCAAAATATGTGAAGTAGTGGCATAAACATCGGTGCGTTTAACGCCATACGCCAAACACATACGGGTTATGCTTTCTTCAATACGGCTAATTTCGGCACCGGCGCGCGCAAACGAAACGGCAACATCTAAAATAGCAGATAGTAATTTTTGTTCCATAGTTCACCTCAAAATTAAGGATAGATTTAAATAATAACACAAAAATTTGGCTTTGAAAAGGGTTGTTTTAAAAATTTATTGAATTAGAATAATTATCGTGGTAAAATATAATTAAATATGTAAAAGAGGTGTAGCAAAATGGTGTTTTTAAAAATACTTTGTGTTGTTTTGCTTTGCCTTTTTTTGCTTTTGGCTTTTATTTTGCTTATAAACATTGATTTAATTATTAGTGTAAATGAAAACGGCTTTTCGTTTTCTTTAAGGGTGCTTGGCAAAGAAATAAAGCCAAAGAAAAGCCCAAAACCTAAAAAAGATAACGCTTTTTTAAAGTATTTGGGGCTTTCCCAAATTGAAAGTTCGTCGGCTTTTAAATTGGCCATAAAACAAAACGGTGTTTTTGAAACATTTAAAGGCATTTTAAACCGCCTTTTAAATATACTTGGCAGGGCAAGTGCGGCAATAAAGCACCTTAAAATTTTAAAGCTAAATGTAAAATTTATTGCAGGCGGTGAAAACGCCGCGCTTATTTACGGTTCTGCCTGTGCGGTAGTTTACCCCTTTATAAGCGGCGTGGTGAACATTATAAAAACCAAAAAGAATGCGGTTAATACCAATATTAGTTTTGATTTTAATTCAGACGAAAGCGTATTTGCGCTAAATTTAATACTGCGGTTAAGGGCTTTTTGGGGCGTTTTGGCGGCAGTTAAAATTTTACTTTATGCAAGAAGGGAAAAAGCAAATGGATAAAAATTCGGTGCAGGGCATAATGAATGAAACAGTAACAAATATAATAAACCTTGTAAATGCCAATTCTGTTTGTTCATCACCCTTTGAGCAAGACGGTTTTACCTTTATTCCAATAAATAAAGTTTCGGTAAACTATGCCGCAGGCGGCGGAGATATACCTGCCGGTAAACATAAAGCAACACCAACGGGAAGCGGCGCAAATGTAAAACTAACCCCAATAAGTTTTTTGGTGGTAAAAGACGGAAAAGTAAAAACAATTAGTATTAAAAGTGAAAATCAGAACGCTGTGGCACTGGCAGAACTTCTTATAGATACCGCAAAAGAAATATTTAAAAAGCAGAGGAATTAACCCTCTGCTTTTATTATTGTAATAATGCAACCTTGTTCAAAAAAATGAAGCGGTTTTAATTGGTTATACGAAATTTTATTCATACCCTTAATGCCGTCACCCGTCATTTTTAAGTATGCCTCTTTGGCTGTCCAAATTTTTAAAAAGGCATCTGCCTTGTTTTCTTGGCTATTTAAAAACTCCAAATCGCTATCGGTTAAAACCCTTTTTGCAGTCTTAAAATCAATTTCACGCATAACTTCAATATCAATTCCTATTTCATGTTCACTAAACGCCGCCGCAACAAAATTACCGCTGTGACTAATGCTTATAAAAAGCGGGAAGTTTTTAATAAAGGGCTTTCCATTTTTGCGTTCTATTATAATATTTTCAATGTTGGTGTTAAGCAAATTTGCGGAAACAGTTTTAACCAGCCATTCGCCGTAAACCGACTGCATTTTTTTGCTTTCGTTGGTTATACTTTCAATATATTTTTTCCTTGTTTGTTCCATTAAAGAAATGCAATTATTATAGTCGTTATCAGAAAACGCCGAAATCGGCTTTATTACCCAATACAAACTCCTCACCTCGCTTTACCTTATTTTAACATAAAATACTTGTAATTGATAGAATTTTATTGTAAAATAATATTACAAAAAATAAGGAGGTAATTATATGCCAACAAAGACAACCTTTAAGTATGAAACAAAACGTAAAAATTTGTATTTGCGCGTTGCAAGGGGTCACTTTGCCACAAGTAACTGCCACACAAATTATTATATTGATGTTGTGGGCCAAAAAACGCGTTTATCAGAAGCCAAAGCAGTAGCCGAAGAACTTTGTTCATATTATTACCACAACACTATTGTTGATACAATTCTTTGCCTTGATGGTACCGAAGTTATTGGTACCTGCCTTGCCGAAGAACTCACCAAGGCAGATTTTATTAATATGAACGCTCACAAAACAATTTACATTGTTACCCCCGAAACCACAAATACAAACCAACTATTATTTAGGGATAACATTGTTCCAATGATTCAGGGCAAAAATGTATTACTTCTTGCCGTTTCGGTGTCTTCGGGTAAAACTGTTGAATCGGCGGTAGATGCTGTTAAATATTACGGCGGTAATGTTAGCGGTGTTGCTGCAATTTTCTCTACCGCGAACACCTGTGCCGGTTACGAAGTTCATTCGGTATTTAACCCCAAAGATTTATTAGACTATGAAAACCACCCATCGCACGATTGTCCAATGTGCAAACGCGGCGAAAAAATTGACGCGTTAATTAACTGTCACGGCTTTTCAAAACTTTAAAAAACAAACCCCGATTCGTAAAGAATCGGGGTTCTTTTTTTATTTACAGCAAATGTTTTCAAAAGAAATTCCTTCACAACGCTGCATTGCAAAAAATTGTCTGTGGCTGTCTTCGCCGTTATCAACAACAATGTTTTTAAACTTAACATTTTTAACAAAGTGTCCCGGCACATCAAAGCCCTCAATAGTAATCGCATTGCAGTATTCTATTTTGTTTCCGTTGTAAATGTTCATCATTTTTGCGGTTAGGTGCATATTTTCAAAACTGCAGTTTTCAAAAATTGGGGCGCTTGGTCCTGCTTCGCCGTCATCGTTATAGGGAACCGAATGTAAAAGAATTCGGCAAAGTTTACAGTTTTTAACATGAATATCGCGAACATAACCGCCGCGTTTTTTGGTGCCTTTAATTTCAAAACCGTATAAAGAATTGCCCATATCGCAGTTCCAAACCTTAACGTCACTTACACCGCCCGACATTTCACTGCCAATGGTTAAACCGTGACCGTAATGGCTTATACAGTCAAACACGCGAATATGTTCGCAGGGAATGTTAATAATGTTGCCTTCGGGGTTTTTGCCCGATTTAATGGCAACGGCGTCGTCACCGGTAAAGAATTCTGCGGCAAAAAGTGTGCAGTTTGTTGAAGAATCGGGGTCCCAACCGTCGCCGTTATTAACATTTTCTGAACGAATAACGGTTTTATAGGTAACAATGTTGTCGCTGTATATCATATGTATATTCCAACTTGCGCCGTATTCGGCATTAACACCCCACATAACAACATTTTGCGCGCAACTCATATTTATAAGACGGGGTCTAACACGGGCAGGAATTGTAAATTTAGCGTCATGTTCCGAAATTGTATCGCCAAGCGACTTAATATAATCTTTCATTAAAACGCTTTCGGCAGCAATAACATTATCACATAAAGGTCTTCCACCGCCGCGAATAGTACCTTCACCGCAAATTCTAACATTTTTGCAGTTATAACCTTTTTCGCGGTCAAGTTCGCCAATGTTTATTAAACCCGCATAGGTCATCATTTCTATTCCTTCAAAACGGCTTTTAATTTTGGGAGAATAATCTTCTACATTTTCGGTACCGTGAATAATAGCGCCTTTTTCTAAATAGAGTTCCATATCGGAATGTAAGAACAACGAACCGGTCATAAAATCGCCTGCAGGAACATAAACACAGTCACCTGCTTTACAATCGTTAATTGCTTGCTGAATTCTTTTTGTGTTAAGCGTTTTGCCGTCGCCTACTGCAAAATAGGGGGCAGCGGTAATATCAAGCATTTTCTTTATTGGCTCGGTTTTAACTGATATTTTACCCAAAACCTGTTGGCTTCCGTCTTTTAAATTTGCAACCAAATTATAGGTATAAAGAGTATTAGCCAAAAGGCCGTTTATTTCAAGGTGGCTTTTTTGCGTGGTGCCAACAACTTTGCCGTCGCAAAGAACGGCATATTCTTTAATGTTTTCATAATTTTCGGGTAATTCCCAATATAAAACAATTGCGTCTTTTTTAGATATGCTGCTTAACATAATTATTTCTCCTGTTTGCTAAAGTCGTAGTCAATTCCTGAATTTATAAAGCCAACCGATTTAAAATCTTTGGGGTTATGCCTAATTATGTAGTCAATATAAGAATCAACAAGTTTTGCGGTAAGCAAATAACCGCTTGGGTTTAAGTGGCCGCGCAAATAAAAGTGCTTACGGAATTTTTCATCGTAAACGGGGCCGTACTTATAAAGGTCAATAACATAAGTGTTGCTAAATTTTTCCGCAAAGGTATACATAGCATCAACCATTTTTTGTGTGCGACCATCGCGGTTTTGTTCTGTATTTGGGAATGTAACTAAAAAGAATTTGGCATTTGGACTAACTTCTTTATAACGGCTAATAATGGTGGCGTAACAACCAAGGTAAGTTTCAAAGTTGTTGTTGTGCCAGTTGTTAACATCAACATCAGTTTCAAAATTGCCAAACGGAAATTCGTTGTTTTTTAAATCGTTGCAGCCAAGCGCAATAACATACGCCTGACAAGCAAGGTCTTTATCCCAATAACCTTTTTGTTCAGCAAAACTGTCTAAAAACCATTTTGAAGTCATTCCACCGCGCGAAAAGTTATATGCCTTAAGCCCATTTTTTCTTGCAATAAACTGCCCCCAAGAATATTCATAAAAATCGGGATACTGGGTAACACCGTTTTTATCTACATATTCAAATTCGCCCGAAGAAAGACTGTCGCCAACAAACGCCATTGTGCGAAAAATGGAAGTATTACTGTAAGCACCAACTAAATTCTGGAGCGGTTTTTCGCCTTCGTTATAAAGTTCTTTTTCCCAATCCATAAGAAAACTCCTAATTATTCACAACAAGCGTCTTCTTTTTTTGCTTTCTTCGGTTTTGCTGCTTCTTTTGTTGTATCGCCAATGCCTGTTGTTTCGCTGAATACAACATTTGCTTTTGTCATTTCAACAGCATCGGTAGGAACAATAATTTTAGCGGCGGTGCCGTTAGACATTTGAATTAACGCTTCATATTTTTTAAGTTCCAAAACTGCTTCGTCAACACCGGCAGCTTTAAGTGCTGCCAAACCGTCGGCTTCGGCTTTTTTAGCAAGTAAAATTGCCTTTGCTTCACCTTCGGCCCTTGCAATTCTGGCATCTCTTTCGCCCTCTGCTGCCAAAATCATTGCCTGTTTGTCACCTTCGGCGCGGGTAATAACGGCGGCCTTGTGACCTTCTGCTTCCAAAAGGGTTTCACGGCGGTCGCGTTCTGCCTTCATTTGTTTTTCCATTGCGTTTTGAATTTCAGAAGGCGGAATAATGTTTTTAAGTTCAACGCGGTTTACTTTAATACCCCATTGGTCGGTAGCCGAATCTAAAATTTCGGTCATTTTGCCGTTAATGGTATCGCGCGAGGTTAATGTGTCGTCAAGTTCAAGTTCACCAACAATATTACGCAAGGTTGTTGCGGTAAGGTTAGAAAGTGCGCTAATGGGGTTAACTGCACCGTAGGTAAAAAGTTTTGCATCAAAAACCTTAAAATAAACAACGGTATCAATTTGCATTGTAACATTATCTTTTGTAATAACGGGCTGTGGTGGGGAATCAAGCACCTGTTCTTTTAATGTAACCTTTTTGGCGGTGCGGTCAATAAGCGGAATTAAAATGTGCAAACCTGCATCCCAAGTTTTTTTGTATTTACCAAGGCGTTCAATAACATATTCCGATGCTTGCGGAACAATTCTTAAGCACAAGAAGAAAACAACAATAATAATAGCAATAATTACATACGGCATATACATCACCCTTAACATATTAGTAGCACTATTGTGCTCTAAATTCAGTATACCATTTGCGGTAATTTATGTCAATTATTAACTGCAAAAAAACGATGTGTAAATTTTTGTTGAATAATCTGTTTTATTGTGGTATTATTTACATAATAATTCCAAGAGAACTTGGGATTAAACATGTAAAATTGGAGGTTTTTATATGTCAAATGCAAAAAAAATAGCACTCGCTATTTCGGCTGTTGTTATTGTGGCACTTCTTGTTTTTGCCGGCGTTACAGGCGCTTCAAACGGCACAGTTGCTTGTCCTGATTGCACAGCAGAAACAGTTGCAGAGTGCGAAACTTGCTTGGGCGAAGGTGTTGTTCGCGGAACACTTTGGGCACTTCTTCCCCCTGTTATAGCAATTGGACTTGCTCTTATTACTAAAGAAGTTTACAGTTCGCTATTTATTGGTATTGCTTCGGGTGCTTTGCTATATTCTAATTTTTCGTTCACAGGCACCTTTGACGGCATTGTAAACGATGGTATTATTGCCGCTGTTGCCGGTAATGCCGGTATTTTCATTTTCTTGGTGGAACTTGGCATTATAGTTGCTCTTATCAATAAAGCAGGCGGTTCTGCCGCGTTTGGTAAATGGGCACAAACCCATGTTAAATCACGCGTGGGAGCAATGCTTGCTACCTTTGCATTAGGTGTTCTTATTTTCGTTGACGACTACTTTAACTGTTTAACGGTTGGCTCTGTAATGCGCCCTGTTACCGACAGTAAACGCATTTCCCGTGCTAAACTTTCATACATAATTGATGCTACTGCGGCTCCTGTTTGTATGATTGCTCCTGTATCTTCTTGGGCTGCTGCTGTTGCAGGTTATGCCGAAGACGGACAAGGCCTTGCGTTGTTCATTAAAGCAATTCCTTATAACTTTTACTCTCTTTTAACACTTGTATTTGTTGTTGCAATTGCTTTAATGAAGTTTGATTACGGCCCAATGAAACTTCACGAAATGAATGCTATAAATAACGGCGACCTTTATACTTCGGGTGAAAAGAACGAAGCAGTTGAAGATACACCTTCTACAAAAGGTAAGGTAATTGACCTTGTTCTTCCCGTTGTATTGCTTATTGTTTTCTGCGTTTTAGGCCTTGTATATGTTGGCGGTATTTTAGACGGCGCAAGTTTTGTAACCGCTTTTGCCGATACCGATGCAACAATTGGCCTTCCCTGGGGTTGCTTAATTGCCTTAATTCTTATTATTACTTACCTTATTTGCCGCAAACTTGTTTCCCTTAAAGAAGCAATGGAATGTGTTCCCAAGGGCTTTATTGCAATGGTGCCCGCAATTCTTATTCTTACCTTTGCAACTTCTCTTAAAAACATGACCTCTTTAATGGGCGCAAAATACTTTGTTGGCCATGTAATGTCCGGGCAGGCCGAAGCTCTTGGCTCATTACTTCCCGCAATTATCTTCTTGGTTGCTTGTGTGTTGGCTTTTGCAACCGGTACATCTTGGGGTACATTCGGTATTCTTATTCCCATTGTAACCGCAATTTTCCCTGCAAACACCGAACTTCTTATTATTGGTATGTCGGCTTGCTTGGCCGGTGCTGTTTGCGGTGACCATTGCTCGCCCATTTCCGATACAACAATTATGTCGTCGGCAGGCGGTCAGTGTAATCACATTAACCACGTATCAACCCAAATGCCTTATGCAATAACCGTTGCGGCTATTTCCTTTGTAATGTTTGTTATTTCGGGCTTTGTGCAAAACATATTTATTTGCTTACCGCTTGGTATTCTTCTTACAATAGGAACACTTTTTGTAATTAAAGCAGTAACAAACAAAAAGGCATAAATATAGGTTATTAAAATAAAAAAGGATGTGTAGTTTTCTACACATCCTTTTTGTTTTGTATATTATGCATTAATGTTTTCGGAACCTATAGGATTAACAATACTGAATCCCACATTAACAAGATGGTCGGCAACGCGTTCTAAACCTAATATAATTGATGAATAGTAAGGGCTTACGTCGGCACTGCAATTTCCTTCGGCAAGACGGGCAAAATGATTTGCAATAAGTTTGTTCTTCATTGCATCAACATCTTCTTCTAAAACGGTAAGCTCAGCAAGTTCTTCTTTTTTTAGTTTTTGAAATGCAACCTTAGAAACTTCTAACATTTTCAAAATTCGTTTGTGCATTTCTGTAATACCTCCACGCGCTGTGTCAGAAAAAATCATATCTTTTTCAAGCATTTCTGTGCCGATTTCGTGAAAATTCTCTGCATTATCACCTATACGTTCAAGGTCGTTTAGTACGTGGAAGTACGCGCCTATAACCTTTTCATCGCTTTCTTCTACGGTTGCTGAAAGCTTAATTAAGAACTGTGTCAAAGTGCGGTTTGTAAAATCTATGACCTCTTCGTTTTTTTGAATTTTTTCACCATACTTTGCCGACCCTTCGTAAATTGAAACAAAAGAAAGGCGAATATTTTCCTCTACCAACGCAAGCATATTATTTATTTCTTTTTTTACTTGCATAAGAGCAATGGATGGAGTTGTTAAAAGTCTTTCATCAACATATTTAAGTGTAAATATTTTTTCGTCTTCTTTCTTATCTTTAATAACCGCACAAGAGTATTTAACTAATTGTTTTACAAAAGGCAATAATAAGCAGGTTGTAGTTACATTAAAAATAACATGGAATGCGGAAACCCTCATTTGAAGAGACATTTGGTCGTTTCCGGGGAATAACGAAACCAATAAATTTACTATGGGTTCCTTGAATATCCAAATTATTGCGGCAAACAAAATTGTGCCTATTGTGTTGAATGTAAAGTGTATAAGAGCTACTCGTTTAGAATTGGTATTAGCACCTACAGAGGCAAGGAGTGCCGTTACACAGGTACCTATATTGGCGCCAAGCACAATAAACAATGCCATATTAAGCGGAAGTATTCCTGCGCCAACCATTGTAATTACAACGCCTGTAGCCGCTGACGAGCTTTGAATAAGACCAGTAAAGATTATACCTACTAATATTAAAAGTATTGGAAAATCTATTTTTTGGAAAATATTAGTAAACATGTTTTCTACTAACGGATTTCCAAATGCCTGTTCGCTGCTCATTAATTCAAGACCCACAAAAATAAGGCCTAAACCGCAACAAAGACTGCCGGCAATTTTAATTTTTTCTTTTTTGAAAAAGCTCATCATTACGCCTGCAAAAGCAAGAAGATACATAATCATATTAAAATAATCATTTTTTAGCGCTACCAATACACCGGTAATTGTTGTGCCTATATTTGCACCCATTATAATTGGTGTTGCTTGCATAAGCGTCATAACGCCGGCATTAACAAGACCTATAACCATTACAGAAGTTGCAGACGAACTTTGAATAATTGCGGTTACACCTGCACCAATACCAACGCCTGAAAAACGGTTATTGCTAATCTTTTCAAGCAAGCGCTTCATTCCGGCTCCCGCGCTTTTTTCCAAGGCGTCTCCCATAAAGTTCATACCAACAATGAACACGCCAACGCCTGCCAGTAACCAAATAAGACTTCCTATTAACTGCATTACTTCTCCTGAAGTTAACATAATAACTCCTCCTTTTATTTTTTCCAAAAAATAGTATAATTGTTGACTTATAATAAGTAAAATAGTATAATATTATAAAGTTAATATATATTTGGTTATGATTATTTTAGAAAGGTTTTTACTATGACTATACGACATCTTAAAGTTTTTATATGCGTTTGTAAGCACGGCAATATGACAAAGGCGGCCGAGGAATTGTTTATTGCGCAACCTGCTGTTAGTAATACTATTGCCGAAATTGAAAAAAATTACAATGTTAAATTATTTGAACGCATAAATAAACGTTTGTTTTTAACCAACGAGGGTAAAAATTTGCTTATAAAAGCGCAAGAGGCGGTTTCGGCTTTTGAAGAATTTGAAGAACAAGCTCTTAACTCATCAAAAAAACCGCTTTTAAAAATTGGCTCATCATTAACAATAGGCAAACAAAAGCTTCCTTGGCTTTTGCGAAAGTTAAAGGAAAATTTTGAAAACATAGACTTTCAAATTTCAATAAATCAAACCTCTATAATTGAATCAAAAATTTTAAATGGCACTCTTGACTTTGCATTTATTCAAGGAAAACCATCTAACCCCAATATAAATTCAAAACTTGTTGATTGTAACACTCTTATTGCGGTATGCGGTAAAAAATATAATATGCCAGATAGTGTAACATTAAAAGAGCTTTGCAGTTATGATTTGCTGCTTCGTGAAGATGAAAGCGTATCGCGAGAGTTTTTAGACCACATTTTCGCCCTTGAAAACATTGTAGTAACGCCTGTTATGGAGTCTATAAGTAACCAAGCTCTTATATCTGCCACAGCGCAAAATTTAGGCGTAACCATTATGCCCGAATCGTTGCTTACACGCCAACTTTCTAATGGAGCACTTCGTAAAATAACCGTTTTAGATTATGAATTTGCCAGGAATTCATATATTATTTACCATAAGGATAAAACATTTAGTTCTGTTAAAAAAGAAATTTTTGATTTTTCTTATAAAACATATAAAACCATAAAAGATTAAAATTACATACAAATAGAAAAAGGATGTGCAGAAACTTCTGCACATCCTTTTGATTTATTGCTTTATTATTATTTTGTGCCGAATAAACGGTCGCCTGCATCGCCCAAACCGGGAAGAATGTATCCGTTTTCGTTTAAGCAACGGTCTAATGTAGAAACATAAATTTCAACATCGGGGTGGGTTTCGGCAACCTTGCTAACACCTTCGGGAGCACCAATAACAGCCATAAACTTAATATCTTTGCAGCCACGTTTTTTAAGCGATGCGATAGCATCGCAAGCGCTGCCGCCGGTGGCAAGCATTGGGTCAACAAGTAAAACAAGTTTGTCTTCAATACCGTCGGGCAGTTTGCAATAGTATTCACAGGGCTGTAATGTTTCTTCGTTTCTATACATACCAATGTGTCCAACTCTTGCAGAGGGGAACAGTACGTGAATACCGTTTACCATTCCAAGACCTGCGCGAAGAATGGGAACAATAACTATTGCGTTATCTTTAACCACACGCTGTGTGCAAACTTCAAGAGGAGTTTTAACCTGTTTTTCGGTGGTGGGAACGCCCTCTTTAAGACATTCAAAGGTCATAAGAGTTGTGATTTCTTCAATAAGTTCACGAAACTCTTTCATACTTGTCTTTTCATCGCGAAGTATTGCAATTTTATGGTTTATAAGCGGATGATTAAAAATCGTTACGTTATTATATTGTTTCATAAAAAACAACTCCTAAACTTATTGAGCGCCTTTTTTAGCGTGAAGAACAATATTTACAATTATACCAAGAATAAGAGCGCAAGCAATAGAAGTAAGGGTAACTTGACCAATCTTCATTGCCATACCGCCAATACCTGCAATTAGTATAACCGAAACAGTGAAAAGATTTGCATTGTCTTCAAGGTCAACTTTTTGAATCATTTTAAGACCCGAAACAGCAATGAAACCATAAAGTGTAATGCAAACGCCGCCCATTACGCAACCGGGGATAGAATCAAGGAATGCAACAAAGGGCGAAACAAAGGAAATAAGAATTGCCATAAATGCGGTGGTTGTAATTGTTGCAACAGAAGCGTATCTTGTAATAGCAACACAACCAACGCTTTCGCCGTATGTGGTGTTGGGGCAACCGCCAAAGAAGGCGCCTACCATAGAACCAACGCCATCACCCAAAAGTGTGCGGTGTAAACCTGGGTCAGAAAGAAGGTCTTTATCAATAATGCTGGAAAGGTTTTTGTGGTCGGCAATATGTTCTGCAAATACAACGAATGCAACAGGAACATAAGCAACCGCAACAGTTGCAATATAGGGAGCGCTGAATTCTTTAATACCCTTAAATGCGTTTACAAAAGAAAATTCGGGAATTGCAAGGAATGTGCTAAGATTTACACCATCTGCAACCAATGCTTTAAAGGGTGCAAAATCAATAATTTTTAAAGCGTCGTTGCCGGTAGCATATCCAATACCCGTGAAAATAAGGCCAACTGCATAACCTGCAAGAATACCAATAATAAAGGGAATAAGTTTGGTCATTTTCTTGCCGTAAGTAGAACAAAGAGTTACAACAAGCAGTGTAACTATTGCGCAAACAAAAGATACCCAACTAAAGCCACTCATAATGAATGAACCGTTATCGTCGGTAGCGCCGTAAGAAAATACATCGTTAATAGCGGCACCTGCCAAAGAAAGACCAATAATAGCAACTGTGGGGCCAATAACAGCGGCAGGCATAAGTTTGTTAATCCAGTTAACGCCAACAAGTTTAACAACAATGGCAATAACTACATAAACAAGACCTGCAAAAACTGCGCCGATGATTAAACCTAAATAGCCAAGATAAACATTAGATAATGCACCGGAAAAAGCGGCTACCATAGAGCCAATGAATGCGAAGGAAGAACCAAGGAATACGGGACTGCGGAATTTTGTGAAAAGTTGGTATACAAGAGTACCTACACCTGCACCGAAAAGTGCGGCAGAAGCGCTCATACCGTTGCCAACTATTGCAGGAACAGCAATAGTTGCAGCCATGATAGCAAGTAATTGCTGGAACGCAAAAACAAGCATTGCGCCGAATTTCGGCTTATCATGGATGTCATAAACAAGTTTTTTCTCCATTAGAAACCCTCCAAAAAATTATTTAAAGACAATAAATTATCTTTAAAAAACATTATAACACAACATAT
>JAZSAJ010000048.1:0-29090 GCA_045601805.1 Acutalibacteraceae bacterium
TAATATATATTATCTTATAATATTTTACCCCAAAAAGCAATATCTTATATGCTTTTTAGGGTATTTTTTAATGAATATAACTAAAAAATTTTTAAAAATATAATAAAATTAAAAAATATTTGGCAAAAAGACACAAAAAAATGCCTTTACATAAGCGGTGAGAATAAATGGAAAAACCATTGCTTAATGCGTGTGAAAAGACTGCGTTTTTTCCATTCACTTAATTTAATTTCTTTGCTTTTATCAAAAATATTTTTAAAGTGTGCCTTTATTTCGCCAACAACATTTTCGTTTGTAAACCAAGCACCGCTTTCAAAATGGAAAACAAAACTGCGAAAGTCCATATTAACCGAACCCACAGTTGCAATTAAATCATCGCAAACAAACATTTTAGAATGAATAAAACCAGGGGTGTATTCGTAAATTCTTACCCCTGCTTCAAGAAGTTCGGAATAATGAAACTGTGTTGCAGGGTGAACATAGAATTTATCGGGAATGCTTGGGGTTACAATTCTAATATCAACGCCTGATTTTGCAGCAAGTACAATAGAGTTAATCATATTATTGTCAAGAATAAGGTAAGGGGTGGCAATATATACAAATCGGTGAGATGTGTTAATAATTTGCATATAAATTCCCTGTGCAGTTGATGTGTAATCCATTGGACCGTCACAGTAAGGAATAACATATCCGTTGCTTTCTTCGTTTCTGCTTAATAGGTATCTGCTTAAACGAATGGGTTCTGAGGTAATGTATTCCCACATTGTTGCAAACATAACTGTAAAACTGTCAACTGCTTTACCTTTAAGCATAACTGCACTGTCAAGCCAATAACCAAACCGTTCGTAAGCATTTATATATTCGTCGCCAATGTTAATGCCGCCGGTAAAAGCCACATTTCCGTCAATTACAGTAATTTTGCGGTGGTTTCGGTTATTCATAAAAATATCAAAAGGCGGTTTTACAGGGTTAAAAACGGCAACAGAAATATTTTTTGATTTTAATTTTGTAATGAAGTTGTTGAATTGGCGGTTAGCCGAGCCGAAATCGTCAAAAATTATTTTAATTTCAACACCTTCACTTGCTTTTTGGGTTAAAATTTTAAATATTTCGTTCCACATTTTGCCTTCGGCAATAATAAAATACTCAAGGAAAATATATTTTTGTGCTTTGCTTAATTCTTCAAGAAAACGCGTAAAAAACACTTCACCGGGGGAAAGGTATTCAACCGATGTGTTGTTGTAAACAGGGTACCCAGATTCATTGCAAATATAAAACGCTTGGCGCGTAAGAGCGTTGTTTTCGTAGTTAATTAAATCTTTTACATTTTGGTCTTGCTTTAGCAGTTTTTTATAGTTTGCCTCACATTTTTTCATTTTTCTTTTAAGGTGAGGGAATGTGCGCTGACCGCCCCATAATAAATAAACAAGTATGCCGAAAACGGGTAAAGTAAGAATAAAAACTATCCAAGCAATTTTATAACTTGGGTTACCGCGTTTGTTTACTATGTAAATAACGGTGAAAACACCAATAAGTTCAAGTAATGTGTAAAGCCAAAAATAATCTTGTTTTAACACAAAGGCGGTTAAATAAATAAAGAAAACTTGAAAAACAAAAAATAAAGCGGTAATAACAATTCTTAATTTAAATTTTATTCGCTTTCTTTCTTTTGCCATTTTTTTCACCTCGCTTTTATATTATACCACATTTTTTAAATTTTGTTGATGATATGTTAAATTTTTTCAAAATTTATAAAATATGGTAGTTTATATCTTAAAAATGTGTTATACTAAAACAAATATTTTTATCGGAGGAAAACTATATGAAAAACGGCTTGAACAGTAAATCATACGAAATTACTCATATACCGTACTCGGGCTTTCACAGTGATTTGGTTTCAATAAATTTTTTCGTGCCGCTAAAACGCGAAACAGTTTCTTCTTATGCGCTGTTATCGGCAATACTTACAACCTGTTCAAAGGAATATAAAGATTACCGTGAATTAAACATAAAACTTTCGTCGTTATACGGTGCAGATATGTCTTCGTCAGTATTTAAAGTTGGCGATTATCTTTGCGTAAAATTTAGCATTTCGTCTATAAAAAATGAATTGGCGTTTAATAACGAAAAACCAATGGAAGAAGCAATACTTCTTTTGTTAAACCAAATTTTTGAACCGAATATAGAAAACGGTCTTTTTTGTGAAAACGATATTAAACGCGAAAAACGCATTTTAATTGAACATATTGAATCTGAACTTAACAATAAACGCCTTTTTGCACGCGCCAAACTTATTGAAAATATGTTTAGCGATGAAGATTACGGCGCATTTAGGTATGGCGATGTTAATACAATTAAAAAATTAACGGCTAATGATTTAGTAAATACATGGCAAGAAATGCTTAATACCGCTTTTGTTAAAATTAATGTTATTGGCGAAGAGCTAACTAATTTAATTAAAGGCGAAATTGATAAGCGTTTTAATAACCTAAACCGCCAAGAAATTACTAATATAAATGCTACAAAACCTGCCAAAACACGCGAAACCGTAAAAACCGTTACAGAACACTACGATGTTGCGCAAGGAAAACTTGTTATGGGCTTTAACTGTGAACAAGGCGGCGATAAAGAAACGGTAAGTACACTTGTTATGTGCGATATTTTTGGCGGTGCGCCTTATTCGCGGCTTTTTACAAATGTGCGTGAAAAATTAAGTCTTTGTTATTACTGCAGCGCTTATTCAATTCGCAGTAAGGGTTATATTTTGGTTGATTCCGGCGTAGAAGTACAAAACGCCGAAATTGCTGAAAAAGAAATTCTTAAACAACTTGAAGTTGTTAAAAACGGCGAGTTTTCAGATTTTGAATTTGAATCATCTTTAAAAGGAATTAAAGATTCATTGTTGGCGTCTTACGATAGTTTAAATGTGCTTGATTCATTTTATACAAATCGCGCTATGGAAGAAAAATGTTTTTCGCCTAAAGAACTTGCCGAAGAAGTAAGTAAAGTCACTAAAGATGAGGTAGTTAAAGCGGCTTCAAAGGTGCAACTTAACACGGTTTATAAACTTATGCCAAAGGAGGGAAAGTAATGGAAAAGAAAGTTTTTAACAGTTCTATTGGTGAAAGTTATTCACTATACTCTTATCCTTCGGGCTTTAAAGTTTACTTATTAAACAAAGCAAACTATAATTCCTCTTATGCTATTTTTGGCACAAAATACGGTTCTATAGATAATTGCTTTTCGGTAGATAAAGGGGAATTAGTTACCGTTCCTGCCGGTATTGCTCATTTTTTAGAGCATAAACTTTTTGAAAGTGAAGACGGCGATGCGTTCTCTAAATTTGCAAAAACCGGTGCCAGTGCAAATGCTTTTACTTCGTTTGACCGCACCTGTTATTTGTTTTCCTGCAGTGAAAAATTTTACGAAAATCTAAATATTTTATTAGATTTTGTTCGCAACCCTTATTTTACCGAACAAACGGTAAACAAGGAACAGGGTATCATTGGTCAAGAAATTAGAATGTACGACGATAACCCTAATTGGTGCGTTTTCTTTAATTTGTTAAAAGCACTTTTTAAAGAGCACCCTGTAAGAATTGATATTGCAGGCACTACAAACAGCATTAGCGAAATTACACCTAAACTTTTGTATGATTGCTATAACACTTTTTATGATTTGTCAAATATGTTCCTTTGCATTGCAGGTAACTTTGACGAAGAAAAAGTAATAACAGCGGTAAATAAAATAGTCACAAATAATACTGCTAAAAATATTAACCGCTATTTTCCGAACGAGCCAAAAGAAGTTAACGAAAAATTTGTTGAAACAAAACTTTCGGTTTCAATGCCGCTTTTTAATTTAGGTTATAAATTATCATCAAAACCCCTTTCGTTAAAAGAAAAAATTGTTTATTCTGCAACTTTGGAAATTCTTTTCGGCGAATGTTCCTTGCTTAATAAAAATTTAACAGATAAAGAACTTATAAATGATACGTTTGACAGCGAATTGTTAACGGGTAACGGTTATGCGGCAGTAATTGTTTCGGGCGAATCAAAAGACCCAAAAGAAGTTTTAAAAGAAATTAACAACGAAATATTAAATATAACTAAAAACGGTTTTGACGAAAATTTGCTTTTTGCAATAAAAAGGGCAATGTATGCCGATGCTGTGCGCCGTTTTGATTCAACCGAAAATGTTGTAATGCAAATGGTAGAGTCCGCTGTTTGCGAGTTTAATATGTTTGAAGAACTTGAAATTATTAAGAATATCAGTTATTATGATATTATTGAGTGCATAAAAAACCTAAACGAAGAATATTCTTCGCTTTCGGTTGTAACGAAAAAGTAATTTTTAAGGAGTAAATAAATGAGTGTAACCATTTTTGGTATTGATTTATTTTTAAAACCGCACGCTTTTACCGTTTTTGGCTTTACGGTTTATTGGTATGGAATTATAATTGCGCTTGGCTTTTTGTTGGCAATTGTTTATGCTTTAAAAACTGCGACAAGATATAATTTAGACAAAGACAGAATGCTTGATGTTGTGCTGTTTACAACACCGCTGGCAATTTTGTCGGCACGCGCATATTTTTGCATTTTTCCGTATGAAGACGGCGAAAGAATAACTTCATTTAAGGAATTTTTCGGCGTTGGTACCGGCGAAGGTTTTCGCGGACTTGCAATATATGGCGGTGTAATTGGCGCCTTCCTGTTTGGCTATTTGCTTTGTAAAATTAGAAAAGTAAAAGTTTTAGATATGTTTGATATTGCCTCGGTTGGTTTTTTAATCGGCCAAGGTATTGGCCGTTGGGGTAACTTCTTTAACCAAGAAGCATTTGGCAGTCCAACGGGCAGCGAATGGTTTGGTATGATGAGCCGTAATACAGGTTATGTTAATGTTCATCCTTGCTTTTTATATGAAAGTATTTGGTGTATTGTTGGTTTCTTTGTTTTAAATCACTTTAGCAAAAAACGCGTTTTTTCGGGTCAAATGTTTTTAATGTACGGTATGTGGTACGGCTTTGGCAGGTTCTTTATTGAAGCGCTTCGTACTGACAGTCTTATGATTGGCAAAATGAAGGTTTCAATGCTTGTGTCGGCTGTGGCTTTTGTTGTATGCGCGGTTTTGCTTTTTGTATTTTATAAAAAGGCAACCAAAAAAGCAGAAACAGAATACGGCGCAATGTTTACGGAACAAACAAAGGAAGACGAGGAAGCTGAAAATGTATAAACTTATTGATGGTAAGGTTTTATCTAAACAAATTAAAGACGAATTGGTTTTAGAAACTCAAAAACTAAAGCAAGAAAACATTAATGTTACACTTGCTGTAATTATTGTTGGCAGCGACCCGGCTTCAAGGGTATATGTAAATAATAAAGAAAAGGATTGTGCCGAACTTGGCATAATTTCAAAAGAATTTGCTTTGGCAGAAAACACCACCGAAGAAGAACTTTTATCGCTTATTGAAAACCTTAATAACGATAAATCTGTTAACGGCATTTTGTGTCAACTGCCTTTGCCAAAACACCTTAACGAAAGAACGGTAATTGCCGCAATTGACCCCAAAAAAGATGTTGACGCTTTCCATACCGAAAATGTGGGTAAAATAATGATTGGCGATTTTGATTTTCTGCCTTGCACACCTGCCGGCGTTATGGAAATGATAGACCGCAATAATATTGATGTAGAAGGCAAACACTGTGTTGTAATTGGCCGTTCAAACATTGTTGGCAAACCCATGGCAATGCTTTTGCTTCACCGCAATGCAACGGTTACCATTTGCCATTCCAAAACCGTTGGCTTGGCCGAAATTTGCAAACAAGCAGATATTTTGGTTAGCGCTGTTGGCAGGGCAAAATTTGTTACACCCAATATGGTTAAAGACGGCGCAGTTGTTATTGATGTTGGTATGAACAGGTATGACGGTAAACTTTGCGGTGATGTTGATTTTGATGCAGTTTGTGAAAAAACATCAGCAATTACCCCTGTGCCCGGCGGTGTTGGACCAATGACAAGGGCAGTTTTAATGAAAAACACAGTTCATGCGGCAAAAATACAAAACAAAGTAAAATGGTGATTTAATTATGAAGCGAATTTTTGCTATAATTTTTGCAGTTATATTTTCATTACAGTTAAGCGTTTTTGTTTTTGCAGATTCGTCAGAAGTTATGATTGATACAACAAACAGTACAATTGTTGTTCAAACGCCCGAAAATATTGTTGCCGAAAACGGCATTGTTTACGGTATGCCCGAAAGCGATTTTAAAGAGTATATGCTAAGCAATAATATGGTACTTTACGGCAGTTATTCAGAAAACTTGTTTGTGTTTAACTTAAGCCGTTCAAAAACTTCTTTTTCGGGTGAAGCTAAAAACTTTTTTAATATGGAAGACGATGCTGTTTTAGCATTTGCCGATGATTTTGTGCAAAATAAAGACGGTATTGCAACGGTTAATGACATTAAATATGTTATTTCAAAAAGCAAAAAAGAAGCCGATAATGTTACTTTTTCTACCGTTCAGTATATAACGGTAAAAAACAGTGAACTTTATGTGCTTACCATTAATGTGCCGGGTGAAATTAATAAGGATACCGCCGATAAAATTGATGATTTATTAGAAAGAATTACAATTGGTGAAATAAAAGAAAAAGCCAATATTTCTTCATACTTAACAATTGCTTTAGTAGTTTTACTTATACTTGTTATTTTAGCGGTTATAGTAATTGTAGCCATTTCAATTATTAAGGAATTAAGGAAAAAATAGTTCATTTTTTGTTTACAAAATTCCATATTTTAGTTTATATTTTTTATGTATAAAGAATATACTTTTCAAAGGAGTGTATTATGGAAAACAATTTTAACGAGTTTAACAATGAGCCAATTTTAAATGAACAACCCGTCTTTTTTGAAAGCGATACCGCCCAAGAAATTAAAACGGAAGAATTTAAAATTACCGAACAACCAAAAAACACAACCCCTAAAAACAAAAATGCATTAACGGTTGTTCTTTGTGTGGTATTATCACTTTTAATAGGTACGGCTTCAAGTTTTGTAACTGCAAAATATGTTTTAAGCAAAACACCCGTAAATAAAACCGGTAACGAAAGTTCAAATCAAGACGACACCAACGATACCGTTAATATAATCGTTGATGAAACTGTAAATTCTTCGGTTGAAGCGGTTGCTAAAAAAGTAACGCCCAGTGTTGTTGGAATAAGAACAACCGCCGCTGTGCAAAACTTTTTTGGCGGCAGCAGTGAATCAACGGGCGAGGGTTCAGGTGTTGTTTATTCAAAAGACGGTTATATAATTACAAACTATCATGTAATAGAAAGCGCTATTCAAACAACCAATTCTACTATTGAAGTTTTTTTAGATTCAAATCTTGAAAAATCTTATCCTGCTACCGTTGTTGGTTATAATATATCGCACGATTTGGCTGTAATTAAAATTGAAAAAACCGATTTAAAAAGCATTGTTCTTGCCGATTCTTCTCTTTTAAAGGTTGGTCAGTACTGTGTTGCCGTTGGCGCACCCGGCGGTCTTGAATATTTTGGCTCGGTTACAAACGGTATAATTAGCGGTCTTAACCGCGAAATCGCACTTGGCTCGTCAAGTTCAACCGTTTCGCTTATTCAAACAAATGCCGCAATTAACCCCGGTAACTCGGGCGGCGCTTTGGTTAACCTAAAAGGCGAACTTATTGGTATAAACAGTTTAAAAATTGTTTCCGAAAATGTAGAGGGTATGGGTTTTGCAATACCCACAAACACAGTTGTTGAAATTTGCGATAAAATTATTGCAAAAGAATTTAACCCCGACCCGTTTATTGGTGTTAATTTCAGCGAAACTTGGACAGCCGCACGCCTTAAACAATACGGTTATCCTGTTGGCGCAGTTGTAAAAAGCGTTGTAACCGGCGGCCCTGCATACGAGGGCGGTATTCGCAACGGTGATATAATTACCGAGTTTAACGGTAAAAAGGTTGAAGGTTACGATAAATTTGCCGATTTACTTTATGAATGTACGCCGGGAGTTTCTGTATCGGTTAAATTCTATCGCTCAGGCAGATATTACACTTCCTCTATCACAGTCGGCTCAAATAATTCCCAATAAAACAAACCCCAAGCCGTTGGCTTGGGGTTTTTAGTTTAGTTTTTAAGACTTTGAATGGGAGCGGGGATTTGGCCACCGCGGTTAATCATTTTTGCCGGTGAGCCGGTGTTTACTTTCATAACAGGTCCGCTGCCAAGTAAACCGCCGAAAGAAAGTTCATCGCCAACGGTTTTGCCAATAGCAGGGATAACCCTTACAGCCGTTGTTTTGCTGTTTATCATACCAATAGCGGCTTCATCGGCTATTATTGCCGAAATAACTTCTTCGGTTGTATCACCCGGAATATTTATCATATCAAGACCAACCGAGCAAACGGCAGTCATTGCTTCAAGTTTTTCAATGGTTAGCGAACCGCACCTTGCGGCGTTTATCATACCTGCGTCTTCGGTTACGGGAATAAATGCGCCCGAAAGTCCGCCAACGCGGGAAGATGCCATTACACCGCCTTTTTTAACGGCATCGTTAAGCATTGCAAGTGCGGCGGTAGTACCGGCGCAGCCGCAACATTCAAGACCAATTTCTTCAAGAATGTGTGCAACCGAATCGCCAACGGCAGGGGTGGGGGCAAGAGATAAATCAACAATACCAAATGGAACGCCAAGACGGGCGGACGCTTCTTTTGCAACCAACTGTCCCATTCTTGTAATTTTAAATGCAGTACGCTTAATAAGTTCCGAAACAGAAGTTAAATCAAGTCCGTCAGATTTTGAAAGTGCCGCGCGAACAACACCGGGGCCCGAAACACCAACATTTATAACGCAATCGGCTTCGCCAACACCGTGGAAAGCACCAGCCATAAAGGGATTATCGTCGGGCGCGTTGCAAAATACAACAAGCTTTGCGGCACCAATACAGTCACGGTCTTTGGTTAATTCTGCAGTTTGTTTAACAATTTTACCCATCATTTTAACGGCGTCCATATTTATGCCTGCTTTTGTAGAACCAATGTTTACCGAAGAACAAATATGTTCGGTTTCGTTTAACGCTTGGGGAATACTGTTAATAAGAGCAATATCGCCCTTTGTAAAAC
This sequence comes from Acutalibacteraceae bacterium, assembly GCA_045601805.1. Taxonomy (GTDB): domain Bacteria; phylum Bacillota; class Clostridia; order Oscillospirales; family Acutalibacteraceae; genus SIG607. The sequence goes on from JAZSAJ010000048.1 coordinate 9,150, forward strand.
CTTTTTGCACAAGTGCCGAATAACCGCCAATAAAGTTTACACCGGTTGTTCCTGCCGCTTTTTCTAAAGCGTGTGCAAATTTAACGGGCTGGCAGTCGTCACACGCGCCGCAAATTAAACCAATTGGGGTAACGCTTATACGCTTATTTATAATGGGAATACCGTATTCCTTTTCAATCTCATTACAAACACTAACAAGGTTTTTTGCTTTGCTTACAATTTTTTTATAAACCTTATCACACGCTTTGTCAATGTCGCTGTCAATGCAGTCTAAAAGCGAAATACCCATTGTAACGGTGCGAATGTCAAGGTCTTCGTCTTGAATCATTTTTATTGTTTCAAGAATGTCTTTTGTTTCAATCATTTTAATTCTCCTAAATTTTGTGCATGCTGTTAAAAAGGTCTTCGTGCATTACACGAATATCCAAACCGCGTTCTTTTCCATATTCGGCCATCATATCGGCAAATTCGCCAAAGGGAATATCAATTTTATCAATATCGCAAACCATTATCATACAAAACATTTCTTGCAAAACCGACTGTGTAACATCGGAAATATTTATAGAATGTTCTGCGCATTTTACCGAAACAGCCGCCAAAATACCAACTGTATCTTTACCAATTACTGTAATTACTGCTTTCATTTGTATCACCTTTTAAATTTTTTTGTAATTATACCATAATTATATATTTAAAGCAATTATATTTATTTGAAAAAAGTATATATTTGTGTTAAAATATAAAACATAAGAGGTGATTTTATGAAATTGGCGGTTAAATCTTGCGCAAAAATTAACTTAACCCTTGAAATAACTGGCAAAAGGGAAGACGGTTACCACTTAATTAACAGCGTTTTTCAATCGGTTGATTTAAGTGATACCCTTGTTATAAATGCTGTTTTGTCTGAAAACACGAAAATCACCTGTTATACCGATTATAATATTGAAGATAATATTTGCACAAAAGCGGCAGAGTTGTTTTTAGAAACCGCAAAAATAAAGGCGAATGTAAATATAAATCTTAATAAAAATATTCCTGTTTCTGCAGGTCTTGGCGGCGGCAGTTCAAACGCTGCGGCGGTATTACTTGCACTTAATAAAATCTTTGAATTTCCGCTTAAAGAAAATGAACTTTTAATTTTGGCAGAAAAACTGGGCGCCGATGTTCCGTTTTTCTTAAACGGCGGAACGCAATATGTGTATTCTATTGGTGAAAAAACCGAAAAAATTTGCAATAACCTTGAATATGCTTTGGTTTTAATAAAAAATTCAACTAAATCATCAACCGCACAAATGTATAAAGAACTTGATACAAAAGATTATACATTAAAAAACAACACCGAAAAGTTAATTAAAGCAATTACCCAAGGCAACTATAAAATGTTTTGCAAAAATATTTGTAATGACTTTGAAAATGTTTTGAATGAAAATAAAATTAAGGAAGATTTAATTAATCAGGGTGCCGACTGTGCTTGTCTTTCGGGAAGCGGACCAACGGTTTTTGGCGTTTTTGAAAATAAAGAAAAAGCGTTATTGGCTTATGAAAACCTAAAAAAAGTTTATAATCAGGTTTATTTTGCTTTGCCAAACCAAACCGCAATAATTTTTGAATAAAAAATAAAAACCGTGTCAATACTTCGCTAAAAAGGAGTGTTGATTTATGAAAAATATACGACTTGCAATACTTTTTGGGCTAATTTCTGCAATTTTAATATCGCTTTCGGGCTTTGATGTTTTGTGTAACGATTTAAGAGAAAATGTTTTCCGTTTGCATATAATTGCTAACTCTGACAGCCAAGAAGACCAACAGTTAAAATTAAAGGTAAGAGATGCCGTTTTAAAGGTAAGCGAAGAATTGTATGTAAGTACCGAAAACACCGAAGATGCAATTGCTATTACTAAAGCTAATTCTGACCTAATATTAAAAACGGCAGAAGAAGTAATTAAGCAAAATGGCTATGATTATCCTGTTTCGGTTAATGTGGGTAAAGCATATTTTAAAAACCGCGAATATGAAAAATTTACGCTTCCTGCCGGTGAATACAACGCTTTAAATATTGTTATTGGTGAGGGTGAAGGAAAAAACTGGTGGTGCGTTATGTTTCCTGCAATGTGCATTGGTGCGGCAAGTGAGCTAAATTCAGCGGTAAATGATAATAGTGCTGAAATTGCTACCAACCCAAATAATTATATATTTAGGTTTAAAACGGTAGAAATTTACGAAAATATAAGGAATTATTTTAAAAAATAGAAAAATAGTTCTTGCTTTTTTAAATAAAGTATGTTAAAATCACTTTGTTATGAATTTGGAAAGGGGTGTCAATATGAAAGAAGGCATTCATCCGCAGTACGAAAAAGTAGTTGTTAAATGTGCATGTGGTGCAGAGTTTGAAACTCGTTCTACAAAACAGAATATCCATTTAGATATCTGTTCTAAATGTCATCCGTTTTTTACCGGTAAACAGAAATTGGTAGATACCGGCGGACGTGTTGACAAATTCAGAAAGCGTTACGGCTTATAATAGTAATTCCGCAACCACTTGTAATGGTTGCGGTTTTTTATATTTAGGAGGTGTGAAATGGAAGGTTATTTAACTGTACTAAATGGCGGTATTGGTGAATACGAAGAAAAACGCTCTCGTTTTATTGCAAGAATTTCTAATGTTCAAAGCGAAGAAGAAGCGTTTGCTTTTATTGAAAAAGTTCGTGCAGAAAACCGCGAAGCAAGGCATAATGTTCACGCTTTTGTTTTAAATGACAATTCTTTTTCACGCTTTAGTGACGACGGTGAACCGCACGGAACTGCAGGTAAACCGGTACTTGATGTTATAAACGGTGCTAAACTTAAAAATGTATGTTTGGTGGTAACCCGATATTTTGGCGGAATTTTGCTTGGTACGGGTGGCCTTTGCCATGCATACAGTACTGCCGCCAAAAACTGTATTGAAAACGCGAAAATAGTAGAAATGAAACCCTGTGTTAATTTTACTACTGTTTGTGATTATCAACAGTTTAACCGAATGGAACCGTTAATTTTAAAAAACGGCGGTAAAATAGTTAATGTTGATTACGGCGAAAATGTTACGGTTAATTACAATTTTGAAAATGAAAAAGCTGATAAATTTTTAGAAAATTTGGTTGAATATTTTGGCGGAAAACTAACAGCAATTAAAAATAACGAGTTTTTTGCACCTTTTTAAGAAAAAATATAAAAAAATAAAGGTATTTTAAAAGTTTTTGCGAATATAATATTAAATTGATAATTTATAAAGGAAGGTGTTTGATTTTATGGATAATATAAGAATTCGTACCGAGGAAAACGAACGCCTTTTGCTTTCGCCTTTTGCCACATTAAGCAGTAAAAGTTTGGGTAGAAAAATACCCGAACCCGAAGATAATTTGCGTACCTGTTTTCAGCGTGACCGCGACAGAATTATTCACTGCAAGGCATTTAGGCGCCTTAAACACAAAACTCAGGTGTTTTTATCGCCCGAATCCGACCATTACCGTACCCGTTTAACCCACACGCTTGAAGTTTCGCAAATTGCGCGTACAGTTAGCCGTGCTTTAATGCTTAACGAAGATTTAACCGAAGCCATTGCTTTGGGTCACGATTTAGGACATACCCCGTTTGGACATGCCGGTGAACGCGCATTAAACGAACTGTTAAACGGCGGTTTTACGCATTACGAACAAAGTGTAAGGGTTTGCGAACTGCTTGAAGATGCCGGCAAGGGCTTAAATTTAACCGCCGAAGTGCTTGATGGCATTTTAAACCACACTAAAGGTAGCTTTGCCTCAACGCTTGAAGGCAGGGTAGTCAGGTTTTGCGATAGAATTGCTTATATAAACCACGATATTGAAGATGCAGTGCGTGGCGGAATAATAACCGAAAACGATATACCAATAGAACTTCGTAATTGTTTGGGACATTCAAAAAGCGAAAGAATTACAACACTTGTTACTTCGCTTGTTGAAAACAGTGAAGATGATATTAAAATGTCAAACGAAGTTTTTGATGCCTTTACTGCTTTACACAGTTTTTTGTTTGATAAGGTGTATTTTAATCCTAAAGCAAAAAAGGAAGAAGAAAAGGTTTTTGGTTTAGTTAAAGGTTTGTTTGATTTTTATACTCAAAACCCAAATAAACTACCAAAAGAATTTGAAAACATAATTAAGAACGAGGGCATTAATCGCGCAGTGGCAGATTATATTGCCGGTATGACCGACCATTTTGCCGCAACAACCTTTACAAATGTTTTTGTTCCGGGTTCTTGGAAATATTAATAAAGGGAGGTGTTTTTAGTGGCAATACCCTCAGAAGTAATTAGTGAAATTAAGTATAAAAACGAAATCGCTGAAATTATAAGTCCTTATGTGAATTTAAAAAGGCGCGGAAGAAACCTTGTTGGTCTTTGCCCGTTTCATAACGAAAAAACACCTTCATTTACTGTTTACCCCGAAAACGGTTCATTTTACTGTTTTGGCTGCGGTGTTGGCGGTGATATTTTCACCTTTACATCGTTGATTGAAAATTTAGATTACATAGAGTCGGTTAAACTATTAGCCGAAAGAAGCGGTGTTGATATACCCGAAAATGGTTATGATAACTCTATGTCGCGTTTAAAAACCACAATTTTAGAAATTAACCGCGAAACCGCAAGGTTTTATCACAAGTATTTGTTTACTCAGGGCGGTAAATGGGCGCTTGATTATTTAACAGGGCGCGGTTTAACTTTGCAAACCATTAAGCATTTTGGCTTGGGTTGCGCACCTGATTCTTGGGATGATTTAATAAATCACTTAAAATCTTTGGGCTATTCGTTAAGCGATATGTTTCAGGCAAATGTTGTTTCAAAAAACAATCGCGGCGGTTATTATGACCGTTTTAGAAACAGGGTTATTTTCCCAATAATAAATTTGCGCGGTAATGTTATTGCTTTTAGCGCAAGGGCAAATCCTACTGACCCAAAAGCTGCAGGGAAATATGTTAACACAGCAGATACACCTGTATACAAAAAAAGTGAAAACCTATACGGTTTTAACTTTGCGAAAAACCATTGTAGCGAACGCATAATACTGGTTGAAGGCAATATGGATGTAATTTCGTTACATCAAGCAGGTTTTGAAAATACCGTTGCGGCGCTTGGTACGGCTTTTACAATTGAACAAGCAAAACTTTTATCGCGTTATACAAAAGAAATTGTTATTACGCTTGATGCCGATGCGGCAGGTCAAAAGGCGGTAAAACGCGCCCTTGAAACCTTAAAAGATTCGGGTATGCCAATTAAGGTGCTTGTTATTCCCGACGGAAAAGACCCCGATGATTTTATTAAAAAGAATTCGCCCGAAAAGTTTAAGGCGCTTTTAGAAGGCGCGGTTACCGATATTGAGTATAAACTTTATATGGCTTCTGCCGGTATTGATTTTTCTAAAAATGACGGCGGTTTGCTTTATTTAAAAAAAGCAGCGGCTATATTGGCTGAAACAAGTGATAGTTTAACGGTTGATTTATATGCTGGTAAGTTAAGCGAACGGTTTAGCGTTTCAAAGCAAACGATTCTTAACACAGTTAAAGAAATTAAAAGCAAAAACGCTAAACAAGAATATAAAAAAGAAATTGCAAATGTAATAAATCCTAAGTACAGCGCTAATGATATTAATCCGCAAAAAAGATTTTTAAAGCGCGCTTGTATGGCAGAAGAAGCAATAATTTCGGTTTTGCTTAATCACCCCGATTCATTAACTTATGCCAACGAAAAATTAAAAGAAGAAAATTTCTTAACCGATTTAAACCGCAAGGTTTTTTCACTAATAAATCGCCTTTCGCAAGAAGTAGGGGAAATTGAAGTTTCAGTTATGGGGCAGTATTTAACCTCTGCGGAAATCGGATATTTGGTTTCTTTGCTAAACAGTACTATGGCAAAAGAAAACGCGCATAAAGTACTAAGCGATTCAATTGAAATTTTACTTTATGAAGGTATAGTTCAAAAGAAAGAAACCGAAAGCAGTTCAGACGATGACTGGCTAAGTCAGTTGCAGTCTATTGTTGATAATAAAAAGGGAGTATAAAGGATGGAAGAAAACAAAATTATTAATGCGCAGGAAGAAAATTCTGCTGCACCTAAAAAAAGAACTCGCGCTAAAAAAAGCGAAGAAAAAGTAATGCCCGAAAAAGTTGAAGAAACGGCACAAAAAAATGACGACCTTTTTCCTGAAGAAAAGACCACAGTTGCTTCAATTGATGAAATTGAAAACGCACCCGATGATTTAGAAGGTCTTTATGATGAACCGGCTATTTTGGATCTTGATTATGAAGAAGAGCCAACCGACGACGATTTAAAATTAGAAGAAATTGACTTTGAGCAAATTAACGATGATACGAGTTTTGATAATATTTCGCTTGACGACCCTGTAAAAGTTTACTTGCGTGAAATTGGTAGAGTTCCGCTTTTGTCTAATGATGAAGAAATTGAACTTGCAATTAAAATTTCCGACGGTGACGAAAAAGCGAAACGCCGTTTGGCAGAAGCCAATCTTCGTCTTGTTGTAAGCATTGCAAAAAAATATGTTGGTAGGGGAATGTATTTCCTTGATTTAATTCAAGAAGGTAATGTTGGCCTTATTAAAGCGGTTGATAAGTTTGACTATACAAAGGGCTTTAAGTTTTCTACCTATGCTACTTGGTGGATAAGACAAGCAATTACCCGCGCAATTGCCGACCAAGCAAGAACTATTCGTATTCCCGTTCATATGGTTGAAACAATAAACCGTTTAAAAAGGGTGCAAAGCCAACTTTTACACGAAAACGGTTATGAGCCAAGCGAAGAAATGATTGCCGAAAAACTTGAAATGTCGGTTGAGCGTGTGCGTGAAATTATGCGCGTGGCACAGGAGCCGGTTTCCATGGAAACCCCAATAGGCCCGGAAGAAGATTCTCGTTTAATGGACTTCATTCGCGATGAAGATGCTTTAGCACCCGATGAAGCTGCACTTAAAACTATTACAAACGAAGATATTGACGGAGTTTTAAAAACTCTTACAGACCGCGAAGAAGCCGTTATTCGTTTGCGCTTTGGTTTGCAAGACGGCAGATGCCACACGCTTGAAGAAGTTGGCCTTGAATTTAATGTAACTCGTGAGCGTATTCGTCAAATTGAAGCAAAAGCGTTAAGAAAACTTCGTCATCCTGTTAGAAGTAATCGTTTTAGAGACAAATAAAATTGAATATACTATAAAATATTAAGGAAGGAGAGAGTGCAAGTGAATGATGACAAAGATATTAAAATAGTTGGTGACAAGCCGTCTGTTGATGTAAAAAGGAATTTAGAAAATATTTTGTTAAACAAAAGTGATATGCAGGAAAGAGTTGCTGCAAAAACTCTTGGAAACACAATAGCAAAGATTTTTTCTTCCGATGCGGCAAATTTTAAGTATGATGACGAAGGCGATTACGATATGATAATTCAACGCCGTTTGCTTTTGTCTTTTACTGCAACGGTTGCTTTTGAACGCTATTTAAGTGATGATACCGATATAGGTATTGCCCAAAAAGCGTTCTTAGATTATTTAAAAATGAACAACCCTGAAATTTGGCGTACTTCATCAGATACCGGTGCATTCTCCTTTTATTACCTTGCTTACCGTCGTGGAACCGAAATAGAGCGCAGAATTGGTCAAACCTTTGCAATGCTTTGTTCTCATGACGGAGATAATGTTTATCAGGAATTGGGCGAAGCGCTTTACTGCTGGTTTAGTTCGGTAGTTAAAGAAAATGCCGAAAAACTTGGTCTTAATTAGTTCATAAAAAACCCTCTGCAGAATATTATTTTTGTGGAGGGTGATTTTTTATGCCAAATATTTATTTAAGTCCGTCAACACAAGAATTTAACTTGTATAACGGGGGCGGAACCGAAGAACAGTATATGAATTTAGTTGCCGATGCTATGATACCCTACTTAAACGCTTCGGGCATAACATATACACGAAATACGCCCGAAATGACTGCGGCAAGTTCAATTGCACAATCAAACGCGGGAAACTATGATTTCCATTTGGCGCTTCATTCAAACGCTTCGGGTGCAGGAAAAGAAGGTGCAAATAGGGGAACCGAAGTTTATTATGCTCCAAGCAGCGTAAACGGGCAGCGAGCAGCCGAAATTTTTGCAAATAATTTAAAACTTATTTATCCTTTGCCCGAAAAAGTAAGAACCGTACCTACAACAACACTTGGCGAAGTGGTAAGAACAAAAGCACCTGCCATTTTAATTGAGTATGCTTACCACGATAACGCAGAAGACGCCGAATGGATACGCAACAATATTGAAGCAATAGCGCAAAACACCGTGCTTTCACTGTGCGATTATTTTGATATACCGTTTAATATTCCTAATATGAGCGGGCAGGGAACAGTTGCCACTTATTTTGGCGGAAATTTAAATCTTCGTGAAAAACCCGATTTGTCTTCACCTGTAATTGCGTCAATTCCAAACGGTACAGTTGTGCCAATTTTTGCATCGGTGCCCGATTGGTATATGGTTGAATATAACGGAAAAAAAGGATATGTGTATTCACAGTATTTAAAAGTAAATTAAAAGAACTCGCAACGAAAGTTGCGAGTTCTTTTTTATTTTGTAAGCAAATCAACAAGGCCGACATAAACTTTTGAAGGGTCATCTAAAAACCGTTCTTTAATACAACCTGCTTGAACTTCATCTGCCACCATAATTTTAAAGCTCATAACCGCATTGCCGTTTTCAATAGCCGAACAAGTAATATACATAAGGCCGTTTTCGGTGGTTATTTCAATCTTTGTATCTTTTGTGTTTCTAATACGGGCAAGAAGTTTATAAGTTACCGCAAATGCCTTTTCCCTTATTGTAAAGGGTAAGGTCTTTTTAAGCGTGTGGGCAACTTTTGCCCCTTCGGCAGTAACAAAATATGTATCATCGCTTTCATTATAATGAAGACTGCCTGTAACAACCAGCGACTCTAACGCTTCCATAACTTCAAAGTAATTGGCAATGCTTTCAAGGTGGAAAAGATTTGCAAGTTCTTTTCCGGGAACTGGGTTATCAACGGTTGTAATTATATAGCAAAGTAATATTTTAATTTCGGTTGAGCTAACAAGACTGCCTTTTCCTGCAGAAATTGCATCTTTTTCCAAAAATATCATCCTTTCAAATTTATGATATTATTATAATATTTTTTTGCTAATTTTTCAAGTGCTTTACGAATTATAATCTTCTAAAATTTCGTCAATAAGTTCCACATTTTTTACAACAATACCATTTCTTAAAAGATATCTGTCGTATTCTGTTAAATTATTAATGTTAATGTCATCGTAAACTTCAAGTAAATTACTGCCTTTGAAAAGAGCAATGTTGTTGTTAAATGATTTTAAATAGTATGGCTGTTTGCTTTGCCTAATTGCATATACAATAATAATTGCGCTAACAATTGCAACAAGTACTAACAGTAAAGATAATATTATAATTTTTCTTGATTTTATCATAAAATAACCTCTAAAAATAACAGTTTTATGGTATTATTTGCACTTTATGGGTAAATATTAAAAAATTGTAATACACTTTTTGTAAAAATGTGGTATAATTAACCTGTAATGTTATCTATTAATCATTTTATGTTCAAATAAAGGAGGTTGTTTAAGTCTATGTCAAATAAAGATTTTGATTTGAACAACTACCGCCGTAATAATAAGGGCGGCAAAAAACGTTCAGCCGTAAGACGCAGACGTAAAAAAACAAATAAAGAAAAAATATTAAGAAGTTTGCTTGCCGTTTTTATGGTATGCGTTATTTTGTGTTGCATTGGTGTTGGCGGATTTTTAATTTATATCTTTAATTTCGTTGATGATAGTTTGGGTGTTGACCTTGAAGAATTTAAAAAGGGTGGCACTACCTCAATTCTTGTTAAAAACACATCGGGTGAATGGGAAGAATACCAACGCTTGCACACGGGTGAAAACAGAATTTGGGTTTCTTTAGAAGAAATACCGGATAATCTTGAACATGCTTTTATTGCCATTGAAGATAAGCGTTTTGAAAGCCATGGCGGTGTTGACTGGAAGCAAACCATAAAAGCGTTTGCAAACTCTTTCTTGCACTTTTATTCGTCTAACCGTGGTGGTTCTACCATTACTCAACAGCTTGTAAAAAACCTAACGGGCGATAAAGAACAAAATTGGCAGCGTAAAGTTAGGGAAATTATGCGCGCTCGCAAACTTGAAAAAACTGTTGATAAAGATACAATTTTAGAATGTTATCTTAATGTTGTGGGTATGGCAAACGGTATTAGCGGTGTTGAGGTTGCTGCTAACTACTATTTTGATAAAAGTGTTGGCGAACTTACGCTTGCGCAATGCGCGTCACTTGCTTCAATTACTAAATACCCCGAAGCTTTGCGTCCCGATAAATTTCCTGAAGAAAATAAAAAGCGACGCAATACTGTTTTGTACGAAATGTACGACCAAGGTTATATTACCCGGGAAGAATATGACAACGCAATTGATGAAGAACTTATTGTTGATGCCAATCCCGATAATATAAAGCAGAAAAAATATAATTCGTATTTTGTTGATGCGCTTATTGATGATGTAATTAACGACCTTGTTGAAAAGTATAAGTATAACAAAGCCGATGCCGAAATGCTTGTTTATAGCGGCGGATATAAAATTTATTCAACGATGGACCCACGAATTCAAAACACAATTGACAATGTTTTCTCTGACAGTAAAACTTACGGTTTAAAAGCGTCTAATGGCGCAATAATGCAAGGCGCAATTACCGTTATGGATTATTCGGGTCATATTGTTGGTATGTCGGGCGGTATTGGTGAAAAAAATGAAAACCGCGGCTTTAACCGTGCCGTTATGGCGGCAAGGCAACCGGGTTCCACAATGAAACCAATTGCGGCTTATGCTCCGGCAATGGAAAAGAATGTTATTACCTATTCAACTGTTGTTGAAGATAAGTATAAAAAATATGGTAGTTGGCACCCAAATAACTGGTATGGCGGTTATTGGGGCAATATCACAACCCACTACGCGCTTGAACGCTCGGTAAACACAATTCCTGTTTATCTTGTTAATAAAATTTCGCTTTCTACTTCCTATAAGTTCTTAACGGAATCTTTGGGTATTACAACCCTTGAAAACAACGATGTAAACCTTTCTGCGCTTGGTATGGGCGGTACTTATAAAGGCCTTACAACAACAGAATCTGCAGCGGCGTATGCCGTTTTTGGCAATAACGGTATATATTATAAACCAACAACCTATTACTATGTTGAAGACCAAAATGGCAACAAGGTTTTGGAATATACCGACCAAGGCAAGCGCGCTTTAAGTGAAGATACTGCCACAGTTATGAATAGAATGCTTCAAACTGTTGTTTACGGCGCTAACGGTACCGGCGGCGGTGCTGCAGGTTATATACCCAATATGCGTATTTTTGCTAAAACCGGTACATCTGACTCCACAAAAGACTTGTGGTTTGTTGGCGGTTCGCCATATTATGTTGCTTCGTGTTGGTGCGGTTATGACAACAACGAAACTATTCGTTCACAGGTTATTGCTCAGCGTATGTGGGGCAGGGTTATGACTCCTATTCACAAGGGCCTTAAGGCAAAGAGTTTTGAATACAGTAAATACACTTCTCAACGCTATTACTGTGCAGAAACCGGTTTGCTTGCAACCGATAAATGTTACAAAACTGCGGTTGGATATTATAAAAATAGTTATTTGCCAATTTGTTCGCATCACGGCGGTTCGCTGTTGCCCCCAATTTCGGGCGGAAGCGCTACTGCAAACGGAAAAAGCGGTATTATTAACGGTAAGGTTACTGCTATTATTGAAATACAAAAACCTGAATCCAGCGAAAGCAGCAGCGAAAGTTCATCTTGGGTTGATACAGTAAATCCAAGCACTTCAAGTTCTTCAAGGCAATAAAAAAAGACGGGTTAACCCGTCTTTTTTTACTGTTAAATTAAATATATGTTTTTTCTAAAATAACCTATAAACACTTTCTAAAGCAAAAACTTCTTTAATGTAATCTAATGTATTTATACCATCAAGACCCGGTAAATATACTACAAAGTAAAGAAGCGCGGCAGCAATTAAAAGCAAAGAAATTGTAAGTATTAGCAGTACGGTAGAAAGTGAAGAGTTCTTTTTTGAAACACGCGGTGCTTTTTCTTTTTCTTCTGGTTCGTTCGTGCCAAAAATTAAATCTGAGTTGCTATCTTCAAAATAGGAATTATTTTCTGTATCATTTTCATCATCGGAAAGCAAGAAAATTTCATCTTTATCATCTTCCGCCCCCGAAAAAATATCAATGCTTTCATTTGTTTCTTCTGTTATATCTATGAACGGACTGTCAACTTCAGTGAAATCGGTTTTTTCAGTTTCTTCGTTTTCGGCTTTTTCTTCCTCAATAATTTCGGGAGCATCTTCAACAATTTCTTCGTTTGTTTCTATTTGCTCCTCAACCAAGTCGGGTGTTTCAACAACTGTTTCTTCAACCGGTTCTACTTCATTAACCTCTTTGTTAACTTCTTCATTTAAAACGGTACTTTCTTTGTTAATAATTTCAAATTCGTCTTCGGGGAGTCGGCTTAACGAAGTTAAATAAAATGAAAGAAGTTCAGCCGAAATTTTATCACGCAATGGTTTATCGTCGGTTAGCATAATAATAGATTGCGGACCGCTTTCAATAATGCAACCGCCAAAATCACCGCTTTGCGTTACAAGGGGTAAAGAACCTTCAATTAGCGAAATTGGTTCGGGGTTGGTAATATGAAATTTTCTGTGGTCAACCGGTGCTAAACTTTTTCCGATTGCTTTTGCCACGGGGGCAACAAAACCGTTTTCACCAAGCAATTTACCAACAATAATAACAACACTGCTTCTTGTAACGGCAAGAGCAAGTTTATTAACGGTTTCCTTTAATGTTGCGCATTTTGCGTTTAAAATTCTGCAACGGCAGTATCCGCCTAAATTAAACTCAAATTCAAAATCCGATGGGGTGTTGTAATAAATAATGTCAACCTTTAAATTTTTTAGCATAATAAACCATCCCTTATATTAAATATTCAAACAGTAATCTATTATCAAATTAAACGCATATTCGGCAGCAGCAGTTCTAATTTTTTCACGCGGTAAATTGCTGTTGGCGTTTATATTTACTGCGTATGTTTTTGTACTATTGCAAAACCCAACAAAAACAGTACCAACTTCTTTGCCTTCGCTTTTGCTTGGCCCTGCAACCCCTGTAACCGAAATACCAATTGTGCTGTTTGCAAGGCGTTTAATTTCTTTTGCAAGAATAATTGCGGTTTCTTGGCTAACTGCGCCAAAAGTTTCTAAAACTTCTTTAGGCACATTTAAAACTTGGTTTTTAATATTGTTTGAATAACAACAAATTCCAAGCTCAAAAACTTCTGAAGCACCGGGAACACTTGTAATAAGTTCGCTTAAAAGACCGCCGGTGCATGATTCAGCAAAAGAAACAGTTAAGTTATTTTTTTTAAGCACCTTTACAACTTTACTTGCAATTGAACACAGTTCGCTCACTAAAATTCCTCCCTGTAAATAACACAATAAGTAGTGTTGTTTACTGCGTTTTCAACAAGCTCGTCAATATTTAAAGCACTTTCTGCCTGTTCACATAAAGAAATTTCGGGTTTAGTTCTTGGATGTTTTGGTGTAAAAACTGTGCAACAGTCTTCATAGGGCAAAATTGAAGTTTCAAAGGTATCAATTTTTCTTGATATTGCAATAATTTCTTCTTTATCCATACCAATTAACGGCCTTAATACAGGAACATTGCAAACAATATCGGTAACACCAAGGGCGTGTAAAGTTTGACTTGCAACTTGGCCTAAACTTTCACCGGTAATTAGCGCTTTGCTGCCGTGTTTTTTAGAAAGTTTTTCTGAAATGCGCATCATCATACGGCGCATAATAAGTGTAAAATATTCTTCGGGGCAGTTTTCGGCTATCATTTCTTGAATTTCGGTAAACGGTACAATTGCAAGGCGAATATCACCGCTGTACTGTGCTACCTTTTTTAGTAAGGTTTTTACCTTGTGTTCTGCAAGTGGGCCGGTGTATGGCGGGCTAGCAAAATGTATTGCATCAAGCGTAAGACCGCGTTTTGCCATCATATATGCGGCAACAGGGCTGTTAATATCGCCCGAAATTAGAATTGATGCTTTACCTGCAGTGCCAATTGGTAAACCGCCTGCGCCGTGAATTTGACCGCAACGGATATAAGCCGAATAATCCCTAATTTCAACCGTTACAACTGCCTGTGGGTTATGAACATCTACACGCAAATGGTTGAAAGATTTCAGCAACCTTTCGCCCATTAGTTTTGAAATTTCGGGTGAGGTTAGCGGAAATTTTTTGTCGGAACGCTTTGCTTCAACCTTAAAGGTTTTAACGCCGCTTAATTGTTCTGCCAAATATTCAGGTGCAACATTTAAAATTTCGTTTATATCTTTGTTGCAAACCCTTGCGCGTGAAAAAGCAGCAATCCCAAAAACCTTTTTTACACGCTCTACTGCTTCTTCAAAAGGGTAGTCGTCGTCTTTTGGTTCAACATAAATGGTGGACTGTGCATTTTTTACGGTAATTTCACCTAAACCGTTAAGATGACGGCGAATATTTTTAATAAGCGTATTTTCAAAAGAAACGCGATTTAGCCCTTTTAAAACCAATTCGCCTGTTTTAATAAGCAAAATTTCTTTCATTTAACAAAACCTTCTCAATTTTTTGGTAATTTCTTGCAGTTCGTTTGCAAGAATATCAATTTCTTCTTTTGTGTTAAAACGGCTAAAACTAATTCTAATTGAAGAATCAATAAGATTGTCGTTCATACCAAGCGCCGTTAAAACATGGCTGCGGTGACCTTTTGCACACGCACTGCCTTTTGAAACATATATGTTTTTAAGCGAAAGGGCATTTAACACAGTTTCGGCTTTAAATCCTGTTAGCGAAATATTAAGAATATAAGGTAAGGCGTTTTCTGGTGAATTGAAAACAATATTTTTATTGTTTAATAGTTTGCTTTTGGCGTAATCACGAAGGTCCTTAACTTTTTTATGTGTGGCTAATACATCGGGAATTGCTTTAACAGACGCAGCAAGTGCGCAAATTAGCGGCATATTTTCGGTGCCCGAACGCAAACCGTTTTCCTGACCGCCGCCGTTTAAAAGGGGAGTAAGATTAACGCCTTTTTTCTTGTATAAAAAACCAATTCCTTTTGGAGCATGAATTTTATGACCGCTGGCAGACAGCAAATCAACACCTAAATCATTAACATTTATGGGCAGCTTTTTATATGCCTGCACAGCATCGGTATGAAACAAAGTTTTTTGGTTTTTGCTTTTTACCGCTTTTGCCAATTCTTTAATGTTGTTAATAGAACCAATTTCATTGTTAACCATCATACAAGAAACGAGAATAGTGTTATTATCAACATTTTCTGCTAAGGTTTTAGGACAAGCAGTTCCGTTTTTTTGAGTGTCTAAAAACAAAACTTCAAATCCAAAGTGTTCAAGTTGTTTTAGTGTGTTAATAACCGAGGGGTGTTCGGTTTTATAAGAAATAATTTTGTTGCCTTGCTTCTTTAAAGAAAGACAAGCACCAATAATTGCAAGATTATTTGATTCAGTACCACACGAGGTAAAAATAATATCTTCGCTTTTTGCATTAATTGATTTTGCAACAGTTTCTCTTGCCTCTGCTAATGCTAATAAAGAATTAACGCCTAAACTGTGAACAGAAGAGGGGTTGCCCCAATTGTTATTTAAACAAGAATTTACCGCTTCTATTGCTTCTTGGCAAGGTTTAGTTGTTGCACTGTTATCAAAATAAATGGCGTTTTCCAAACAAAATCACCCATATTAAATAAAGTATATAAGTATTATATAATAAAGTTAATCATTAAGCAAGAGGTAAAACAAATTTTTAAAATAACACTTGATTTTTTAAAGCGCTTGTAGTATAATACTAAAGCATTTGATTTCACTTGCGCCTTACAAGTGGGTTTAATGCCGTATAACGACATTGAAGCGGATGGTCCTCTGCCAAATTTTTGGGTATGAACATCTGAAAAAATTTAAGGAGGATATATCAATGGACGCAGTAAAAATGTTAACACAAGATATGCTTAAAAAAGAAGTACCGGTTGTAGAAATCGGTAGCACAGTTAAGGTTCACGTTAGAATTAAAGAAGGCGAACGTGAAAGAATTCAAATTTTTGAGGGAACTGTTATTGCAAAAAACAATAGCGGCATTGCTGAAACATTTACAGTAAGACGCGTTTCTTACGGTGTTGGTGTTGAACGCGTATTCCCAATTCATTCCCCCAATGTTGCTAAAGTAGAATTGGTAAGAAGAGGCCGTGTACGCAGGGCTAAACTTTACTACTTGCGTGACAGAGTTGGTAAGGCTGCCAAGGTTAAAGAATTAATTGGCTAATTTTACAGATTAGAGAAGGCAGTCTTTGTCTTCTCTTTTTCTTTTTCTTTTTTGTTTTACAAAGAGGTGATTGATGTGACAAAGAATAATATGAAAAACTTAATAAAAAACGAAATATTTGATTGGCTTGAAATTATTGTTTTTGCAATAATTATAGTTGTTTTAATTTTCACTTTTGTTTTCCGTGTTGTAACAATTGTCGGTCAATCTATGGAAAACACCGTTTTTGAAGGGGAGAAACTTGTTATTTCTAATTGGTTTTATACCCCAAAAGCAGGTGATATTGTTGTTGTTTCAAGAAATATTGAAAACACACCGGGCAACAAGCGAACAAGTGGACCAATAATTAAAAGGGTAATTGCGGTGGAAAATCAAATTGTAGATATTGATTTTTCTACAGGTGTTGTTTATGTTGACGGTGTTGCGCTTGACGAACCATACACAAAAACTCCCACAAATCTTAAATATGATATTGATTTTCCCATTAAGGTTAAAGAGGGTTGTGTTTTTTGCTTGGGCGATAACCGAAATGAGTCGCTTGACAGCCGTTCAAGTTCAATTGGTGAAAACGGCATGATAGATACGAGATATATTTTAGGTCGTGTTGTTTTACGGGTTTTCCCGTTTAATAGGTTTGGCGGTGTATAATATGGCAGATTCGCAATATATACAATGGTTTCCGGGGCATATGACAAAAACCCGCAGACAAATGGAAAAAGATATTGACCTTGTTGATGCGGTTGTTGAAATAATTGACGCGCGTATTCCGTTTAGTAGCCGTAACCCCGATTTACCAAGCATTGTTGGCAAAAAACCGCTTATTATTTTGCTTAATAAAAGCGATATGGCAGATAGTTTTGCCACAAAAGAGTGGATAGAATACTTTAAAGGCAAAAATATTACTGCTTTAGAGGTTGACTGTAAAACAGGCGCCGGGCTTGAATATTTTAAGAATGCCGTTAAACTTGTTTTATCTGACAAACTTGAATCGTATAAAAATAAAGGTATGGCAGGCAGGGCATTACGCGTTATGGTTGCCGGTATTCCTAATGTTGGAAAGTCAACTTTTGTTAATAAGTTAGCAGGTAATAAAAAGGCAAATGTTGAAAACAGACCCGGTGTTACACGCTCTAACCAGTGGTATATGGTTGATAAACAACTTGAAATTTTAGATACTCCCGGCATACTTTGGCCAAAATTTTCCAATGTTACCATTGGTGAACATCTTGCCTTTACGGGCGCTATTAAGGATAAAGTTGTTGATATTGGACTTTTGGCAGTAAGGCTAATTGAAATTTTATGTAAAAGTTATCCGAAATTATTAACTTCACGCTACGGTGAACTTGATTTAAGTGAAGAACCTTATGAAATTCTTGCTCAAATTGCAATAAACCGTTCTTTTAAAATAAGGGGCGGCGAAGCCGATACAGTAAGGGCAGCGAATATACTTTTAGAAGAATTTCGCAACAAAAAAATTGGTGCTGTAACGCTTGAAAGGGTGAAAGATTTTGCCTGATTTTTCTTTTGAAAATGAGCTAAAGCAAAAAGGGTATAATACTATTTGCGGTGTAGATGAAGCAGGGCGCGGTCCGTTGGCTGGCCCTGTTTGTGCTGCTGCAGTAATTTTGCCTGAAAATATAGATATAAAGGGAATAAACGATTCTAAAAAGTTAAGTGAAAAAAAGAGGGAATTGCTTTTCAGCGAAATAACACAAAAAGCAATTTGTTATTCTATTGCTTTTGCTTCGGTTGAAGAAATTGAAGAAATGAATATTTTAAATGCTACTTTTTTGGCAATGAACCGTGCAATTGAGGGGCTTAAAGTAAAACCCGATTTTGCAATTATTGATGGCAATTTGTTGCCGCGTGGAATTAGCGTTTCGGCTTCACCGCTTGTAAAGGGTGACAGCCGCAGTTTGTCTGTTGCGGCAGCATCAATTCTTGCAAAGGTTACAAGGGATAGATTGTTGCTTGAATACGACAAAGAATACCCTGAATACAAATTTGCTTCGCACAAGGGATACGGCACAAAAGCGCATATAGAGGCAATTAAAAAATATGGTGTTTTAAGCATACACCGCAAATCATTTTTAAAAAATATATGAATAAAAAAGAAATAGGAATTTACGGCGAAAAGGCAACTGCCGATTATTTAAAAAATCAGGGTTTTATAATTTTTAAACGCAATTATCATAGCCGTTTTGGTGAAATTGATATAATTGCCGAAAAAAATGATTTGCTTTTGTTTGTAGAGGTTAAAACACGAACCGAAAACCAAATGGTATCCGGGCGCGAAGCGGTTGATTATAATAAGCAAAATAGAATTAAAGCAACAGCAAACGATTTTTTAAGAAAAACAAAACAGGAATACAATTGCCGTTTTGATGTTAGTGAGGTTGTTTATAAAGAAACCAAACAGGGAATAGACTGTGAAATTTATTATATAACCGACGCTTTTTATTAAAAAGAAAAGTGCCCGAAAAACTTCGGGCACCTTCTTGCTCAAGCTTTCTGACGGAATGTCATACAGGCGGTTTCACAACTTTCGCATGCGCTTTGGAAACCAACCTTGATTTCCTTCGCAGTGCAGTTGTTGCCTGCAGCGTGATACACACAGTTTTTTGCATCGCATACAATTTCGTGGCTTGAACAATCTTTAATTTCTTGCATACTATTCATTTCCTTTCAGACCGCTTGGGTCAATAATATTTTGTTCTAAATTTTCGTTTTTATAAAAAAATTCGGGAGGTAAATTATGGCGCTGTTCGGTATATCCGATTTGCACTTGTCTTTTGATAAAGACAAGCCAATGGATATTTTTCGCGGTTGGGAAAATTATACGGCTCGTCTTGAAGAAAACTGGAAAAAAACCGTTAAAGAAGACGATATTGTTGTTTTGCCGGGCGATTTTTCTTGGGCTTTAAAACTTTGCGAAACCAAACCCGATTTTTTGTTTTTAGAAAGTTTACCGGGCAAAAAAATACTGTTAAAAGGTAACCATGATTTATGGTGGTCAACCGCTAAAAAAATTAAAGAATTTTTTCAAAAAGAAAACATAGAAACCGTTGATATTTTATTTAATAATTGTTATGAAATCGGTGAATATGCAATTTGCGGAACACGCGGTTGGATTAAAGAAAATAAAGACGAAGAAAAAATAGTTTTGCGTGAAGCGGCACGGCTTGAAACTTCAATTAAAATGGCTGTTGAAAAAGGCAAAAAACCAATTGTTTTTTTACATTATCCGCCTGTTTTTTCAACCGGTGTTTCAACCGAAATAATTGATGTCTTAAAGAAATACTCAATTAATACCGTTTATCACGGACATATTCACGGTTGCGGAAAAAATTATATCCATAATTATGATGGCATTACTTTTATTTTGCTTTCTTGTGACGCTATAAATTTTACGCCCTTTCCAATTTTTTGAAAAAATTG
>JAZSAJ010000049.1:0-21703 GCA_045601805.1 Acutalibacteraceae bacterium
TAAAGCACAAAAGTCCTGAATAACACTTTTTTACCTTCCCCTAATTATACAAAACATTGATTTTGTATAATTCGCGATATTGTTTTTAGGGTTACTTCTCTTTTATAATATAAAAAAGAAAGCCAATTTTGGCTTTCTTTAATATTTATATATTTTCGGTTGGTAATGTTTTTTTGTGCATTTCAAGATTTGCAGCAGATAAATACTTTAATTCACCGGTGTATTT
This sequence comes from Acutalibacteraceae bacterium, assembly GCA_045601805.1. Lineage (GTDB taxonomy): Bacteria > Bacillota > Clostridia > Oscillospirales > Acutalibacteraceae > SIG607. The sequence goes on from JAZSAJ010000049.1 coordinate 227, forward strand.
AATTGAATTTAATAAATTAGGTATAAGTGTATCTAATTCATTTTTCTTATACTTAAAGTTTGTACTTGCAAATTCAGAACCTAAACCAGTTTTTGAATCAAGTGCAATATAAATGTACTTATCCCCTTTTTTGTAATAATAAACCCAAAAACGCTCATCAAATGTGCAAACATATTGACTGCCTTTATAAACATAATTGTTTTCGCAAAAATTTAAAAAGCCCGAATCGTCAAAAGTTAATTCCAACATAATAAAACTCCTTATTTAAAATCTATATTAAAATACTAACAAAGTTATTATGCATTGTCAAGAGAATATTGTGTAATAACTTCGCCATCTAATGTTTTTAACATAAATACACCGTTTTCAAAAATAGCATAACCGTTTTTAGTGTTTTCTTTAGGAATAGAAACCGAGCCGGGATTTATATAAATAATTCCGTTTTGTAATTCATTAACACCGCTAATATGAGTATGTCCACAAAGCAATATATCCCCTGCTTTCAAATTGGGAATATTTATGGGGCCATAAATGTGACCGTGTGTAGCAAAAATAGAAGTGTCTTTATAATAAAACACACTGTAATCGCTTAAAATCGGGAATTTAAGCACCATTTGGTCAACTTCGCTGTCACAATTACCTCTAACTGAAGTTATTATTGAAGCGTAATTATTAAGCAAATTAATAACTTCTTTGGGGTTATATTCTGTTGGTAAATCGTTTCTTGGTCCATGATATAAAATATCGCCTAACAGCAAAATTTTGTCGCATTTTTCCCGTTTAAAAGCTTCAATAATTTGTTTGGCAAAAAATGCCGAACCGTGAATATCAGATGCAATAAACAGTTTCATAATATACCTCAATTATAATGAATCAGCAATTTTAAATATAAGTTTTTCGGTTTTTTCCCAACCTAAACATGGGTCGGTTATAGACTTACCGTAAATACCATCACCAATCTTCTGGCATCCGTCTTCAAGGTAACTTTCTATCATTAAACCTTTAACAAGTGTTTTAATATGTGTATTATGAGCCATACTGTAAAGAACATCTGCTGCAATTCTGGGTTGTTCGCTAAACTGTTTATTTGAATTGGCATGGTTCGTATCTATTATAACCGCTTTATTTTCAATACCATATTCGTCAAAAAGTTCCGATAGCTGATTTAAGGTTTCATAGTGGTAATTTGAAACACTTCTTCCGCTTAAATCGGTGTAACCGCGTAAAATAGCGTGTGCTAAGGGGTTGCCTTTGCTTTCAACTTCCCAACCTCTGTAAATAAAAGTATGGCTTGACCTTGCGGCTAAAACAGCGTTCATCATAACATTTAAGTCACCACTGGTTGGGTTTTTCATACCTACTGGCAAATTAAGGCCGCTTGCAGTTAATCTGTGTTGCTGATTTTCAACCGAACGAGCACCAACAGCAACATAAGAAAGTAAATCAGATAAATAACGGTGGTTATCGGGATAAAGCATTTCGTCGGCACAAGAAAAACCGTAATCGTTTAAAGCAGTCATGTGTAGGTTTCTAATTGCAATAATTCCCTCTAACATATTCGGTTTGTTTTCAGGAGACGGTTGATGTAACATACCTTTATAACCTGCGCCTGTAGTTCGCGGCTTATTAGTGTAAATTCTTGGAATAATTATAAGTTTATCTTTTGTTTGTTCGTCTACCCTTTTAAGTTTTTCAAGATATTCAAGAACACTTTTTTGGTAGTCGGCCGAACAAGGACCTATAATTAATATAAATTTATTTGATTTACCAAGAAAAACATTTTTAATTTCTTGGTCTCTTTCTTCTTTAATTCTCATTGCAGATTCAGATATTGGAAACTGCCTTTTAACCTGTTTTGGTATTGGTAATTTACCTTTAAATTCCAAATTCATAAAAAGTACCTCGCTATTTGTCAAAAAGTTTGCGTCTGTTTGTAGAAATACGCATCATTTCGCGCATTTCTTCCCTGTTTTCGTTTTTTAAATGATTATATAATTTATCAAATTCACATTTAAATTTATCCATTTCGCTTAAAAGAATATCCTTGTTAAGCAAAAATAATTCCGACCACATTTCATCGTTAATTTTAGCAATTCTTGTTAAATCACGGAAAGAGTCGCCGGTGTATTTTTCCAAACCGTCTTCGTCGTTGGCACACATTAATGTTATTGCAATGCAGTGTGTTAATTGTGAAAGAAAACCAATCATTTTGTCGTGTTCGTTCACGCCTAAAACAGAAACATTTTTAAAGCCAAGTTCAAATCCTAATTCTTTACACAAATCAATTGCATCTTGTGTGTTTTTTTCGGTTGGCACAACAATATAGTTTGCGTTATTAAAAATGGAATCATCGCTGTTTTCAACGCCCGAATATTCGCGTCCTGCCATTGGGTGAGCAGATATAAATTGGGCATTATCGTCAAGAATTTCTTGAATTTCGTTAACTATCTTCCCTTTTACACCGGTTACATCGGTAATTATTGTTCCGTTTCTAATTAAATCTTTGTTTTGCTTTATCCAATCTATAAAAACATTTGGGTAAAGAGCAAAAATAATTAAATCCGCATTATAAATTAAATCTGGTTCAATTTTTGTTGTACCGTAACTAATAATTTTTTCCTTTAAAGCAAAATCAACCGAAGACTGTTCTTTTGTAATAGCGTTTACAATATAACCTTTTTTTGTAAGCGCTCTCGCATAAGAACCACCCAAAAGGCCCAGTCCAACAATTAAGATTTTGCTATTTTTTGTAAGTTTCAAGTTAAACAACCTCTATGCCAAGTTTTTTAATATCATTATAAAATTCGGGGTAACTTTTATTAACCGCCTCTGCCCCGTCAATTTCGCCGCCAAAAACACTTAACAAAACACATAACGACATTGCAATTCTGTGGTCATTATGCGAACATAAAATTTGTTCTGGTTTATGTAATTCTCGTTTTAAAACAGTAACTGAATTTTCTTTGCAAATAAGTTCGGCGCCAAATTTATTAAGCTCTTCTTTCATCGCAAAAACCCGGTCGCTTTCTTTAATGCGAAGCCGTGCCGTGTCTACAAATTCCGCACCGTTTAAATATGCTGCGGCAGTAAACAAAATGGGCCCTAAATCGGGGCAATCTTTTAATGAAATTTCGAGAGTACCGTTTTTTAACAGTTCAAAATATTCTTTATAAAATTTATCGCCTTGAAGTGAATTTTCCTTAAGGCCGTCAACAGTAACACTACCGCCAAAAAGATTAAATGCATCTAAAAATGCAGCGTTTGAATAGTCACCCTCAATGGTATAATTACAATTTTTATATTTTTGATTGCCTTTAATAAAAATCTTATTTCCTAAAAAATCTACCTTAATTCCAAATTCCTTTAAAACATTTAAAGTTATGTATATATAAGGCAAACTTTGTGTTTCGCCAATTAAATTTATTACGCTGTCGCCCTTTAAAAGAGGCAAAGCGAACAAAAGGCCGCTAATAAACTGACTGCTTATATCTGCTTTAATGCTAAATTCACCCGGTAAAAGTTTGCCGTTTAATATAATTTCAGTTTTTTTCTTTTCAAAATAAATATCTTGTTTACTGCAAATTTCCTCATAAACTTCAAGAGGGCGTTCAAAAAGTCTTTCAGAACCGCATAATTTAATTTTTTGTCCAAAAAGAAGACAAATTGGAATAAAAAAGCGCAATGTACTTCCGCTTTCATTACAAAAAAGGTTAGCATTACTAAGAGCATAATTGGGGTTAATGCCTTTAACTTTTATTGTGTCTTCACTAATTTTTTCTATTTTTGCACCTAAAGCTTTTATGCAGTTTATTGTGGCAATAACATCGTCTGAAAAAGCAAGGCCATGAACAATACTTTCTTCGCTTAAAGCAGCGCAAATTAAAGCCCTGTGCGAAACACTTTTAGAAGCGGGTGCAAAAATTTTTCCGTTTGCTTTGCTTGGTAAAACATTAACCGTCATTTACCGTATTTCTCCTTTAAATAATCAAGCGCTAAAATATAACCGTTTATACCAAAACCGCAAATGGTTTTTTCACAAAAACACCTTACATAACTAATTTGGCGGAACTCTTCCCTTTTTGAAACATCAGAAATATGTACTTCAACCGCAGGAATATTTACCGATTTTAAAGCATCAAGTAAAGCAATACTTGTGTGAGTATAAGCGCCCGGATTTATAACTATGCCGTCAAACTTTTGGTAAGCACTTTGAATTTTATCTACCAAATCACCTTCATGGTTAGATTGGTATGTTTCAATTATAACATTATTATCCTTTGCGTAATTTTCAATATTTTTAATAAGTTGATTATAATTTTCACTGCCATAAATATTTGGTTCGCGTATTCCAAGCATATTTATATTCGGTCCGTTAATTACCAAAATTTTCATTTATAATCTCCTTTAATTCAATAAAAGTGTTGTCGCTTTTTAAAGTGACATCAGCATATTTTTTGTATAGCGGATATCTAAATTCATATAACGCGGTTAAATCTTTTTTACTTGAAGATAATGGTCTTGAATCGGTGCAAACAAGTTTATTTAATTCCCTGTCAATAAAATAAATTCTACCATTTTTCTTAAGGTATCTCATATTTTCAGGGTTTAAAACTGCACCGCCACCTGTTGAAATAACAACACCCGATAATTTAGACAAATTTTTAATTGTAGCGCATTCTTTTTCGCGGAACACACTTTCACCAAACTTATTGAAAATCTCTTTTATCTTTAGATTTTCGGCATTTTCAATAACATCATCGCTATCAAAAAACTCGCGGCCTAAATATTCGGCAATTTTTTTACCGTTTGTTGATTTACCGCAAGCAGGCATGCCGATTAAAACAATGTTTTGTTTTGAAAAAAGAATTTTATTGTAAACATCTTTAATCTGCAGGTTGCTAATTTTTATATTTACAAATTTTTCAACCGCAAACGCAGCTTGGGCAACTAACATATAAAGTCCGCCAACCGCATTTGCGCCTTTTGATTCTGCCTGTTCCAAAAAATCGGTTTTAATTGGGTTGTAAACAACATCAACCGCAGCAGAAATAGAATTAAAGCTGCTTAAACAAATTGCGCTGCCGTCAATGTTAGGATACATTCCGCAAGGCGTTGTGTTTATAACAATATTGGCGTCAGTATGCTTTTTGTAAACTTCTTCGTAGGTTACAAAACCGGCTTTTTCTGTTCTTGAAGCGCAAACAATTTCTTTTGCGCCCAAACTTTTAGCAACCGCTTTTGCGGTTTTACTTGTTCCGCCACTGCCAAGAATTAAAACTTTTTTTCCTTTAATTTCAATATTGTTTACGGTAATTAGTGATTTAAGACCTAAAAAATCGGTATTATAGCCGTAAAGTTTTCCGTTTTTATTAACAACAGTATTTACAGCGCCAATATTTTTTGCGCTTTCATCAATAAAATCTAAATACTTTATTACCGTTTCTTTATAAGGTATTGTTACATTTACCGCTTTGAAATTTTTGTTAGTAAAAAATTCATTTATATCTTGCGGCGCAATTTCACACAGTTCATAGTTATAATCACAAAAACAAGCGTGAATTTCTTTTGAGAAACTGTGTTTTAAATGTTCTCCAATACAACCGTATTCCAAAATAATCACCTAATAAGTTAAAATTATGCCAAATAATCGGTACCAAAGCGTGTAGCCAACAAATCGCAAATTGTAAGCGCAGTAATACACTTTACAACAATTGCTGCTCTGTGAACAATGCATGGGTCGTGTCGGCCGCCAATTTCAATTTCGCAATTACTTTTGTTTTTATAATTAACGGTATTCTGTTTTTTAGAAATAGACGGCGTTGGTTTAACAGCGCAAGAAAAAACAATTGGCATACCGTTTGTAATACCTCCGTTTATACCGCCGTTATTGTTTGTTTTGGTTAGAATTTCAGCGTCTTTTTCGTAAAACTCATCGTTTGCTTGGCTGCCAAACATTTTAGCAAATTCAAAACCGCAACCAAACGAAACACCTTTAATTCCTGGAACAGAAAATAAAGCGTGTGAAAGTTTGCTTTCAACAGAATCAAACCACGGCTCCCCTACTCCGCAAGGCATTCCCGTAACAATAGTTTCCAAAGTTCCGCCAATACTATCGCAGTTGGCTTTTGCATTTAAAATTACTTGCTGCATTTTTTCTTTTGCATCACTACATAACACAGGGAAATTCATTTTTGAAAGTTTTGCAATATCTTCTGCTATATTATTAAAATCCCTATCACGAATTTCAGCAATTGAACTAATGTGAGTGCCTATTTCAATACCTTTATTTTTAAGCACATTTAAACAAATGGCGCCTGCAGCAACAATTGGCGCTGTAATTCTGCCGCTAAAATGGCCACCGCCTCTTCGGTCTTCATAACCATGATACTTGCAAAAAGCAGTATAATCGGCATGTCCCGGCCTTGCAATACCATCAAGCGAAGAATAATCTTTGCTTTTTGTTTCGGTATTATTTATTACAATACAAATAGGAGTTCCGGTAGTTTTACCGTTATAAACGCCCGACAAAATAGAAAAATTATCGGGTTCGCGCCTTGCAGTTGAAGTTGCATCGGCAGGACGGCGCAGTGAAAGAATTTTTTCAATTTCAGCGTTATCAACAACAATACCAGGGGCAAGACCGTCAATAACAATTCCTATAGCTTCGCCGTGGCTTTCGCCAAACAAGGTATAAACAATGCTATCGCCAAAACTGTTTTTCATATGCCGTATTCCTCCTTAATTATTTTCATAATTTCGTCAATTGTAAGTTCTTTAATTTGGTAACTGCCAATTTCATTAACAAAAATTTCGCTTATTAAATTGCCGGAAGACTTTTTGTCGTGCTTAATGGCATTTTTCATTTTAATCTTACTTGCTTTAATGTGTGTAGGTAAATTAAGTTTTTCTAAAACGGGTTTTAATCGTGCTTTAACCTCTTGCGAACAAGTAGCCATCATACCGGCAGCAACACATTCGCCGTGAAAATAATTTTCTAACCCAGCGCTGTATTCAAAAGCGTGTCCAATTGTGTGTCCAAAGTTTAAAATTTTGCGCAAACCTTTTTCGGTTTCATCTTCTTCTACAACTGCTTTTTTTACATTTAACGACCTAAATATAATTTCGTCAATAACATCTTCGGCATTATTTTCTTCTATTAATTCAAACAATTTCTTATCGGAAGTTAACGCCATTTTAACAGATTCAGCCAAACCTGCAGAAAACTGTCTTTTATCAAGTGTTTTAAGCACATTTGGGTCAATAATAACCATTTTGGGTTGATAAAAAGAGCCAATTATATTTTTATATCCTAAAAAGTCAACTGCAACTTTGCCGCCAATTGAAGAATCAACCTGCGAAAGCAAAGTTGTGGGAATATTGTAAAAATCAATCCCTCGCATATATGTAGCAGCAATAAAACCTGCCAAGTCACCAATAACACCGCCGCCAACAGCAACAACACAGTCCTTGCGGTCAAATCCGTTTTCTATCATAAATTTAAGAACTTTTTTGTAACTGTTAAAATTTTTTGTTTTTTCACCCATTGGCAAAATAAAAACAAATGGTTTTTCACAGTTATCCGCAACTGTATCGCTGTATTGTTTAGGTACACCGTCATCGGTTAATATTAAAACTTTTCTGCTTTTAAAACCAATGTACTCGTTGGCTTTACTAATTGCACCGCGTTCTAACACAATGTTATAACCGCCAACATTTGTTTTAACAGGAATAATCATTTTTCTTCCCCTATCAAATTTTTTCAAACGAACCTACAACCTTTACAAAGTTACAGGTTTTATTAAGTTCATTTAGCATATTTTTGCCGTCACTTGCAAAAACATTGCCTTCACCTTCAACATAAAAATAATAACTCCAAATCAAATCTTTAGCCGGTCTGCTTTTAAGTGCGCGTAGGTTAAAACCGTTATCCCCAATAACAGACAAAGCATTTTTAAGACTACCGCTTTCATTTTTAACGGTAAAAAACATTATAAATTCGTTATCGTTTTTATGCTCTGCTTTTAGTGTTTTAGAAAAAACAGCAAAACGGGTGGTATTGGTTGTATCATCATTTATTCCGTTTTGTAATATTTCAAGACCGTATTCTTCGGCAGCATCTTGACTTGCAATAGCGGCTAAATCAGTACGGTTAGTGTTTGCAACAGTTTTTGCGGCAACCGCAGTATTTTCACACTCAATAAAATTAAGTTTGTGTTCGTTAATAAACGCACTGCACTGACCAAACGCTTGAGGATGGCTAATAACATCTTTAATATCCGAAATTCTTGTGCCTTTTTTAGCTAATAAACATTGTTTAATAGAAAAATCGTATATACCATTTATATATAATGAGCCGAAAAACGCCAAATCCATAACCTGTCCAACATCGCCGTTATAGCTGTTTTCAAGCGGCAACATAACGCAATCGCACTCGCCGTTTTCTACACTTTCATACGCCTCTTTAAAATTGGAATAACCAACGGTAACTGTATTCGGGAAAATCTTTTTAGCGGCAAGTTCGGCAAATGCACCCTTTACACCGCTAAAAGCAACTCGCATACCTTCATTAATTCTTGTTTGATATTTTTTAGAAATATCCATATTGCTTTTTAAAAAATCAACATAAAAAGGCCTTATTGCTTCATCGGTTATATATTTTGAATTTTTCACAATTAAAAATTCTTCCCTTTTCGCGTCAAGTATTGGCAGTCCGTTTTCTTTTTTATATGCTGCAACTGTTTCGGCGGCTTTCATTCTTTCGCAAAAAAGTTCTGCCATTTGTTTATCTATTTCACAAATTTTTTCACGAGCCGAATTTATATCGTTCATAATTTTAACCTCTGTAATATTTATAAAGTTTATAAAATGCATTTACACTGTTTTTTACAGTTTCTTCGCTAACACACAATGCAATTCTAACATAATTTTTAACGCCGAAGTCATCGCTTGGAACAATAATTAGTTCAAATTCTTTTGCTTTTTGGGCAAACGAATATGCGTCATTATCTAAAGATTCAACCATCATATAAAATGCACCTGACGGTAAAACAACATTATATCCAATATCACAAAGTGCTTTATATAAAAGGTTACGGTTGCGTTCATAAACCGTAATATCACTTGTTTTACCCAAACATTCAGCAACGGTTTTTTGCATTAAACTTGGAGCGCAGACAAAGCCGAGTGACCTTCCTGCGCCACAAATTGCAGCAAAAATATCATTAGCATTATCAGCATCACACGAAACTTCAATATACCCAATTCTTTCGCCCGGAAGTGAAAGGGATTTGCTAAAGGAATAACAAGTTAATGTGTTGTTATAATAACAAGACGGATACGGTACCGAAATATTATCAAAAACAAGTTCACGGTACGGCTCATCGCTAATTAAATAAATCTGCTTTTCGTACTTTTCTTGCATTTTATAAAGCAAATTTGAAAGGTTTATAATGTCTTCTTTTGAATACACAACACCACTTGGGTTATTAGGCGAATTAATAATTATTGCCGATGTGTTTTTATTAAAACAATCTTCAAGATTTTTAAAATTAATAGATAAATCGTTTAAATTCGGTTTGCAAACAACCATTTTTGCACCGCTATTTTCAATGAACACTTTATATTCGGGAAAATATGGCGCTATAACAATAACTTCATCGTTTTGGTTTGTAACAGCAGAAAGCGAAATAGTTAAACTTGCGGCAGCACCACAGGTCATATAAATTAAATCGGCGTTTGAATTTTTACCGCTGTTTTTTGTTATATATTCTGCAATTTTGCTTCTTACACCATAATCACCTGCTGCCGAAGTATAACCGTGAAGTGAAACAGCACAAGAATTCTTAAGCAAACTGTTTATTGTATCTTCAACGATTTTTGGTGGTGCTACGCTTGGGTTCCCCAAGCTAAAATCAAACACATTTTCTTCGCCAATTTCTTTTTTTCTTTTATTTGCAAACTCAAACAGTTCGCGAATAACCGAACTTTTTTTACCTAAATTTTCATATTTTTTGTTTATCATAAATTACCGCCTTCAAATAAAAAGCCGCAATCATTATGCCAAAAAATAAGCATGCAGATTGCGGGCTATGTATAATTATTTAAGCAATTAAACAGCGCTTAAAGAGCATACACAGTCCGAACAAATATAGTAATAAAATCGAAAAACTTTATCAAACATAAGTATACTCCTTCTTAAAAAAATTTTTATATATTATATACCTTTTATTTTAATATGTCAAGCACGAACAACGCCAAATCCATCAAAAACCGGGGTATATTCTTTACCGTGTGAATTAAAGTCTTGAATATATGCATTTTGTATTCCTGAATTCAAAAAATAATCAACAACTTTATTGTATTCTCGCTTTGTAATTGAGCGGTTTATTTCTTTAAAATTTTTAGCGTTAAAACACGGTGTGTATTGTGCCATTAAACTAAAATACGCGTTCGGTGTGTTGCTTTTTACCCAATCAATAATACTAATTGCATCGTTTGTTGAAAGAGGTAAAATCATATGCCGTACAATTAAACCGCTTTGCATAATACCGCCTTTAAATACCGCAATCGGTTTTTCTTTGTAAGCTGCTTTAATAAATTCGGTTGCAACATTAAAATAATTGTTTGCAAAAGAATATTTCTCTGCTTTTTTGGTGTCAAAATATTTAAAATCTAATAAATAAACATCAAAAATATTCTCTTTAAAAACACTTACATCATCGTATGAACTGCTGTTATAAACAAGCGGAATATTAGGTCTATATATTTTTAATGCTTCTTTAATAGCGTGAATGTAATGTGACGGTGTAACAAAATTAATATTGTGTGCGCCATTTTGTTCAAGTTCTTTAAAAATTTCAGCCAAGCGTTCAACCGTAACCGTATAACCGAAATTATCATTACTGATGTCAAAGTTTTGACAGTAAACACACTTTAAATTACAACCGCTAAAGAAAATAGTGCCCGACCCGTTTTCGCCGCTTATGCACGGTTCTTCGCCAAAATAAATACCAGCACGCGCAATTTTTGGCAATTGCGGCATTTTGCAGTAACCAAAATTTTCTCTGCTATTAAAGTTTGCGTTACATTTCCTTGGACACTGATTGCAATTTATCGGTTTCATTTTTTCCTTTCTCAACGGGTTTTGCGTCAATAACACGCTTTTTAACAATTAAATTATCGTAAGTTTTTTTAAAAGACACCCTGCCAATAAACATTTTTTTGCAATTTACACAACGAAAATTAGCAGAAAACCAACCGTTTCTGTATTTCCAACCGGTTAAACACTTGGCGGTTTTTTTACAATTATCACAATTAAAAATTAAATCTTCGGGTTTAATTAAATCGTCGTGAATATTTGTTAGCGTATATGATTTAAAGGTTAAACGCTCAAAAAATTCGGGCTTTGTTGTATCCTTAATATACGGAATAATGCTATCCTTTGTATAAAATCGTTTTAATAGGGCAACTGAAAGCAAACTATCATCTTTTGCGGTATGTAAATCAAGGCCCTCAGCCGAAATTTTAAGCATTTCGGCGGCATGTAAAAGTGAAATTTGAGATTTAATTTCAAATCCAAGTTCACGCATTTTATTTTGCACAAAACTTTGTAAATCCATATACTTGCCGTAACGGAATTTAACACCTTTTGGGAAAACAAATTTTGTGTTATCAATAAGCGTATACAAATCAGATGTGCTCCAAGTCATCATAAGATAATCTTTTGGAACGAATTTGTTGTATTTGCTAATAGCTTCCGAAACCGAAACACCGTCTGCCATAATTTCAGCGGTAATTCCAGTTAATTCAACAAAGCGTTTCGTTAACTTTTTGCTAATAGCCGATTTAATAACAACTTCAAAGGTGTCAACAATATTAAGTTTTTCATCTAAACGGACAGCGCCAATTTGAATAATTTGATTAACAAAACGGTGGTGTTTTTTAGAATACACGCTGTCCCATTCTAAATCCAAAACAACAATTTCCATTATTTTTTACGTGACTCTGCTTTCATTCGTAATTCTTTGTTAAGAATAGTTTTTCTTAATCTAATGAAGTTTGGTGTAATTTCAACTAATTCATCGTTTTTAATAAATTCAAGCGATTGTTCCAAACTCATAACCGACGGCGGAACAAGTCTTAATGCATCGTCAGAACCTGCGGCACGAGTGTTTGTAAGTTGCTTTTTCTTGCACACATTACATACAATATCTTCGTTTTTTGGGTTTTCGCCAACAATCATACCCTCGTAAACGCTAACGCCAGGGCCAATAAACAAACGGCCTCTGCTTTGTGTATTAAAAAGACCGTAACCGGTGCTTTCACCGTCTTCATGAACAATAATAGAGCCGGTGTTTCTTTGGTCAATATCGCCTTTGTAGGGTTCGTATCCATTAAAAATATGGCTCATAATGCCGTTACCGTTAGTATCGGTTAAAAACTGCGAACGGTAACCAAGCAAACCGCGAGCAGGTATTAAAAATTCAAGGTGCGAAGTTCCGCCTTCTCTTGTTCCCATATTTTTAATTTCAGCTTTTCGTGTGCCAAGACGCTCCATAACGGCACCAACATATTCTTCGGGAACTTCTATCATTAAAAGTTCTATTGGCTCCATTAAAACGCCGTTTTCGTGTTTAAAAATTACGGCAGGCGGTGAAACCTGAAATTCATAACCTTGTCGGCGCATTGTTTCAATAAGAATGGAAAGGTGTAATTCTCCCCTGCCCGAAACCTTAAAAGTATCGGCAGAATCGGTTTCTTCAACCTTTAAGCTAACATTTGTTTCCATTTCTTTAAACAATCTGTCGCGCAAATTCCTTGAAGTAACATATTTGCCGTCTTGTCCTGCAAAAGGCGAATTGTTTACCATAAAGTTCATTGAAAGTGTCGGCTCGTCAATTTTAATAAACGGCAACGGCTCAACACAGGTAATATCACAAGCCGTTTCGCCAATATTTAAACTGCTTATACCTGCAATCTGAACTAAACTACCAAACGATGCAGATTCAACTTCGGTGCGCTTTAATCCTTCGGTTACAAAAAGTTTTTGTATTTTTGCGTTGGTCTTGGTGCCGTCGCGGTGGCAAACACAAACAGTTTGTCCAACTTTAGCAGTACCGCGTTCAACCCTGCCAACACCTATTCTTCCTAAATAATCATCATAAACAATATTAGAAAACAGAATTTGTAATGGGCCTTCATCGTCGCCAACAGGTGGCTCAATATTATTTATAATTGCTTCAAAAAGGGGTTTTAAATCAGTTCCCTTTTCGTTTGGAGAATCACTTGCAAAGCCGTTTCTGCCCGAAGCATAAACTACAGGGAATTCAATTTGTTCTTCATCGGCACCAAGGTCAATAAATAAATCTAAAACCTCGTCAACAACCTCTTCGGGCCTTGCCATAGGTCGGTCAACTTTATTTACAACAACAATAGCTTTTTTATTAAGTGAAAGCGCTTTTTTTAACACAAAACGAGTTTGCGGCATACAACCCTCAAAAGCATCAACCAAAAGCAAAACGCCGTCAACCATTGTCAAAATACGCTCAACTTCACCACCGAAATCGGCATGTCCCGGCGTGTCAACAATGTTTATCTTAATATCTTTATAAACAACACTTGTTATTTTAGATAAAATTGTAATACCGCGTTCACGCTCTAAATCGTTAGAGTCCATAACGCGTTCATCAACCTGTTCATTTGCCCTAAAAGTACCGCTTTGTTTTAAAAGCTGGTCCACAAGTGTAGTTTTACCATGGTCAACATGGGCAATAATTGCAATGTTTCTTAAATTTTCAATTCGTTTCATATAATCACCACAATTTGTAATTATACCACAGTTAATTTTTAACCGCAACAGGTTATTACAGATTTTTGTCACTTGTTGCAGGATTTTCTAAAACTTTGCCGTCTTCACTAAACCGTGAGCCATGGCAAGGACAGTCCCACGAATGTTCATATTTGTTATATTTAAGCGCACATCCCAAATGCGGACATCTTGGCACTGTAGGTGTTAACAAATTAAAAACAGTTTCTACGCTGTTTTTTAAAAGCTGAGGGTGTAAAACACTTCTGTCTGGCGAAAAAGCATCGGCGTAATCATTTTGTTTGTTTTGAATTAAATCAGAAAGTATTAAAGCCGAAACCATTGAAGAAGTCATTCCCCATTTATTAAAACCGGTTGCAACATAAAGATTAGGGGTGTTTTTTGAATAGTTTCCGATATACGGAATAGAATCAAGCGTCATACAGTCTTGTGTTGCCCAACGCGCGACCTCGGAAGTTTTGGGATAGTTAATTTTTGAAAATTCAACTAATTCTTTCCAGTTACCGCCTTTTTTACCTGTTTTGTGACTCCCACCGCCTAATAATAAAATATCTTTATAAGTTCTAAACGATAAACCTTTAATATCGGCATCAACAAACATTCCGTTTGGTAGCGGTGCATTTTTAAGCGCCAAAACATAAGAACGATGCTGATACATTTTTATAAAATAAGCACCGTGTTTGTTTATAATTGGAAAATGGGTTGCAACAATAATTTTTTCAGCATAAATTTTACCCCTGTTAGTAACCACTCCACCATTAAAAAATTCTAAAACCTTTGTGTCTTCAAAAATCTTTATACCGTTTGTTATAAAATAACAAAATTTTAATGGGTTAAACTGTGCTTGGTTTTTAATTTTAACTGCACCTACGGTATTTACAGGTATATCTAATCTTTCAACAAATTCTGCATTATAACCAAGCCGTTCATACGCCTTAATTTCACTTTCTATCTCTTTTCTGTTGTTTGTTGAATAAACATAAGCATCTTTTGTTTCCCAATCACATTCAATATTTTTACATAATTCATTATACTTGTTAAGCGCCAATTCTTGCGTTTTTAAATATTTAGATGCAGTTTCAATTCCGTATTTATTAATAATGTTATTATAAATCAAACCGTGTTGCAGTGTTATTTTCGCCGTTGTGTTACCTGTTACGCCATGACAAATTCTGTCTGCTTCAACCAAAACGCAATCAATTCCCGCATTTTTAAGTTCATAAGCACACAATATTCCTGCCATTCCGCCGCCAACAATTAACACATCGGTTTTTAAATCAGCGCTTAATGGTTTAAATTTTGTGTCTTTAAATTCGTTTACCCATAAAGATTTCAAAATTTTCACTCCTAAATATCTTTATGAATATTGTTTCCCTAAAAAAATAAAAACAACCCTATTCGTTAAAATAAGGTTGTTTTAATATATTAATTTAAAGTATAGTTTTCATTACTTTCGGTTGGAACTTCTTGCGCGGCTCCATTATCTTGTTCAGAATTTTTAATTTTATTATAAGTGGAAATTGCAATAATTAAATAAGAAATAACCCAAATATGAAAAATAATATCAAAAATTGAATCCACAGAAAAACCGCTTATAAAAACCATTGCCAAAGTATCAATTATAAAGAATATAAGTGCAAAAATTACGGCACCAATTTTTTTCTTTTTTGCAAAAAGCCAACAAATAAAATACACAAGTATAATCACTGCCGCAACTGCAATTGTAACATAAAAAACAGAAGAATCAAAGAACTCTATATTTTCAGCATCAGCATAGTATTCGTTCGGATAAAATCCGCAAAGATATTTACCCAAACTAACGGCAAAATAAGGAATAAAAGCAGAAAACAAAAAATATGTATCAGCGTTTGTTAAAAGCAAAATTATGTTAATTACACTAAAAACAACTATAAGCAATATATTACCAATACTGCTTTTATATTTAGCTTCAAGCGTGTTTGTTCCTGTGTTATTGCCATATTTCTTTCCCAATATACCCGACATAAAAATCCCCCTAAAATTATAATATTATTATACAGTTATAATTAATTATTTGTCAATAGTAACTGCATTTTTACATGTATAACGCCTTCTTCTAAAAATTCACCCGAAACAGTTTTGAAACCCAATTTTTCATAAAACCCGATTGCTTGTTTTTGAGAGTCTAAACATATTGCTTTACATTTCATGTTTTTCATTATATCTGCGGTGGCTTTTTTCATAATATCAGCACCTAAACCAATACCGTGTGTAACCGATAACACCCTGCCAATTCTAACAATATTTTTGGTGTCATCTTCATAAAAAGCGCGTAAATAAACAAAAACTTTGCCGTTTTCCTCTAAAAAGAAATGCCTAGCTTTTATGTCAACGCCGTCAATGTCCTGACAACGCATACCTTTTTCCACAATAAAAACTTGAGAACGGGCTTTTAAAATTTCATAAAGTTCACAAGTTGTAAGCTCGGTAAAATATTTAGCCACAAAGTTCATAAAATCACCTAAATAATTATATCACAACATCGGCTAACGCGCAAGATAATAAAGTAAAACTCCCCCCCACTTACGTGAATGGGAGTTTTGGGAGTTTTGAACTTAATGGCACGAATCAAAGGGCTCTGAAAACCGAAGATTTTCTCGCTTATACTTATTTTTTTGAAATTTTTTTAATAAACAATATATATGTTATATACTGATAGGGTAAAAGATAAAAATAAACTCCATAACCGATGGATTGTAATGCAAATTTTATAAAAACAATTTCGCCAAAAAGCTTTGCAAAAATCATAGACAAAATGCCACCTAATAAATACCAATGAATAAATGATAGTGTTAACAATAAATATTTAAAGAATCTGCCTTTCATAATTCCAAAGGAAAATCTTAAAGTGTCCTTTATTGTTCCTTTATTTAAAGAATAGTAATAATCACAAGCGAAATACTTGTACTGTAAATATATAAAAACAGCCATAATTATCAAAGTACACAACGAAATTGGAAGTGTGATATTTTTAGAAAGTTGTTGATATTCGATAGCTCCATCTAATAATTCAGATACGATATCTAATACATTAGGAACTAACCATATAAGTATTATTATTCCTAAATCCGTAAATGAAACAGAAGAACAAATTGTTTTGCTTTTTTCTGCATCTTCGTTTACCACTCCAACCGATGCTTTGTACAATAAAAAAATTGAAATTGGTAAAACAAATAATTGAAAAGACAAAAACAAACATAAAAACAGCATTTTGAAAAACAAATTATTGCCATTAAAAAAAGCATATAGTGAACTAACCATCACAAAATTAGAAAAAGCATACATTATAGTAGGCAACAAAAAGAATTTATAATTATTTAATAGGTTCAATCGTGCTTGTTTTTTAATTTCTCTAATCATATCATCACCGCCTTGGGTGTATTATAGCATAAAAGCGGTGGAGATACAAGTTATAAGTGATATTCTGTGCTACTCACAGAGTGATATTATGCCTTGTGGCATAGTGATATTTTTGCCTTTGGCAAAAGTGGTATTATATTCGCCTTTTAAACTCGCGAAGCAAATATAACTGAGTGAAGTTCAATATAACTCGCCGAAGGCGAATATAACTGAAAAAACTCCTGTTCAAAAAGAACAAGAGTTTTTTCTGGGTGTTTTGAACTTAATGACACGAATTCAAAACGCCTGAATTTTACTGATTTTTCTTTACATTTTTATTATAACATAAAAAAGCACTCTCTGCAATACAAAAATGCAGAAAGTCCCCTTGGAATTTATAACGGCAATGCAAAGCACACGCCTGCAATACTGCAACCGTTATCAAATAATATATTTAGTTGATAAAACACTTCTCTCCCCTATTAACGCATAGTTCACCCTAAAACTACGTTGCAAAAGAAAAGCACTATTACAACATCAATATCCGGAATCAAACAGACTGTTTCCTGCGCACGGAAACAAGACTTCCCTATTTGCTACTGATTCGCACTCTTCTCCACTTTCGTGGCCACTATGAAATAACAAAAGCACCCATCCGAAGATAGGTGCTTGAAATATCGACTGTTCTTGTGCTAACAGTAATATGTAAAGTTACATCCTATCAACGGTATTGCTTACCCATCAATATGTAACTTAATACATATACCCTCAGCTTGCATAATTCATAAAAGCAATAATTCTATTAAGTTTGGATTTATTTTAACACAGAACTTTCCAAGTGTCAAGTATAAATGTGTAATTTTTTGCCCGTTTTGAAAAATAGCGATTTTAAATATGCTAATTTGCCTGTTTTAATATTAAAACGCATAAAAATACGCCGTTTTGACGATTTTAAATCTACTATCATTATAGCGTCTTTTCCCCTAAAACACATTTTTTCAAGTTTTTATACACCTATTTTACACATTTTTACAAATAAGACATTCGAACCAATGTGAGAATATTTATATAAATCATCAAATGACTGCTTCTTTGGTTTCTCTTTACTGTGTGATTAAAGTCAAAAATATATTAACCGACCAAATCTATTTAAGACAATCACCAACCACGCCCGAAGGACGTGGTATGAATAATAACCCTAAAAGGGTAAACAATACCAGCCGCGCCTAAAGGCGCACCTAAGCAACGCCAACTGCAACCTGGTGTTGCTTATTTTTCTTCTATATTCTTAAAAGGATTTTCATATTCTTTGAAACTCAGCTGATCCGCTATCATATCTTCTGTTTCTTGATTTTTAATGTAATTTTGGATTGCTGTTTTGTTTCCGCCTACCGTACTTATATAATATCCTTTTGCCCAAAATGTCCGTTTACCATATTTGTATTTTAATTGTGCGTGTCGCTCAAAAATCATTAAGGTACTTTTCCCTTTGAGATATCCCATAAATTCCGCTATGCATAAGCTTGGTGGAATGGATAACAACATGTGTATATGATCCGGCATGGCGTGTGCTTCTATGATTTCCACATGTTTATATTCACATAGCCGCCTTAGGATTTCTCCTACATCTTTTCGCAATTTCCCATACACTACTTTTCTCCGGAATTTTGGTACGATTACCACATGATATTGACATTTCCATCGTGTGTGTGCTAAACTACTTTCGTCCATTTTTATGCGACCTCCTTTGGTTTTTGAGTTGCAGTTGGTGTTGCTTCCTCATTATACCAAAGGAGCTCTTTTTTCTATAATGGTCGCTTCCGCTTTACTACTTACCACAAGTAAAACTTGTGGTTTAAAAACTAAAAAATTAAAGCCATTGCATTACAATGGCTTTAATACTATAAAAACAGAAAATACTTTTATCGCCACATTTACACTCCATTAATATGTTTCGATAAGCTCCTCTATCTGTTCTTCATTCAGTTCGTAACTTTTCCCCATATCGTTCCATTTTGCTATCATAGCTTTGTATTTATCGCACCGCTGACAGTGAGAATTATAATCGTTATATCCATTTTCTTTAAATTCGGTATATCTTTCTAACTCATTAATAATGAATCTACAATAAACCATACTCCTGGTTTCATAATTGCCGTCGAATCCCTCAAAATGTATTTGTTCACTTGTCAGTTTTGGATTCTCAAGTCTGTTATATGAATAATATATTGCAGAATACATATCTAAAGCATCCCATACAAGCTTTGCATCTTCTATCGAAAAATCATCTGAAATACATTCAATTAACATGTAATAGTCATAAAGATATCCTTCGGAAACTATTTTTGCTCTTAATCTATAAAATTCCGCCTCATGTTCGTCACCTTGAATTTGTGATAATTTTTGAAGGATTGTATATTGATTATACAAGCCCAATCTTTCTTGCATAGTTAAATTAATATCCGTATCCATATCCATTTTCATTACCTCTTTTATCTTTAATTAGTTATAGGCGCAGTTCACAGTTGTTCTGTCTTTGGTACACAATTTACATCTTAATGACTTCCTTACAAAAATGATTTTCGTCTGTGAACTTCAGCATCTCAGAAATCCCCTTTATTTTACAAATAATATCAAATAACATCAACTATTTTAAAAAACATCTTATAGTGGGATAACATTTCCTTAACGACAGATGAATTTGGTCTTAAAAATCTGAAATGATAATACACTATTCATCTAGATCAATTAGAAAATTTAGTTTTTGTAATTGTCATATCTTCACTTACTGTACTTGCTAATTCATCTAAACAGGTTGCGGAAGTCCCCCAAGCTTTGGCAAGACTTCAGCCATAATTTTTTTGCTTCGAATCAAATTAAAAACCTCCTTCACAATTTTTAATAGGGCATTAAAAATGTGTAGGAGGTTTTTATGAAGTTTCAAGAAATCTTTATGAATAGCTTCGTATTCACCACAACAGATGAAAACAAGGAGGATTTGTGGTATAATTTAAGTGCAGCATAAGGTAGGTTATGTTGTTGGATCTTTGAGACCGATCAAGAAATTTACATAGGCTCTTTCTGCGAACCACGAATTGTTCAGCTCTTTTGAGCGAAAGAACGGATAGTAAAATGAGATATAAAAAGAGCCTCGCTGCAAATATGCTATGGAGGGAAAATAATGGAAGTAGTATATCAGCGTTGTTGTGGTATTGACGTACATAAGAAAATGATCGTAGCCTGCTTTCGTGACGGACGAAAAAAGGAAATACGAGAATTCGGTACGTTAACAAGTGAGCTTAGAGAGCTCACAAGCTGGCTTTTGGATAGCGGTTGTGAAATGATCGCTATGGAAAGTACAGCATCATACTGGAAACCCTTATACAATTTATTTGAATTATCTGGACTTCCTGCTATGGTGGTAAATGCACACCATATGAAATCCTTGCCGGGAAGAAAAACGGATATGAAGGATGCCGAATGGATTGCAGACTTGTTACAGCACGGACTGCTAAAAGCAAGCTTTATTCCTGACCGTGAGCAACGGGAATTACGAGAAGTATCCCGTTACCGCAAAAGTCTTGTGGAAGAGCGTAGCCGTGAGCTTAACCGTTTACAGAAAATGCTTGAAGGTGCTAATATTAAGCTCGGAAGCAAGCTAACACACATAAACGGTAAAAGTGGCAGCAAATATTTAGATTTACTGCTTAGTGGCGAGGAAATATCTCTTGAGGCGGTGGATGACATAAGGAATCACCAAATGCACAGCAGTGCAGAAGAGATATTAAGTTCGCTTGACGGCATAATCTCTCCGTTACAGAGGAAGCTCATCCGCAGTGTTCTTGACCATATTGACGATATGACAAAAAGAAATCAAGGACATAGATAAGATTATTAAAGACTATATCAAGGACTATGAGAATGCCATAAATGCATTAGAAGAAATACCGGGTGTAGGCAAAATTGGTGCTCAGACAATTATTTCGGAGATTGGCAAGGATATGAGCAGATTTCCTTCGGCTTCACATTTATGCTCCTGGGCAGGTGTAGCACCGGGCAACAATGAAAGTGCAGGTAAACGCCGTAGTGGCAGAACAACAAAAGGCAATCCTACGCTTAAAACCACCCTTATCCAATGTGCTCACGGTACATCCAAACACAAAGACACCTTTTTCTACGCACAGTTTCAGCGTATTAAAATACGCAGAGGTTCTAAAATTGCGGCTATGGCAGTTGCTCATTCAATGCTTACTGCAATTTACTACATACTGAAA
>JAZSAJ010000050.1:0-3744 GCA_045601805.1 Acutalibacteraceae bacterium
ACTTTTTTAATGTTTTCTTTGTTCATTTTATATATCTCCTTTAGCAAATTTGTTTTGTTGAGCATAATTATAACACCACATGAATAATTATGCAAGTGTAAATTTATAAAAATGCAAACTTTTAGGTTTTGCACAAAACAAGCAAAAACAAGGCAAAGTTTTTATTAAAAATGCACTAAAAAGGCGCATTTATAGACTTTTCTGTAAGAAGAAATCAAAAAAATCTTAAGATTTTTGCCCAAAAAAATAAAGCCAAGCGAAAATAACAACGCTTGGCTTTATTGAATATTATGCACAAATTAATGCATAAATGCATAAAATTTAATTTACAAATGCATCGCAAGAATTAAGAAGTTCGGTTAAAGTTTCTTTTGTTGCTTCTTCGGTGGTGTTAACCGCGCTTAAATAAAACTTGATTTTCGGCTCGGTGCCCGAAGGTCTTGCAATAAAGGAACTTCCACCATCTAAAACAAAGCAAATAACATTAGATTTAGGCAAATCAATTTTTTCGGTAGCGCCGTTTATCAAGTCACGGCTTTCACTTGTTTTATAGTCGTCAATTCTTATAATTGTTTTTCCCGCAAAATTTTTTGGGGGGTTAGTTCTAAAATTATCCATAATAGCGGAAATTTTGTTCATACCGCTTTCGCCCTCATAGGTGTAGCTTTTTTGTGAAGCAAAATAATAACCGTGTTTTTCGTAAAGGTTTTCAAGCATTTGTACTAAATCAAAACCTTGTTTTTTGTAATATGCCGCCATTTCGCAAATAAGCATTGCTGCTACAACGGCGTCCTTATCGCGCACATAACTTCCTGCAAGATAACCGTAGCTTTCTTCAAAGCCCAAAACATAACGGTTTTCTTCACCGTCTTTTTCTAAAATGGCAATCTGTTCGCCAATAAACTTAAATCCGGTAAGAACATTTATAAGGCGGCAACCGTAGTCACGGGCAATCTTTTCGCAAATATCGGTGGTAACAATAGTTTTAACTGCAACTGGGTTTTGTGGCAATGTGTTAGCCGCTTTTCTGCCCTCTAAAATATAGTTAAGTAAAAGCGCACCGACTTCGTTACCTGTCATAAATTGGTAATCTTCGCCATGTTTAACGGCAATACCAACGCGGTCGCAGTCGGGGTCGGTTGCAAGTAAAATGTCGGGGTTATAAGTCTTGGCGCGTTCCAAAGCAATTTCAAACGGCTGTTTAATTTCGGGGTTGGGGTAAGGCGCGGTGGGGAAGTTGCCATCGGGCAATTCCTGTTCCTTAATAACCAAAATGTTTTCAATACCAATTCGCTTAAGTATTGCGCGTACGGGTTTGTTTCCTGTGCCGTGAAGCGGTGTGTAAATAACCTTAAAATTACTAAAATCAAGGTTTTTTGTGACCGACATTTTTTGAACTTCATTTAAATAAGCGTTTATTACATCGTCTTCAATATAGTTAATCAAACCATTATTAACCGCTTCGCCAAAGTCAGTTCTTTTAACGCCGTCAAAAATATCAACCTTGTTCATAATTGAAAGCACGTAATTACTTGCCTCTAAATTAAGCTGACAACCATCTGGCCCGTATGCCTTGTAGCCGTTGTATTTTGCAGGGTTGTGACTTGCAGTAATAACAATACCTGCATCGCAAGAAAGCTGCCTTACTGCAAAGGAAAGCATTGGTGTTGGCATAAGTTCTTTGTAAATAAATACCTTAACGCCGTTTGCTGCCAAAACTTCGGCCGCGCATTTTGCAAACACATCTGATTTTATACGGCTGTCATAAGCAATGGCAACACTTGGGGTTTTGTTTACCGATAAAACATATTCTGCAAGACCCTGTGTTGCCTTTGCAACGGTGTAAACGTTCATCCTGTTTGTGCCTGCACCAATTTCGCCGCGCAAACCGCCTGTACCAAATTCCAAACTTTTGTAAAAACGGTCGGAAATAGCGTCATTGTCGTTTTCAATTTCCTTTAATTCGGCAATAAGGTCTTTGTCTAAAATTGCCTTTTTTAACCATAAATTGTAATTTTCTTTAATCAATTAAATCACTCCAAACATATTGTTTATATTTTAATATTTTGCAAATGCTTTGTCAATAAAATAATATACTCTTTTGGGGAAACAATATGTGAAGAAAGGTGATGTATATGGCAAAAAGAATAGGAAAAAATACAATAATTTTTGAAAACTGTCCTGTAATAATCAGCAGCGGTGCGGTTGTCGGCAAAAAAGAGGGCAATGGTCCGTACGGTGAATTTTTTGATTATGTTTTAGAAGACAGTCGCTTTGGCGAAAAAACTTTTGAACAAGCCGAAAGCAAAATGCAAAAAATGGCAACTGCTTATGCAATAAACAAAATCGGCTTAAAAGCAGACGATATAGATACCTTGTGCGCAGGGGATTTGCTTAACCAATGTATTAGTACCTCTTTTGGTTTAAAGGATTATAACATTCCACTTCTTGGTGTTTATGGGGCCTGTTCAACAATGGCTTTATCAACCATTATCACTTCGTTTATGATAGAATGCGGTGCAATAAATAAAGGTGTTGCGGTTACATCATCGCATTTTTGCTCGGCAGAAAGACAATACCGTTTTCCACTTGAATACGGCTGCCAGCGCACTCCCAATTCACAGTGGACTGTAACAGGAAGCGGCGCAATGTTACTGTCAAACAAGGGCGAAGGCCCTGTAATCGCCGCCGCCACAATAGGTAAAATAGTAGATTTAGGCGTAAAAGACCAAAACAACATGGGTGCCGCCATGGCACCTGATGATGTTAAAATAAGACCATACCCAAGACACGAGGGTATGGTCTTTTTCTACACACAATTTTACATAAAGGGAGGTTTATCACATTACATAAAGTCTTGAAATCCCTGTATTTATGCGGGTTTTGAGCATATTCAGTAATGCTCATATCACAGTATAAAACACTTGGGTTTGAATGTCAAGAACGAGTAAACAATCACAAAATTTTGGAATTTAATTTCAGTTGCCGACTGAAAGTTATTTCCGCAAAGGAGGTATAAAAATGAAATTAATTGATAGTTTAATAAAACAATTTGGATATAATACACCGTTTATGTTATCTGAAATTGAAAAAGAAGATTATAGCAAACAGCAAATAATTAAAGAGGTTACAAAATTATGTGAGGCAAAAAAGGTAATTCGCTTTGAACGCGGAATGTATTATATTCCGCGAAAGACAAAGTTTGGCACATCGTTTTTTAATCAAAACAAAGTTATTGAGAAAAAATATATTTCTGACGGTGATTTGGTTTATGGGTATTATTCGGGGAGATATATTCAAAAACTTTTAGGTTTAATTAAATACAATATCAATGCCATAGACATATTTAGTAACAATGCAAGTAAGGATGTTACGAAAATTACAGTTGGCAGTCAGTTAGTAATACTTCATAAAGCCAGAACAACCATCGACAAACACAACGCACCTGTTCAATGCCTTTTGGAACTAATGAACGGCATTGATGTCGAGACTCTTGACGAGTATAAACGCAAACTCATATCCGACTATATCACAGAAAACCGAATCACCCAACGACAAATCACCAAATACATACCGTATTTTCCCGATAAAACCTGCCGAAATTTAATTGAAAGCGAGGTAATCTACCGTGTCCCGCAGTAATAGTTGTATGGTTTGTACATATCTAATCGAACTTGTAGCAGGAATAATGACCGGTTACATATTTATCTATCTTGACGATGCTATCGTGATGAGATTTGCACT
>JAZSAJ010000051.1:0-13490 GCA_045601805.1 Acutalibacteraceae bacterium
ACACTCATTTCAATTGAAAAGGACAAATTTTTTTAAAATTTGTCGCAAAATCAATGATTTTGTGGCGAAACAAAATTGTTTCGCATACCTTTTCAATTATAACAAAAAAAACAGCGTTTGTCATCATTTTTCTTAAAAAAATATCCGCCGTAAAAACGGCGGATATTTTTTGTTTTTTAAATTCCGAAGAGTAATTGTTTGTAGGTTGGGAAGGGCTGATAGTCTTCTGCTACCAAAGGTTCCGCAAAATCGGCCAAAGCCCTAATTTCGTTAAGTGCAGGTATTACTTCTTCGCGGCAAATTATTGCTTGTGTAAAGGTTTCGCTACTTTGCTTTGCCTTTTCTAAAGCAGCACTTAATTCACTCATTTTTGCATAAATTTTTTCGCTTGTGTCGCTTAGTTTCTTTGCAACTTCTTTTTCATAAGTTGCTTTAAGCCCTGCGGCTTTCTTTAAGTTTGCATTTGTAATTAAAGACGCGGTGTATTCGGAATAAGCAGGTAAAATTAAACTGTTTAACATTGAAAGCGCAGTTTTACCCTCTATCATAATAACCTTGCTGTAATTTTGAACAAGTACCATTGTGCGCGAACGAAGTTCGGTTTCACTATAAATTCCGTGACGCGCAAAAAGTTCAATATTTTTTTGGTCGCAGTAGTGTGAAAACGCCGAAACGGTGTCTTTTAAATTTAAAAGTCCGCGTTTTTCGGCTTCATTTTCCCATTCTTTTGAATAGCCGTCGCCCGAAAAAATTATGCGCTTGTGTTCTTTATAGGTTTCTTTAATAAGTTTATAAACTTCCGCCTCAAAATCTTCAGCCCCCTCAAGTCGGTCGGCAAATTCTTCAAAAACATCGGCAACAATTGTGTTAATAATGGTGTTTGCGCAGGCAATAGAATCACTGGCACCCGGCATACGGAATTCAAACTTATTACCGGTAAAGGCAAAGGGCGAAGTACGGTTGCGGTCGGTATTGTCCCTTAAAATATGAGGCAAAATAACCGCGCCCGTATCAAGCTGTTCACGGTCTTTTACTATGTAGTTTTGGCTGTTTTCAATAGAATCTAAAATTTCGGTTAAATCATCGCCAATAAACATTGAAATAATTGCAGGCGGTGCTTCTTGCGCGCCTAAACGGTGGTCGTTTCCGGCAGAAGCAACCGAAAGCCGCAGTAAATCTTGGTGCAAATCAACTGCCTTAATAAGAGCGCACAAAATAAGCAAAAACTGTTTGTTTTCGCTTGGTGTTTTGCCCGGATTTAAAAGGTTTACGCCTTTATCGGTGGTAAGCGACCAGTTGTTATGTTTACCGCTTCCGTTTACGCCCTTAAATGGCTTTTCGTGAAGTATACAAACCATACCGTGACGCTCTGCAACCTTTTTCATAATTTCCATTGTTAATTGGTTATGGTCGGTTGCAATGTTTACGGTTGTAAAAACGGGCGCCATTTCGTGTTGCGAGGGTGCAACTTCGTTATGTTTTGTTTTAGAATAAATGCCTTTTTTCCAAAGTTCAGCGTCCAAATCTTTCATAAATTCGGAAACGCGTGTTTTAATTACGCCGTAATAATGGTCGCTTAGTTCCTGGCTTTTTGGGGGCATTGCGCCAAAAAGCGTGCGCGAACAAAAACGCAAATCTTCGCGACGGGCGTAAAGTTTTTCATCTATTAAAAAGTATTCCTGTTCTGCGCCAACCGTTGGGTAAACGCTTTTAAGGTTTTCGTGGCCGAAAAGTTTAAGCAACCGAAGCGCCGCTTTATCTATTGCTTGCATTGAGCGAAGCAACGGTGTTTTTTTATCTAACGATTCGCCGCCAAAACTGCAAAACGCGGTGGGAATACAAAGCGAACCGTCTTTTACAAAAGCGTAAGAAGACGGGTCCCAGGCAGTATAACCCCTTGCTTCAAAGGTAGCACGAAGACCGCCCGACGGGAACGAAGAACCGTCGGTTTCGCCCTTTATTAGTTCCTTGCCCGAAAAATCCATAATAACGCCTGAAGCGGCAGGTTCAATAAAACTGTCGTGCTTTTCGGCAGTAATACCCGTTAGTGGCTGAAACCAATGTGTAAAATGGGTTGCGCCTTTTGAAATTGCCCATTCTTTCATAGCAGCCGCAACTGTATCGGCAATACTACTGTCTAAACTTTTGCCTTCGCGCGCGGTTTTCTTTATTGCTTTATAAACATCTTCCGGCAAACGCTCTTTCATAACGGCGTCGCCAAAAACATCGCTACCGAAAAATTCAGTTACTTTTTCCATTTAATCCTCCGAATTTATACATATTAAAAACAGTATAATGCTTTTGTTATAATTTGTCAAATTTCGTCGTCTTCGTCCCTTTTATATTCGGGTCTGCCTTGGCTTTTGCGCCTTTCTTTAAGGCGTTGTTTTCGTTTTGCTTCTTCTTCGCTGTCGTACGGAATATATTTAATATTGCGCTTTTTTTTGGCAGTTTTTTTATTTAAAGCAATTACCTGAGCCACAAAAACAAGTGCCGCAACAAGCAGTATTACACCAATTATTTTTGCAGGGGTTGAAGTAAGCACCTTTATAATTTTATCAAACGCAACCAAAAAGAAATTGCTTTTAACATCGTTACCTGCAATTAGCTGTACTGTGCCAATAACCTTTTCGGCATATATAACATCGGCAGTGCCCAAAATATCGCCTTTTTTAACGGGCGCGTCAACGCTTTCGCCAACAAGTTTCGGAACAATTATTATAGACGAATTATCGGCCTCTTTGGGCAGTATGCTTTTTACCTGTTCTGCAGGGTAAAGCGAAACATAGTCGCTGTCGGTTGAAAGACGAACATCTATTTCGGCGGCGGGTTGGTTAACATCAAGCACCGCTTTGTACTGAAATTCGTTAAACGCCCACCTAAAAAGCTGACGGCTGGTTGTAAATTCGGTTCTTGTGCCGTTTTGGGTTGGGCAGTTCATTGTAATTGCCAAGTAATTATAACCGTTATAACTTGCAGTACTAACAAGGCACCTGCCCGATTCATCGGTAAAGCCGGTTTTAAGCCCTGTTGCATATTGGTAATAATAAGAAGTATTTGGGTCAATTAAATAGTTTGTGGTTACAAGAATTCGCTCTTTAGACATATTGGTTGCGGCCATTTTGTAACGCGCTTTACTGCCCATTTCACTAACTATTGGGTAATTTTTAAAAATATATTGGCAAAGACGGTAAATATCAACAACCGTTGTGTAGTTTTGGTCGCTGTGAAGCCCTATTGGGTTTTCGTAATGTGTGCCTGTAAGGCCAAGTTCAGCCGCCTTTTGGTTCATAGCGTTAACAAACGCTTCCACACTGCCACAGACCGCCTCGGCATAAGCATAAACCACATCACCTGCCGAAGAAATAAGCACACACGCCAAAGCGTCTTTACCGTTAATAACTTCGCCAACCTTTGCGCCAAGCACCGCACTGCCGGTACCCAAAATACGCTTATAGGCACTGTCGGTCATTACAACTTCGGTGTCTTGCGGATTAGGGAATTTATCTAAAATTACCGCCGCTGTCATAAGTTTTGTTATTGAGGCAGGGTAAATTCTTTCAGTTTCATTTTTTTGGTATAAAACTTCGCCCGTGTCAAGACTTACAATCATAGCATTCTTTGCGGTAACGGGGAACGAGGTTATTTCGTAAGCCGAAACCGCAGGGCAAACGGCTGCTATTAAAACTATTGCTAAAAACAAAGCAAGGACTTTTTTCATTTTTCACTCACTCTTTTGTAGAAATATTAAAAAATATATGGTATACTTATTATACATTAAATTTTTTAGAATTAAAAGTGTTTTTTAATTTTTTTGTCGGAGGATAAACAATGGTATATGTTACCGGTGATTTGCACGGCGATATTGACCGTCTTTTTAGCCGCGAATGGCACAAACTTAAAAAGGGCGACACCCTTATTATTTGCGGCGATTTTGGTTTTGTGTGGGACCAAAGCAAAGCCGAACAGGAAGCGCTTAATTACCTTTCTACCCGAAAATACAACATTGCTTTTTTAGACGGCACACACGATAATTTCAGCCGTCTTGCAACCTACCGCAAAACCGTTTGGAAAGGCGGCCTTGTTCACCGAATTGGCGAACACCTTTACCACCTTGAACGCGGTCAAATTTTTAAAATTGAAGACCTTACGCTTTTTACCTTTGGCGGCGGTGAAAGTGTTGATAAAGATATGCGTCTCGTAAGCGGTAAATGGTGGAAAGAAGAACTGCCCACCGCCGAAGAAATGGCAAACGGCGCCGAAAAGTTAGACGAAGTAGAACGGCAGGTAGATTATATTCTTACACACGAACCGCCAAGCGCAATTAAAAGCGCAATGCTTTTAAGACGGGGCGAACGCGAAAACATTAACAAACTTAACGGTTATTTTGACCAAATAAGCCGTCTTTGTAGGTTTAAGCACTGGTTTTTTGGTTCGCTTCACGAAGACCGCACCGTTACCCCAAAACACACCTGTGTGTTTAAAAAACTTGTTCCTTTAAACAAGCAATAAATTGGTTACAACTTTGTTGTTGACATATATGTTATAATAGATTTAATCATTTTGAAAGGAAAACTTTTTATGATTGATATAAATTCTCTTTGTATGGGTTGTATGAACGATAACGGCGGCGAAGAAATTTGCCCTATTTGCGGTTTTAGTTCAGCTGACAAAAACGAAGAAAACTATTTACCTATACGCACAAGAATTAAATCCCGTTATATTATTGGAAAATTGCTTTCGCGCGATGGCGAAGGCGCAACATATATTGGTTGGGATAAAGAAACCGATTCGGTTGTTAATATTCGCGAATTTTTCCCCATTCCCCTTGCTTTTCGCGGTGAAAACGGCAAGGTTTTAATTAAAGACGGTATGGATTACCAGTTTAACAGCGCCCTTGTTAGTTTTTTAGAACTTCACCGCACACTTAAAGATTTAATGCTTGACGCAGTTAGCGAAACTATTGAAATTATTGAAGCCGCTGGCGGCGCTTATGTTATTAGCAAAGCCCCTTCGGGTATGCCGTTAAAGGAATTTTTGTTGCGCAACGGCGGTAGTCTTTCGTGGGAACAAGCAAGGCCTTTGTTTATGCCGCTTGTGTCTTCGGTGGCTTCGCTTCACCAAAAAGGTATTATTCACGGCGGTATTTCGCCCGAAACCATTTTTGTTGGGCGTGACGGCCGTCTTCGCCTTACAGGTTTTTCAATTTTTGGTTTAAGGCAATCGGGCAACATTATAAATACCCAGTTATTCCCGGGGTACGCCGCTATTGAACAATATACACAAAGCGAAACTTCTCTTTTAACCCCTGCAACCGATGTTTACGGTTTTGCGGCAACTCTTTTTAGGGTTTTAATTGGCTCTTCGTTAATTGAAGCGCCGGGAAGAATTACCGATGAAAGAGTTTCTATTCCCGGTGAAATTGCAGAGGCGCTTCCTAAAGATGTTTTAATAACACTTGCAAACGCGCTTCAAATTACCGCCGAAAGCCGCACACCAACAATGGAGGATTTTAAACTTGACATTGCGCCGGCGGTTTCGGCTACAACCACAATTATTCCGGTTGTTAAAGATACCCAAAAACCGCAAGAGGCAAAAGAAAAGAAAAAGGCAACAAAAGGTACAAAATTAAACCGCAAATATGCAATTATTTCGGCTTCGGTTACCGCAGGTGTGTTCTTGCTTGTTTTAATTATTGTGCTTTTAATTCTTAATCCGCCAAAATCAAAGGGCGGCGAAAGTTCATTGCCCGAAAGTTCTGTTTCGCAAAGCGAAAGCGAACAAAGCGAAAGCATTGTTACCGAAACACTTTTAACTGTGCCCGATTTTACAAGGGAAAATATGACTTACGAAGAAATTTGCACCAACTACCCCAACTTTAAGTTTTCGGTACTTGGTAAAAAATATTCCGATAAATCGGCCGGTATTGTTGTTGGGCAAGATGCCGCACCCGGCAGCCAAATTTCAAGGGACACCGTTATAAACCTGTCACTAAGTTTAGGTCAAGAATATGTCGCTTTGCCCAACCTTAAAGGGTACACGGGTGATAAAGCGCTTATTGAACTTTTTAAATGCGGTTTTTCTTATTCAAACATTTTTGTTTACGAAATTGAAGACGATTCGGTTAATTACGGTTGCGTTGTTAAAACCGACCCTGCTTCGCCTGCTTCAATAAGCCGTGATTCACAAATCACCGTTTACATAAGCAATGTTAAGAAGAGTGAACAAAGTACACCAAGTACAAGCGAATAAAATTAAAAGATGTGTGGAAAACCCACACATCTTTTTTAGTTTTTAGAAAATGCTTCTAATATAAGCCCTTCATTTTTTTGAAGCGCCCAGTTAATATTCCATTCGCTTGTGAATATTAAAAGGTTGTTATTCTTAAAGTCTTGCACAACCTTTGTGTCGCTTGTTAGGTTAAGGGTTTTGGGGTCAATGTCTTTATTTGCTATCCAACGAATATGTTCATAAGGCATTGCCGTTTTAACAACTTCTACATTGTATTCGTTTTTAAGGCGGTGTTCAAGCACTTCAAACTGCAAAACACCTACAACGCCAACAATAACCCTTTCCATACCGCTGTCGGGCTCGTGGAAAATTTGAATTGCACCCTCTTGGGCAATTTGTGTCATACCCTTTACAAACTGTTTTCTTTTAAGGGTATCTTTTTGTTCATAAACCGCAAAATGTTCAGGCGCAAAGGTGGGTATGCCTTCAAATACGACCTTTCGTTTGGCAGCGCAAACGGTATCACCAATAGAAAAAATACCGGGGTCAAACACACCAATAATATCGCCTGCATAAGCGGTGTCAACAATTTCGCGTTCCTGCGCCATTAGTTGTTGCGGTTGGGGAAGTTTCATATTTTTACCGCTTTGAACATGGTAATATTCTTTACCGCGTTCAAACTTACCCGAACAAATGCGCATAAAGGTAAGGCGGTCGCGGTGGGCCTTGTTCATATTGGCTTGAATTTTAAACACAAATGCCGAAAAATCTTCATCAAGTGGGTCTACCTTGCCGTCTTTGGTTTCACGCGGAAGGGGCGGTGTTGTCATAGTCAGAAAACTTTCCAAAAACTGTTCAACACCAAAGTTTGTTAAAGCAGAACCAAAGAACACCGGGCTTAATTTGCCGTGGCGCACTTTGTCTAAATCAAAATCCCAACTTGCGCCGTCTAAAAGTTCAATTTGGTCAACCAAATCTTTACGCAAATACGGTCCAATAATTGAATCCATTTTTTCGGTGTCGGTAATATCGCAATATTCGGTATCAAGTTTATTTTGCCCCTTAAAACCGTTTTGGAATGTTATAATTGCCCGTTTTTCGCGGTCAAAAACACCCTTAAAATTAACACCGCAACTAATTGGCCAGTTCATTGGATAAGTGCCAATGCCAAACTCTTTTTCAAGTTGGTCAATAAGTTCAAAGGGGTCACGCGCTTCGCGGTCAAGTTTATTTATAAAGGTAAAAATAGGAATATCGCGCATAGCAACAACCTGAAAAAGTTTTCGGGTTTGCGGTTCTATACCCTTTGCCGCGTCAATTACCATAACAACGCTGTCTGCCGCCATTAAGGTACGGTAGGTGTCTTCCGAAAAGTCTTGGTGGCCGGGGGTATCAAGAATGTTTATGCAATAACCGTTGTATTCAAACTGCATAACCGATGAAGTTATAGAAATACCGCGCTGTTTTTCAAGTTCCATCCAGTCACTAACGGCGTGGCGGGCGGTTGCTTTACCCTTTACACTGCCGGCTAACTGAATTGCGCCCCCGTATAAAAGCAGTTTTTCGGTTAAGGTGGTTTTACCTGCGTCGGGGTGGGAAATTATGGCAAATGTGCGGCGGCGGTTAATTTCCTTTTTAATGTCGCTCATAAATCTCTCCTGCTTAAAGCAAATAGTCTTTAAAAACGGCAGTCCGTTTATGGACTGCCGCTTTGTTTTTTAATCGTGACGGCGGAAACCTTTTCTGTTTCCTTTTGGTTTATCGTTTTTGCGGCGGGGTTTTTCTTCTTCGCCGTCATCTACGATAACTGCGCCCTCAATTTCAACAAGCGCATCTCTGCGAGAAAGGTTAAGTCTGCCTTGGTCGTCAATTTCGGTAACCTTAACAATTACTTCGTCGCCAACCGAAACAACATCTTCAACCTTTTCAACGCGTTTTACATCAAGTTTGCTTATATGCACAAGGCCTTCTTTACCCGGTGCAATTTCAACAAATGCGCCAAAGTTCATAAGGCGTGTAACTTTGCCCTTGTAAATTGCGCCAACTTCGGGGTCGTTTGCTATTGTTTCAACAATCGCCAGTGCTTGATTACATTTTTCAAGGTCAACGCCTGCAATAAATACATGGCCGTCGTCTTCAATGTTAATAACAACTTCGCACTGTTCTTGAATAGATTGAATAACCTTGCCCTGTTTACCAATAACATCGCCAATTTTAGCAGGGTCAATAACGGTAGTAAGCATTTTAGGCGCATATTTAGAAAGTTCAGCGCGCGGTTCGGCAATGCAAGGAAGCATAATATCATCAATGATATAATTTCTTGCTTTGTGTGTTTTTGCAAGTGCTTCTTTAATAATTTCAGGTGTTAAACCGTGAACCTTTAAGTCCATTTGAATTGCGGTAATACCGTTTTTGGTACCTGCAACCTTAAAGTCCATATCGCCGTAAAAGTCTTCAAGGCCTTGAATGTCAACCATTGTCATAAAGTCGCCGTAAACGCCGTCATCACCTGTAATAAGACCGCAAGAAATACCTGCAACAGGGGCTTTAATGGGAACACCGGCTGCCATTAAGGCAAGGGTAGAACCGCAAATAGATGCCTGTGAGGTTGAGCCGTTAGAAGAAAGAACTTCCGAAACAACCCTAATTGCATAGGGGAATTCTTCAACCGACGGAATAACGGGTACCAAAGCGCGTTCTGCCAAAGCGCCGTGACCAATTTCGCGGCGGCCGGGGCCACGCGAAGGTTTGGTTTCGCCAACGCTATAGGACGGGAAGTTATAATGGTGAATGTAGCGTTTTTCTTTTTCTTCATCAAGTCCGTCAAGTTTTTGTGCTTCGCTGACAGACGCTAATGTTGCGCAAGAAAGAACCTGGGTTTGACCGCGGGTAAACATACCTGTACCGTGTACCCTTGGCAATAAATCAACTTCGGCTGCTAATGGGCGAATTTCATCAATGCCTCTGCCGTCAACACGCTTTTTCTCGTCTTTAAGCCAAGCTCTAACAACGTGTTTTTGAACAAGGTACATAATTTCATCAAGTTTAGCAGGATTTTCAGGGAAACGCTCGTCAAAATTTTCGTGAACTGCATTGTAAATAGGAAGTAAAGCAGCATCGCGAACAAGTTTGTCGTCGGTGTCAAGAGCTTTTTTTACATCTTCAATGCAAAATTCTTCAATTTCAGCCAAAATTTCGGGGTCGGGGTCGTTAGATTCAAAAGCAAATTTTTCTTTGCCGATTTCTTTAACTATACCGTTAATAAATTCAACAATTTTCTTGTTTTCTTCGTGGCCTTTCATAATAGCCTGGAACATAACTTCATCGCTAACTTCGTTTGCGCCGGCTTCAATCATTGCAACCAAATCGGCTGTTGAAGAAACGGTTAAGTCAAGGTCGGTTTTTGCTCTCTGCTCAAGTGTGGGGTTAATAACAATTTCGCCGTCAACAAGACCAACATTTACCGAAGAAATTGGGCCTGCCCAAGGAATATCGGAAATTGCAATTGCGCAAGAAACACCAATAGCGGCGGCAATTTGCGGGTCGCAATCGGGGTCAACCGACATAACGGTTGCAACAACACTGCAATCGTTTCTCATATCTTTTGGGAAAAGCGGACGAATAGGTCTATCAATACAGCGGGAAGCCAAAATGGCTTTATCGGCTGCTTTGCCTTCACGGCGTGTAAACGAGCCGGGCAAACGGCCAACCGAATACATTTTTTCTTCGTAATCTACCGAAAGGGGGAAGAAATCAACGCCCTCGCGCGGTTTTGCCGATGCGGTTACAGTACAAAGCACAGCGGTTTCGCCGTATTTTGCCATTACTGCCGCATTTGCAAGTAATGCCATTTTGCCGGTTTCAAGTGTTAATTTTCTGCCGGCAAGTGTGGTTTCATAAATTTTGTAACTTTCAAACATTTTTTTGCCTCCGTTTTTTTATTTTTTGGGGCTGTATGTTAGCAATAAATCCGATACCGAAAGCCCTTTCGGTACCCGATTTACCGCTAACCAAATACACCCCTATTAAATGAATAATAGGGCAGACCAAAGTGGCGGCCTGCCCGTGTTTGCGAAATTACTTACGAATTTCAAGACGCTTAATGATAGAACGGTAACGGTTAATGTCTACCTTTGTGAGGTAAGCAAGAAGGTTACGACGATGACCTACCATTTTTAAAAGACCGCGACGGGAATGATGGTCCTTAGCGTGTACTTTTAAGTGAGCAGTAAGTTCGTTAATGCGTTCTGTCAAAAGTGCAATTTGAACTTCAGGAGAACCTGTGTCACCTTCGTGAACAGCGTATTCCTTAATAAGCTCTTGCTTTCTTTCTGCTGTCATTTTAGTCACTCCTTTTTTAAAAATATTCGCCGTAAACTGTGCCAACGGTCACGAGTGTTCCGAATTATCGGCAGACACCGAAAGCAAAGTAAACGGTACAACAATTTGCTTATGCCACAAATTGCCGTTTAGCATTATAACACGGGTAAAACAAAAAATCAACTATTTTATTTATATATATTATTGACATTTTGCCAAGTGGGTATTATAATAAAGAAAAAGTGTTCCATTTGGTACAGTTTGGGGTGATAAATTGGGAAATATTAGGGAAGAAACCTTAAAAAATTTGTTTTTATTTAAGGGAATAACCGAAAGTATTGATTATTCAGCCATTGGCGAAATAGTGGCCTTTAAAAAAGGCGAGGTTATTTACAGCCAAAACAACTACAAACGCGCCATTGCAGTTTTAATAAACGGCAAAGCCGAAGCAGAAGAGCAAAGCGAAGGCGGTACTCTTTGCACATTTTACGCAGGCAGCGTTTTTGCCGCCGCGGCGGTGTTTGCAGATAAGCAACCGTTTGTAAGTAAAATTGTTGCAAAAAGCGACTGTGAAATTTTGTTTATAAGTGAAGAAGAATTAACAAAAATTTTTGCCGCCCACCCAAAAACCGCTGTAAATTATATTACATTTTTAAACCAAAAAATAAGGTTTTTAAACCAAAAAATTTCGGTTTATTCATCAAGCAGCGCAGAAGCAAAGGTGCTTAAATATTTTTCGGCAAACAGCGGTGTAAAATGCAATTTTTCGGCGGTTGCCGAAACCCTTAAAATTGGGCGAACAAGTCTTTACCGCGCATTAGACGCGCTAAAAGAAAAAAATTTAATTGTCATAAATGACGGAAAGGTATGTGTTTTATAATGAAAAAGGTATTAAGTTTAATTTTAGCAATTGTTTTGTGTCTTTCGGTTTGCGGTTGTGCCGCTAAAAAGACACCGGGCGAAATGAATGTTTATGTTTTAAGCGGACCAACAGGTATTGGCGCTTTAAACCTTTGGGATAAAGCCGAAAAGGGCGAAACTCTTAACAAATATAACTTTACATTAACCGGCGCAAACGATGAAATTATTGCCGCCGTTTCAAAGGGCGAAGCCGATGTTGCCGCCGTTGCAACCAACCTTGCTTCTGCTATTTACAACAGAACCGAGGGTAAGGTAACCGTTTTGGCGGTAAACACCTTGGGTGTTTTGTATATGCTTACAAACGGCGAAGAAATTAAGAGTATTGCTGATTTAAAGGGCAAAACAATTTATTCGCCCGGCCAAGGCGCAAACCCCGAATATATTTTGCGTTATGTTTTAAAGGGCAACGGCGTTGACCCCGATAACGATGTTACAATTAAGTTTGTTAGCGAGGGAAGTGAACTGTTACCTGTTTGGGCGCAGGAAAAAGATGCCGTTATTTTGGCTCCCCAACCCGTTGCAACAATGCTTACCACCAACAACAAAAACGCAAAAACCGTTTTTGATATGAGCGAAGAATGGGGTAAAATCGCCTCTGACAGTACGCTTATGATGGGTTGCGTTATTGTAAACAACGAATATTTAAAAAACAACAAAGACGCCGTTGAAATTTTTATGGACGAATACAAAGAATCGGTTGATAATGCCCTTAAAGATATTGACACCACCGCAAAACTTTGCACACAAAAAGGCATTATTCCCAAAGAGCCAATTGCAAAAAAAGCAATTCCTTATTGCGGTCTTAAATTTGTTTCGGGCGAAGAAATGAAGAAAGGACTTTCGGGTTATTTAAAGGTAATGTTTGACGCCAACCCAAAAAGTGTAGGCGGAAAACTACCGGGTGACGACTTCTATTATGTTAAAAAGTAAAAACTTTTTTAAAACTGCACTTTCGGTTTTGTTTTGGGTTTTAGTGTGGGAAATTGGGGCAACAGTTGGCAATAAAAGTTTGCTTATCCCCATTCCCACCGCCAGTGATACCCTTAAAACGCTGTTTGTAATGCTGCAAAAAAGCGAAATTTATATAAGCGTTTTTTATTCGCTTACCCGCATTGTTTTGGGCTTTTTATCGGCGCTTATTGTTGGGTGCATTTGCGCGCTTTTAACCGCAAAGGTTAAGTTTTTTAAGGCGCTTTTTTCGCCCCTTTTAAAAATTATACGGGCGGTGCCTGTGGCTTCCTTTATAATTTTGGTTTTTTATTGGATGTCAAAGGACGCCACCCCAACCTTTATTGCCTTTTTAACGGTACTGCCAATAATTTGGGCAAACTGCGAAGAAGGTATTTTGGCAACCGACAAAAACTTGCTTGAAATGGCAAAGGTTATGGGCCTTACCAAAACAAAAACATTAAAAGAAATTGTTATTCCCTCGGCTTTGCCGTTTTTAAGTTCAGCCGCGTCAACAGGGCTTGGTTTTGCTTGGAAATCGGGCGTGGCGGCCGAAGTTATTTGCCGCAGCGGTAATTCGCTTGGCAATATGCTTTGGGCAGGTAAAAGCGCCGTTGAGTACAATGAAGTTTTTGCCGTAACACTTGTTATTGTTCTTTTAAGTTTTGCTTTTGAGCAAGGCACTTCTCTGCTTTTAAAAAGGGGGAAGAAATTATGATAAGTTTTAATAATGTTAGTTTTTCTTATAAAAAACAAGAGGTTATAAAAAACCTGTCATTTTTAATTGAAAAGGGCGAAAGGGTTGCACTAACGGGTGCTTCGGGCAGTGGTAAAACCACAGTTTTACGGTTAATTATGGGGCTTGAAAAAGCCAAAAAAGGCAAAATAACACCCCCACAAAACACAACCTTTTCGGTAGTGTTTCAAGAAGACCGTTTAATTCCGCACAAAACGGCACTTTTAAATGTTGCGCTTTTTAGTGATGAAGATACCGCAAAGGAAATTCTTTGCGAATTAGGCCTTTGCGACAATTTAAACACCCTGCCAAGTGAACTGTCCGGCGGTATGAA
>JAZSAJ010000052.1:0-64993 GCA_045601805.1 Acutalibacteraceae bacterium
ACACTATTCTTTACATCAACATACTTTTCTGATCTATTATAATCTGTGCCATAAATATTACGGTATTCGCGTTCAAACTCAGTCAGAATCATAATAGTTCTGCTTACAGGATAATGCCTTCTGTCCTCAATAGATTTGCATATATGACCAAATCCTATCTTGTTTTTATTTATTAAAGTAAAAATTTTAGCTGTTTTATTTAAAAGGAGGTCATATCCTATAATTCGTTTTTTGACATTCTTGTGTGTTTCAGTATCTTTTTTACTGGGGAATACAAGCATCCCGTCACACTGTCGAAGACCGTCTTCATTATTAAAAAAGATATCTATTGATTCAAAGGTTATATTATTTCTGTATGTAACATATTCAAAGAAGCGAATGACATTGTAATAAGCTGTTATAAGCACATCCAAATCAATCGGGGTTGAAAACCAAGTTGTCATTATGCTATTAGCATCGATTGGGTTAACAGCGGTATCCGTATGAATGGTTGCATACGCAGATAATTCTATATTTGCATCAACGCCTTTAATCAATCGATATTTTCCACAATAACTACAATCGTTATTATCATTAGATGATACTTGCATACCTTTTATTCTATGATTTTCTTCAGAAAAATCAATTTTAGTTTTCAAAGCTCTTTGTGGAGGATAAAACAAATCAATTTCAGGGCCCTTTATCCGAAAGCCCTCTATGCTCTTCTCATTCAATGTATTATAATAACAAAAATACCAATGTACATTATATACTTTAAAACCGTTATAATTAGACGGAAGGTCTTGAACATTAAAAATAATATTACTGCCAGACGATGTAACGCCAGTCAATTTTAAATTTTCAATCCATTTATGCTCTTTATGGTTAAATCCGGTAACACCTTCAAAAATACTGTGAATATCATAGTCTTTCGTAGTTGGGGGATATAAAGATAAAGTGAAATCATTGTCATTAAATTCAAAGGCACATTCAGAATCGTTCAATTTCAGATATCCTACAAGACGGTCAGGTTTTTTCATTAGTTCACCTCAATTTTCAAACTTATCATTAATATTTTACCATATTTTTGTTTTGTTTGCAATTTACTAAAATATATAAAAACGCATATTTGACTTCTAACAGATTTCTAACGGATTTTTGGTAGAAATACCCTCATTTTTGACATTAAAATCACTTAAATCACAAAGTGTTTTTAGACAAAGAAAATCTCTCAAACCCGCATAAACACTGGGTTTGAGAGATGATGGTGCGGGTAACAGGACTTGAACCTGCACAGCCTTGCGACCATTAGAACCTGAATCTAACGCGTCTGCCAATTCCGCCATACCCGCATATATGACTTAAATCCTTTCGAAAATCTTAGAACCGAAACGGTTTGTTAGAAATCCGTTAGAAATAAGTGTTTTTTTGAGATTTTTGAACAAATAAGAATCAAGGTCAAAAATCGTGAAACCCCTTGATTTTATGCGGTTCTTCTAAAGAAACAGCAGAGGTCTGAAAGAACCTCTCGCGCGTTAGTACCTGAATCTAGCGCGTCTGCCAGTTCCGCCATACCCGCGTGTTTAGTTTTTGCTAAAATATTATATCTTCATTTTTCTTTTGTGTCAAGGGAATTTTGGCGGTTGGCAAACTGAACAAAATACTTGTGTTTTGAATGTATATTTTTGTTAAGAAAAATGTTGAATTTTTGCAGTAATTTTCTTGACTGAAAGGCAAAAATATGATAAAATATTGCCATAAAGCAGATGAATTAAAAGCTGCTCTAACGGTTCTTATAACTGACGGAAATGTGGGTCACCACAGGGGAGTAAGAATTAATATGTTAGCCGACCGTCTGGGCACACTAAATTCGTTTCGGGTTTTAGTGTGTCCTTTTGTGTTATTTGGAGGGTTATATGAAAAAAGTTGGCATTATAATGGGAAGCGACAGCGACCTTCCCGTAATTGAAAAAGCGGTTGCTGTTTTAAAAGAACTTAATATTCCATATGAAGTTCATATTTATTCGGCGCACAGAACCCCTAAAGAAGCGGCGGAATTTTCACAAAATGCCCGCGAAAACGGTTTTGGCGTAATTATTGCGGCGGCAGGTATGGCGGCGCATTTGGCAGGTGCGGTTGCGGCAAACACAACACTTCCTGTTATTGGTATTCCTTGCAAATCAAGTTGTTTTGATGGGCTTGATGCTTTACTTGCGACGGTTATGATGCCCACAGGTATGCCTGTTGCAACAGTTGCGGTAAACGGCGGCGCAAATGCTGCGCTTTTGGCGGCGCAAATTTTGGCGGTTGAAGATGCCGACCTTGCTGATAAGTTAAAACAAAAAAGAGAAAAAGACGGCGCTGCCGTTTTAGAAAAAGATAAAAACATTGCTTCAAATCTTTAATATAAGGAGAATAAAAAATGAAAAAGGTTTACACAGGTAAAACAAAAGACGTATTCGCACTAGAAAACGGCAACTATTTGCTCAAATTCAAAGACGACTGCACAGGCAAAGACGGTAAATTTGACCCCGGCGAAAATGCTGTTGGTCTTACAATTGAAGGCGTTGGCGATGTTAACCTTCGTATGTCGGTTTACTTCTTTGAAAAGGTTAATGCCGCAGGCATTAAAACACAGTTCGTTAGCGCGAACTTAAACGATACCACAATGGAAGTTCTTCCGGGTAAAGTTTTTGGCAAAGGTCTTGAAGTTATTTGCCGTTACAAAGCGGTTGGCAGTTTCTTGCGCCGTTACGGTGCTTACATTGAAGAGGGTGCCGATTTACCTGCTTATGTTGAAACAACCTTTAAAGACGATGCAAAGGGCGACCCACTTGTTACCAAAGACGGTCTTGTTTGCCTTGGCGTTATGACCGAAAAACAGTATGATGATGTTAAGGATATGACCCAAAAAATTACAAAAATTGTTGCCGATGACCTTAAAGAAAAGGGCTTGGAACTTTACGATATTAAATTTGAATTCGGCTATGACGAAGACGGTAATGTTATG
This sequence comes from Acutalibacteraceae bacterium, assembly GCA_045601805.1. Lineage (GTDB taxonomy): Bacteria > Bacillota > Clostridia > Oscillospirales > Acutalibacteraceae > SIG607. The sequence continues at coordinate 2,990 of JAZSAJ010000052.1, forward strand.
CTTATAGACGAAATTTCTTCGGGCAATATGCGCGTTTACAAAGACGGAAAATACATTGAACCAATGGAACTTTCCAAACTTTTCTTTGCATAAATTTTATAACCGTTAATCTACGGGAGCCAAGTTTTTTGGCTCCCGCAAAGACTTTTTAAATGGTTAGTATTTGTCGAAGCAAAGATTGCTTCGACACGCCGTTTTAACGGCGCTTCAAAACTTTTTGAAAGTTTTGAAAAATAACCATTGTTATGAGTTTGTAGCAAATTTCAAAAGAAATTTGCTATCAAATGGAACATTTGATGTTGAAACGACTGCCTAAACTTGTCGTTTCAACAAAACAAAATCATAATTAAGGAGCATACAAAATGGGTGGTTTTTTCGGAACAGTCAGTAAATATGACGCAATTTCCGATGTATTCTACGGCACAGACTATCACTCGCACTTGGGCACAAAGCGCGGCGGTATTGCCGTTTACGATAAAGAAATAGGGCTTCAAAGAAGCATTCACAATATTGAAAGTTCGCCTTTCCGCACAAAGTTCGCCGATATTTTTGATGAAATGCGCGGCACTTCGGCAATTGGTTGCATTAGCGATACCGACGCACAGCCGTTGCTTATTCGTTCTAATCTTGGAACATACGCTATAACCATTGTTGGCGTAATAAACAATGCGGAAGAACTAATAAACAAATACCTTTCTACTTTTGGCGGTCATTTTGACGCCATGACGGGTGGCAAAATAAACACCGCAGAACTGGTTGCGGCGCTTATTAACCAAAAAGAAAGTTTTGGCGAGGGCATTCGCTTTGCGCAAGACAATATTGACGGTACGGCGGCAATTTTAATTTTAAAGGGTGACGGCAACTTAATTGCCGCGCGTGATAAATACGGACGCTTGCCGGTGCTTATAGGCAAAAACGAAAACGGGCACTGTGTTGCTTTTGAATCATTTTCTTACAAAAAACTTGGCTACGAAGACGAAACAGAACTTGGCCCCGGCGAAGTGGTTGAGATTTCTACGGATAAAATAATGTGCCTTAAAAAACCGCTTGAAGAAATGAGAATATGCTCTTTCTTATGGAGTTATTACGGATACCCAACATCTGAATATCTTGGTATAAATGTTGAAGCAATGCGTAACCGTAACGGTGAAATAATGGCCGAAAACGATAAGAAACTGGGAAAACTTCCCGAAGTTGATTATGTTGCAGGCGTTCCCGATTCAGGCACACCGCACGCCATTGGTTATGCAAATAACAGCGGTTGCCGTTTTGCAAGGCCGTTTATTAAATATACTCCTACTTGGTCAAAAAGTTTTACACCCTCAAGCCAAAAGGAACGTAGCCGCGTGGCTAAAATGAAAATGATTCCCGTTCACGAGCTGATTGAAGACAAAAACCTTTTGTTTGTTGATGATTCAATTGTTAGGGGAACACAAATTAAAGAAACCATTGATTTTCTTTATGAAAACAAAGCAAAATCGGTTCATATGCGCTCGGCTTGTCCGCCAATTATGTATAATTGCAAGTTCTTAAACTTTTCAAGAAGCAATAGTGAAATGGACCTTATTGCAAGAAAAACCATTATGGAACTTGAGGGCGAAGAGGGCTTTAAGCATATTGAAGAATACAGCGACCCAACCACAGAACGCGGTAAAGCAATGCGAAAAGCAATGGCAGAAAGTTTACATTTGGGGTCTTTAGAATTCCAAACACTTGACGGTATTGTAAAAGCAATAGGTGTTGATAAATGCAAACTTTGTACATACTGTTGGAACGGAAAAGAATAATTTAGGGGGAAACAACAATGCACAATAATTCAAAATCAGAAGCATACGCAGCAGCAGGCGTTGATATTACGGCCGGTTACAAAGCTGTTGAACTTATGAAAGAACATATTAAAAGAACAAACACAAAGGGCGTTTGTTCGGGCCTTGGCGGTTTTGGCGGTCTTTTTGAACTTGATTTAAGCGAGATTAAAAATCCTGTTTTGGTTAGCGGTACCGACGGTGTTGGTACAAAACTTAAAATGGCATTTTTAATGGACAAGCACGACACAGTTGGTATTGACTGTGTTGCAATGTGTGTAAACGATGTAATTTGCGCAGGTGCACAGCCGCTTTTCTTTTTAGATTACATTGCTTGCGGTAAAAACATTCCCGAAAGAATTGCCGATATTGTTAAAGGCGTTGCCGAAGGTTGCGTTCAGTCGGGCGCGGCGCTTATTGGCGGTGAAACTGCTGAAATGCCCGGTTTTTACCCCGAGGACGAATACGATTTGGCAGGATATTGTACAGGTATTGTTGATAAAGATAAAATTATTGATAACAACAAAATGGAAGAGGGCGATGTTGTAATTGCTCTTGCTTCAAGCGGTGTTCACTCTAACGGCTTTTCTTTGGTAAGAAAGGTTTTTGACGTTGAAAACGAAGACATTAAAGCACCAATTGCCGAACTTGGCGGCAAAAGCATTGGCGAAACCTTGCTTACCCCCACCAAGATTTATGTTAAATCTATTCTTGCTTTAATGAAAGAGGTCGCTATTCACGGAATTTCACACATTACAGGTGGCGGTTTTTACGAAAACATTCCGCGCAGTATTCCCGATGGCCTTTGCGCTAACATTGATAAAAGCAAGGTTAAAGTTTTACCCATATTCAAACTTCTTGCAGAGCGTGGCGGCATAACCGAACGCGATATGTTTAACACCTTTAATATGGGCGTTGGTATGAGTGTTGTTGTACCAGCTGCCTATGCTGATAAGGCGCTTGAAATTTTAAAAGCAAACGGCGAAGACGCTTATATAATTGGTGTAATTGAAAAAGGCGAAGAAAAAATTATTCTTAACTAACGGGTGATAGTAATGCAAAAAACGGCAAAAATTGCTGTGTTGGTTTCGGGCGGCGGAACTAATCTTGGTGCGCTTATTAAGGCGCAGGGAAGTGTAATTAAAAGCGGTAAAATTGCCTTGGTAATTTCAAACAAGGAAGACGCTTACGCCTTAACCCGCGCAAAAGAGGCGGGTATTAAAACCGCGGTTGTACTTAAAAAAGATTATAAAGACGCGTTTGAAGACAAACTTATTGAAATCATTAAAGCAGAAGAAATTGATATAATTGTTCTTGCCGGTTTTATGAGCATTTTAAGTGAAAAGTTTACAAAGACCTTTGCAAACAGAATAATAAATGTTCATCCGTCGCTTATTCCGTCTTTTTGCGGAAAGGGTTATTACGGCTTAAAGGTGCACGAAGAGGCGCTTAAAAAGGGCGTAAAGGTTACAGGTGCAACTGTGCATTTTGTAAACGAAATTCCCGACGGCGGTGAAATAATTTTGCAAAAAGCCGTTAAGGTTTTAAAGAAAGACACCCCCGAAAGTTTGCAAAAAAGGGTTATGAGCCAAGCAGAATGGAAAATACTTCCCTTGGCGTGCGAAAAGGTTTGCAAACAAATTATTAAAAATAAGTAAAGGAATAATGAAAATGGATATTTACAAAGCAAAAAATATTAAAGACGCCATTTATGGCAACTCTTATGTTGGCAGGGGCATTGTTGTGGGCAAAACCCCCAACGGCAAAAACGCTGTGGCTGCTTATTTTATTATGGGCAGAAGCGCAAACAGCCGTAACCGCATTTTTACTGTTAAAAACGGTGAAGTTTTTACTGAACCGTTTGATGCCAGTAAAGTTAGCGACCCTTCGCTTATTATTTACGCTGCTATTCGCAGTTTTGAAAACAAACTTGTTGTTACAAATGGTGACCAAACCGATACCGTTATAAACGGCCTTAAAAACGGTGTTTCCTTTAAAAATTCTTTGGAAACAAGGGAATTTGAACCCGATGCGCCTAACCTTACCCCAAGAATAAGCGCAATGCTTGAATTTGACGGCGGAGATTTTACCTACGAAATGAGCATACTTAAATCTGCCGACGCGGTAGGTTCTGCTTGTAACCGTTACACATTTTCTTATGCACCGCTTAACGGTTTAGGCCACTTTATTCACACCTATGTTTGTGACGGCGACCCCATTCCCACCTTTCAGGGCGAACCCGAAAGAATTAACACTTACGATGATATAGACACCTTTACAAACGAACTTTGGGAAAATCTTGATAATGATAATAAAATTTCTTTGTATGTTCGTTATATTGATTTAGAAACAGGAAAAGAAGAAAACCGCTTAATAAACAAAAACAAATAAGGAGCAAAAAAATGAAAGAGTTTGAACTTAAATACGGCTGTAACCCCAACCAAAAACCATCTAAAATTTATATGAAAGACGGAAGCGATTTGCCCATTACAATTCTTTGCGGCAAACCCGGTTACATAAACTTTTTAGACGCTTTTAACAGTTGGCAACTTGTAAAGGAAATTAAAGAAGCAACAGGTATGGTAGCCGCTGCTTCCTTTAAACACGTTAGCCCTACCTCTGCCGCAGTTGGCAAACCGCTTAGCGAAACACTTAAAAAAGCATGTTTTGTTGATGATATTGAGGGACTTGACAATTCTGCAATTGCTTGTGCATATGCAAGGGCCAGAGGTACCGACCGTATGAGTTCTTTTGGCGATTTTATTGCCCTTTCTGATGAATGTGACGAAACCTGCGCAAGAATTATTGCGCGTGAAGTATCTGACGGTATTATTGCTCCGTCATATAGCGAAAAAGCTCTGGAAATTTTATCGGCTAAGCGCAAAGGCAACTACAATATTATTAAAATTGATGCCGATTACATTCCTGCCGAAAAAGAAACCAAAGATGTTTTTGGTATTACCTTTGAACAGGGCAGAAACAACTTTAAAATTAACAAAGAATTGCTAAGTAACATTGTTACACAAAACAAAGAGTTGCCCGAAAGTGCAGAACTTGATATGATTATTGCTTTAATTACACTTAAATACACCCAGTCTAATTCGGTTTGCTATGCTTACGACGGCCAGGCAATTGGCGTTGGTGCAGGTCAGCAAAGCCGTATTCACTGCACACGCCTTGCAGGTCAAAAGGCCGATTTGTTTATGCTTCGCCAACACGAAAAGGTAATTAACCTTCCTTTCTTACCCACAGTTGGCAGACCTGATAAAAACAACATTATTGATATTTATCTTTCCGCTGATGAATCGGGCGACGTGCTTGATGACGGCAACTGGCAAAAATACTTTACCCACCGCCCCGAACCCTTTACCGCTGAAGAAAAGAAAGAATACCTTTCTAAAATTAGCGGTGTAACTTTGGGCAGTGACGCGTTTTTCCCGTTTGATGATAACATTGAACGCGCTAAAAAAAGCGGTGTAAGTTATATTGCACAGCCGGGCGGCAGTGTGCGCGATGATTTGGTTATTGCCACAGCCGATAAATATAATATGGTTATGGCATTTACTGCTATGAGATTATTCCACCACTAATTAGGAGTTTTTATGAAAGTTTTAGTTATAGGCAGTGGCGGAAGAGAACACGCCATTATTAAAAAAATTAAAGAAAATAAAACCGTCCAAAAAATTTACGCTTTGCCCGGTAACGGCGGTATAGCCGCTGACGCCGAATGCGTAAATATTGGCGTAATGGAATTTGGCAAAATTTGTGAATTTGCAACCGAAAACAATATAGATTTTGCTGTGGTTGCTCCCGATGACCCGCTTGCAGGCGGTTTGGTTGACTGCCTTTTGGAAGTTGGCGTTAAAAGTTTTGGGCCAAACAAGGCGGCAGCAATTATTGAGGGCAGTAAAGCATTTTCTAAAAATTTAATGAAAAAATACGGTATACCCACCGCCGAATACGAAATTTTTAATGACTGTCAAAAGGCGCTTTCGTATGTTGAAACCTGCAAAATTCCCGTTGTTATTAAAGCCGACGGCTTGGCGCTTGGCAAGGGTGTTATAATTGCCCTTACCCGCGAAGAAGCCAAAGAGGCCATTAAAGATATGATGGAAAACGGCAAATTCGGTAAAAGCGGCACAACCGTTGTTATTGAAGAGTTTTTAGAGGGTCCCGAAGTTTCAGTGTTAAGTTTTACCGACGGAAATATTGTTGTACCAATGGTTTCAAGCATGGACCACAAGCGTATTGGCGATAACGATACAGGCCTTAACACAGGCGGTATGGGCACAATTGCACCAAACCCCTATTACACAGAAGAAGTGGCAAAAGTGTGTATGGAAAAGATTTTCCTTCCCACAATAAACGCAATGAAAGCAGAGGGCAGAACCTTTAAAGGTTGCTTGTACTTTGGCTTAATGCTAACTAAAGACGGCCCCAAGGTTATTGAATATAACTGCCGTTTTGGTGACCCCGAAACACAGGTTGTTTTGCCGCTTATGGAAAGCGATTTGCTAACCGTAATGCAAAAAACTGCCGACGGCACACTAAAGGAAGAAGATGTTAAATTTTCGTCTGGCTCGGCTGCTTGTGTTGTTTTGGCATCAAAGGGTTACCCCGAAGCGTATGAAAAGGGCAAAGAAATTAAAATAGAAGAAACTGACGCTTGTGTTTATGTTGCAGGCGCCGCAATTAAAGACGGCAAACTTGTAACTTCGGGCGGACGTGTACTTGGCGTTACAGCCACCGCACCCACCTTAAAAGAAGCAATAAACAAAGCGTATGAAGAAACCAAAAAGGTTAGTTTCAGTGGTGCTTACTGCCGCAGCGATATTGGTAAAAAAGCGCTACAATGTACGGAGGGCAAATAATGGTTTACAGAGTATATGTTGAAAAGAAAAAGGAACTTGCTAACGAAGCAAAATCGTTATTAAGCGAGTTAAGGGAATTTTTAAACCTTAAAAACCTTAAAGATTTACGCATATTAAACAGATACGATGCCGAAAACATTGAAAAAGATTTGTTTGATTATGCTATAAACACCGTTTTTTCGGAACCGCAACTTGATATTGCTTCGGCTGATTTTGACGCAAATGGCGGCACCATCTTTGCAACCGAATTTTTGCCGGGTCAGTTTGACCAACGCGCAGATTCTGCCGCACAGTGTATTCAAATTATTTCAAAGGGCGAACGCCCCAGTATTAAAACCGCAAAGGTTTATGTGCTTTACGGAGAATTAAGCGAAGACGATGTAAACGCGGTTAAAAAATATGTTATTAACCCTGTTGAATCGCGCGAGGCAAGTTTAGAACTTCCCAAAACTCTTAAAACCGATTATACATTGCCCACAACGGTTGCAACACTTGACGGCTTTACCGCACTTGACAGAAAAGGTCTTGAAGATTTTGTTAAACAGTATGGTTTGGCAATGGATGCCGATGACATTGCTTTTTGTCAGCAGTATTTTAAAAGTGAACACCGCGACCCAACTATTACCGAAATTCGTATGATAGACACCTATTGGTCCGACCACTGCCGTCATACAACATTTTTAACAATTATTGATAACGTTGAGTTTGAAGATGCACTTTTAAAAGAGGCGTACGATGAATATATTGCCGTAAGACGTGAACTTGGCAGAACAAAACCCGTTTGCCTTATGGATATTGCCACTGTGGCGGTTAAATATTTAAAGGAAAACGGCAAATTAGAAAAACTTGACGAATCGGAAGAAATTAACGCTTGTACCGTTAAAATTAACATCACTGTTGACGGCGAAAAAGAAGACTGGTTGTTGCTCTTTAAAAACGAAACACACAACCACCCCACCGAAATTGAACCGTTTGGCGGTGCCGCAACCTGTATTGGCGGTGCTATTCGCGACCCGCTTTCGGGTAGGTCTTATGTTTACGGCGCAATGCGTGTTACAGGCGCAGCCGACCCCTTAAAACCCTTAAATGAAACAATACCCGGCAAACTTCCGCAAAGAAAAATTGTTACAACTGCGGCTGCAGGTTATTCTTCATACGGTAACCAAATTGGCCTTGCAACCGGCATTGTAGATGAAATTTACCACGATGGTTATGCCGCAAAACGAATGGAAATTGGTGCGGTTATTGCCGCTGCCCCGGCAGAAAACGTGCGCCGTGAAGTTCCAGAAGAAGGCGACGTTGTAATTCTTTTGGGCGGTGCAACCGGACGTGACGGTATTGGCGGTGCAACCGGCTCTTCAAAATCGCACACCGCAAAATCGGTTGAACTTTGCGGTGCCGAAGTACAAAAAGGTAACGCACCCGAAGAAAGAAAACTTCAGCGACTTTTTAGAAATTACGATGCTTGCCGTATGATTAAGCGTTGTAACGACTTTGGCGCAGGCGGTGTTTCGGTTGCTATTGGCGAACTTGCCGACGGTCTTACAATTAATCTTAATGCAGTTCCCAAAAAATACGACGGACTTGACGGAACAGAACTTGCCATAAGCGAATCGCAAGAAAGAATGGCGGTTGTTGTTGAAGCAAAAGATGTTGACCGTTTTATTTCCCTCGCAAGTAAAGAAAACTTAAATGCAACCGTTGTTGCCGAAATTACAAAAGAACCCCGACTTGTAATGAACTGGAACGGTAAAAAAATAGTTGATATAAGCCGTGAATTTTTAAATTCAAACGGCGCTGAAAAACACATAAATGTAAAGGCAAAGAAAGGCGAAATTGCCAAACGCGAAGTTAAAGAAACTTTCGCTGAGAATATGGTTTCCCTTGCAGGCGACCTTAACGTTTGCTCTAAACGCGGTTTAAGCGAACGCTTTGACTCTACCATTGGCGCAGGCACAGTGCTTATGCCTTTTGGCGGTAAATACCAGCTTACACCTGCACAGGCAATGGTACAAAAAATTTCGGTTGAAAAGAAACACACAAATGACTGTTCGTTTATGGCTTGGGGTTATAACCCGTTTGTAACCGAAAAAAGCCCCTATCACGGCGCATATTTGGCGGTTGTTGAATCGGTTTGCAAACTTATTGCAAGCGGTGCCGAATTTAAAGATGTTTATTTAACCTTTCAGGAATATTTCCCCCACCCCGGCAAAGACGAAAACCGTTGGGGAATGCCAATTGCCGCATTGCTTGGCGCGTTTAAAGCCCAAATGCAACTTGGTATTGGCTCTATTGGCGGTAAAGACTCAATGAGCGGTACATTTGAAAATTTAGATGTACCCCCAACACTTGTTTCATTTGCCGTAACCACAGGCAAAACCGATGATGTTGTATCGGGTGAACTTAAAGAAGCGGGTAATAAACTTTATTTGCTTTCCTGCAAATACGATGAAAATTCTTTGCCCGAAACTAATGCTTTGTTTGAACTTTTCACCAAGGTTACAACACTTTTAAGAAGCAAAAAAGCAGTTTCTTGCTATACTGTCGGTTTAGGCGGTGTTGGCGAAGCGTTAATGAAAATGGCCTTTGGTAACGGCCTTGGCGTAAAGGTAAATAGCGACATTGACCTAAACAAACTGTTTGATTATAATTATGCTTCCTTTGTTGTTGAAACTAATGAAGAAATTGACGGTGCGTTATATTTGGGTGAAGTTACTGCTGACGGTAAATTCACTTATGGCGCAGAAGAAGTTGAACTTAACGAACTTTTAAAGGTTTATGAAAACAAATTAGAACCCGTATATTCTTGCAACATAGAACAGGGTGAAAAAGAAATTAAAACATATTCTTATGAAAGCAAAGAAATTTACGCGCCAAAAATTAAGGTTGCGCGTCCTAAAGTTTTAATTCCTGCTTTCCCCGGCACTAACTGTGAGTTTGACAGTGCAAAGGCAATGCGCGACGCAGGTGCCGACCCGGAAATTTTTGTTATAAGAAACCTTACTGCCGGCGATATTGCAAGAAGTGTAAGTGAATTTGCCGAAAAACTTAAAGGCGCTCAAATGGTATTTTTACCGGGCGGTTTTTCGGGCGGTGATGAACCCGACGGAAGCGGTAAATTTATTACTGCATTCTTTAGAAACGAAGAAATTAAGGCAGAAGTTCACGAACTTCTTAATAACCGCGACGGTTTAATGTGCGGTATTTGTAACGGCTTCCAAGCCCTTATAAAACTTGGCCTCGTGCCTTACGGAAAAATTATTGACACCGATGAAAACAGCCCCACACTTACCTTTAACACCATTGGCAGACACCAGTCGCGCATTGTTAGAACCCGTATTGCTGCGAATAAATCTCCGTGGCTTAAAGGCATGAATGTTGGCGATATTGTAAATGTTGCTATCTCTCACGGCGAAGGCAGGTTCTTGGCAAGTGAAGAAGTTGTTAAACAACTTGCTGAAAACGGCCAAATTGCCACACAGTATGTTGATTTAGCAGGCAACGCTACATCTGATATTCGCTTTAACCCCAACAACTCAACCCATGCTATTGAGGGTATTACTTCACCCGATGGCAGAGTATTTGGTAAAATGGGCCACAGCGAAAGAATTGGTAACGGACTTTACAAAAATGTTCCAGGTGAATATGATATTAAAATGTTTGCTTCGGCAGTTGATTACTTTAAGAAAGGATAATAAATATGGCTTATTATTTTAGTGAACCCTCACACACTTTTAACGAATACCTTTTAGTACCGGGTTATTCCTCAAGCGAATGTATCCCCTCGGCAGTTAATTTAGAAATGCCTCTTGTTCGTTATAAAAAGGGAGAAACATCCGCAATTACCTTAAAAACACCTTTGGTATCGGCTATTATGCAGTCGGTATCGGGCGAAAAACTTGCTATTGCATTGGCAAAAGAGGGCGGTGTTTCCTTTATTTACGGCTCACAGTCGGTTGAAGACGAAGCCAAAATGGTTGCCGCTGTTAAAAAGCACAAAGCAGGTTTTGTTGTTAGCAGTTCTAACATTCGCCCCGATGCAACACTTTCCGATATTTTGGCTTTAAAGGAAAAAACAGGCCATTCCACAGTTGCCGTTACCGATGACGGTACTGCAAACGGTGTGCTTTTGGGCATTGTAACAGGCAGAGATTACCGTGTTAGCCGTATGGATAAAGAGGTAAAGGTAAGCGAATTTATGACCCCAAGGGAAAAACTTATTACCGCACCGGACGGCACAACCCTTAAAGAAGCAAACGATATTATTTGGGATAATAAACTTAATTCTTTACCCATTGTTGATAAAGACGGCCGTCTTTGCAGTTTTGTTTTCCGTAAGGACTACGATTCGCACAAACAAAACCCCAACGAACTTTTAGACAGCCAAAAGCGTTACGTTGTTGGCGCAGGTATTAACACACGCGACTACGCAGAACGCGTACCTGCATTGGTAAATGCCGGTGCCGACGTGCTTTGTATTGACTCATCCGAGGGCTTTAGTGAGTGGCAAAGCCGTACGATTGCTTGGATACGCGAAAAATACGGCGATACCGTAAAGGTTGGCGCAGGTAATGTTGTTGACCGCGAGGGCTTTAGGTTCTTGGCAGAAGCAGGTGCCGACTTTATTAAGGTTGGTATTGGCGGCGGTTCAATTTGTATTACCCGTGAAACAAAGGGTATTGGCCGTGGTCAAGCAACCGCTTTAATTGAAGTTTGCAAAGCAAGAGATGAGTATTTTGAAGAAACAGGTATGTATATCCCTGTTTGTTCCGACGGCGGTATTGTTCACGACCACCACGTAACCTTGGCTTTGGCAATGGGTGCCGACTTTATTATGCTTGGCCGTTATTTTGCAAGATTTGACGAAAGCCCCAGCCAAAAGGTTAATATTGGCGGTACTTTAATGAAAGAATATTGGGGCGAGGGCTCTAACCGCGCAAGAAACTGGCAACGCTATGATTTAGGCGGCGCAGGTAAACTTTCGTTTGAAGAGGGCGTTGATTCTTATGTTCCTTATGCAGGCAAACTTTCCGATAACGTTCAGCAAACACTTGCAAAGGTGCGTTCTACAATGTGCAACTGCGGTGCGCTAACAATTCCCGAACTCCAGCAAAAAGCAAAATTAACTTTGGTTTCGCAGGCAAGTATTGTTGAGGGCGGCGCTCACGATGTTATGCTTCATACTGCTAAACCTGAAAGATAATAGGAGGGGCAATTATGGGATACAAAACCGATATTGAAATTGCTCAGGAATGTAAAATGCAACCTATAACCGAAATCGCCAAAAAGGCAGGTATAGGTGAAGAATATATTGAACAGTACGGCAAATACAAGGCAAAAGTTGATTTGAGTTTGTTAAATGAAAACAAAGAAAACGGCAAACTTGTGCTTGTTACCGCAATTACTCCCACCCCCGCAGGCGAGGGTAAAACTACCACTACCATTGGCCTTGCCGACGGTTTAAAGAAAATTGGCAAAAATGTTGTTATGGCTTTGCGTGAGCCGTCTTTAGGCCCGGTTTTTGGTGTTAAAGGCGGTGCCGCAGGCGGCGGTTACGCACAGGTAGTGCCAATGGAAGACATTAACCTTCATTTTACAGGCGACTTTCATGCAATTGGCGCTGCAAACAATTTACTTGCCGCAATGCTTGATAACCACATTCAACAGGGCAACGCTTTGGGTATTGATGTTAAGAAAATTACCTGGAAACGCTGTGTTGATATGAACGACCGTCAACTTCGTTTTGTTGTAAACGGTCTTGGCGGCAGGGTAAACGGCGTTCCGCGTGAAGACGGTTTTGATATTACCGTTGCAAGTGAAATTATGGCGGTTTTCTGCCTTGCAAGTTCTATTACCGATTTAAAAGAGCGTTTAAGCAGAATTATTGTTGCTTATACTTATGACAATAAACCCGTTACCGCAGGCGATTTAAAGGCAGTTGGCGCAATGACCGCCCTTTTAAAAGACGCTATTAAGCCCAACTTGGTGCAAAGTCTTGAAGGCACCCCCGCATTTGTTCACGGCGGTCCTTTTGCTAACATTGCCCACGGCTGTAACTCGGTTATGGCAACAAAACTTGCTTTAAAAGCAGGGGATTACGCTATTACCGAAGCCGGCTTCGGTGCCGATTTAGGCGCCGAAAAATTCCTTGATTTTAAGTGCCGTATGGCAGGGCTTACACCCTCGGCTGTGGTTGTTGTTGCAACCGTTAGGGCGCTTAAAATGCACGGCGGTCTTTTAAAAACCGAACTTGCTAACGAAGATTTAGTTGCGTTAGACAAAGGTATTCCCAACTTGCTTCGCCATGTTTCAAACATTAAAAATGTTTATAAACTTCCTTGTGTGGTTGCGGTAAACCGTTTCCCCACCGATACCGATAAAGAAATTGACTCTATTATTGCTAAATGTAAAGAACTTGGCGTTAATACTGTTTTGTCAGACGTTTGGGCAAAAGGCGGCGAAGGCGGTACTGACCTTGCAAAAGAGGTTGTTCGCCTTTGCGAAGAAGAAAAGGGCGATTTCACCTTCTCTTACGAACTTGACTGTTCCATCGCAGAAAAAATTGAAGCCGTTGTTAAAAAGGTTTACGGCGGTGACGGTGTAATTTTAACACCCAACGCTAAAAAGCAAATTGCCGAACTTACCGAACTTGGTTTTGATAAGGTTCCTGTTTGTATTGCTAAAACACAGTACAGCTTTTCCGATAACCCCGCGCTTTTGGGTGCGCCCACGGGCTTTATGGTTACCGTTAAGAATGTTAAGGTTAGCGCAGGCGCCGGCTTTATAGTTGTTCTTACAGGCGACATTATGACAATGCCGGGGCTTCCCAAAGTTCCCGCAGCCGAAAAAATTGATGTTGACGAAAACGGCAAAATCTCCGGCTTATTCTAAAACCAAAACCGCGCAGTAACGGAAGTTACTGTGCGGTTTTTATTGCGTTATTTAATATAATAAGGTATAATATATTTGGTGATTATATGAAAAAGGTCTTAATTGGGCTTTCGGGGGGCGTGGACTCCTCGGTGGCGGCTGCTGTTTTAAAAGAACAGGGATACCATGTTATTGGCGCAACTTTGTTTTTGCACAAAGAAGACGAACTTGCCCGCGGCAGAGATATAACTGATGCCAAAAGCGTGTGCGACAAGTTAGGCATTGAACATTACGTTTTTGATTTTACCGAACTGTTTGCGCGTGAAGTTAAAGATTATTTTATTAATTCTTATATAAACGGCGAAACTCCGAACCCCTGTATTGTTTGCAATAAAAAGGTAAAATTTTCGGCTCTTTTAAACAAAGCAGATGAAATGGGAATTGATTATATTGCAACAGGGCACTACTCTAAAATAACCGAAGACCCTATTACAAAAAGAATGCTTTTGCGGAGGCCAAATGACGCTTCAAAAGACCAAACTTATGTTTTATATTGCCTTAGCCAAGAACAGCTAAGGCGTACTAAAATGCCCCTTGCCGATTACACCAAGGCGGAGATTAGGGAAAAAGCCGAAAGCATTGGATTTAGCAATGCAAACAGGCCCGACAGCCAAGATATTTGTTTTATACCAAACGGCGATTATGCTTCTTTTATTAAGAATAACACCGAATTTGGCTTTGAAAAGGGCAATTTTGTGGATATAAACGGCAAAGTTTTGGGCGAACATCAAGGCGTAATTAACTACACCGTTGGGCAAAGAAAAGGGCTTGGCATTGCGCTTGGCAAACCGCAGTTTGTAATTAGCAAAGACGCTAAAACAAACCAAGTTGTTTTGGGGAACGAAGAATACCTTTTTAATAAACGCGTACTTGTTAATAACCTAAACTTTATACCTTTTGAAAAATTAAGCGGCGAAATAAAGGTAACGGCAAAACTGCGTTACCGCCACAAAGAAGAAAACGCCACCGTACGAATGATAGATAACGACACAGCCGAAGTTATTTTTGATAAACCGCAGCGCGCGGCGGCAAAAGGGCAATCGGCAGTATTTTATCAAGACGATATTGTTATAGGCGGAGGAATTATATTATGACCGAAAAAATTGCAAAAACCATAGACGCGCTTAAAAAGAACCGAATGGACGCTTACTATGCCGAAAAAAAGGAAGATGTTTTGCCCATAATAAAATCGCTTATTAAAAAGGGCGATAAAATTGGCGCAGGCGGTTCGGTAACCTTAAAGCAAATTGACACCCTTTCGCTTTTTAAAAACGGTGACTATAATTTTATTGACCGTTATGAGCCGGGCATTACCGACGAAGAGCGCACGAATCGTTTTAGAGAAGCGTTTTTTGCCGATGTTTTTGTTATGTCAAGCAACGCGGTAACCACAAGCGGACGCCTTATAAATGTTGACGGTTTTGGCAACAGGGTTGCGGCGCTTGTTTTTGGGCCCAAAAGCGTTATTGTTGTGGTTGGCGCAAATAAAATTGTTGAAACCACCGAAGAGGGCTTCCGCAGAATAAGAAAAATTGCCGCACCAAAGAACACAAAACGTCTTAACTGCAAAACCTATTGCGAATCGTGTGGCGAATGTATGGGTGACGGTGATATTGGAAGCGGCTGCAGTGCCGACCAAAGAATTTGCTGTCACTATGTGGTAAGTTCTTTCCAGCGCGATAAAGGCAGAATTAAGGTAATTATTTGCGAAGAAGAACTTGGTTATTAAAAATAATTTAAAAGCATACTCTTTTTATGAGGTTGTATTTTATTAAACGCAACTTTCAAAGGGGAGTGTGCTTTTTTTATGAAAAAATTATTATGTATACTTTTAGCATGTTTATTTTTATTTGGCGGTGCGGTAAACTGCTTTGCCGAGGGGGAAATTACCGTTACTTCGCCCAGCGCTGTTTTAATTGAACAAAACACGGGCAGAATTATTTTTGAAAAAGATAAAGACACCCGTTTACCGCCTGCATCAATAACTAAAATTATGAGTTTGTTGCTTGTTATGGAAGCAATGGAACAAGGCAGTTTTACCAAAGAAACTGTATTAACTTGCAGTGATACCGCATCAAAACTTGGGGGTTCGCAAATTTGGCTCCATCCGGGCGAACAAATGACGGTGGACGATTTACTTAAAGCGGTGTTTGTTGTTTCGGCAAACGATGCAACTGTGCTTTTAGCCGAAGCAGTTGCAGGCAGCGAAGAAAGTTTTGTGGCTTTAATGAACGAAAAAGCAAAGGCGTTGGGCCTTGCTAATACTAATTTTCAAAATGCAACAGGACTTGACGCGCCCGAACATTATTCAAGCGCATACGATATAGCCGTTATGGCAAAAGAACTTATGAAATACCCTACTGTTACCGATTACACAACTATTTGGATGGATTCTTTGCGCGGCGGCGAATCGGAACTTGTAAACACCAACCGTTTAGTGCGCTTTTACGAAGGTTGCACAGGCCTTAAAACAGGAACAACCGCAACAGCAGGTTATTGCCTTTGCGCAACTGCCAACCGTGGTGGGCTTTATTTAATAAGCGTTGTGCTGAATTCAAGCAGTAGTGCCGACCGCTTTAGTGATTCTCAAAAACTGCTTAACTTTGGCTTTGCAAATTACGGTTACATTATAAAAACACCCGAATTAACGAAAAATTTTATTGCGGTTAAAAAGGGTGTTAACGAAGCGGTTGAAATTATGCCCGAAAACGATTTTTCAGCCCTTATTAAAAAAAGCGATGCTAATAAAATAACAAGCCAAATTGAAATAGCAGAAAATATTACCGCGCCAATGAAAAAAGGCAGTGTAGTTGGCAAGGCGGAATATTTTATTGATGGGGAAAGTATTGGTTTTGTAAATATAGTAACTAAAGAAGACTGCGTCTCCCTTAACATAGTTAAGGCATTTTCGTTTATAGTTAAAAGCTTATTTTCTTTATAATGTAAAAAAACAGTAAATTCGCACAAATAACAGTTGAAAAGTTGCTTTTTTTATAGTAAAATATAAATAAAGAAAAAAGCAAACAGAGGTAATTTTAAATGGCACTTAGATTTAACACACAATATGCAAAAGAGTTCCTTCGTCCTAATGATATTAAGGGGTTGGAACCTTCTGTTTATTCGGCACACGATTTGTTTAATAGCCGCGAATGGCTTGGTAACGACTTTTTGGGCTGGGCAGACTTGCCGGTTAACTACGATAAAGAAGAATTTGCGCGTATTAAATCCGCCGCACAAAAAATTAGAAATGACAGCGATGTTTTAATTGTTATTGGTATTGGCGGCAGTTATTTAGGCGCACGCGCTGCTATTGAATTTTTAAAAGGCCCTTACTATAACCAGTTAAGAAACGGCGCACCCGAAATTTATTTTTCGGGCAATTCAATTAGCGGAAGCGATTTAAACGATATTTTGGCGCTTTGCGAAGGCAAAGATGTTTCGCTTAACATTATTTCAAAAAGCGGTACAACCACTGAACCTGCCGTTGCATTTAGGGTGCTTCGCAAGTTTTTAGAAGAAAAATACGGCGAAGAAGAAGCATCTAAACGTATTTACTGCACAACCGATAAAGCGCGCGGCACACTTAAACAGTTGGCCGACGAAAAGGGTTATGAATGTTTTGTTGTTCCCGATGACGTTGGCGGCCGTTATTCTGTTTTAACTGCAGTTGGTTTGTTGCCCATTGCCACAAGCGGTGCCAATATTGACGCTTTAATGGCAGGCGCGCAAAAGGCAAGGGAAGAATACAGCGTAAAAGATGTTAATAAAAACGACTGTTATTTATACGCCGCTGCAAGAAATGCTTTTTATAATAAAGGCAAAGATATTGAACTTCTTGTAAGTTATGAGCCACGCTTTACAATGATGGCTGAATGGTATAAACAACTTTTCGGCGAAAGCGAAGGCAAAGACAATAAGGGCT
Source organism: Acutalibacteraceae bacterium (assembly GCA_045601805.1). Taxonomy (GTDB): domain Bacteria; phylum Bacillota; class Clostridia; order Oscillospirales; family Acutalibacteraceae; genus SIG607. The sequence goes on from JAZSAJ010000052.1 coordinate 20,518, forward strand.
TGTTCCCTGCATCGGTTACATTCTCTACCGATTTACACTCAATGGGCCAATACATTCAAGACGGCAAACGCCTTATGTTTGAAACGGTTGTAAACATTGCCGATAACGGAAGCGATGTTGTTATTGAAGCCGAAGAAAATAACGGCGACGGCTTAAACTTCCTTGCCGGTAAACCAATGTCTTTTGTAAACAACAAGGCATTTGAAGGCACTGTTTTAGCCCATGCCGACGGCGGTGTTCCCACCTTGGTTATTGAGGTTGACAAGGCCGACGAAGAAAACCTTGGCCGTCTTGTTTACTTCTTCTGCAAAGCTTGTGCAATTTCGGGCTATATGCTTGGCGTAAACCCGTTTGACCAACCCGGTGTTGAAAGTTACAAAAAGAATATGTTTGCGCTTTTGGGCAAACCCGGTTACGAAGCACAAAAAGAAGAACTTGAAAAACGCTTAGGCAAATAAGAAAGTTAATTAGACGAACGGCTAAAACCGTTCGCAGAAAATAAAAAAGGAGCTGAATAATATGGTAAAAATTATCATTGGTAGAAAGGGTTCCGGTAAAACGAAAAAATTAGTTGATTTCGTTAATGCCGCCACTGAAAAAAGCAACGGCAATGTTGTTTGTATTGAAAAGGGCGACACATTAAAATTCAGTATTACCCATAAAGCACGACTTATTGATGCTGACCATTACGGTATTAGCGGTTTTGCTGCATATTATGGTATGATTTGCGGAATTTTGGCAGGTAACTACGATGTAACCGATTTGTTTGGCGATGCAACACTTCGCATTGGTTCACGCGATTATGCTGAACTTGAAGATTTTCTTAAAAAGGTTGAAGCGCTTGCAAACGAAGCAAAGGTAGATGTTATATTTACTGTTTCGGCAGATGCAGAAGAACTTCCTGCAGGTGTTTTGGCTTACGCAGAATAAAACCCAAAAACCCGAGCAACGCTCGGGTTTTATTTTTTATTTCATTGACTTTGCGGTATAAAATGTATATACTAATAATTAGAAAAAATAAAGGGGCTGTAAAAAATGGCATTTTGGTATGACGGCAATAAAAACTATGCCGAAAACAAACGCGAAAAAGACGGCATTGTTTATTATATTAGGGGCGTTGTGGAACTTGACGGCAAGCGTTTTGAACGCTATGCAGTTAACACTCATTTTATTGAACGCGGCGAAAATTTGGTTGAACTTATTGGCCGTTATGTAATGCCTTTGTATAAAGAGGGCGACATTCTTTCTATTGGCGAAAAGGTTGTTTCAATGTGCCAAAACAACACCGTTGAAAAGAAAAATGTTAAAATTGGCTTTTTGGCAAAAACACTTTCTCGCTTTGCTATGCCTTATACCGCAACGGGTATTGGTATGGGCGAACCTTATAAACTTCAGCTTGCTATTGATATGAAAGGCGCACCGCTTGTTATTTGGGGCGCAATTTGCGCCGGTGTTTGCAAAATTTTTGGCAAACGCGGTGTATTTTACGAAATTGTTGGCCACGATATTGCGGGCATTGACGGTTTTTATAAAAACGCTCCCCTTGAAACCTATAAAAACCTTGCGGTTTTAATTCCCAAAGACCCAGACGGCGAATGTAAAAAAATTAAAGACGCCCACGGTATTAGTGTAATGATTGTTGACGCTAACGATTTATCGGTTGATATTCTTGGTACAAGCAGTGACCTTGACTTTATTAGTAAAGATTTTCTTGCCGATTTAATTAGGGACAACCCTGCAGGACAAGACGATGAAATGACACCGTTCATACTTATTCGCGATATTAAAGATGCTCCTGCCGAACCTTATGTTCCAATGAAAGAAAGAGAACAGAAATAATTTAAAGTTACTTAAAAAACCTATTGACAAAAGGGATTATTTCTTTTATAATAACTTGGTGACGATTGGAGGAAACTGAGTGATTCTTGATTTAAAAAAGTTATTTATCACACCAAATGCAGTTCTTCCTATTGAATATAGTTTGGATATGAGTCGGCTTGACTATTCGGGTATATATCCGCTCTTAAAACCCGTTAGTGTTAGTGGCAAAGTGTCCAACAGGGCAGGTCTTGTTACCCTTTGGCTTAAAATGGTGTATGTCTTTTCATCCCCTTGTGATAGATGCGGGCTACCAACCGCCGCTACTCACGAAGTGTTGCTTGAAAAGTCCTTGGCTCCCGAAATTGAAAGTGAATATAGCGACGATATTATTATTGTTGAGGATTTAAAACTCAATTTAGATGAACTTGTTTATTCTGAAGTGTTGCTTTCGCTTCCAATGAAACACCTTTGCCAAACCGACTGTAAGGGAATTTGCAGTAAGTGCGGTAAAAATTTAAACGAAGGAAACTGCGGTTGTAGTAAAAAGGAAATTGACCCGCGTTTACAGGCCCTTGCCGATTTACTTGAAAATAATGAATGATATAAAAAGGAGTTGCTGAAAATGGCAGTACCGAAGAGAAAAACATCTAAAGCCCGTCGCGATAAAAGACGCAATAATTTATGGAAACTTACTGCACCCGCATTGGTAAAATGTGCTCGTTGCGGTGAATACAAAAGACCTCACCGTGTTTGCTCTGCTTGTGGCTATTACGGTGACCGCGAAGTAGTAAAAGTTGAAGAATAATTCGTTTTGCTAATTTGGGCAGAGGTTGGGGGAATTCCTTATCTCTGCCTTTTATTTTTAACCAAGGAGGGATTGTTTTGGCTGTAACGGTAAAGGAAGTTATTAAAAAATCGCCTGCCTATAAAAAAGGCATAAAAGACGGCGATAAAGTTCTTACAATAAACGGAAACCAAATTATTGATGTGCTTGATTACCGTTTTTACCAAAACGACACCCGATTGAATTTGAAGATTGAAACGGTTTCGGGCAAGGTAAAAACCGTTAAAATTAAAAAGGGCGAATATGAAGAACTTGGTTTAGAGTTTCAAGATTATTTAATGGACAAACAACACCCTTGCCAAAACAACTGTATTTTTTGCTTTATAAATCAGTTGCCAAAAGGAATGAGGGAAAGTTTATATTTTAAAGACGACGATTCCCGCCTTTCTTTTTTGTTTGGCAACTATATTACCCTTACAAATTTAACCGAGCACGAAATTGACCGCATTATAAAAATGCACATAAGCCCCGTTAATATTTCGGTGCACACAACCAACCCCGAACTTAGGTGCAAAATGATGAACAACCGTTTTGCAGGTGAAAAGTTAAATATAATTTCGCGCTTTAATAAGGCGGGAATTAAAATGAACTGCCAACTTGTTTTGGTGCCAGGGTTTAACGACGAAAAAGAACTTGAGCGTTCACTTTCTGATTTACTGCAGTTTGAAAATATTGAAAGCATTGCCGCCGTGCCTGTTGGTATAACCAAATACCGCGAGGGGTTGCCCAAATTAAATTCGTTTAATAAAGAAACCGCAACACAAACACTTCGCATACTAAACAAATACGGCGAAGAAAGTGTTAAAAAATACGGCGTTCGCAAGGTTTTTGGGTCGGATGAGTTTTATTTACTTGCAGAACAAGAAATTCCGCCTGTTGAATTTTATGAAGATTTTTCGCAACTCGCTAACGGAGTTGGTATGTGGGCGCTTTTAAAAGACGAAGCGTTTACTGCTATTAACGAAGCGGAAAACCTAAACGGAAACACCAAAAAGACTATAGCAACCGGTGTTGCGGCCGAGCCACTGTTAAAAGAAATTGTGACTTATGCAAAAAACAAGTTTCCTAATTTAGAATGTAATGTTGTTGCTATTAAAAATAATTTCTTTGGCGAAAAAATTACCGTTTCGGGCCTTGTTACCGGAAACGATTTAATAGAACAGTTAAAAGATAAAGATATAGGCAGTGTTTTGCTTTTGCCCGAAAATATGTTACGCTATGAAAACGATTTGTTTTTAGATAATGTATCGGTAAATGAGGTAGAGCAAAAACTTGGTGTAAAGATAAACATTGTATCTTCAAAAGGTGAAGATTTAATTAGTAAGTTATTAAACTGAAAGGAGCAGTAAAATGGCAAAACCTGTTGTTGCGGTGGTTGGCAGACCAAATGTTGGCAAATCAACCCTTTTTAACAAACTTGTGGGCAAACGCCTTTCAATAGTAGACGATACCCCCGGTGTTACGCGTGACCGTATTTACGGTGACTGCGAATGGCAAAACCGCAAGGTAATGTTGGTTGACACAGGCGGTATTGAACCCAAAACCGATGATATTATTTTAAGTTCAATGCGCAAACAAGCGCTACTGGCTATTGATACCGCTTCTGTTATTATTTTTGTAACCGATTTAACAAGCGGTGTTACTGCAGCCGACAGCGAAGTTGCCGCAATGCTTCAAAAAAGCGGTAAACCAATTGTGCTTTGTGTAAATAAGTGCGATAACATTGGAAAAACTCCGCTTGAATTTTATGAATTTTATAATTTGGGCCTTGGCGACCCAATTCCCGTTTCTTCGGTGCACGGCCACGGCACAGGCGATTTACTTGAAACGGTGTTTAGTTATATAAACGAAGAAGAGTTTAATGAAAACGAAGACGAAGTTATAAATGTAGCCGTTATTGGCAAACCCAACGCGGGTAAATCTTCCTTAATAAATCAAATATCTGGCGAAGAGCGCTCAATTGTTTCTTCGGTTGCAGGTACCACGCGCGACGCTATTGATACTCTTATTAAAAAAGAAGACGGCACATTTAATTTTATTGATACTGCAGGGCTTCGCAGAAAAAGCAGAGTGGACGATAAAATTGAAAAATACAGCGTGTTAAGGGCGCAAATGGCAATTGAACGAAGCGATGTTTGCGTAATTATGATAGATGCCGAAGAGGGCTTTACCGAACAAGATTCCAAAGTTGCAGGTCTTGCGCACGAACAGGGCAAGGCGGCAATTATTGCGGTTAATAAGTGGGACTTAATTGAAAAAGACAGTACCACAATGGATTCTTTCCGCAAAAAACTTATGAACGATTTTTCGTTTATGCCTTATGCACCAATAATTTTTATTTCGGCAAAAACAGGGCAAAGAATTGATAGATTATTTCAGCTTATTAAGTATGTGTATGAACAAAACAATATGCGAATTTCAACCGGCAAACTTAACGATATTCTTGCCGAAGCAACCGCAAGGGTGCAACCGCCGTCTGATAAAGGCAAACGGCTTAAAATTTATTACATGACCCAAGCGTCAACAAAACCTCCCACATTTGTGTGCTTTTGCAACAACGAAGATTTATTCCATTTTTCTTACCAAAGGTATTTAGAAAACCGCATACGCGCGGTATTTGGGCTAGAGGGAACACCTGTTAGGTTTGTTATAAGAGAAAGAGGCGACGGTAAAAAATGATTATGTTAGCAGTTTTATCCCCAATTTTTGCATATCTTATTGGCAGTATAAGTTTTGCGGTTATTTTTACAGAACATTTTTCTAAATTTGATGTTAGAAAAAAAGGAAGCGGTAACGCAGGTACAACCAACGTTTTGCGTGTGGCTGGCGTAAAGGCAGGGATTCTTACCTTTGTGTGCGATGCAATAAAAGGTGCGGTTGCCTGTTTAATTGGTAAATATTTATTTGCCTTGGCGTTTCCCAATAGTCCGCAAATAATTCTTTGGGGCACTTATATTTGCGGTTATGCTTGTATGCTTGGCCATGCTTACCCCTTGTTCTTTGATTTTAAGGGCGGTAAATGTGCCGCAACAAGCGTTGGCATTTTTGCAGTTTGCTGTCCGCAGGGCATTATACTTGGCCTTTTGGGTTACGCAATAAATATGGCGGTAACGCGTATTGTGTCGCTCTCTACCTTAATTGCAACAACAATAGTTGTTATTGTTTCGTTTGTTCAAAAGGGCTTTTTAACCTACGGCATTCAGCCGGTTATATTGGTACTTACCATCTTAATGGGAATACTTGTGTTTTACAGACACAAAAGCAATATAGTTAAACTAATAAAAGGCGAAGAAAAGAAGTTAAAAATAAAAAAATAAAAGAGGGTAATAAACCCTCTTTTTTAATTTGCAAAGTACATACTTTGGGACACTGAATGCTGCATAATATAATTGTAAAAGCCAAACAAAAAAGTGCTTGACAAATTTTTATTTGGCTGATATAATAAAAATAACGAAAAAGAACAAATGTTCTTTTTAAGGAGGAAACAAAAATGGGTGCAGTAATTATAAGTGTTTTAGAAATATTGGTGGTTGGTTTTACCGTTTGGGCTTTGTTTAACGAACAACGCTTTATTGATTTTGAAGACCGCGCTAAACAATATTTGCGCCGCAAAGGTTTTAAGGTTATAAAGGGCGGTAAGAAAGCCGGTAAAAATTGCGCATAAAAAATGCCGTGTGCTTTTGCACACGGCTTAATTTTTTAGTTCATATGGTTTGTAATGTATTCAACAACATCGCCTATTGTTTTAAGGTTTTCAATTTCCTCGTCGGGAATTTCAACATCGTATTCGTCTTCAATAGACATAAGCATTTCAACAACATCTAAACTGTCGGCGCCAAGGTCTTCGGCAATTTTTGTTTCGGCAGTCATTGTATCTGCATCAGCGTCTAACTGGTCTGCGAGCATTTGTTTAATTTTTTCAAGTACCATAAAAATAACTCCTTAATAATGTGTAAGAGCATTAACTCTATAAAAATAATAAGTTGTATTTTGCAGTTTGTCAATAGTTTTTTATATAAATTATTTTCTGTTGCAAAATGCTTTATTATTATGTATAATAAATATAATTATGTTATTAAATAAAAATTGCGGTGATTTAAATGGCAAAAGAAAAATTAGTAAAAGAAATAACTTCTATGGAGGAAGACTTTGCAAAATGGTATACCGATGTTGTATCTAAAGCAGAACTTATGGATTATTCTTCGGTTAAGGGCTGTATGATTATTCGCCCTTACGGTTGGGCAATTTGGGAAAACATTCAGCAAATTATGAACGGTATGTTTAAAGAAACAGGCCACGAAAATGTTGCTATGCCAATGTTTATCCCCGAAAGTTTGCTTCAAAAAGAAAAAGACCATGTTGAAGGTTTTGCCCCCGAAGTTGCATGGGTTACACACGGCGGTAACGAAAAGCTTGAAGAAAGGTATTGCGTAAGGCCTACTTCCGAAACCTTGTTTTGTGACCACTATAAAAACATAATTCAGTCTTACCGTGATTTGCCTAAACTTTATAATCAGTGGTGCAGTGTTGTTCGTTGGGAAAAAACCACAAGGCCGTTCTTGCGTTCGCGCGAATTTTATTGGCAAGAGGGTCACACAATTCACGCTACTGCCGAAGAAGCACAGGCAGAAACAATTCAGATGTTAAATGTTTATGCAACATTTGCCGAAAAATACCTTGCAATTCCTGTTATTAAGGGCGTTAAAACCGAAAAAGAGCGTTTTGCCGGTGCTGTTAATACATACACCATTGAAGCAATGATGCACGATGGTAAGGCGCTTCAAAGCGGTACTTCGCATTTCTTTGGCGATGGTTTTGCAAAGGCATTTGGTATTCAGTTTACCGATAAAGAAAATAAACTTTCTTACCCGTTCCAAACTTCTTGGGGTGTTTCTACCCGTCTTATTGGCGCAATTATAATGACCCACGGCGACGATGACGGTTTGGTACTTCCCCCTGCTATTGCTCCTATTCAACTTGTGGTAATTCCTATTGCTTCTCATAAAGAGGGCGTTACCGAAAAAGCAACCGAAGTTTACGAACGCATGAAAAAAGTATGCCGCGCTAAAATTGATAATAGGGATTATTCGCCCGGTTGGAAATTTGCCGAATACGAAATGAAGGGTGTTCCGCTTCGTTTGGAATTGGGTCCGCGTGACATTGAAAATAACCAGTGCGTTGTTGTTCGCCGCGATAACGGTGAAAAGGTTACTGTTTCGCTTGATGAACTTGAAACCGTTATACCCAAAATGTTAGAACAGGTTCGTGACGGTCTTTACAATAAAGCACTTGCAAACAGAACCGAAAAAACCTATACCGCTAAAAGTTTAGATGAACTTATAGAAATTGCTAACACCAAACCCGGCTTTATAAAAGCAATGTGGTGCGGTGACCGCGCTTGTGAAGATGCGCTTAAAGAAAAAGCAGGTGTAAGTTCAAGGTGTATTCCGTTTGAACAGGAAGAAATTACTTCTACCTGCGTTTGCTGCGGAAAGAAAGCAACCAATATGCTTTATTGGGGAAAGGCGTACTAATATGTCAATAGAAAAGGTAAGGGCTTATTTTAAAGAACTTGGCATTGAAAACAGAATTCAAGAATTTAGCGTTTCAAGTGCAACGGTTGCTTTGGCGGCAGAGGCGCTTGGGTGCGAGGGTAAAAGAATTGCCAAAACCCTTTCGTTTTTACTTGATGGCGACCAATGTGTTTTGGTGGTTGCTGCAGGCGATGCTAAAATAGATAACCGCAAATATAAAGACTTCTTTGGTCAAAAAGCAAAAATGCTTGCCTATGATATGGTACCCGAATATGTTGGCCACGCTGTTGGCGGTGTTTGCCCCTTTGCTGTTAAAGAGGGAGTAAAGGTTTATTTAGATGAGTCGCTTAAAAGGTTTACCACCGTTTTTCCTGCTTGCGGAAGTTCTAACAGCGCAATAGAATTAACTATTGATGAACTTGTTGAATATTCAAAACCGCTTGCCTGGGTTGATGTTTGCAAACTGCCCGAAGAAACAAACTAATATATATAATATGTAGTCAGCCGTGCAATGTTTTGTACGGCTGTTTTAAGTTTGTGCAAAATGTACAAAAAATAGTTTAAAAATTCTACATATTTCTATATATACCAAAACGAGAAAAAACTTGCAAATTTAAGTTTATTATGGTAAGATATCAAGGTACGCGAAATGCGTCTGTCATGCGATGATGTGGGAGGTGGCCGACAGTAAGTCGGGAAATTTCCACGGAGTATGTCCGATTTTAAACCGGGCGAAAGAACTTGAACACGCAAAGAGGCGGTTTAGTATCTTGCGAACTAACACCGCAAAGGTGAAAAAGTCACCTAATCCGGATTCAACTGCAACCCCAGTGAATGCCGGTTTTCTAATGCTCCGCAAAGAAACACGCGGTACAGTGTGAGTTTTGCCCGCCAACTAATTTAAGGAGGCGACAGTAAATGGCAGTAAAAGAAAAGATTCGTATTAGAATCAAGGGTTACGACCACGCGCTTGTAGACCAGTCTGCAGAAAAAATTGTAGAAACCGCTAAACGTACAGGTGCAAGAGTATCGGGACCAGTTCCGCTACCCACTGAAAAAGAGGTTGTTACCATTCTTCGCGCAGTTCATAAATATAAGGACTCCCGCGAACAGTTCGAAACAAGAACACACAAAAGACTCATTGATGTAATCAGACCTTCAAACAAAACTGTTGAAGCTTTGACAAGTCTTGAGCTTCCGGCCGGCGTTGAAATTGAAATTAAACTTTAATTCGCGCTAGTGGTCATGTTGGGGAAACCCAACCAATAACTACAAGGAGGAAAATAAAATGCAAAAAGCAATTGTAGGCAAAAAGCTTGGTATGACTCAGCTTTTTGACGCAAACGGTAACGTTATTCCGGTAACTGTTATTGAAGCAGGTCCCTGTGTGGTATCTCAAAAGAAAACAGTTGAAAATGACGGCTATGAAGCAGTTCAAATCGGTTATGGCGATTTGAAAGCAAACAAGGTTAACAAACCTATGAAAGGTCACTTTGCAAAAGGTGACGTTGCTCCGAAGAAAGTTCTTCGCGAGTTCCGTTTTGAAGACACATCTGCATACAATGTTGGCGACATTATTAAAGCCGATGTTTTCGCCGAAGGCGATGCAGTTGATGTAAGAGGTACTTCTAAAGGTAAGGGCTATGCCGGTGTAATTAAACGCTGGAACTTTAGCCGCCTTAAAGAATCTCACGGTACCGGCCCGGTACACCGCCACGGCGGCTCGTTGGGTGTTATTGACCCGGCACGAGTATTCAAGGGCAAAAAGATGGCAGGACATCTCGGTAATGAACGCGTAACCGTTCAAAACTTGAGTGTTGTTAAAGTTGACGCTGAAAATAACATTATTGCAGTTAAGGGCGCCGTTCCCGGCCCCAAAGGCGGCATAGTTGTTCTTTTCAACAGCGTTAAGGCCTAAGGGAAGGAGTGCTGAATTATGCCTAATGTTGCAGTATTAGATATGGCAGGCAAAAATGTAGGTGAAATTACATTAAGCGATGCCGTTTTCGGAATTGAACCCAACGCTGTAGTTATGCATGCTGCTGTTGTGAACTATTTGGCTAACCAACGCCAAGGCACCCAGTCCACTTTAACCCGTACAGAAGTTTCCGGCGGTGGTAAAAAACCTTGGAGACAAAAGGGTACAGGCCATGCAAGACAGGGCTCTACAAGAGCTCCGCAGTGGACACACGGCGGTATTGTTCATGCGCCGAAGCCGCGCGACTATTCTTATGAACTTAATAAGAAAGTTAAACGCCTTGCGCTTAAATCCGCTTTGTCCGATAAAGTATTAAACAATGCACTTGTTGTTTTAGACGAGTTCAAACTTGATACTTTCAAAACCAGAGCCGTTGTTGATTGCTTAAAAGCAGTGAACGCTGGCAAAAAAGCTCTTATTGTATTAGCAGAAAACGACAGTGTTGCTATTAAGAGCTGTGCTAACATTAAAGGTGTTAAAACCGCATTGGTTAACACAATCAACACCTACGATGTTATCAACGCTGATACTCTTGTTATTGCAAAGGGTGCTGCGTTACAAATTGAGGAGGTGTACGCATAATGAAAATCGCACAGGATATCATTATTGCTCCGGTTATCACCGAAAAGAGCATGTCGGCTATTGCAGACAAGAAATACACCTTTAAAGTAGCAAAAGATGCGAACAAAATTGAAATCGCCGATGCTGTTGAAAAAATCTTTAAGGTTAAAGTAGCAAAGGTAAACACAATAAGCGTTCGCGGTAAAGCCCGTCGTATGGGCCGCTATGAAGGTTATACACCGTCATGGAAAAAAGCAATCGTAACCTTGACTGCTGATTCCAAGACAATTGAGTTCTTTGACGGCTTGATGTAATCCGTCATTCGCGCCCAAGAAGCAAATACAAGCTTCGGGTGATGTATGAAGCCGAAAACGGCTTCGCTAAGCCTAAACAGGAGAGTGAATAAAATGGCAATAAAGCATTATAAGCCGACTACACCGGGCCGCCGCGGAATGACAAGCATGGATTATTCCGAACTTTCTAAGGTTGCTCCGGAAAGAAGCTTACTTGAACCTATCAAGAAAAATGCCGGCCGTAACAGTTATGGCCGAATCACCGTTCGCCATCGCGGCGGCGGTAACCGCAGAAAATACAGAGTTATTGACTTCAAGAGAGATTTAACCGGAATTCCGGCAACAGTATTAACTCTTGAATATGACCCGAACCGTTCTGCATTTATCGCACTCGTTGAGTACGAAAACAAAGAAAAACGTTATATAATTGCACCTGTTGGCCTTAAGGTTGGCGATGTAATTGTAAGCGGCCCCGATGCCGACATTAAACCCGGCAACGCATTACCGCTTAAAAACATTCCGGTTGGTACATTTTTACACAATATTGAGTTGTATGCTGGCCGCGGTGCTCAGCTTGCTCGTTCGGCAGGTAACATGGCACAGCTTATGGCTAAAGAAAACGGCATGGCACTTTTGCGTTTGCCTTCCGGCGAACTTCGCAATGTTTCTGCCGATTGCATGGCAACTGTTGGTCAGGTAAGTAACCCTGAACACAGCAACATCAATTACGGTAAAGCCGGACGTAAGCGTCACATGGGTTGGCGTCCTACTGTTCGCGGTTCTGTAATGAACCCCTGCGACCACCCCCACGGTGGTGGTGAAGGCCGTGCACCCATTGGTCGTTCGGGACCTGTTACTCCTTGGGGTAAACCTGCTCTCGGATACAAGACACGCGCTAAACACAAAGCCAGCGATAAATATATCGTAAAGCGTCGTAAATAAGTCAGACGAAAGGAGATTTAATTATGGGAAGAAGCGTTAAAAAGGGCCCTTTCGTACAGCCCGTTCTTATGAAAAGAATACAGGAAATGAACGCTGCCGGTGAAAAGAGAGTTCTTAAAACCTGGAGCCGTTCTTCTACCATTTTCCCCGATTTCGTCGGACACACGATTGCGGTACACGATGGCCGCAAACACGTTCCGGTATATGTTACCGAGGATATGGTAGGTCACAAACTTGGCGAGTTTGCTCCGACAAGAACCTTCAAAGGTCATGCCGGTGCTAAAACAACTAAGTAAGCGGCGAAAGGAGAGTTAAATTATGGAAGCTAGGGCAATACTCAAATACGCCCGAATTTCACCCCGTAAGGTGAAAATCGTTATGGATTTAATTCGTAACCAGGACGCCGATAAAGCTATGGCTATTCTCAAATTTACGCCTAAGGCCGCTTGTGAATATCTTGAAAAGCTTTTGGCATCTGCAATTGCGAATGCTCAAAACAATCATAATATGGATGTTTCTAAACTTTATGTTGCTGAATGTTTTGTATGTCCCGGTCCTACACTTAAAAGGATTCGTCCTAAAGACCACGGCCGTGCACACAGAATTTTAAAGAGAACATCTCATATGACAATCGTTCTTAAAGAACGCGAAGATTAAGAAGGAGGTTAGATTATGGGCCAGAAAGTTAATCCACACGGTATCCGTGTCGGCGTTATTAAAAACTGGGATTCCCGTTGGTTTGCCAAGGATAATGTCTTCGGAGATACTTTGGTTGAGGACTATAACCTCCGTAAGTACTTGAAAAAGACACTTTACTCGGCAGGCATACCGAAAATTGAAATTGAACGTACCGCTTCTAAGGTTCGCATTAGCATTCACTGTGCAAAACCCGGTATGGTAATTGGTCGCAACGGCGCAGAAATTGAAAAAATTCGCGCAGCTTGTGAAAAAATGATTGGTAAAGCTTGCAATGTAAACATTGTTGAAGTAAAGAATCCCGATATGGACGCCGTATTAGTTGCAGAAAACATTGCTGCACAACTTGAAAAACGTGTATCATTCCGTCGTGCTATGAAAATGGCAATCGGCCGTGCTATGCGTTTAGGCGCAAAAGGTATTAAAGTTACCGTTTCCGGCCGTTTGGGCGGAAGAGAAATTGCAGGCAGCGAAACTTATCACGAGGGTACAATCCCGCTTCAGACATTGCGTGCTGATATTGATTACGGTTTTGCAGAAGCCGCAACAACCTACGGCCGTTTGGGCGTAAAGGTTTGGATTTACAAAGGCGAAATTCTTCACGATGCTAAGAAGAATAAAGCTAAGGAAGGAGGAGCCCGCTAATGTTATTACCTAAACGCGTAAAATACCGTAGGGTGCACCGTGGTCGTTTGACCGGTAAAGCATCCAGAGGTACAACAGTTACTCATGGTGATTTTGGCCTTATGGCTACTGAACCGGCGTGGATTACCTCTAACCAAATAGAAGCTGCCCGTGTTGCTATGACTCGTTATATTAAACGTGGCGGTAAAGTTTGGATTAAAATTTTCCCCGATAAGCCAATAACCGCAAAACCGGCAGAAACCCGAATGGGTTCCGGTAAAGGTTCTCCGGAATATTGGGTAGCAGTAGTTAAACCCGGCCGTGTAATGTTTGAAATCGGCGGCGTTAGCGAAGAACTTGCACAAGAGGCAATGCGTCTTGCAGCAAATAAACTTCCTATTAAATGCAAATTTGTAGTGAAGAGTGAAATGGGTGGTGAGCAGTAATGAACGTAAAGGAAATCAGAGAAATGACATTACCTGAACTTAACGAGCAACTCGGTAAGCTGAAAGAAGAATTATTCAATCTCCGTTTCCAGCTCGCCATTAATCAGCTCGACAACCCCATGCGTGTTGGCGAAGTTAAAAAGGATATTGCGCGTGTTAAAACAATAATCCGCGAAAAAGAAATCCTTGACGGCGCTAATGCGTAAGGTAAGGGAGGTAAAGCATAATGAGTGAAAGAAACCTTCGTAAAACAAGAGTGGGCAAGGTTGTTAGCAATAAAATGGATAAAACCGTTGTTGTTGCTATTGAAGACAATGTAAAGCACCCGCTTTATAAGAAGATTATTAAGAACACAATTAAGCTGAAAGCCCACGATGAGAACAATACCTGTGGCATTGGCGACAGAGTTCTTATTATGGAAACAAGACCGCTCTCCAAAGATAAAAGATGGCGCGTGGTTGAAATTGTTGAAAAGGCATTGTAAGCTGTAAGGAGGAAACCACTGTGATACAACAACAGAGTTACCTCAAGGTTGCCGACAACACAGGTGCAAAAGAAATTATGTGCATCCGCGTGTTAGGCGGCTCCAGAAGGAGGTATGCCAACATTGGCGATGTTATCGTTGCTTCTGTAAAGAAAGCCACCCCCGGTGGTACTGTTAAGAAGGGCGATGTAGTTAAGGCCGTAGTAGTTCGTTCTGCAAAAGGTCTTCGTCGCAATGACGGCACATACATCAGATTTGACGAGAACGCAGCAGTTATTATTCGTGAGGATAAGAACCCCCGCGGTACTCGTATCTTTGGCCCCGTAGCCCGTGAACTTCGCGAGAAAGAATATACAAAAATTCTTTCTCTTGCTCCGGAAGTACTTTAATAGGAGGATGAACACAATGAAAATTAAAACTGGCGATACTGTAGTTCTCCTCACCGGAGATAAAGAATTCCGCGGCAAGTCCGGAAAGGTCCTCGCTGTAAGCCCGAAGGAAAACAAGGTTATTGTTGAAGGTCTTAACATTGTTAAAAAACATGTTAAACCCAAAAAAGCCGGCGACCCTTCTGGTATTATTGAGACCGAAAGCGCAATCTATGCTTCTAAAGTACAGGTTGTTTGCCCAAAATGTAATAAACCCACCAGAGTAGGCGTAAAAGTTTACGAAGATGGTAAAAAAGACCGCATGTGCAAAAAGTGCGGCGAAACCTTTTAAGAGTTAGGAGGACATGACAATGTCAACGCTAAGAGAAGAATATAAAAATTCTGTTGCTCCTGCATTGATGAAAAAGTTTAACTATAAGAGCGTCATGCAAATTCCGAAGCTCGATAAGGTTATAATCAATGTAGGTTTAGGCGAAGCAAAAGACAATTCAAAAGTAATTGACGCTGTTATCGCCGACTTAAGCAAAATTACCGGTCAAAAAGGTATTCCTTGTCTTGCTAAGAAGTCTGTTGCAAACTTCAAATTGCGTCAAGGTATGCCCATCGGTGTAAAAGTCACCCTCCGTGGCGAGAGAATGTATGAATTCGTTGAAAGACTTTTCAATGCGGCTCTCCCCAGAGTGAGAGACTTCAGAGGCATAAACCCGAACTCGTTTGACGGCCGTGGTAACTATTCTATGGGCGTTAAAGAACAATTAATCTTCCCTGAAATTGAATTTGATAAGATTGATAAAGTTCGCGGTATGGATATCAACTTTGTCACCACTGCCAACACAGACGAAGAAGCAAAAGAGTTGCTCGAACTTTTGGGCGCTCCCTTTGCAAGATAAGATAAGGAGAGAAAAACATGGCTAAAAAATCTATGAAAATAAAACAGGCCCGTCCTGCAAAATTTTCTACCAGAGCTTACAGCAGATGCAAAATCTGCGGCCGTCCTCATGCTTATCTTCGCAAATACGGCATTTGCCGTATCTGCTTCAGAGAACTTGCTTATAAAGGCGAGATTCCCGGCGTGACAAAGGCAAGCTGGTAAGAAGAGGAGGTTGACGGCATGCAAATTACCGATACAATTGCTGATATGCTTACAAGAATTCGTAATGCATCTTCGGCTAAACACGACTCGGTAGATGTACCTGCATCTAATGTTAAAAAAGCAATTGCTCAAATTTTACTTGATGAAGGTTACATCGCAAGCTTTCAGGTTAATGAAGACGGAAAGCAGGGCATGATTCATATTGTATTGAAATACGGCCCGAAAAAAGCTCAGATTATTACCGGAATTCGCAGAGTTTCTAAACCCGGTCTGAGAATTTATACAAATGTAGAGGATATGCCCAAAGTTATGAAGGGCTTGGGTATTGCTATCCTTTCCACCTCTAAGGGTATTATGACAGATAAGCAAGCACGCGCCAACAATGTAGGCGGCGAAGTTCTTGCTTATGTATGGTAAGGAGGTGACCGTGAATGTCTCGTATAGGAAAGAAACCGATAACCGTTCCTGCGGGTGTTGAAGTTAAGATTAACGGCAGTGAAGTTGTTGTTAAGGGCCCCAAAGGTGAACTTAAAAACACATTCCGCCCTGAAATCGGCATTGCACTCCAAGACGGTGAAATTATCGTAACTCGTCCCAATGATGAACAAGCAAATCGTTCGTTCCACGGTCTTACCCGTACTCTCATCGCTAATATGGTTGAGGGTGTTACCAATGGCTTTACCAAAGAATTGGAAGTTAATGGTGTAGGTTACCGTGTTCAGAAACAGGGTAAAGACCTTGTAATGAACCTTGGTTTTTCTCATCAGGTAATTATGCCTGAAATTGAGGGAATCAATATTGAAGTTCCCGCGCCGAATAAAATTATTATTTCCGGCGCTGATAAGCAAATGGTAGGCCAGTTTGCAGCGGAAGTTCGTAAGAAACGTCCTCCCGAACCGTACAAAGGCAAGGGTATTAAGTACGCTAACGAACACATTCGCCGCAAAGAAGGTAAAGCCGCTAAGGGCGCAAAGAAATAAGAGTAAGGAGTGTAATTTAGAATGGTTAGAAAACCTGATGCTAATAAGGCACGTCTTAAACGCCACCTCCGTGTGCGTTCTAAGATTAGCGGCACAGCAGAGTGCCCCCGTCTTGATGTTTTTCGCTCCAACAGCAATATTTACGCCCAGCTTATTGACGATGTAAAGGGTGTTACCCTTGCTGCTGCATCTACAACTGAAAAAGATTTTGAAGGTGCAAAAGGCAACAAGGAAGCAGCCCGCAAGGTTGGACAAATGATTGCAAAACGCGCTGTTGAAAAAGGTATTGAATGCTGCGTATTTGACCGCGGCGGCTATATCTATCACGGTCGCGTAATGGAGCTTGCCGAAGGTGCCCGCGAGGGCGGCCTCAAGTTCTAAAAGAAGGAGGAAATACTTTTGGCTACTAATTATGATGCTCAAGGCGTAGAGTTACAGGAACGCGTAGTTGCAATAAACCGTGTTTCTAAAACTGTAAAAGGCGGTAGAATTATGAAATTCTCCGCATTGGTTGTTGTCGGCGACGGCAACGGTTCCGTTGGCTTCGGCCTCGGTAAAGCAGGCGAAGTTCCCGATGCTATTCGCAAGGGAATTGAAGATGCTAAGAAAAATATGATTAAGGTTGCACTTAAAGGCAGCACTATTCCTCACGAAGTAATTGGTGAGTTCGGTGCAGGCAGAGTTCTTCTTAAACCGGCTGCAACCGGTACCGGCGTTATTGCCGGCGGCCCGGTTCGTGCCGTATTAGAAGCAGTTGGTATTAAAGATATTCGTACCAAAGCTTTGCGCTCTAACAATCCGTGCAATGTTGTAAGAGCCACAATTAAAGGTCTTGCTTCTTTACGCAGCGCAGAACAAGTTGCTGCAATTCGTGGCAAGTCTGTAAAAGAAATTGTCGGTTAAGAAAGGAGCAGTAAAATGGCACTTCAAGTTAAATTAATTAAAAGTACTATCGGCTCCAAAAAAGACCAAATCGCTACCGCAGAGGCACTTGGCCTTAAGAAAATCGGTGACATTTCGGTTCAGCCGGACAATGCTCAAACAAAGGGCAAAATCAACAAAATCAGCCACTTAGTAGAAGTGTGCGAAGTAAAAGCCAAAAAGAAATAATTGGTTTTAATTAAAACGGATTTTTAGATTCGCAATAAAATAAGGAGGTGCGAAATTATGAAACTGCATGAATTATCTCCTGCTATCGGTTCTACAAAAGAAGCGAAGCGTATAGGCAGAGGTCACGGTTCAGGTAACGGCAAAACAGCTGGTAAAGGCCATAAAGGTCAAAAAGCTCGTGCAGGCCGTGGTTTTAGAGCCGGTTTTGAAGGTGGCCAAATGCCGTTGCAAAGACGTGTTCCAAAGCGTGGCTTTAACAACATTTTCGCTGAAGAGGTTGTTGCTGTAAATGTAGCAGCTTTAGAAGTATTTGAAGATGGAGCAGTTGTAGATATGGCTGCTTTGGCTGAAAAAGGTATTGTTAAGAAAACCGATGCCTCTTTAAAAGTTTTGGCTTGCGGTAAACTTACCAAAAAGCTTACTGTTAAAGCAAATGCTTTCTCGGCTGGTGCAACAGAGAAAATTAATGCTGCTGGCGGAAAGGCAGAGGTGATTTAATAATGTTAGAAACATTAAGACACGCCTGGGCCGTTAAGGATATTCGTAAAAAAATTCTTTTTACCGTTTTTATCCTTATAATTTTCCGTATCGGCTCGGTAATACCTGTTCCGTTTATTAATGTAGCGGAATTAACTGCAGGTGCTACCAACGAATTTTTCAGTTACTTGTCAATTCTTACCGGTGGTGGACTTGAATACGGTGCTATATTCGCTTTGTCGGTTGGTCCTTATATCAACGCTTCCATTATCATTCAGTTGTTGACAGTTGCTATTCCTGCCCTTGAACGCCTTTCTAAAGAAGGCGAAGAAGGCCAGAAAAAGTTGGCTCAAATTATGCGTTATGCCACCGTTGGTTTAGGTGCTTTACAAGGTTTTGCATACTTTATTTACCTTAAATCTACGGGCTGTGTGAACAAAACGGGCGGTATGCTTTGGCTTGCCGGATTTGTAATTGTTCTTTGCCTTACAGCAGGTTCAACCTTGGTAATGTGGTTGGGCGAACAAATTGATGCAAAGGGTATTGGTAACGGTATTTCCATGATACTTTTTGCAGGTATTATTTCAAGAGCTCCGCAGGCAGCTGTGGTTCTCTTCAATAACCTTAAAATCAACCCGGTTGCAGTTGTTGCAATAGTTGTAATCTTCCTTGTGATGATTGCTTTCATCGTTTGGATGACCAATGCAGAACGCCGTATTCCCATTCAGTACGCAAAACGCGTTGTTGGTAACAAAATGTACGGCGGTCAAAACACCCATATTCCGATTAAGGTTAATATGGCTGGTGTTATGCCTGTAATCTTCGCGAGCTCAATTCTTATGCTCCCGACAATGATTTTAGGTTTCATGGGTTCAGATGCTCATACCAAAACTTTTGGTAAATTCTTGGCACTCTTTAGTACCCAAGGCGTATTTTACGCTGTAATCTATTTCTTCTTGATTATTGGCTTTGCATATTTCTATGCAACTATTCAGTTTAATCCGGTTGAAATGGCAAACAACTTGCGTAAAAACGGCGGTAGCATTCCGGGCATTCGCCCCGGTAAACCCACATCTGATTTTATCAACAGAATTTTGTCAAGAATTACTTTAATGGGTGCTTTCTTCTTAAGTATAATTGCTATTTTGCCTATTGTTGTAGGTAAAATCGGCGCAATGAATATTTCTTTGGGCGGTACCTCAATTTTAATTCTTGTTGGTGTTGCACTTGACACCGTACAGAATTTGGAATCTCAAATGATGATGCGTCATTATAAGGGCTTCCTTGATTAAATCAATAAGGAGAAATAAATGAAACTAATTTTATTAGGTGCTCCGGGTGCCGGCAAAGGTACCCAAGCGGAATTTATCTCCGAAAAATATAACATTCCCACAATTTCTACCGGCAATATAATTCGTGCCGCGCTTAAAAATCAAACCGAAATGGGTTTAGTGGCAAAGAAATATATTGAAGCCGGTGAACTTGTTCCCGATAATGTTGTAATTGGCATTATTAAGGAACGCCTTGGCGAAGACGACTGCCAAAACGGTTTTATTCTTGACGGTTTTCCAAGAACAATACCCCAAGCCGAAGCGCTAGATAATATGGGCTTCTTAATTGATGTGGTACTTTCTTTGGAAGTGGCCGACAGTGAAATTGTAAACCGAATGTCGGGCAGGCGTGTTTGCATAGCTTGTGGGCAAAGCTATCATGTGCAATATAAAAAACCGCAAAAAGACGGCGTGTGTGATGCTTGCGGCGCGGAACTTGTTATTCGTAACGACGATAAACCCGAAACGGTTTTAAACCGCTTAAATGTTTATCACGAACAAACCGAACCGCTTAAAGATTATTACAACAAAAAAGGTATTCTTGTTTCGGTAGACGGTAAGTCTTCTGTTGAAGATACCACCGCCGCGGTTTTCACCGCTTTGGAGAGTGCAATATGATAGTTTTGAAAACCAGCCGAGAACTTTCTGTGATGAAAGAAGCTTGCAGAATTTCGGCAGGTGCTTTACAGTTGATAGGCAAGAGTATTGAGCCGGGTATAACCACGGCTGAACTTGATAAAATGGCTGAAAAGTATATAATCAGTCAGGGCGCAAAGCCAAACTTCAAGGGCTTATACGGGTTTCCGGCTACAGCTTGCATATCTATAAATAACGAGGTTATTCACGGCATACCCTCTGCTTCCCGCAAAATCAAAGAAGGCGATATCGTCAGTGTTGATTTGGGCGCAGTATTTGAGGGCTATAACGGTGATAACGCCGCCACTTTCGCTGTTGGTACGGTAAGTGACACAGCGAAGCGGCTGATAGAAGCAACACGCGAAAGTCTTTATGAAGGCATTAAAGCGGCTGTTGCAGGCGGCAGAATCGGCGATATAGGGAACGCTGTTAGTTCCTATGTTGAAGCTAAAGGTTTCTCGGTGGTGCGTGAATTCGTGGGCCACGGGATAGGCGCCAAGCTGCATGAAGAACCTGAGGTCCCAAATTACGGAACAGCCGGAAAGGGAATTCGTTTAATGCCGGGTATGACCATTGCGATTGAACCAATGATAAACGCAGGTCTTTCTGGTGTTAAGACTTTATCTGATGGTTGGACAGTTGTCACGCGTGACGGCTCTTTGTCCGCACATTTTGAGCACACCGTTTTAATTTCTTCAGACGGTCCGCAAATTATGACAATGCCATAATGGGTGACGGTATGAATAATTATAAAGTTGTGCTTTCAAAGGCAGGCAGAGATAAAGACAGTTTGCTTGTTATAATGGGTGAAGAAAACGGCTTTTACCTTCTTTGTGACGGTAAAGAACGGCCAATTGAACGCCCTAAAAAGAAAAATGTCAGACACATTGCCTTTACCAATTATTCACTAAATAGTGAAGATATACAGTCCAACAAATCATTACGCAGTGCACTAAAACGCTGCAAACAATAAAAGGGAGGATTTCCGTTTATGTCTAAAGAAGATGTAATAGAATTAGAAGGTACCGTAGTTGAGTCCATGCCTAATGCAATGTTTAAGGTTGAAATACAAGGCGGACACACAATTCTTGCTCATATTTCGGGTAAATTGCGTATGAATTTTATTCGTATTTTGCCGGGAGATAAAGTAACAGTTGAAATGTCGCCGTACGATCTGTCAAAGGGTCGCATCACATGGCGTTCAAAATAAGACAGACAAAAATTTAGGGAGGGTAATCCAAATGAAAGTCAGACCTTCTGTTAAAAAGATTTGCGAAAAATGCAAAATCATCAGACGCAAGGGAAAAATCATGGTTATCTGTGAAAATCCCAAGCACAAACAGCGTCAAGGTTAAGACGACGCAAACTAATGTGGAGGTGCATTAAAAAATGGCACGTATTGCTGGTGTAGATTTACCGAACGAAAAACGTGTTGAGATTGGTCTCACATATATTTTCGGTATCGGTCTCACAACATCTAAGAAGATTTTAGCCGATACAGGAATTAATCCTGATACTCGCGTTAAAGACCTTACTGAAGATGATATTTCAAAGCTGCGTGAGTACATCGACCATAACCTTCAAGTAGAAGGTGACCGTCGTCGTACTATTGCGTTTGACATCAAACGCCTTATTGAAATTGGTAGCTATAGAGGTCTTCGTCATAGAAAGGGCTTGCCTGTAAGAGGTCAGCGTTCTAAAACAAACGCTCGTACTCGTAAAGGTCCCAAGAAGACTATCGCTAACAAGAAGAAATAAGTTAGGAGGAAGATAATATGGCTACTGCAAAGACTAAGGCAACGACCACTCGTCGTCGCCGCGAAAAGAAAAATATTGAACGCGGGGCTGCTCATATCCAGTCTACCTTCAACAACACAATTGTAACCCTTACCGATACCGAAGGTAATGCTCTTTCTTGGGCAAGTGCCGGCGAACTCGGTTTCAGAGGTTCCAGAAAGTCTACTCCTTTTGCTGCTCAAAGCGCTGCTGAAACAGCTGCAAAGGCTGCAATGGAACACGGACTTAAATATGTTGAAGTGTATGTAAAAGGACCCGGTGCAGGCCGTGAAGCTGCTATCCGTGCGTTACAGTCAGCAGGACTTGAAGTTACAATGATTAAAGATGTAACTCCGATTCCTCACAACGGTTGTCGTCCTCCTAAAAGAAGACGTGTATAACCGAATAAATTGGAGGTGTAACTAAATGGCAAGATATACCGGTGCAGTTTGCAGACTTTGCCGTCGTGAAGGACAAAAATTGTTCTTAAAAGGCGAACGCTGCTATTCCGATAAATGTTCCGTTGCTAACAGAGCTTATGCTCCCGGTCAGCACGGTCAAGGACGGAAAAAGACTTCTGAATATGGCCTTCAGCTTCGCGCTAAACAAAAAGCCCGTCGTTACTATGGCGTTCAGGAAGCTCAGTTCCATCATTATTTTGAAATCGCCGAAAGAAAACCCGGTGTTACCGGCGAAAACCTTTTGAAGATTCTTGAAAGCCGTTTGGATAACGTTGTTTATCGCGTTGGCTTTGCTTCTTCAAGAGCAGAGGCAAGACAGCTTGTTGGCCATGGCCATTTTGAAGTAAATGGTTCAAGAGTTGACATTGCATCTTACCTTTTAAAAGCAGGCGATGTTGTATCTATCTGTGAAAAGAGCAGCGGTCTTGAAAAAATCAAGTCCGTGCTTGAAGCAAACGCTTCTCG
This sequence comes from Acutalibacteraceae bacterium, assembly GCA_045601805.1. GTDB lineage: Bacteria > Bacillota > Clostridia > Oscillospirales > Acutalibacteraceae > SIG607. Next base: position 43,459 of record JAZSAJ010000052.1, read on the forward strand.
TCCCGCTCCTGCTTGGATAGATGTTGATAAAGAAAAGAATACAGCAAAAATCGTTGCTCTTCCCGAGCGTGACCAAATTGACGCTCCTGTTGAAGAACAGCCCATCGTTGAATTCTATTCTAAATAATAACAGCATAAGAAAAGCCGAATTAAACCCCGTACTTTTAGTTTGGCGCTTAAAATACCAGTACGGAGATGGGAGCTTTTAAATGATAGAGATTGAAAAGCCCAGAATTGAAACGCTTGAAATAGCAGAAGATGGGTCATACGGCAAGTTCGTTATGGAACCGCTTGAACGCGGATATGCTACAACACTTGGAAACAGTATGCGCAGAGTATTGCTCTCCACACTTCCGGGTGCTGCAGTAACAACCGTTAAAATTGACGGTGTTGTACACGAATTTTCTACCATCCCCGGCGTAAAAGAAGAAGTTACCGAAATTATCCTTAACATCAAAGGACTTATTCCTAAACTTCATGGCGATTTCCAAAAAACAGTTTATATTGAAGCAGAAGGTCCCTGTGTGGTTACCGGCGCTAATATAAAATGTGATTCCGAAGTTGAAATCCTTAATCCCGATATGTACATTGCTACATTAGATGAAGGCGCAAAACTTAATATGGAAATGACCATTGAAAAGGGCAGAGGTTATGTTCAATCAGAACAAAACAAACCTGCTCAGGCAGTTATTGGTGTTATTCCGGTTGATTCTATCTTCACACCTGTAGTAAAGGCTACATTCGCAGTTGATAACACTCGCGTTGGTAAGGTGACCGATAAAGGCCGTCTTACTTTGGAAGTTTGGACAAACGGTTCTATTAAGGCAAACGAAGCAGTTTCTTTATCTGCTAAAATCCTTATGGAACACTTTGAATTGTTCCTTGACTTAACCGAAGGCGCAAGTGAAACTGAAAGCTTTATGGCTGAAAAAGGCGATTCTACAAACGAAAAAGTTCTTAATATGACTATTGAAGAACTTGATTTGTCGGTTCGTAGCTTTAACTGCTTAAAACGCGCAGGAATTAACACTGTTGAAGATTTAATCAACAAATCCGAAGAGGATATGATGAAGGTAAGAAACTTAGGTCGCAAATCTTTAGAAGAGGTTATTGCTAAACTTGATTCGTTTGGCTACACCTTAAAAAAGGGCGACGAATAATATACCGTAAGGAGTGAATATTTATGCCCGGAACAAGAAAACTTGGCAGAACCAGTGAACACAGAACTGCTATGCTCAGAGGTATGGTAACATTACTTCTTGACAACGGTAAAATTGAAACAACCGTAACAAGAGCAAAAGAAGTTCGTTCTATGGCTGAAAAATATATTACACTCGCAAAAGATAACAGTCTTGCAAGTCGCCGTCAGGCCTTGGCTTTCATTACCAAGGAAGACGTTGTTGCAAAACTTTATAACGAAATTGCTCCGAAGTACGCTGACCGCAACGGTGGATACTGCCGTATCACCAAAACCGGTCCGCGTCGCGGTGATGCCGCAGAAATGGCAATTATTGAGTTGGTGTAATAACAGTTTTGTCATCACATTGTAAGGTAAGCATTTTACCTTTTAATTTGGTGACTAAGCAAAATAATAAACGGTGCAGTGTAAACTGCACCGTTTTTCTTGTTTTTTAAACAAACGCAAATGTTTTATGCCGAAAAATTATTATTAAATAAATTAGTTATGTTGTTAAGCAAAACCTTGTTCTCCGCTTTTTCTAATTGCGGGTCGTTAGCCAAAAGTTCTTGCGCTGCTTGGGCGGTAAGGCGCATAAGCGGTAAATCGGCCGAAAGGTCGGCAATTTTAAACAATGGTAAACCGTGTTGCCGCTTTCCAATAAAATCTCCCGGTCCGCGCAGTTTTAAATCTTCATCGGCAATTTTAAAACCGTCATTTGAATTGCACATAATTTTAAGCCGAGCCGAATCAGATGCCTTTGAAATGAATATGCAGGTAGATTTATGTTCACCGCGCCCAATTCTTCCGCGCAACTGGTGAAGTTGCGAAAGACCAAACCTCTCGGAATTTTCCACCACCATTAAAACGGCGTTTGGTACATCAATGCCAACTTCAATAACGGTTGTGCAAACAAGAAGGTCAATTTCGCCGTTTTTAAAGCTTTTCATAACCTTTTCTTTGTCTTTAGGTTTTAGTTTGCCGTGCAACAAACCAAGCCGATAGGCCGAAAATTCGCCGTTTTTGAGTTCATTAAAGTATTCAAGTACTGAAACAAGTTCGTTTTCGTTCTCTTCAATAGCAGGGCACACAATATATGCCTGTCTGCCCTCGTTTATGTGCTTTTTAATAAAATTATAAATTCTTTCTCGGTAAGAGGGGGTTACGCTGTAAGTTTCAATTGGCTTGCGGTTTTTTGGGTATTCGTCAATAATGCTAATGTCCAGTTCGCCGTAAATTATCATAGCCAAAGTTCTGGGTATTGGAGTAGCCGACATAAACAAAGTATGGGGGCGGTTGCCCTTTTGGCTTAATATAGACCGTTGGTTGACACCAAAGCGGTGCTGTTCGTCGGTTATAACAAGCCCCAAATTTGCAAAAACAACATCTTCGCTTAAAATGGCGTGGGTGCCAATAACAATGTTTATTTCACCGCTTAAAAGTCGTTCTTTTACAGCGGTTTTTTTATTTTGTGAAAGTGAACCCGTAAGCAAAGCACAGTTTATGTTCTGATTTTCAAAAAACTTGGTAAAGGTGGCAAAATGCTGTTCGGCAAGAACTTCGGTTGGTACCATAACAGCCGCTTGGTAGCCGTTTTTTACGGTTGTGTGGCAAAGCGCCGCCGCAACTGCCGTTTTTCCGCTGCCAACATCGCCTTGTATAAGGCGGTTAAGTTGTTTACCGCCAAGCATATCACGGGTACATTCCTTTGTAACGCGAAGCTGTGCATTTGTTGGGGCAAAGGGAAGCGAAGCGAAAAATTCGTCACTAAAATCATTTTTAATTTCAATATCCGAATTTGTTTGGCTTTTGTTTTTTAAATATAAAAACGCTGTTTGCAACAAAAAAAGTTCTTCAAAAGCAAAACGCTGTCTTGCTTCTTTAATATCGTTTTCCGCTTTTGGAAAATGTATTTTATAAAGGCCTTCTTTTGCCGAACAAAGATTGTATTTTTCTAAAATTTCTTCTGGCAAAGTTTCAAATTCCGTTTCGGTGCTTAAAGCGTTTTTAATAACCGAACTAATTTTGTTTGAAGTAATACCTTCGGTAAGCGGATAAACGGCATAAAAACCCTCGCTTCCCGTTGGTTTTATAATTGGGGAAATAATTTCCCTTTCTAATAAATTTCCGCTAACCTTACCGTAAAAAAGGTAGGTGAAGCCTTGTTTTAAAGAAGCGGCAAGGTATTTAACATTATAAAGTTTTACAAAACCCTCGCCTGAACTATCTTTAATTCTAAAAGAATAAGCAGTAATGTTTCTTCCTTTATACCGTTCTTCTTTTATTGGCGAAATAATGGTTGCACGCACACAAACGGCTGTGTCAAAATCGGCTTTGTAAAGTTCTGTAATGTTTATAAAATCAAGGTATTTTCGTGGGTAATAATGCAAAAGAGCGCCGACAGTATCAATGCCAAGCTTTGAAAGAAGCTTGGCATTTTTTTCGCCGACACCCTTAATAAATCTTACAGATACACTGTTAGTCATAGTTTATTCAACCGAGAAAATATAGTAGTAAATCGGCTGACCGCCGTTTACCAAAGTAATCTCTACCTTATCTCCGTATTTTTCGTTAAGAATTTGCTCAATAGAAGCAGCATCTTCATCAGAAACATCTTCGCCGTAAATAACGGTTAAAAATTCGCTGTCGCGTTTAAGCATTGCTTTTACAATACGCGTAACGCATTTTTCTAAATTGGTTTCAACAAAGTTAATTTTACCATTAACCATGGCAAGAAGTTCGCCCTGCTTAATGTTGTAACCGTCAAAATCAGAATCTCTTGCAGCAAAGGTAATTTGGCCTGTGGTAATCTTTTCACAAGCGGCACGCATATTTATTGCGTTTTCTTCATCGGTTGCGCTTTCGTCAAAAGCAAGTAAAGCCGAAATACCTTGCGGAATTGTGCGGGTGTGAACAACAATAACCTTTCTTGTTGAAAGCGGAATTGCCTGTTCTGCTGCCATAATAATGTTTTTGTTGTTAGGAAGCACAAAAACAGTTTCGGCAGGGGTAGATTCTATTGCCTTTAAAATATCGTCGGTGCTGGGGTTCATTGTTTGACCGCCGCTAACAATAGTATCAACGCCAAGGTCTTTAAACAGCGCTTCTAAGCCCTCGCCAACCGAAATAGATACAAAACCAACCGGTTTTTCGGGTTTAACCGGAGTAAATGTTTCGGTGCGTGTGCTGTTTTGTGCGGGTTTTTTTGTGCCATTTTTGGCATCGTGTTTAGCGCGTTCGTGTTGGTCGCGCATATTTTCTATTTTAAGGTGAACAAGTTGGCCAAAGGTAAGGGCGTTTTCAATAGCATTGCCCGGGTGGTCGGTGTGAACATGAACCTTAATAATTTCGTCATCATCAACCACAACAACACAGTCGCCAATGGTTTCAAGGTAAGCGCGGAGTTCAGCGGGTTGCTTTTCTGCTTCTTTGTTCCTGTTTACAATAAATTCGGTGCAGTAGGTAAAGGTAATTTCGCCTTCAAATTCGCCTGCCGCATTTCTTTCTTCGCTGTCAGTTGGCTCTTCTGCAACGGCGGTTTTGCTTTCAATTAGTACACCGTCTTTGAATACCGAAAGCATACCCTCTAAAATTACAACAAAACCTTTACCGCCTGCATCAACAACGCCTGCTTTTTTAAGCACAGGCAAAAGTTCGGGGGTGCTTGCCAAAGCTTCTTTTGCGCCCTTTAGTGCCTCTTCAAAAACGCCTAAAGCGTCTTGACCGTTTTCAAAAGCAGCTTTTGCATATTCACTTGCAACCCTTGCAACAGTTAAAATTGTGCCTTCGGTTGGCTTCATAACTGCCTTGTATGCGGCTTCAACACCCAAAACAAAAGCATTTTTAAGACCTTCGGCATCAACATTTTCTTTGTCTTTAAGTCCGTTTGCAAAACCGCGGAATAAAAGCGAAGTAATAACACCCGAATTACCCCTTGCGCCGCGAAGAAGCGCCGAAGCGGTAACCGAGGCAACTTTAGAAGCAGTTTCGCCGTCAATGTTAGCAAGTTCCCTTGCGGCGTTGCCAACAGTCATAGACATATTAGTTCCGGTATCGCCATCGGGCACCGGAAAAACGTTAAGGTCGTCAACCTGTTTTTTCTGGTTAGACAAATTATTTGCCGCAGAAATAATTGCATCACGCAATATGTTTCCGTTAAACATAAAACACCTCTTACTCTTTAATACCGTCAACCTTGACAGTTACTTTCTTAACTTCAATACCGGTAATTTCTTTGACGGTATATTTAACCTTGTGAACAATGCTTTTTGCAATAGCATTTATATTCATGCCATAGGTAACCATAATGTGCAGTTCAACATTTATGCGTTCTGCGTTACCTGTAACAACAATTCCGCGGTCAAGCTGTTCTTTTTTTGCCAACAAACCAAGCAAACGCTGTTTGTTTCCCTTTGGTACCATACCTGCAACGCCAAAGCAAGAAGTTACGGCATTGCCTATAAGTTTGGCAAGATACTCTTTAGAAAGAGTAACAGTGCCTGTCATAGTTTCATAAGAAATCATAAATAATCCTCCTTATTGGTTGTTAATTGTTAAACTATTAAAAGAATAGAATAAGTCGTTTTCAAAAAACTCTATATCGCCCTCGATATTTTCGCTGTAAAACATAATTCCGTTTCTGTAGCACAAAGGAATAAAAGGCATTTCCGATTGCAAAGCGGTTATAACATTGGTAAATGTTGCTTTCCCGTTAAGGTAATCATTTACAACACTTTGGGCAGAAACTGCAGTGTCATTGCCGGCAGGGCGTTTGCCGTAAGCACATTTTTTGCCCGGTATTACCAAATGCGAAATATCAAAATTATTATCAATTTTAACTTCGCCCAAATAAAGTTGAAAATTACCGTTTTCAAGGTCGCTAATATATTTTTCGTACGGAACCGAGCGAATGTTTATTTTTATGCCCACTTCTTTAAGCGAAGAAGCAATAAGCGAAGCGGTGGCAACCTTTGTGGGACTTTCGCTGTTTACCAAAAGCGAAAGTTCAAGCTGGTTACCGTTTGCATTAACAAAATAACCTTGCGTATTTAATACATTATAACCTATTTTGTTCAAATTCTCAATAGAAATTTCTTTTTTTGCGTGTGACGGTGTATTTTGTGAATCTTTTGCTGTTTGCCAATTAGGGTGAAACGGACCGGTGGCCGATAAGGCGTTTGAATAAAAAGCCGAATTAACAATTTTTTCTCTTGAAATAGCGGCGGAAATAGCGTAACGCATATTTGTGTTGCTTAAAACATCCGAATAATCGTTAATGCCTAAATAAACAAGTACATTTCGGGCAACTTCGGCTTTTTTTGCCGTCATTCTAATAATAGAGCCCTCGCTTGTGTCGGCATAGTAAAAATCGGTTGCGCCAACAGAAGCATAATGCGAAACCGATTCGCTGTCGGGCGCATTTTTTAAAAGTATTTTTTTTACTTTGCCTTTTTCACCAAAATAATTTTGGTTTAAATCAAGACATTCATCTTTTTGGTTTAAAATAAATTTGCCGGTGCCAATAGGTGGCAGCAAAACATTGTCTTGGTTATAAAGTTTGTCGCTTTCTGCTTTTAAAATTGGAAAAGTTAAAACATTTTTAAAATAATCGTCGTTTTGCGATAACTTAAAAATAATTTCGTTGTTTTCACTTGTTACCGAAACCACGCGCGAAAGCGATACCGAATACCTTGCGCAGTTTTTTGCAAGGTTAAAGGAATAAATTATATCGTTTGCAGTAAGCGGCGAAGAATCTGAAAACTTGGCATTGCGAAAACTTACACGCCAAGTGTTGCCGTCCTTTTTTGCCCCTGTTGCCAAAACTTCTATTGGTTCAAAAGAATTATTTATAACATAAAGCGAATCGTATAAAAGCCCACATATTTCGGCGTTAATTTTAGAGTTTAAGGAGTAAGGATTATAGGTATCATTGGCGCAATGTAAAAGGTTAACGGTGTAAATTGCCGTTTCTTGTTCGGTTTTTTGGGTTTCACTTTCACCTTTTTTGCAAGAGCAAAAACAAAAAACCAACAAAAATGCTAAAACTGCACAAAGAATTTTTTTTATTTTCATTGGCTTTCTCCTAAAAAAACGGGGCAAACCGAAATGGCAGTACCCGTTTTGTCGTTAATTTCAAAAATACAACCGTTTACAAAACAGTCAGTATCTTCCAAAACAAAACGCTGTGATGTATCTTTATCTTTAAGACGCGAAATTATAATTGACGCTTTAACACCCAAAACCGACCCCGACGGCCCTGTCATGCCAAGGTCGGTAATATAAGCGGTTTTTTGAGGCAAAACGGTAGCGTCTGCCGTTTGTATATGAGTGTGTGTGCCGAAAAAAGCCGAAACTTTTCCGTCTAAATACAACCCAAGGGCGCGTTTTTCGCTGGTTGCTTCGGCGTGAAAATCAACCACAATAATTTTGGCACCGTCACTTTTTGCCTTTTCAATTAGCAAATCAGCCGTTTTAAAAGGGCAGTCGGCCTTAAGTTGTTCAAGGTAAATAACGCCCGAAAGGTTTATTACAGCAATAGAAGTATGCCCGCAATCAACAAAGACATAACCTTTACCGTATTCCGCCTCGCTTAAATTGTGTGGGCGCAAAATATATGGGTTTTCGTCTAAAAGAGTGTAAACTTCTTTTCTTTTAAGCGAATGGTTACCGCCCGTTATAACATCAACCCCTGCGTCAAAAAGCATTGCGGCACTTTGGGGAGTTATACCGTTACCGTCAGCCGAGTTTTCGCCGTTTGCAATAACAAAATCAATATTATGTTGCCTTTTAAAGTCTTTTAAAATATTTAAAAGTTTTTCGCAACCAATTTTTCCGCAAACATCGCCAATTGCAAAAATGCGCATAACTCCACCTCCAATATATAATATTATACAGTATATATAGACTTTTTTCAATAATTGCTTTTACACAAGAATATAGAAAAATATGCCGATAAACTGTAAAATACTACCCATAACTACAAACAAATGAAAAACCGAATGAATATATCTAAGCCGCATTTTTGCAGCCATAGCATAAAAAACCGCGCCAACGGTATAGGCAATTCCGCCTGCAAGCACCCAAAGAAATGCCTTTATACCCATTGCAGTAACGGCGGTTTTGCCGGTTAAAACAATACACCAACCAAGAGCAATATAGCATATCATTGAAAACAAATTATACTTTTTAAGGTCTATTGCGTTAAGGGTAATGCCAAGCGCCGAAACACCCCAAACAATGCCGAAAACAACCCAACAAAGTGCTACGCTTTTAAGCCGAAGTGCGCTAAAAACAATGGGTGTGTAAGTGCCTGCAATAAGTAAAAATATTGCGCAGTGGTCAATTATTTGCATAACCTTTTTTGCGGTTTTGGGTTTAAGACCGTGATATACGCTTGACATTGTATATACAATTACCATTGAAAAGCCGTAAATAAAGGAACCGACTATCTGGTAAGCATCGCGGTTTATAAAAGATTTTATAACGCAAAGCGCAAGAATTATTATAGCTATACCGCCGCCTGCAATGTGTGAAACCATATTAAATATTTCTTCGCCGTTTGTGTAATCGGGCAAAAGGCGGTCTTTTAATTTTGTTCGCTTCATTTCTTCCCTCCGGGCATTTAATAAATAAACATTATAGCGTAAAATTGTTAATAAGTAAAGTCGTAGTTGAAATACAATTAAATAGTGATATAATGTTTATTGTCTTTAAAAATGAAAAAAGAATTTAATTCGGAGGGGCTATGAAGCTTGATTTTGTTTTCCTGTTTAACGGCATTTTGCTTGGTATAGGTCTTGCAATGGATGCCTTTTCGGTGTCGCTTGCAAACGGGCTTAATGAACCGCGCATGAAACTTAAAAAAAGTGTTGGTATAGCGCTTGTCTTTGGCGTTTTTCAGGGCATTATGCCGTTTTTTGGGTGGCTTTGTGTAAACACCGTTGCAAGTCATTTTAAAGCATTTCAAAAACTTGTTCCGTTTATTGCACTTTTTTTGCTTTTGTTTATTGGCGGAAAAATGATTTTAGAGGGAATACATTGTAAAGAAGAATACTGTAAAAGCGAACCGCTTGGCTTTTTTGCCGTAATTGTGCAGGGTGTTGCAACATCAATAGATGCGCTTTCGGTTGGCTTTACAATTGAAAAATATAGCGTAGCACAGGCGGCACTAACAGCATTAATAATTGCTTTTATAACCTTTTTGCTTTGTTTCTTGGGTGTATATGTAGGTAAAAATGCAGGTGAACGGCTTTTTGGAAAAGCAGGCATTTTAGGCGGCGCAATTCTTGTTTTTATTGGTATAGAAATCTTTATAACAGGTATACTATAAATGGCTTTGAGCAGTTGCTCAAAGCCATTTTTTAACCAAGTAAAACGTCAAGTAGCATCATAACCGTAAAACCGCCAATAATACCAAATGTAACAAAATACGGCGAATTTTCTTTTTGCTGTTGGCTTTCGGGTATAAGTTCGTGTACCGCCACCAAAATCATTGTACCTGCGGCAAAAGAAAGCAAAAAAGGCAGTGCCGCTTTTGTAATCAGCGTGAGTGCGGCGCCTAAAACTGCCGAAATCGGTTCAACCAATGCCGATGCTTGACCTAATATAAAAGATTTCTTTAAACTGCACCCCTCCCGGCGAAGCGGAAGCGAAACTGCGGCTCCTTCGGGAAAGTTTTGAAGCGCAATTGAAAATGCAATTGAAAAGGGAGCAATTAAAGAAACAAAGGTTATTTCACCCTCTTTAAGCATTCCAAAAGCAACGCCAACCGCTAAACCTTCGGGTATGTTATGCAAAGTTATAGACAAAATAAGCATAGTAATTCTTTTTAGGTTTTTGTTTGTTTCAAAAAAAGGAAAATTGGCTTTTGAAATTAAAGTGTCACAAAGCCAAATAAAAATTGCACCGCACAAAAAACCGGTACACACCAAAAAACAGGGCGGAAGGTTAAAAAATTTATATGACTGTTCTATTGCCGGCTGTAAAAGTGACCAAAAACTTGCCGCAATCATAACGCCTGCCGAAAATCCCAACATAAGATTTAAAGTTTTTCTTTTAACCTTTTTAAAGAAAATAACAGTTAATGCGCCAAGCGCGGTTACAAACCAAGTAAATATCCCTGCAAACAATGCTAAAACAATAGGATTGCTCATTTTACACCTCCTACGATAGCAGTATATTAAAAAGGTGAAAAATAGTGACATTTGAATAAAAAATATCAGATTTTACAACAAAATTTGATAAATATTTAACAACAAAATGACAAAGTTTGCCTTATGAATGATTGACATAATATGCCTTTTAAGGTATAATACTTTAGATATTAATAGAAATTTATGAAAGGTTTTTGTGTGTATGAAACTTAGTGGAGTTTTAGTTCCTCACAATAAGCATACAAGCGGTTATGCACCAAAGGAAATAAACGGGGTAAAAAGCGTTGTTTTGCCCGTTTCAATGCATATAGGCGCACCTGCTGTACCTGTTGTTAAAAAGGGCGATAATGTGTGTGTGGGCACTTTGGTTGCCAAATCGGGCGGTTATGTGTCTTCGCCTGTTTATTCAAGCGTGTCGGGTACTGTTAGTGAAGTTGGAAATATTTTATTGCCAAACGGTAATAAAGTTACGGCAGTAAAAATTGAATCAGACGGAATGAATACGTTGTGCGATGGTATAAAACCACCCGAAGTAAACAGCCGCGAAACCTTAATTGAAGCCGTTCGCCAAAGCGGTATAGTTGGCCTTGGCGGTGCAGGTTTTCCAACTGCCATAAAACTTAATGTAAAAGAAGAACAAACAATAGAAGAACTTATTATTAACGGCGCCGAATGTGAACCGTATATAACAAGCGATTCGGTTACAATGGAAAACTACAGCGAAGATATTTCCTTCGCAATAGATGCTTTGGTTAAGTATTTGGGCATAAAAAAAGTAATTATTGGCATTGAAAAAAATAAACCCATGGCAATTGCAAAAATGAACGAAATTGCCAAAGCAAAACAAAATGTAACGGTAAAGGTTTTGCCGTCACAATACCCACAGGGTGCTGAAAAGGTTTTGGTTTACCATACAACAGGCAAGGTAATAAAACTTGGCCAATTGCCTATCCATGTTGGCTGTGTTGTTATGAACAGCACCACTGTTCAGCAAATTGGCAAATATTTAAAAACGGGTATTCCGCTTGTAAAAAAGGTTGTAACGGTTGACGGAAGCGGTGTAAAGGAACCCAACAATGTAATTGCCCCTATTGGTACGCCAATAAAAGAATTGGTTGAATTTTGCGGTGGCATTAAAGAAACACCCAAAAAGGTTATTTTGGGCGGAACTATGATGGGCATTGCAGTAAGGGATTTAGAACAGCCAGTAACCAAAACAACCAATGCGGTTTTGGTGTTTGGTGAAAAAGAAACAGTAAACAAAAAGGTTACTGCTTGTATAAACTGCGGCCGATGTGCTGAACATTGTCCGCTTAGCATTGACCCAAGAAGAATTTCAAATGCAGTTAAAAACAAAGACGATATAGAAATAAAAGAATGCGGCGCAGATTTGTGTATGCTTTGCGGTTGCTGTTCTTATATATGCCCGGCAAGGCGTCCTTTGGTGGAAAACAACCGCCTTGCAAAAGATATGCTTGCAAATATTAGGGAAAAGGAGAAAAACGCAAATGGAAAATAAACTTATAATATCTTCTTCGCCCCATGTTGTAACACCCATAACAACGCAAAAAATAATGTTAGATGTTTTAATTGCACTGTTGCCTGCGGCGGTAGCAGGTTGTATTATTTTTGGTTTAAGAGCGCTTTTGGTAATGGTTGTTTGTGTTGCCGTAAGCGTTTTGTGTGAATATCTTTTTAACCTTTCGGTAAAAAAAGAACAAACAATATCCGATTTATCGGCGGCGGTAACGGGACTTTTACTTGCCTTTAATCTTCCGGCAACGGTACCGCTTTGGCAGGCGGCTGTTGGCAGTATTTTTGCAATAATAATTGTAAAATGTATTTTTGGCGGTATTGGATGCAACATTGTAAACCCTGCCGCTACCGCACGCGTATTTATGATAATATCATTTTCGTCAATGGCGTATTCGGCATTCCCTGTAGATACCGTTGCTTCCGCAACTCCAATTGTTATGTTGCAAAACGGCCAAACACCCAATTTGCTTAATATGTTTTTAGGTAATATTGGCGGCTGCCTTGGCGAAACTTCAAAACTTGCGCTTATTATTGGCGGTGTTTATTTGCTTTTTAAAAAGGTAATAAGTTGGCATATACCCACCGTTTTTTTGGCAACCGTTTTTGTGCTTAGTTTTTTGTTAGACGGTTTTAGTTTTATAAACGCTCTTTATTGGGTGCTGTCGGGCGGTCTTGTACTTGGCGCCATATTTATGGCAACCGATTATGTTACTTCGCCCGATACCGCTTGGGGCAAGGTTATATTTGCCGCAGGCGCAGGTGTTTTAACCGTTTTAATTCGTTTTTACGGAATTTACCCCGAAGGTGTGTCTTACGCAATACTTATAATGAACATTATAAACCCCTATATTGAAAAATTCACAAGAAGAAAAATGTTTGGGGGTGGCAAAGGTGCGTAAACATTTAAAATCGGTCTTCTCCTTAACCGCTATTTGCGTGGTTACGGCTGTTTTGTTGGCGGTTGTAAACACAGTAACCGCACCCGTAATTAAAAAGCAAGAAGAATCTGCCGCAAATTCGGCACTTTTGGTTGTAATGCCTAACGGCGAGGGATTTGAAAAAATCAACCTTGAAAATTACGAACTCCCTAAAACCGTAACCGAAGCATACAGCGAAAAGAGCGGCGGTTATGTTTTTAAAATGGAAACCGCCGGCTATGCTGCAGGTTTGGTAATAATGTGCGGCGTTGATAAAGACGGGGTTATAACCGGCGCCACCTGTGTTCTTAGTAATGAAACAAATAAAGCCGAACTTTCATACGGCAATAACTTTGTTAATAAAGATGCTAAAACAGTTGAAGAAGTTGACACCATAGGCGGTTCAACAAAAACAACTGCCGCATATAAAAATGCAATAAAAGACGCGTTAAATTCCTTTGTTATTTTAAACGGCGGAAGTGTTGATTTAAGAAGCGAAGAAGAAATTCTTGCCGAAAACTTAAATAATGCTTTAAGTTCGGCAGAGGGTAAGTTCACACAAGAATTTATAACCGAAGAACTCACTTCTTCTGCTGTTTATAAAGCCGAAAACGGAAGCGGTTATGTTTTTGTAAATGGTGAAAATTTTGTTGGTGTTTCGCCTAACGGCACTGTGGTATCAGAAATAGAAGAAGCCACAAAACAACAGGTTGAAAGCGATGCTAAACGGCATATAAATTCTGCCTTAACCGAAATAAATATAACAAAATATAAAGATATGCCCACAAACATATTAAAGGCATATAAAACAAACAGCGGAAATTATGTGTTTGATATTAGGGCGGCAGGTTACGGCATTAACGGCGGTAACGAATGGCACCCGGCTTCTGGCGAGTATATTTATATTAAAATTTCGGTAACAGCGGGTGGAAAAATAATTTCTTGCGTAACAACCGCGCAAAGCGAAACCGAAAATATTGGTGCGGCTTGTGCCAGCCCGTCTTTCTACACACAGTTTAATTCAAAAACCGAAAGCGACTATATGAACATTGACGCAATCACGGGTGCTACCATAACAACCGACGGTTATAAAGCGGCTGTTGGCAAAGTATTTACGGCGGTTAAAATTTTAAAGGGAGGTGCATAAGAATATGAAAAACACAAACCTTTCTATATTTACAAAAGGCATTTTACTTGAAAACCCTGTTTTTGTTTTAATTCTTGGCACTTGCCCCACACTTGCAACCACCAAAACCGTAATTGGCGCACTTGGTATGGGTATTGCGGCGGCAGCAGTTTTAATTTGTTCAAATGTAATGGTTTCATTGCTGCGAAAATTCATTCCCCAAACCGCAAGAATTCCTTGTTATATTGTTATAATTGCAGGTTTTGTTACAATTGTGCAAATGATTATTCACGCATATTTGCCCGCGCTTTACGATATGTTGGGGGTTTACCTTGCCTTAATTACCGTAAACTGCATAATTTTGGGCAGGGCAGAAATGTTTGCAGGTAAAAATAATGTAATGCAATCGTTTTTAGACGGCGCAGGAATGGGTATTGGCTTTACCTTGGCACTGTTTTTAATGGCTTGTGTAAGGGAAGTTTTTGGCGCGGCAAGTTTTGCTTCGCTGTCTATTCCGTTTTTACAAAATTACAAAATAGAATTTTTAACCAAAGCACCCGGCGGTTTTTTGGTTTACGGCCTTTTAATTGCCTTAACCTATAAAATAACGAACGGTAAAGCCCCAAAAAAGAAAACATTTTCTTGTGCGGGTTGCCCTTCGGCTGCCGTGTGTGTTTCGCATAACTGCGAAAGTTCTGAAGGGGAGGGTAAATAATTGGATACTTTTAAAAGTTTAATTATAATTTTAATGTCCTCCGTTTTGGTAAATAACTATGTTTTAAGCCGTTTTTTAGGAATTTGTCCTTTTTTGGGCGTTTCTAAAAAACTTGACCAAGCAACAGGTATGGGTGTTTCGGTTACTTTGGTAATGTTGGTTGCCACACTTGTTACCTGGCCAATACAACGCTTTGTGCTTGATAAGTTTGGACTTGGTTATATGCAAACCATAGTTTTCATTCTTGTAATTGCCGTTTTGGTGCAGTTTATTGAAATGGTGCTTAAAAAGAAAATCCCGTCGCTTCACAAAAGTTTGGGTGTTTATTTACCGTTAATAACCACAAACTGCGCGGTTTTGGGCGTTACTATTGAAAATGTAAACAACGGTGATTTTGGCTTTTTAGAATCAATGGTGAATTCGCTTGGCGTTGGCCTTGGCTTTATGTTGGCTATGGTGCTTTTTGCCGGTGTTCGTTCTAAACTTAAAGAAAGCGAAATTCCCGAAAGTTTTAAAGGTTTGCCCGTAACACTTATTGCGGCTTCCTTTGTTTCACTTGCATTTTTTGGCTTTGCAGGAATAGTAGATAACTTATTTTCTTAAAATAGGAGATTTAAAATGATAATTGATGTTTTGTCTGCGCTTGCGGTTGTGGGCGCTGTGGCGCTTGTTTCGGGCGGTGTTTTGGCGGTTGCTTCTCACTTTTTTGAAGTTAAAGAAGATGAAACTGCACTTAAAATAAGAGAATGTTTGCCCGGTATAAACTGCGGTGCTTGTGGATATAATGGCTGCGACGAATATGCAAAAGCAGTATCGCAAAACGGCGCAAAGACAAATTTATGTATACCGGGTGCCGATACGGTTGCTGCACAGGTTGCGGCTGTTGTTGGCGAAAAGGCGCAAGATGTAACCGAAATGGCGGCGTATGTTAGTTGTAACGGTAACTGCAAAGCAACCAAAAAGGTTACAGAGTATGAAGGTATTACTTCGTGTGCGGCACTAAGTAAACTTTATGGCGGTAATAATGCCTGTAATTACGGTTGCCTTGGGCTTGGCGACTGCGCAAATGTTTGCCCGGTGGGTGCTATTTGCCTAAAAGACGGTATTGCTCATGTTGATTACCGCGTTTGTGTGGGTTGCGGAATGTGTATTAAAACCTGCCCTAAAAATTTAATTAGGTTTGTGCCACTTGCTTCACCCGTTGCAATAATGTGCAGCAACAGGGAAAAAGGTGCGGTTGCTTTAAAAAAATGCAAGAATGCTTGTATTGCTTGTAAAAAATGCGAAAACACCTGCCCAAGCGGTGCAATTAAGGTTATAGATAACTTGGCGCAAATTGATTACGGCAAATGTATTGCTTGTCTTAAATGCGCCGAAGTTTGCCCAACTGGTGTTATTAAAACAAAAGAAACTTATGCAAAAATTTAAAATTAAAAACGATATAATATTGGTTGTTTCCTTGCTGCTGGTTGCCTTACTTGTTTTTTCACTGTTTTTGGCTTTTGCAAAAAATGGTAAAACCGTTGCGGTTATAAAAAACGGCGAGGAAACTGCCTGTTACAATATTGATGAAGATTTAACTATTGATATTACTTCTGCTAACAACCAAAACAATACGCTGGTTATAAAAGACGGAAAGGCAAGTATTATAAGTGCTTCTTGCCCCGATAAAATTTGCGTAAAACACCGAAGCATAAAACGGGTTGGCGAAACAATAGTTTGTTTGCCAAACAAGGTTGTTATTGAAATTAAAGAGTGATTTAGGGTGAAATTAAAAACAAAAAAACTTGTGCTTTTATCAATCCTTACGGCTTGTGCGGTAATACTTTCTTATGTTGAAATGCTTGTTCCGCCTCTTTTTCCTGCCGTACCGGGCATAAAAATGGGCCTTGCAAACATAATAACGGTGTTTTTGCTTTATAAATTTTCATATAAAGAGGCATTTTTGGTGGCTTTGTGCCGAATACTTATAATAACACTGCTTTTTTCAAACGCGCTAACCTTTATTTACAGTATAAGCGGTGCGGTGTTAAGCATTGCGGTTATGGCATTGCTAAAAAAGGTTAACCGTTTTTCCACGGTTGGCGTTAGTATTGCAGGGGCAGTATTTCACAATTTAGCACAGGTTATAGTTGCGGCTTTAATAATGCAAACGGCAGAAATAGTTTACTATATGGCGGCGCTTACCATAAGCGGTATTATTGCCGGTATTGCCATTGGTCTGTTGGGCAGCATTTTTATAAAGTATTCAAGCAAATTTAAAATATAAATTTAAGGAGAAAAATTATGAGAAAAGTTTTAGCAATTATTCTTTGCGCGGTTTTATTGGTGTCAATGTTTACATTGGCCGGCTGCGGCGGAAAATCAGAACTCAAAATGGGACTTGGCGTTTATTCGTATCTTGATAATGTTGCTTCTGCAAGCGGCGAAAAGAACGGAAGTGCAAATGCAGTAATAACAGTTGCCGCAGTTTTAATTGATAATTCTGGCAAAGTTATTAAAGCAGTAATTGATGTTGCCGATAATAAACTTCAGTTTACTGCAAACGGCGAATATGTTGCGGCCGGCGAATTTAAAACCAAAGGCGAAGCCAAAGACGGTTACGGTATGAAAGCATACGGCGGTTCCGCAAAAGAATGGTACGAACAGGCAAATGCTTTTTGTGAACTTTTGGTTGGCAAAACCGCACAGGAAATTGGCACAATGGTAGCCACCGACGGCAAGGGTAATACCGATGTTGTAAATGCAGGTTGCACAATTGCGGTAACCGATTTCGTTAAAGCAGTTCAAAAAGCCATTGAAAACGCAAAAGAATCAAAGGCAACTAAAAACGACACCTTACAACTTGGTATTGTTTCGGTGCAAACAGGTGCTAAAACAGCCGGCGGTGATGTAAACGGCGCAAACGAAGCCGATACAACCATTGCTGCTGCAGCAGTTAACAAAGACGGCAAAGTTAATGCAATGGCTATTGATTCTGTTGCCGTAGCCATTAAGTTTAATGAAAAGGGCGAAACTGCAAACCAAACAGGTGAAGAATTTACCTCAAAAGGCAGTGCCGGTGATAAATACGGCATGGCACAGTACGGTAACGACCTTAACGGCGACGGCGTTGTTAAGGAATGGTATGAACAAGCAAACATTTTTGCCAACGCTTGTTTAAATAAAACTGCATCGGAAATTTCTGCACTTGCAAGTGAAAACGGCTACGCACCTGCAGACATTCAAACCGCAGGTTGCACAATTAATGTTGCAGATTTTGTAAAAGCAGCAGTTAAGGCTTGTACAATTGCATAAAAAAGAGTATAATAAAAGGGTCGGGTAACCGGCCCTTTATTATTTTTTTACGGAGATAAAAATGAAAAGATTTTTTTCTTTTGTTTTAATATTTGCTTTGCTTTTTTCCTTTAGCGGTTGCAAAGGAGAAAAAGAAAAGTTTACCGACTATTCCTTTGACTGTTTTGATACCGTTACAACAATAATTGGTTTTGAAAAAGACAAAGAAACCTTTAATAAAGTTTGTGAATTTATTAAAGCCGAACTTTATGAATACCATAAACTTTATAACATTTATAATTCTTACGAAGGGGTAAAAAACCTTTATACAATAAACAAAGAAAAAACGGTTAGCGGTGTAGACCAAAGAATAATTGACCTTTTAAAGTTTTGCAAAGAAATGCACACCCTAACAAACGGCGAAACCAATATTGCGTACGGCAGTGTTTTAAGCATTTGGCACAACTGCCGGGAAGCAGGGCTTAATGACCCCGAAACCGCGTATTTGCCCGATATGATGGCTTTAGAAAAAGCAGCAAACCACACAAATATAAATAATTTGGTAATTGATGAAACCAAAAAAACTGTAACGCTTCTTGATAGCGAAATGCTTTTGGATGTTGGCGCCGTTGCAAAGGGATATGCGGCAGAGTGTGTTGCAAAAAAACTTGAAAGCAAAGGCATAAAAGGTTACCTTTTAAATGTTGGCGGTAATATAAAAATAGTGGGGGACAGGCCCTATGAAGAAAAGTGGACTATTGGTATTGAAAACCCCGACAACAGCGAAGAGATGCCTTATATTGAATATTTGGGGTTAAAAGAATATTCACTTGTAACAAGCGGAAGTTATCAGCGTTTTTACACAGTAAACGGTGAAAATTACCACCATATAATTGATACAAAAACAAATATGCCAAGCAACTATTTTAAATCGGTTTCGGTTATTTGTGAAGATAGCGGAAAAGCCGACGCGCTTTCAACCGCACTGTTTTGTATGAGTTTTGAAGACGGCAAAAAACTTGTAAACGGTTTAAACGGAGTAGAAGCAATGTGGGTAGGGCTAAACGGCGAAAAATTATATTCAGAAAACTTTTTAGATTACAGAAAAAACAAAGAGGGACTTTAAATGACCAACACAACAGCGCATTATAAAAAAATGACCGAAACGCCTTTGGCTCGGCTTATAATTTCACTTGGTCTGCCTACCACAGTTTCAATGCTTGTAACAAGCATTTATAATATGGCAGATACATATTTTGTGGGCGGTCTTGGTGAAAGTCCGCAGGCCGCAACGGGTGTTTTGTTTGCCTTGCAGGCAATAATACAGGCCGTCGCCTTTATGCTTGGGCAGGGAAGCGGTACAATGGTATCAAAGGCACTTGCCGATAAAAATGTAAAAGAAGCCGACAGTTACGTTTCCACCGCGTTTTTTAGCGCTTTGTTTGTAGGAAGTTTAATAACTGTTTTGGGGCTTATATTCTTAACCCCAATGCTTTATTTTCTTGGCAGTACCGAAACAATTTTGCCCTTTGCCAAACAATACGGCATTTGCGTTTTGGCAAGTTGCCCGTTTAATATGGCGTCGTTTGTGCTTAATAATAATTTAAGGTACGAAGGTATGTCGCTTTACGCAATGGTTGGTCTTGTTTCGGGCGGTATTTTAAATATTTTTGGGGACTGGCTTTTGGTTTACATTTTTAAAATGGGTATTTTGGGCGCAGGCATTGCAACTGCAGTATCCCAGTTTATTAGTTTTTCAATACTTCTTTTTATGTTTATTAAAAAAGCCCAAAGCAGTATTAAATTTTCTGCTGTTTCAAGAAAAATAGGGTGTTATTTAACCATTACAAGGGTTGGTTTCCCTGCACTTATAAGGCAAGGTTTAAGTTCTTTTTCCAACGGCCTTTTAAACAATTTAACAAAACCTTACGGCGATGCCGCAATAGCCGCAATGAGTGTTGTGCACCGTATGTCAATGTTTATTATGTGCGTGGGACTTGGCATTGGTCAGGGCTTTCAGCCGGTTGCTTCTTTTAACTATCAGGCAAAGAAAATTGACCGTGTTAAGCGTGGCCTTATAATTACAATGGGAGTTGGAATTGTTTTAATTGGTTTAATAGCGACGCCTTGTTTTGTGTTTGCACCGCAAATTGTGGGGCTTTTTCAAAAAAGCCAAGCCGTTGCAAAAATTGCCGTACCGGCAATGCGTTATGCATGTGTAAGTTCACTCTTTTTGTGCCTGTCGGTACCAATAAATATGCTTTACCAAAGCACACGCCAAGCGGCAAAATCTTCGTTTTTGTCTTTGCTTCGTTCGGGTGTTGCATTTATACCAACACTTTTAATAACCACACACTTTTTCGGTGTTTTGGGTATACAAATTTCCCAACCCATAGCCGATATTTTAACCGGCTTAATAAGTATTCCTTTTATAATTTCCTTTTTATCTAAAAAAGAGGTGCAAAAAAATGAAATTTGAAACTGCGCAAAAATCGGCAGCGCGACTTGGCGTAACGGTAAGGGCGGTTCAAAAATGGGCAAAAGAGGGCAAAATTCCTTACGCTCATAAAGAGGGCAGAGATTGGTTTATTCCGCAAGATGCCGTAGCACCTACTTCGGCAACAGAATTTATTCCTAAAAACGAACCGTTTCCTATTTTAAATAACTATGAAACGGGAAAAATAACCGATTATATACGGTCAATTGCAAACCAAGATGACCGAAATATT
Source organism: Acutalibacteraceae bacterium (assembly GCA_045601805.1). Lineage (GTDB taxonomy): Bacteria > Bacillota > Clostridia > Oscillospirales > Acutalibacteraceae > SIG607. The sequence goes on from JAZSAJ010000052.1 coordinate 64,087, forward strand.
GCTTTGTGCGAATATTATTATTTTATTGGCGAATTTGAAAAATGTATTGAAACCGCAAAACCGTATTTAACTTCAAAAAATCCATTGGTTGTTCCCGAAACGGCGGTTTTTGTTATGTTTTCTAACTTGTGCCTTGGCAACTTAAAAGAAGCTGCAAATGCTTCGCGGCTTTTGGGCAAAAACCTTGATTTAACACAAAAGGGCGATACCCAAGAGGTTAAAGCCGTAAAAATGCTTTGTGGCCTTATTGCCAAAAACCAACTGCAACTAAAAACCGAAACAAATATATCTATTAAAGATTATGTTAAGCATCTTGATGAAGGGGTGGGCTTGTTCGCCTGTTATATAATGGCGCTTGAAAGTTACTTAAATAAGGATTATTCAAGGGCGCTTGGTATTGCCGAAACCGCACTTAGCTTTGCAGATGATAACTGTGTTATACCAAGAATTTATTTGCTTATAGTAAAGGCAGTTTGCTATATAAATTTGCAAAACAGCGAAAGGGCAGTAAAAAATATTGAAGAGGCGTGGAATTTGGCTTCGCCCGACGGCATAATACTTCCGTTTGTTGAAAATTATAATTTGCTTTTAGGGGTTGTGGAAAAGCATTTAAAAAAGAATCATCCAAAAGATTACGCTAAAATAATAAGCATAAGCAAAAAGTTCAGCGCAACCTGGTTTGAGGGGCATAATAAAAGCAATAAAGGTAATATGGCAACCAATTTAACTGCTGTTGAATATACAATTGCAATGCTTTACAGCCGTAACTGGAAGGCAAAAGAAATTGCGGCGCATATGGAACTTTCGGAACGCACTATAATGAATTATATAACCCTTATATACGATAAGTTGCAAATTAACGGAAAGAAAGATTTGGAAAAACATTTAATAAAATAAAAAAAAGCCG
>JAZSAJ010000053.1:0-5805 GCA_045601805.1 Acutalibacteraceae bacterium
AATATGAAAAAATACATTTTGGCTCTTGATGAAGGCACAACAAGTGCTCGTACAATTATTTTTGATAAGCAAGGCAATATTGTTAGCACCGCACAAAAGGAATTTAAACAAATTTACCCAAAACCAGGTTATGTTGAACACGACCCAATGGAAATTTTTGCGGCGCAATATGCCACAATGACCGAAGCGGTTTTGCAAAGCGGTATTGAGCCACAAGAAATTGCCGCTATTGGCATAACTAACCAGCGTGAAACTACAGTTTGTTGGGACAAAACAACTGGAAAACCAATATATAACGCTATTGTTTGGCAATGCCGAAGAACAGCAGATTATTGCGAAGAACTAAAAGCCAAAGGTTTAGGCGAAATAATACGCAAAAAAACGGGGCTTCCAATTGACCCTTATTTTTCTGCAACAAAAATAAAATGGATTTTAGATAATGTGCCCGGCGCAAAGGAAAAAGCCCAAAAAGGCGAACTTCTTTTTGGTACAATTGATTCTTGGCTTATTTGGAAACTTACCGACGGGAAATTGCATATAACCGATTACACCAATGCTTCGCGCACAATGCTTTTTAATATTAACACACTTTCTTATGACGATGAACTTTTAAATCTTTTCGGCATACCAAAATCAATGCTTCCAAAAGTAAAATCAAGCAGCGAAATTTACGGTGAAATTGGTTTTCTTGGCGAAAAAATTAAAGTTTCGGGAATTGCGGGCGACCAACAGGCAGCGCTTTACGGTCAATGTTGTTTTAACAAAGGCGATGTTAAAAACACCTATGGTACCGGTTGCTTTTTGCTTATGAACTGCGGCAAAGAAGCCGCTTTAAACAGTTCGGGTTTAATTTGCACTCTTGCCGCTACCAAAAAAGGCGAAAAGCCGAATTACGCGCTTGAAGGCAGTGTTTTTGTGGGCGGTGCAGTTATTCAATGGCTTCGCGATGAACTTGGGTTTATTAGGGAATCTTCTGACAGCGAATATTTTGCAAGTAAAGTAAATTCAAGCGGTGAAGTTTATGTTGTTCCTGCCTTTGCAGGTTTGGGCGCGCCGTATTGGGATATGTATGCACGCGGCACAATTGTTGGTCTTACAAGGGGCAGCGGCCGTAACCACATTATTCGCGCGGCGCTTGAATCTATTGCTTACCAAACAAACGACCTGTTAGAAGCAATAAAACAAAGCACAGATATAAAAATAAACTCTTTGATGGTTGACGGCGGAGCAAGTAAAAACAATTTGCTTATGCAGTTTCAGTCAAACATTTCAAACACCAATATAATTCGTTCAAAATCGGCGGAAGCAACGGCTTTGGGCGCGGCGTATTTAGCCGGTCTTGCAGTTGGTTTCTTTAAAGACGAAGAAGAACTTTTATATTTTAAACAAAACGAAGCCCCTTTTACCCCTAAAATGAGCGAAACAGAGCGATTAAACCTTATAAGCGGTTGGAAAAAAGCCGTAAACTGTGCTAAAGGTTGGGCCGAATAATGAGAAAAGAGTATTTTAACATTAAATCAAATGACGGTATTCATTTGCTTAACTGCAAAAAGTATATACCAAGCGGCGAAATTAAGGGAATTTTTCAACTTACACACGGCATGCGTGAATACATTGAACGGTATGATCCGTTTTTAAGTTTTCTTTGTGAAAACGGCTTTTTATGCGTTACGCACGACCATTTGGGTCACGGCAAAAGCGTAAATGATAACAGCGAACTTGGTTTTATTGCAAACAGTGGTGGTTATGAACTTTTAATTGATGACTGTCACCTTGTAACTTTGCAAATAAAAAGCGAATACCCCGGTTTGCCAATTGTTCTTTTAGGTCATTCAATGGGCTCGTTTGTTGCGCGCCTTTACGCCGAAAAATATTCTTATGAACTTGCCGGTTTAATTATTATGGGCACGGCAGGCAAAAACCCTGTTTCAAAAATTGGGTTATTTTTAACCGATTTTATAAAAAAACACAAAGGCGAAAAATATTATTCAAAGTTTGTTGACGGCATTTGTTTTGGCAGTTACAACAATAAATTTAAAGGCGAAAACAGCCGCGCTTCTTGGATAACTTCTGACCAAGAAATTAGGGAAAAATACCAAAACGACCCGTTTTGCAAATTTCCGTTTTCTATAAGCGCAATGAACGACCTTATTATGCTTATTCATTTGTGCAACCAAAAAAATCACTTTAAAAACTTTGACAAACTTTTGCCGGTTCTTTTGGTTTCGGGCTGTGACGACCCTGTTGGAAATTACGGAAAAGGCGTAAAAGAAGTCTATGCAAACTATAAAAAAGCGGGCGTACGCCGTGTACTTTTAAAACTGTACCCCCATGCTCGCCACGAAATACTTAACGATACAAGCAAGGAAACCGTTTACCGCGATATTTTAGGTTTTATTAGAGGACTTGACAAGTTTATAATAAAGTCATAAAATAATATATAAATATTTACTATGAGGAATATGTAATGAAAGACGGCTTTATTAAGGTTGCCGCCGCACAAACCGAAATTAAGGTTGCGGAGGTAGAATTTAACAAAAAAGAAATACTTGCCCAAATTGACCGCGCTAATAAAAATGGCGTTGGTTTGCTTGTGTTACCCGAACTTTGCGTAACTTCGGCTTCTTGCGGTGATATTTTTAATACAAGTACCCTTAATAATGCTTGTCTTTTAGCAATTAAAGAAATAACAGATTTCACAAAAGGCAACGATATTTGTGTTGTTTTGGGTGCTCCTGTTTGTTATAAATCAAAGGTTTTCAACACCGCAGTTGTTATACAAAACGGCAGTATTTTGGGCGTTGTTCCAAAGAAAAACACCGAAAATTCGGTTTTTTGTTCGGGCAGTTATGTTAAAAGCGGCAGTTTAATAAATATTAACGGAAAAGATATTCCTTTTGGCAACGATATCGTTTTTGCAAGTAAAACGGTTGGCGGTTTTACATTTAGCGTAAAGGTAGGAAACGATATTTTTAATACCGAACCGCCTTTTGCTTCGCTTGTTGCAAACCCCTGTGCTTTGCCGTTAACCGCTTCTTCTTTTGGCTTAATAAAAGAAAAAATTGCCGCGCTTTCGGCAATTAAAAACTGTGCAATTATTTATTCAAATGCCGGTTTTGGCGAATCTACAACCGATTATGTTTACGGCGGTGGCAGTATTATTGCCGAAAACTTTAATGTTTTGGCTTTCGCCGAACCTTTTGGCGAAAATGAAATAAAAAGCGAAATTGATACCGAACTTATAACTGCCTTAAAAAAAGATGAAAGTTTTTGCTGCGAAGCAAATTTCCGTACGGTTTTTTTTGAGCATGGGGTGAAGAACACCCCTCTTTCAAGAAGTTTTAGTAAAAATCCTTTTATTCCTTTTTACCAAAACGAAAACGAATATTTAGAAAATGCTTTAAATATTCAGGTGTATGGGCTAAAAAAACGCCTTTTACACACCAAAACAAACAAAATGGTTTTGGGTATTTCGGGTGGGCTTGACAGCACACTTGCTTTGCTTGTTTGCGCCCGTGTTGCTGATATTTTAAATATTGACCGCAAAAATGTTTGCGCCTTTACCCTTCCTTGTTTTGGCACCACCAACCGCACAAAATCTAATGCGGTTTCGCTTTGCGAAGCGCTTGGTGTTAGTATTGAAGAAATAAACATTAGCGATGCAGTTAATTTGCATTTAAGGGATATTAAGCAGCCCGAAAATTTGTATGATGCTGCTTATGAAAATTCCCAAGCGCGCGAACGCACACAAGTGCTTATGGACCTTGCAAACCGCCTTTGTGGTATTTTGGTTGGCACGGGCGATTTAAGCGAATTAGCACTGGGCTGGGCCACCTACGGAGGCGACCAAATGTCTATGTATTCGCTTAACGGAACTATTCCCAAAACAATTATACGAAAACTTGTTTCGTATGAAGCCGGCCGTATTGGCGGAAACACCGCTAAAATTTTAATGGATATCGTTGATACACCTGTTTCGCCTGAACTTTTACCCAAAGACGAAACCGATAATATTAACCAAAAAACCGAAGATATTGTTGGGCCTTACGAACTTCACGATTTCTTTATTTATTATTTTGTACGCTATGGCTTTTCGCCTAAAAAGATTTTTAGAATGGCGGTAATTGCTTTTAACGGCGAATATTCACACGAAACAATAAAAAAATGGCTTACTGTTTTTATAAGGCGGTTTTTTTCGCAACAGTTTAAGCGTTCGTGTATGCCTGACGGCCCAAAAGTTACCGATATTTCACTTTCGCCACGCGGAAGTTATAATATGCCAAGCGATACTTGTGCCGATATTTGGCTAAAAGAAATAGCATCTTTTAAGGGAGATTTTTAAATGCAAAAACCTAAAAAACACAAAAAATCGGTTATATTCAAAAACGCAGGCGGTAAAGCCGCTTTTTCCACACTTGTGTTTGTATACATTTATATTATTGCGGAAATTTTTTACAAACACTTTGCAAAGGGTGAACTTTGCGAATGGGAATTTATGCTTTTGTTTTTAATATTTGCCGTTTACGGTATTGTTAAAAAGCTTTCGCTTTCAAACAATATTCCCACAAACTTTAACGGCACTCCCCTGCCGCTGTCACTTAGTAAAGAAGACAAAAAAATTCGCAACACCTATTATGTTATTAACACCGCAGTTTACACTGCAGTATTTTCGGTTGTGCTTCTTTTGGCACTTCTTTTCAGCACAAATTCCATTGGTATTAACATTGCGCTTGAACTTTTTACCGAAAGCGCGGTGCCAAACTTCTTTGTAAGTTTGCTTATTACCCTTGTTTTTGCTTTGCCGGTTTATGCATTTACATATATAATTAATTACCTTTGGTATGAAAACCGCATTGCTGAACTTGCCGCAGAAGAACAAGAACTTCCTGCACCCGATATTTCGGAAGATATAAAAAAAATTAAAAGTGAACAAAACGAAGAAAAACCTGCTCCAAAACGCCGCGGCAGACCGCCAAAAGCAAAGGCAGAAATTCACAAATAATTTTGTATGACACCGAATATATTTTATATTTTCGGTTCAAAATATTATAAAATAATTTTAAAGGAGATAGAATAATGAACGAAAAATTAAAAGGCACAAAAACCGAACAAAATTTAAGGGCTGCTTTTTCGGGCGAAAGCGAAGCAAGAAACAAGTACACCTATTTTGCTTCGGTTGCTAAAAAAGAGGGTTACGAACAAATTGCAGAAATTTTCCTTAAAACTGCAGAAAACGAAAAAGAACACGCTAAACTTTGGTTCAAAGAATTAGGCGGCATTGCTGATACCGCTGTTAACCTTGCTAATGCAGCCGACGGTGAAAATTACGAATGGACCGATATGTACGACAGGTTTGCAAAAGAAGCCGAAGAAGAGGGCTTTACCGCACTTGCTTACCGCTTTAGAGCAGTTGCTGCTATTGAAAAAACACACGAAGAACGCTACCGCGCACTTCTTAAAAATGTTGAAACTGCTTCTGTTTTTGAAAAGAGCGAAGTTAAAGTTTGGGAATGCCGTAACTGCGGTCACATTGTAGTTGGCACAAAAGCTCCTGAAGTTTGCCCCGTTTGCACACATCCGAAGAGCTATTTTGAACTCCGCAAAGAAAACTACTAATAACAAAAAAGCAGGGCTTATGCCCTGCTTTTTTTATTGTATAACGAAAACCACGCGATAGTCGCGTGACTCAAGAGAGGTTAACCGGTGAACAAAATCCTCCGTTTGTGTTAAGATAGCAGAGACCTGCCAGTCAAAACTAAACACAAACGGAGGATTTACAAATGAAAAAAGAAGAAATCAGTACAA
>JAZSAJ010000054.1:0-3941 GCA_045601805.1 Acutalibacteraceae bacterium
AATAAAGAAAAAAGAATAAAAAAGGTGTTTCGCATAGCGAAACGATATAAAAAAAGCCGTGCATAGCACGGCACATTTTTTATGCAAGATTTATTATTTTTAAATTTTTTTGTACTGCATATTCATAGGTTTTTATAGCTCCACCGAAATTCCTGTTTATATAGCAAATTGCTATTTGCGATTTTTCAACCATATATTTGTTTCGTTTAATTATTGCTGATTTAAAATAATACTTTTCAAAACCTTCGGGATAAATTATTTCATCAAAAATCTCTTCATCAAATATGTTAAATGTTAAATACGGAATTACAAGTATATTTTTAATGAACGGATATTGTTTTTTTAATTTCTTAACTTTGCCTGCACAAATTCGGTCAAAACCACCCTGTCCTCCACTATAAAAATTTACAACTCCATCATTTATACATTCAATTATTACCTTTTCTAATTTTTCATAAAACAATCCATAACACTCGTTATGCCCTATAAACATTGCATTTTTCATTTTTTAACGCTCCCTTGTCCTACCAGTAGGACATATATTTACAGTTTATAGTATAAACTATTTTTGTCCTAAATCAAGACAAAAGAGTGAGAAAAAATGAAAAGAATTATTGATAGCGCGCAAGTTAATATAATTGGTGAGCGAATTAAGTTGGCTCGCGAGAAAAAGGGTTACAGCCAAAAACAGTTATCTGAAAAGATGGAACTATTGGCTGTATATACCTGTCGCGGTTCAATTTCACGAATTGAAAACGGTAAAAGAGCAATTACCGATATTGAAATTGATGCTATTTCAAAAATTCTAGAGGTTTCCCTTGATTATTTATTCGGAAGATGAAGATAAAAAGCCGTGCATTGCACGGCACATTTTTTATTGCAATATGATGTACTTTGTTATAAAATAATGTAAACGAAAGGGGTTTTTGGTGTGAAAAAATTATTTGCAATTATTTTGGTTTTTGTTTTAACCTTTTCTTTAATTGGTTGTGCTAAAAAGAATGACAACAACTTCAAAGTACCCGAAAATTACGAAACTGTTGTTTTTGTTTCAATAAACCCTCAGTTTAAACTGTATTTAGACAAAGAAAACGTTGTTATTGCTATTGAGCCGTTGAATGCCGATGCAAAATCGCTTGGCGTTACCGAAACGGGCGTTGGTTTAACCGAAACTTTGCAAAACATTGTTAAATTTGCAAACGAAAAAGGTTTTGTTAAGGAAAACGCTAAGGTAGAGGTTGTTATTTCCGAAACAACAAAAGAATATGAAAATTTCGAAGCTTTGTTAAAAACTGCCGAAAGCGCGGTACAGCAAATTGCACAAGAACTTAAAATAACGGTTACAGCCGTTACTGAATACACTAACACTCTGCCCCCAATAAATGCAGATAATAGCCAAAGCGAAGTTTCAAGCAACCCCGAAGAAAGCGAGGGTGACAGTTCGCATACCCATAAATTTAATGATGCCACCTGCACAAAACCCGCAACCTGTTCTTGCGGTGAAACAAAAGGCAAGGCGCTTGGACATGCATACCAAAACGGCGTTTGCATACGCTGTAAAGAAAAAGAGCCAACCACAACCTTTACTTTGCTTCACAACAAAGTCGGAACTTGGCGTTTTAAATACGTAAGCGGTAGCTTATACCATAGCGCCACAATGAAAATCCACACAGGTCCTGAACATTGGGGCATTTCGGTAAGCATTGGCGACCCGCTTAGCAGTTTGCCGGAAGAAGTACAGGAAAACGTAAAACCCGATTGTGTGGTTTTCGGCGGTGAATATTATTACGTTGCAAAGGGTGATAGCGGTAAAATAACTTCCGTTTCCGAAAGCGGAACAAAGCAGGTTATTGTTCGCGACTTAAACGGCAAACAGTTAACACTTTTGCGAACTAATGAAAACACAATGAGCGTTGTTTCCTGCGACGCCTCGTTCATGGGCCTCGGCCATGTCCCCTCAGGAACAGTTATGACCTTTTCGTAAATAAGAAATAAAAAAGAAGAAAGAATAAAAAAGGTGTTTCGCATAGCGAAACTATATAAATAATGCCGTGCATAGCACGGCACATTTTTTATTATTTATTATTTTTTCTTTCTTCTTTAATTTTCAATTTTGCACTGCGTTCCGTCGTGTTTGGATTTTAAGTTTTGGTTCTAATTTATAAATATTTGCGACTCATTGAAAATTATGATATAATAATTTTAAACTGTGTAATGTCGGTGAATGTCGCCTTCTCTTTTGATATAATGTTCAAGAAGAAGGAGGTGATGTTTAATGAGTTTATTAGGTGATATGATTACTGCAGGAATAAAGGGTATAAAATTTAATCCCCAAATTTATGAAGATAGAAAATATAAGGTTTGGATTTGTGCACTTTCACCATCAACATGCAAACTTTGTTTTGATTTACATAGCAAATTATATTTGCCCGAGGAAGCACCACCTATGTTTCCTGAATTGCACGAAAATTGTGCTTGTTCCGTTATATGGTCTGAATCCATTAAAAAAGGAACTTGTACTTTCGAAGGTAAGGATGGGATAGATGTTTTACTTTTAAATGGAAAATCTTTGCCCGAACAATACCTTACTAAAAAGGAAGCCAAAAAACTTGGTTGGAAACCAATTTTAATGAATTTACACCAAGTTACAGATAAAGGTATTATTGGCGGAGACATTTATAGAAACAAAGATAAAAAGTTACCCGATGCAGACGGTCGTGTATGGTATGAGGCAGATATAAACTATACTGGCGGTATGCGAAACAGTTCAAGAATTCTTTATTCAAATGATGGTTTAGTGTTTGTTACCTATGACCATTATTTTACATTTAATCAAATATGTTAGGAGGATAATATGAAAACTGTTATTATTGATTTTTCTGAATGTAAGTATCCTTTAGATTTACACAAAGAAATCAAAGAAAAGTTAGAATTACCCGAGTGGTATGGTAATAATTTAGACGCTTTATGGGATATACTAACAGGTTTTATAGAAACACCTGTCAGTATAACTGTGATATTTAAGCCCGAAAACAAAGCGGCTGAAAATTTAAAAGAAAATGTTTCCAAAATAATAGAAACATTTGAAGATGCTTCCGAAGAAGATGAAGAATTAAAATTCAATTGTGACATTTAAACCTGGAAACACAGGGTACGGTTCTGTGTCTTGGAAATAAGAAATAATAAAGAAAAAAGAATAAAAAAGGTGTTTCGCATAGCGAAACAAAATAAATAAAGCCGTGCATTGCACGGCACATTTTTTATTATTTATTATTTCTTATTTATTCTTTAATTTTCAATTTTGCACTGCGTTCCGTCGTGTTTAATTTCGTAGTTTTCTTTATAGATTAAATCGTTTATGAATACGAATTCGTAACCCTCGTCTTTAAGGCATTTTAGTATATTCGGCAGTGCCGCAGGGGTATGATCAGCATCGTTGTGGAACAGCACAATACTGCCGTTTTTAACCTTACTTACTACCCTTTTGCAAATGTTTTCGGGCGTGGCGCTGTCTTTCCAGTCAAGACTGTCAACCGACCACTGTATACAGTACATTCCCTGCGACTCTAAGGCAGTAACAAGTTGGTCGTTATAGTCGCCGTAAGGCGGGCGCAACAAATTTGGTTTTACGCCCGTTATTTTTTCTATTTTTTGGTTGCAAGAGTTTATTTCGTCGTTTACTTGGGCAAGCGACAACCTACTCATATACGGATGGGTGTTTGAGTGGTTTTGAATTTGGTGTCCTGCATCGCTTAACTGTTTTACGGATTCCGGATATTTATCTACCCAAGCACCCACCACAAAAAATGTTGCAGGTACATTATATTCGCCTAAAATATTTATAAGTTGTTCGGTGTCGTCATTTCCCCAGAGTAACACTTAATTAGGAACATTTATTTTACTGTCCTTTTCTATTCCATTTTTTATATAATAATCAATAA
>JAZSAJ010000055.1:0-11667 GCA_045601805.1 Acutalibacteraceae bacterium
ATTTTTTTAATAAAAAAAACAGCGAGTAAAATTACCCGCTGTAAAAAACTATTTTTATTTATGCTTTTTCCAACATATCCATACAACGATTAAGGGCTTCGCGTTCTTTCTCGTTTTCTGCCATGCCCATCATTTCTTCGAGTTTTTTAATCATGTTGTCTTTGCCATCTTCACGGCTATATCTACCTCTTGCATATGACATTCTGCCATCACGGGTATACCTACCACGACTATCGCGCCGTCTTGCGTATGAATTACCATCATCAAAGTATAAATCATAGGGCATATAACGCTGGCTATAACCATCATCACCCTCTAATTTTTCTATCTTATCTAAATTCTTAATTGTGTCTGTAAGTTTGTGAACTACTTCTAAAGAACCTGCGGATAATTCGCCTTTTTCGGCGTATTCTTCAAGTTCTTCACAAAGCATATCTCTAAGCTTTTCCATGGATTTGTGCATTTTATTCACCTCTTTTTTTAAGCTTCTCGCTTTATGCTAAGACTACCGTCAATAACATTAATGAGCGGTGTTGGAGTTGTTGCTGGGTCATTAACAGTACCGTTTACATATTCTACCGATATTGTAAAGCAGCACCCACGAGGAACATCTATTGTCGCTCTACTTGTTACATTGCCGTATTCATCAACCGCAGCAGGAGTAAAGATACCGCGACTTCCTATTCTTTGGTCACCGGCAAGCACTATTGCTGTTGCAATAGGCGTAACGGTGCCGCCCTCAGGAATTGCAATATTGCCTGTGAACTCAACACTGTAACGTGCAAAGCAAGCAGTAGGATTATTAACAACCCCACGCAGAACAAAAATTCCTGTGCCGTTTTGGTGATATACATATCCTTTATTGCACGGAATAGAATTAATAAAAGGTATAGCCGTGTTTAATGCCACACTTTCGACTAAATCTCGTGTTAAATATTCTGCCATGTTATCCCACCTACTTATTATATGTTCCCGCAACCGCACCCGCAACCATTGTTAGAATTGCAGTTAAAAATCGGCTGATTTCCATAAACAGGTTGAGAGGGTATCGGGCAAGAGCGCAGCTCATTCACGAGCTGATTTGCAGTAGTTGCCTGTGACGCTCTTAATTGAGCAGTTTGGTCTACTTGAGAGGCTTGCATATTTGCATACTGGAGCTGACTTCTTAACTGCCCGATTTGGTCGTTTTTAGCTTCGATTTGTGTTTTATAGTTGTCAAGCTCTAACTGACAAAGCTTATCAAGGATTGCTTGCGTGTTTGCGGTGTTTGCCGCTCTTGTAGTGCAAGCTTCCGAGGCTAAGGTATATTTAAGGTCGGCCACACCAGTATTAACAGTCGTAAATCCCGCTGTGTTTGCGGTCTGTTCGGCAAAGGAACGATTAAGATTTGCTATCTCGTTGGAATAAAGCTGTTGAGATATTGCATTTTGCGCTCCGTTGATAGAGCTGTTTACACCGTTAAATCCATTGCAAAGGCTGTTCTGAATAGCTGCTGTGCCATTGCTTATCCCAAGATTTACACCCGCAAAGCCATTAGCCATAGCCATTTGCATATCCCCGCAGCAACCGCAAAGCTGTGTTGATAATCCAGCAATACCATCTCTTACCGATGTAATATTGTCGTTAATCATCGCATCACGGAAACCGTTGTTTGTGTTGGTATTAATATTCTGCTGCCCGTTGAACAACCACGGGAACTCATACATACCGCCAAAACCTCCCATCATTGCACCGTAACCGCCGCCAAAGCCACCAAAGCCGCCCCAACCGCCATTAAGCAATGCAATCAAGAATAAAATACCGAGCCAGCTATCACCGCCGCCAAATAAGCCGCCGTTATTGCCGCCAGCATACCCTGACGGACTTACAAGCATTGTTGCCGGAATACCGCCATTGTTTTCGTCAAGAGCCATAAAAAAACTCTCCTTTCATAAAATTAAAAAATATATTTATTAAGGCGCATTTTTTCGCCTTAATAGCAATTATTTTATGCCGAGCATTTGATGTACCCGTGGTAATATTTGTTGCGGGATTTGCTTAGAATTAAGTAAATACTGTAATATTTGTTGCGGATTGTTGCCTATATTTTGAGGAATGTTTAATTTGCTTTTTATTAAAAAGTCCAAAGGATTTTTCTTAAACGTTTCATACAATTTATTTATTTCTTCGTTTGTTAATGTTTTTTGTTGTTTGCTTGTTTCATTATTTCCCATTAATGGATTATTCATCTTTTGTACTCTCCTTTTTAGACTTTGATTTTATAGGTTGATTTTGCTGATTTATGGAAAAACTTTCTATTTCTTCTTGCATTTTTTCAACTTTACTTTTTAATTTTTGGTATTCAAGCTGTATATTTTCAAAATCTTTACATTTTACAAAATCGTCAAAATTAATTTTAGGTGATTGTTCGGTTTTAGATGTTTCGTTTGTTTGCTCTGTTGCTTCATTCCCGCTTTCTTCAACAAGCCTAAACTTTTTAAATATAGGGCGGTCAAGCTGCGACATATCAACTGACTTCGTGTAGCAATAAGGCGCATTTTCATCAATAAAAGTAACGCTTCCACCAGGCGCAACAGGATAACGGCGTGCTTCTTCCTCTGACTGCACTCTGACAAAACCTACATTGTTCATTGACTGCGGCATATTGTTTATTGGCGCGGTCTGTTGATTTGGCATTGCTGCATATGTTTGATATGGATTATATGCATTACCGTAATTGTTATATGGATTTACATACCCATTGTTTGTTGGGAAAATTCGATTATTATATGACATATTTTTCTCCTTTTATTTTTTGGCAAAATAGTAAATCGGCACTTCATTTCCGCTGTCCCATGTGTCAAAATACGCGCCATTTTCAACAGCTACAATATGAGAGCCTGTTGCCAAAAGATAAGTGCCATTTGGATAATCATTGCAAAAATCAATAATTGTATAGCAATCGGGGCAAGTGTTAGGTATTACCGAACGATTAAAGCCCTTGTTCTTAAGGTAGGCTGCCCATACAGCATTGCTTGAGGGCATATCGTGCATTACAAACCCTTGCAAGCACAATTCTATATAAGTGCGCTCCCAGTCTTGATTTAAGGCTTTGCTTATTGCTCTAATAGTGCAATCCCCAACTAAATTACTTACAGGATTTGAATTGAAATATTGCCAATGCGCCATATTATCACCGCTATTCTGTTATATGTTTTTCATAAAAATGATATAAAAAAACGTGCCTATCTACAAGAAAGTAAATAGACACGTTTCAGTCATTTTTCAGTTTATTTTTCATTATTCAATTCACAAGCTTTTAATAAAATTTCGTCACCAATATCATATACTATTGATTTTATTTTTGTTTCTGATAGCTGATATTCACTTGCTAATTTTTCAATAGTATATCCGTTGAACCATTTAAGTTTTAAAATCTTTCTATCCCGCTCATTTCTTACAAATTCGTCAATGCAGAAGATAAGTTCTGAATTTTTAATATGTTCAGGTATTTCATGTGTCACGGATTTTTCCTCCGCTTAGATGTTTTGCTGCTGTTTTTAGCCTTTTTTCTATAATATGTTTTAGTCGTTTTCGTGTATCTTGCTATCGCCGCCATAAATCACTTCACCACTTCCATTGTTAAATGCAATACTATCGCCATCTGCAATAGCTTCATAAGTTTCTGTTGTTTCAGTAACTTTTTCAAATTGTCTTGTATAAATAAACGCTGAAATAATTACCACTAAAATAACAAACAGATAAATTATATTTAAAATGTGTGCTCTTTTATTGACCGTCATTAGCAATTCATTTGTTTTAGATAGCCTTGCCATATCCGCTTCATGTACAAAATATGGTATAGTTGCTGTAACATTATCTTGAATATTTGGATTTTCTTTCAAAGATTTCACCCTTTATCTTGTAAATTCTTTAATTTTTCTTCATGTACAGCTACTTGTCGTTCTAATTTATATGTTCGTTCAATGATATTGTTATGTTGTTGCACTCTATTACTTAATTCATCAATTTTTTGGTTTGTTAATGCTTGAAATTTTTCCAATTTTGCATTTATTTGTTGGTCTGAAATTTCAGAGGCTTTTTCTAAATTTAACAGTAATTCGCTACTCGAACGAGATGAAATTATAAATTGAGCGACAATAGCAAAAACACCTGTTATTATTGCAACTATAATACTTTCCATCATTTATCGTCATTCCCGTTCTTTTCAAATTGAGTGCCAAAATAGAAAGAAATAACAGAGGAAACAATAATCATTACATTGTCAGGAGAAATTTGCCCTTTTAAAGCTAAAATAGCAAAAACTATCATAACAGCAAAAGTAATAATAGTTTTGACTTTTAGTAGATTAGCTAAATTTTCAAATAAAGTTTTAAAAAATTCCATCATCTCATCGCCTCCGCAAGCTTAATCAGTAAATCATCTCCGTAACGGTAGCTGTATAAAAACTGAATTGTTGCGTCCGAAAGCCCTGCTTTTTGTTTTAAAATTTGCTTTGCCTGTTCTACTGTCATTTTGCATTCCTCCAATTTTTTCTTAAAATCCTCCCATAGTTTAGGGGTTCTAACGAATGGTTCAGGGCAGTTTTTGCCGGTTACGTCATAATGCCGCAGTACGTTCTCAATCGGTATGCCGTAAAATTTCATCATGCGTTTTGTTAGTTCAACCGCGTTTTGCACCGTTTTTTCCGGTATGTAATAATTTCCGTTTGCGTCTTTCTTAGAACACATTTCAATGCCGATACTGTTTTGGTTTCGGCACAGCTTGTGTTTATAAGATTTAGCACCGACGTGGTAAGCGGTATCGCCGTTCGCTACCGATTGGCACACTCCGTTTTCATCGCAGAAGTAATGCGCCGAGGCTTTGAGATTAGCAGTACGCGCAAAGTAGCTGCCGTTGCCTTGCGCGGTATCCCCGTTATTTGCAGTGTAGTGTATGACGATGTATTGTATTTTCGCCTTTCGCCCAGCTTTGTAATTGCTTGTATGGCATGGAATATATTGCATTTTTTACACCTCTTATTATAATAATTTTTTTGCTTAAAATCAAGCTATTTATTAAATTTCTTCACCATATTTAGCTTCAATCTGTCTGTATTCAGCTCTTAATTCTGCACGTTGATTTTTAAATGGCGCATATTCTCTCTCTGTAATATCTCCATCTATATATTTCAAAGTTTTATAATCCAATTCGGATAGTAAACTTTTTATAACTTCCATTCTTTGATGTGCTGCTTTAATCTTATAAGTTTCGCTTTCGATTTCTTCAATAAATTCGCCATTTTCATAATACATATTTTCACTGATATTATCTGGAGCTTGTATACACTTTAAAGCAAAATCTTGACCATACCAATGTTTTATTATTTCTAAAGATGTCATATTGTTTGGTAATATTTCAATGATTTTATTCTCATCATTCAATCTTACATATTTCATTTTAAATCACCTCGCGTAAATAAATACCGCGCCGTCCGACCCTGCGCCGCCCGTAATCTGCGGAAAGGAGGTCGCGCCGTTCCTGTAAAGGCTTATCGCCCCGCCGCCGTTGCCATATCCCGTGGCGCTGCCCGCGCTGAGCGGCGTGTACTGGCTCATGGACGAGTCGTGCGCCATCGCAACAGCGTTGCCGCCCTTGATATCGGGCAGAATCGGATTGGGCGCATACGCGGGATATTCTACCATACTTCCCGCGGTGCTCGCCCCAGCGGAAAGCAGCAGCTTTCTCGCACACGAATAATCGCTTTCAAAAGGGTTTACCGACTGCGCCGGAGAATTTAAGCATCTTCCGCCGCTTGCGGCAAATGAATCATATATATTTGCTGCGGTGACAGGCGTGCCGCCGACGATATACGACGTGTTCCACTCGTCAAGCGAATACGCAACAAAAGCGCCCTGTCCGCCAGACGCGCATTTTAAGGTCAGGCTTGAAGGGTCTGATGTGGCTTGCGTTTTGCCGCCCTCGCCGCCGCTGCAAACTATTCCGTTAACGGAGGTTGAATTTCCGTTGTTTCCGTTTGCTGAGGCATAGCTCGAGCCGCGCTCGCAGCTTCCGCCTGCGCCTCCCGCGCCGACCACTATCGGGATTGACGAAAGCTCCGAAACATCGAGAATGAATGACTTTACGACGCCCGAACCTCCGCCCGAAGCGTAAATCGTGACGTTTGCTCTTTGCGCCGCGCCTCCTCCTCCGCCGCCTATCGCGCATATCCCAAGTTCGGTAATGCCACTAGGTATTGTATATGTATATGTGCCTGCTGTTGTATATTCTTGAATTAAGTGCCACGTTGAAGCATTGGATAAAATATTAAAAACCGCGTTCGGTGTCGCACTTGCTGAATTAGTAGGCAAGCCATATTTTGCTGCTACACTATCCGATAACAGATTAGCTTTATTTAAAGCTGTACCATCTTGAATAGGCTCATCTGCCATTTCAAGTTTACCCTCAAGCACTGTACTATCATCAAGCGTTAATTTTACTCTACCAGTTTTTCCAGAAGAAGGTACTCTATCTAACATATAAAATCATATCTCCTTTACACTACCGTATTGCTTGTATAATAAGTAGTATTTATCAATATTGAATTTAAACCGCCTGTACCGTCAAACATATTCTGTAAAGCATTTGTAGCAGATGTACCTGTACCGCTTATTGGTACACGGTATTCATTTGCGCCCCAGCTTGAGTCATACGTTAAACTTATATTTCTACAGTTACGGAACATCATAGCATAACAATAATTTTCTAAAACAGTTGCGGGTAACGCCGGTATTGTGCTTAAATTTGTGCAATTCATGAACATTGCATAATAACAATAATTTGCTAAAGTTGTAGCCGGTAAACTTGGAGCTTCTCTTAAATTTGTACAGTTATAAAACATAGAGTCGCAACAATGAGGTGCCAATGTTTCAGCAGATAACACAGGAGCTTTCCCAAGCGAACTGCACGATCGGAACATATATTCATAGCAACGCTCTGTCAAAGCTGTAGCGGGTAGACTTGGCGCGGCAACTAAGTCCTCCCAATTTTCAAACATATGCGAAAAACAATAAGCGCCCATAGTTGGGTGTCCCCCATTTTCGACAGTTTGATAATCCAATAAAGATTCAATGTTGCCTTTGCACATGACAGGATTACCGTATGTGTAACGTAGAATAAACCTGTAACCACCCGTAATTACCGTGTTCCTCGTGCCTCTTAAATACAGCTTACCGTCAAGGCTTGCCCATATTTCAGTACCGTCCCACTCTGTCCATGTGGTTTTATCTGTTGAATATTCCAATGTTCCATCCCAGGTTTTGGCTGAATTAGACGCTTGTAAAACGAAAGAAATCGGACACGAAAATGTCAAATATGGATTATCATCTTGTGATACAATTGCTGATATAAAAACATCATCATTCATTAATTTCCCGCCGCATTTTAATTTCCATACACCAATTTCATCTTGCGCTGTAATAATGGTATTGCTATTGTAACTGACATTTAACTCACTTAGTCCATCGTCAGCTACAACAGTTATATCATCAGCCATAAACTTTCCGGAAGTTTTCAGTTTGCATGAAATATCTTCATCTGATAAAATAATATCTCTATTATCATATTTTACAGTAAAAATTGCCATTAAATTAATTGCACTTCCCCGTCATAAACTTGAAGCACACCTGTTATTTTTTCACCGCGAACATATGCCGTTTTATCGGCTACAATATCTGCCGCAGTAGCAGTAGCGTCTTGAGTATTCGCGTCATTTGAATTTGTTCCTGTAATTATCTGCCCTGAACTGTCATGCGCGGTATACCCGCTTGAAAGTGCGCTTGCCGTTACCGTGTCTTCTGTCAGGTCGATTAATACCGTACCATCGCTTAATTCTATCTTGTTGTTTTTAATTTCGTCCACTAATCTATCCCCCTATTATAACAGTATAGCCGCCTCTTTCGTTTAGCGTTTTGGATATAGGGATTTCATGTATAATAACATTTTGGCTCATCTTTTTTTGTGCGGTTTGTAAAATTTGTTCCGACAAGCTCGGTGTGACTTCATACGAGCCTTCATATGGTTCGATTTCTTCGCCTTTATATACTATTTTTGCGGGCTGCACCGTCATTTTTAAATCATTATTAGTTACAGGCTTTACTGCTATTATAGAATTATCATCGTTAATTATAGGAATTGTTATTTTATTAATAATCATCACTTAATTTCCTTTATTGCGGTTGAGTAAGCGCACACAATGTCATATAAATTTCTGAATTGTTTTCTAATATATCTATTGAAAACAAAATTTCTCCTTCTAAAAACATTCCATGTAAAATCAAAAAATTATTAAGATTTGAAATACTTCCAGTCAACAAAATAGAATTTCCATCAACAACTATTTCACATATAATATTTTGATTTAAATTATTTTCAATTCTTTGATTGAATAAATCAAATAAATATTGTGAATATCTCTCTGAATCTTTTGCAATTGTCCATGTATACGGATTTGGGTAACTGCTCGCGACATCTCTAATATGTTCTTCGACACTGCCGAGATACTCAAAATAAGTATCAACGTCTCTATCAAAGGCTACATAATTTTGTGGCACATTAGTTACCGCATATTCACCATTAACAACAGATAAAACTTTGTTATTATCTTCTGCCGAAACATCGGGCAGACCTCCCCCGGGTGACAAAGTACCCGTTATTATATTTCCGGAATTGTCGTGGGCTGTTATCCCGCTTGCCAAAGTTTGTGGTGTAACTGTATCCTGCGTTAAATCAAGAACTGTTTCTTCGTTTTCGCCGTCAGGTGACAAAATAATTTTATTAAAACTCATATTATTTTACTCCTTTTTTTTTTAAATTAAGCGTTTGCTTTTTTGCCTATTATTAAAGTTTCGCCGTTGTATTCATTTTCTACTACGCTATACGGTATAGCTTCAACTGTTACTTTCGACAAATAATCATAACCTGCGTCAGGATTTACAATTTGAACATGGAATGTAGGTATTACAGTTTTTTCTTGCACTTTTGCGTCACCTCCATCATTATAACCTTCCGATTTTAGTAAATCTTGTACAAGCATTTCTATTATATCAGAAGCATTTGAATTTCCATTATTATCAGTAAAGGCAAATTGTAATTTTGCTTTTACATTTGGAAGAAGTTGCATTGCATCTTTATATGGCATTTTTATAATCATATTGTTATAGTCAATAATTTCAGGTGTGTATTGAAAAAATTGTGTACCTTGCCTTATGTAAAATTCTATATTTTGTAATTCGGTTAAATTTACTCCGCACACATGAATATTTAAAGTGTTTTCAATTTTACTTCGCATTTAACATTCCTCGCATTTCTTATGAATTATAAATTTTCAAAATAATATCCAATATCAGAATAAGCAAACGGCATATTTGATTTTATGAATACTGATTGCATATTGCTTAACGCTTCATCAAGTTTTACTAATAATTTCTCAATATTATTAGCATTTTCAAAATTTAATCTACTCATGCTATTAGGAATAGTTTGTGACAAATTATATACATTTTTTAATGCTTGAAGTGTGTTTATATATGTTTGCATATCATTTAAAGTTGGTATATCTGAAATTGTCCAATCTGTACGTAAAGCAGTATATCCATCTACTATATATCCATTTTCTACAAAAACATTATAAAGATAAGTGCAAGCTTCACCTACACGGTTTAAATCGGTATAATTATATGCGCCTTTAACAATTGTATTAAAATATTCTGCTTGTTCTTCTTGTGTTAGTGCTGATACGCCACCATTTGACATTATTTTTTGTTTTAATTCTTTTACACGGTCAACATCTTGTTGAGTTCTATCAGTTACTAAGTCAAAAATTATTTGTGATGGTTTAATAATATTAATTTTACCATCAAAAAATGGAATGTTTTCATCACACCATTCTTTCGTGGGTTCATTTCCTGCTCCGAATCCTTGTGTTAAATCCACAATCATTAATCCGTCAGCCCAAACAGTATAGTCACTATTAACCACAAAAGAACGGCAAGTGTATGACGTACCATTTACAACAGTAATTTGCATTAATGTGCTTTCCATATACCAATCAGGGTGATTTCCACGGTTCCAACCAAAGACAAAATTTAAGCCTTCCCCATCGCCACCGTACCACTCAAAACGACAATCTACTGGGTTAGCGTTACCGTTAGTTTTAATATAATGCCGACCATAATAAACGTGTCCTACAATTGGACTTATCATAGTTGATTGCCCAACGTAAGTCCCACCTGTGTCTAATCTTTGTGAACGATTACCAAATTTTGATTGTGTATTATCATAAGTTATACCTATCCAATCGCTGTCTTTTTCAAAGCTTCCATTTGAAATTAAATTTGTTAATTGATAAATTGGCACACTGTATCATCTCACATAAATTATATTATGCTTTTCAATTTTAAATGTCCTTTTAAAGAACCGTTAAAATTAATTTCATCAGTTAAAACAAGAGAAGTTAAATTTTGAGAAAATGAAGTTTGAAGATTGATAACATCTCCTGTTTCTAATTCAGGATTTCCTCTATAATCAACATCGTAAGTATTTTTGAATTGTAAATACGAAGATATATGCGAAGCAAGATTAGCGCACATAGTATCATCAGTCAAAAGCGGATTTTCTTCTACATCAATTTCGCCAGTATTATTATAATTATAAGTATAAACAATATTACTTTCATCAATCGGATATCCTGTTATAGTTACAGTTTTTGTACCACTTGATAATTCAAGGTCTATTGCTCTACCATAAATCTCCGAAGATACCACTGTGCCGTTACTTACATTAATTGTAATATTGCTTGCTAATTGTGATAATTCAATATGCATTGTCGTTTCAGTAGTTGTGCTTTCATGAAGTGTTGCAGAATTGTTGGAAGTAGTATAAACTGTTTTAGCAACTGTCACTGCTTTTAATTCATCAATTTTTGTAAATTTTTCGCTATTTTCAAAAGTATTATCAAAATTAATGCTAAAAGATTGTTTTATCAAAGAATCTATAACAAAAGGTTCAATATGAATAATATTATTATCATCTGTATACAATTTGCAGCAGCAAGCATGAGCTATTAATTGTAAACAGTTCATATGTGTATCAATAGGCAGTACAGCGGTAGTGTACATATTTTTTAAGCTTTCATCAATCTCCCAAGGATTTTCGCCATCTTCGGTTAGTGTTAAATTTGCATCTATGAGTACATCTTCAGCCATATCATAAAAATTTTTGTTTCCTAATTTACTTTTGTAATAAATTCCTGTTAAACTTCCTATTAAACCTGTTGCCGTAAAAGTTACTTGATTTTTATTTACTGTCGGTTTACTTGATAATAAATAATTATCGGCTTTCAACCATTCGATATTTCCATCATCTAACTCATAACCATATGTAATCGAACAAGGAGATTTTAGCACAATATATTCATAAACACCTTGCGGATTATCAGCGTCAAAATTTTTCTCAAAATCTAAAATAGTAAAATCAAATTTTTCTTTTGGTAAACGTCTTGAAATTGGGTCTATATCATGATTTTGTTTACAGTTTATAATATCGTTATTATCATATTGTATACCAATACCATATAGTATATGTTCAAGCCTTGACCTACGATAAGGCAACATAGAATTAAATATAATT
>JAZSAJ010000056.1:0-6820 GCA_045601805.1 Acutalibacteraceae bacterium
TAGCGCGCCTGCTTTGGGAGCAGGATGCCGCAGGTTCGAATCCTGTCACTCCGACCAAAAATCCAAATTCAGCCGTTTGGTTGAATTTGGATTTTTCTTTTTGCAGTGAAAGTATTTGGTTTTGCATTTTCTCACAAAGCAGGCGCCTGACGGCTTGAATTTTGCGGTAAAACGTTATATAATATACGTTGCAATTTTTGATTTAGTGGAGTGAAAACATGAGCGATAACAAAGAGATGCTCGGTACGGCGCCGATTGGTAAGCTGCTGTTTAAATTGGCAGTTCCTACAGTGGTAGCCCAGCTTATTAATATGCTATACAACATTATTGACCGCATTTATATCGGTCATATGCCGGGTGACGGAAGTTTGGCGCTTACGGGTGTCGGCGTATGTATGCCGATTATTATGATTATCTCGGCGTTTGCGGCGCTGATTGCCTCGGGCGGTGCACCGAAAGCATCTATATGTATGGGTAAGGGCGACAACGATTCTGCCGAAAAAATAATGGGCGGTTGCTTTTCCTTACAGATTATTATATCTGGCGTTCTGACAGCCGTTTTGCTGATTTGGAACAAAGATTTACTTTTGATGTTCGGCGCAAGTGAAAACACCATAGGTTACGCCAACGATTATATGAACATCTACGCTATCGGTACCGTTTTCGTTCAACTAACGCTCGGTATGGGCGCGTTTATCACTGCGCAGGGCTACACTAAAATCAGTATGATTACGGTGCTTATAGGTGCTGTCAGCAATATTATACTTGACCCGATATTTATTTTCGGCTTTAAGATGGGTGTTAAAGGTGCGGCGCTTGCCACTATCCTTTCCCAAGCCATTTCTTGCGTTTGGGTACTTACCTTCCTTTGCGGAAAGAAAACCTATTTAAAACTTAAAAGGCAGAATCTCAAAATAGACGGAAAACTGGTTTTTCCTTGTATTGCACTGGGGACCGCAACCTTTATTATGCAAAGCAGTGAAAGCGTCATTTCAGTCTGTTTTAATTCGTCGCTTCTTAAATACGGCGGTGATATTGCCGTTGGTGCTATGACCATACTTACAAGCGTGATGCAGTTTGCCATGCTCCCAATGCAAGGGATTGCACAGGGCGCACAGCCGATACTCAGTTACAACTACGGTGCCAAAAATATAGAGCGCGTTAAGAAAACCTTTCGGCTTTTGCTTATATCCTGCCTTACTTATTCTTTTGCCATTTGGGGCGCTATTATGCTATCCCCGCAAATGTTTGCAGGGATATTCACACCCGATGCGTCGCTTATTGAATTCACCGCAAAAGCGCTTCGGATTTACTGCGGAGTAATGTGCATTTTTGGTATTCAGATTGCTTGCCAGATGACCTTTGTTTCTATTGGCAACGCATCGTGCTCTATTATTGTTGCTATAGTTCGCAAGTTTGTTTTACTGTTACCGCTTATCTTCATTATGCCTGAGCTGATAACAGACAAAACGATGGGCGTTTATACGGCAGAGCCGGTTGCCGACATAATAGCCGTAACCTTTACCGCCATTCTCTTTACTATACAATTCAAAAAAGCATTAAAATCATTATCTTAAAAAATTAACTGTATTGCCGTTATTTTACTGCGTATAAAATTTTGATATAGCATTATTCTTAAAAATTTGTTTTATTTCATTAGTTTTTTACAAAAAATTGCATTTTTTTTAAAAATTCCTTAACATTTTTCTTTACATATTAGTTGTTTTATGTTAATATTTTTTCATAGTATGTGCTAGTACTAAATATTTTGAAATGGAGTATAAGTTATGGAAAAACTTACCAGAAAATACGGTCTTGTTACCGCTATCTGCATGGTAGTAGGTACCGTTATTGGTTCAGGCGTTTTCTTTAAAGCACAAAACGTTTTGAACGCTACCGGTGGCAATATGCCTCTTGGTATTGCTGCTTGGGCAATTACAGGTCTTATAATGATTATTTGCTCGGCACAGTTTGCTGTAATGGCAACAAAATATGAAAAGGTTAGCGGCGTAGTTGACTATGCAGAAGCAACCTGCGGCAAAGGTTACGGTTATTATCTTGCTTGGTTTATGGTAAACATTTACTACCCCGCAATGACAGGCGTTCTTGCTTGGGTTTCGGCAAGATATTTTGGCGTTTTGTTTGGTTGGGATATGGTTGGTCCCGAGGTTATGGCTCTTTCGGGCTTCTTCCTTGTTGGTTCTTTCGCGCTTAACGCATTTTCACCCAAACTTGCAGGCAAATTCCAAATCAGCGCAACATTTATTAAATTAGTACCCATTTTCCTTATGGCTATTGTTGGTACAATTGTAGGTACAGTTAACGGCACACTTCCCCAGAACTTTAATACTGTTGTTGCCGAAGTTGCAGGTGGCAAAAGTGCAGGCCTTTTTGCTGCTATCGTTGCTACTGTATTCGCTTACGAAGGTTGGATTGTTGCAACTTCTATTAACGCTGAACTTAAAAACCCCAAGAAGAATCTTCCTCTTGCTTTGATTATAGGCGCATTCATTGTTGTAGCTACATACATTCTTTACTATATTGGTGTTGCAGGCGGTGCTACAAACGCAGAGCTTATAGAAAAGGGTGCGACCTTTGCATTTTCTAATATCTTTGGCAAGGTTGGCGGCGTAATTCTTAATGTTTGCATTGTTATTTCTTGCCTTGGCACACTTAACGGTCTTATGGTTGCTGCTACTCGCGGTATGTACGCTATTGCTTCCCGTAATGAAGGTCCTGCACCTCAGATTTTCAGCCAAGTTGACAAACAAACAAACATGACCACCAACTCTTCTATTTGGGGCTTGCTTGTTTGCGCTGCATGGCTTTTATACTTCTATGGTGCAAACCTTACAAGCAGCTGGTTCGGTCTTTTCACTTTTGACTCTTCTGAACTTCCAATAGTAACAATTTACGGTATGTATGTTCCCATTATTATTGCTTGGATGATTAAGGAAAAAGAACTTGGTTTTGTAAAACGTTTCCTTTTACCAATTGCCTCTATTATTGCTTGCTTGTTTATGGTATTTGCCGCTATTTATGCACACGGCATTACACCTTTCCTTGCAGCAAAAGAAACCGGTAAATTCGCATTCCCTGTTCTTTTCTATGTTATTGTTTACGCCGTAATTATGGTTATTGGTGCTTTAGTTAGAAAAAGCAAAACAAAAACAGAAGAATAAATAAAACTTACTAAATAATTTAAATGGCTGTGTAGAAATTCCTACACAGCCATTTTCTTATACATACTTATTGGCACAAGCAGTGAAATATTTTGCTTTGCTTAATGTGAAATGAAATAAATCTCAAACGAGAATAAAGTGATATTGTGAGACAAGTCTCACAGTGATATTTTGTCTTACGGCAAAGTGATATGAAAACCATTGGTTTTCGTGATATTATATTTGCTACTAAAACTCGCGAAGCGAATATAACTTGGGCAAAGCCCAAATATAACTGCAAAGCAATATAACTCGCCAAAGGCGAATATAACTGAGGCACCTTCCTTACGGACGGTGCCTCAACGGCAGGGGGATTTTTTTATTGTATTTTGCAGAAAAATGTTTTATAATGTAATTAACAGCATTGCTGTTTATTTAAGGAGGGGTTAAAATGAACGAGAATCAAAACAACAAATCTTACTTTGACGGCGGTTATTTTGCCTTTATTGGCTATTCGCTTTTAGTTGGGTTTGTTACAGTAATTACACTTGGAATTGCACTTCCCTGGATGATATGCCTTTTCCAAAAATGGATTTCAAAACATACTGTTATTTGCGGAAAGCGTATGTATTTTGACGGAACAGGTTTAGGTCTTATTGGCAACTATTTACTTTGGTTGTTTTTAACAATTATTACATTTGGTATTTACGGTTTTTGGATGTCCATTGCAATAAAAAAATGGGTTGCCAAACACACCCATTTCGTTGGCGAAGACGATAACAACAGTTACTTTGACGGTGGCGTTTTGGGTCTTTTGGGCACAAATATTCTTTCAACTATTGTTGCTTTTGTTCCTGTTGTGGGCCTTGCTTGGTCTACTATTATTAAAACTAAATGGATTAAAAGCCACACCGTTTGTGATTCGCGCCGTTTAATATTTGTTGGCAGTATTGGTTCGCTTTTTGTTAAATACTTGCTTTGGGGCTTTTTAAGCATTATAACCTTTGGTATTTTTGCTTGGTTTATGCCCGTTAAGGTACTTCGTTGGGAAACCGAAAATACTATTGACAACGAAAACACCACCGAAGCTCACATGAAGCAAAGTGAATTCCGCACTAATTTACACACCGACGCCACAACCTTTAAAACTTACCGTGTTGAAGACGAAATGGAATGTGTAAAAAGCGGAATTAACGATACTATAAGCCAAGACGATTTATTAAATCTTGCAAACGCAGGCAACCGTGCTGCACAGTATGAATATGTAGTGCGTTACGCTGATGGCAATTATAGTGCCGAACCATTTGCCGATTTCTTAAAGGCGTCCGCCACAGCAGGTTATTCCCCTGCAATTAACCTTTATGTTCAGAACTTTGAGGTTGACGCCGAAACAAAAGAGAAAATGCTTAAAGAAGCCGCACAAAAAGGCCATACATTTGCGTTAAAAGAACAAATGAAGATTTATGCAAAAATTGGCCTTGACGCCGACGAAAAGAAAGAAAAAGACATTAATAACCTTTTGTTAGCAGTTAGATATTCAATGCTTTTAGAAGAAGACGGTGTTGAGCTTTCCGAGGAAGAAAAACTGCTTGTTACTGACTGTATACATAAAATCAGAAGAATACTGTCAAGCATGAGAGACAAAAAATCAAATGTTTTGGCAATAGTTCTTTGCGCCGTTATCGTTCCTATTATACTTGCCTTATTGATTTCAGTATTTGCGTTGTTTATGAAAGTTGTTCCCTCAAGACCTTCGCTTGACAACTTTGGACCGGGTATGGCTACCTACGACGAAGACGGTGAATACAATGAAAATAACGCATTTGAATATGTTGATGACGCCGCAGTATCGGCAGATTTCATTTAAACTAAAATAAAAAAAGAGCCATATGGCTCTTTTTTTATTTCTTTCTTTTCCTTTTAATCTTTTTTACAACACTAATTTTTGACCAAGCTAAAATTAGCGCTTGCGCAGGAATACCAATTATAAACATTTGCCAAAAACTTTTTGTAAAACTAAGCCCTGTAAAAAAGGACGCGGCAAGTATGCTCCACATAATAACCGAAACTATTAAATAGTTAAGTTTTTTATTAAACCATATAGAATTAAATACAAGCCATACAATTGCCGAAACAGGCACTGCCCACACAAACGAGTACCAAAATAAATTTGTACCCTCTATTATCATATCGGCAATGGCGAAAACCAAGGTAGCTATTATCCACACCGCAATTATAGCCATTAAGGTAATCATTGCCTTATTAACGGCTACCTTTGTGGGTTTTTCGTTTGCCGTAACCGAAGGTTCCCTTACAAGCGAATCAAGCGGTACGCCAAAAATATCGGCTATTTCAGTTAGCACACAAACATCGGGAATTGACTCTGCCCTTTCCCACTTTGAAACGGCTTTATCGGAATAATTAAGGCGTGCGGCAAGTTCGCTTTGGGTCATTCCCGATTTAACTCTTAAATTAGATATGTTTTTTGCAATTATTGGTTTTAAATCGTACATAATTTCCTCTTTATATTATTTTCTTTATTATAACATTGTTTTGTGCCGATTTCAAGCGAATTTTGACGCTTTTTCTACCGGCAGTAGAGTGACTCTACCACGGCGTTTTTATGGTAGAATAACAATAGAACAAGAAATAAGGGCGGTAGGTATAAATTATATTGGTTTTGGGGTAAAATCAACTTAAGAAAACTTTACAGGAGTAGTTTTATGTCTTTTGAAATTATTACAGATACCCCCGCCAACATACCCCTTTCTTTTGCAGAAAAGGAAAACATAACGGTTATTCCCTTTCCTTATTACTTAAACGGCGAAGAACACCAAACAATAGATTTTGAATCTTTTGCCGCTTCGGAATATTACCAAAAAATACGCGACGGTGAAAAGGTTACCACCTCTCAGGTTGCACCGCAAAGATATAAAGAAATATTTGAAAAGTTTTTAAAAGAAAACAAGGATATTATTTATATTTGTTTGTCTTCGGGCGTTAGCGGTTCTTACCAAAGTGCGCTTATGGCAAAAGAAGAACTGTCAGAAACCTATAAAGACGCGAAAATTGAAATTATTGATTCAATTGGCGCTTCGCTTGGCGAAGGATTACTTGTTTACAAAGCAGCCGATTTTAGAGCACAAGGGTATGACTGCCAAAAAGCCGCCGAAATGTTAGAAAAATCAAAACGCTATATTTACCAAGTATTTACAGTTGGCGACCTTAAATATTTAAAACAAACAGGCAGAATAAGCAATGTTAAAGCAATAGCAGGTACAATACTTAACATTAAACCCATTTTAAAGGGTGATAAAGACGGAAAAATAGTTGAATTTATAAAGGTTAGAGGCAGAAAAAAAGCAATTTACACACTTGCCGAAAAATACCGCGAACTAGTTAAAAACCCCGAAGAACAAATTGTGGGTATTTCGCACTGTGACTGCGAAGAAGATGCAAAACTTTTAGAAGAACTTATTACTGCAAAAATGCCACCCAAACAAATTGTAAAGGTAATGCACGAACCCGCAACGGGCTCACATATTGGTCCCGATTCGTTAGCACTTTACTTTGAAGGCGAACGCAACGTTAGATTTTGTTAAATAAATATCCCCCCGTATAACGGGGGGTATTTCATTTTCGGGCATAGCCCTAACCGA
>JAZSAJ010000057.1:0-53171 GCA_045601805.1 Acutalibacteraceae bacterium
TTAAATTACTTAAAAAACGCTTTTAATTTAATTGAAAATTTGCAAGAAAAATTAGAAAACCGGGGCTTAAATTTTTCAATTAAAACTGTTTTGGAACCAATATTTTCTAAAGCAACTTCTTTTGTTTCTGGTGTTTTTGCAAACTTTGTTTCAAGTTTGCCGCAAACACTTATAAATGTACTTGTAATGCTTATTACAAGCGTATATATTGCAAAAGATTTTAATAAAATTAAGTTGTTTTTAAAAGAATCGTTGCCAAAAAATTATATAAATTCACTAATTTTAATTAAAAAAATTGCACTAAATGACAGTATAGGAATGATAAAAAGTTATGTAATTATGGCATCTATTGCCTTTTTGATTATGTTTGTTTTCTTTTTGACTTTTGGTTTTAAATATGCATTTTTTAAGGCAGTTTTAATTGCAATTATTGATATGTTACCGGTGCTTGGTGTTGGAACTGTTTTAGTACCGTATAGTATTATTTGCTTTTTTGACAATAAAATTAAAAACGCGGTATTACTGCTTGTGCTATACGCAATAATTACTGTAACAAGAAACGCTGTTCAACCAAAAGTTTTGGGAAAACAAACACAGGTACACCCAATGATTACTTTAATTTCGTTACTTGTTGGGTTAAAATTATTTGGCACAAAAGGGTTAATTTTAATGCCGTATATTGTGGTTGTTACCATTCATTATTTAAAAGAAAAATTTATCATAAACCGGCAAAATGCATAGTATATAATAGTCGCAAAAGCGACTAAAGTTACCGCATAAGCGGGAGTGATAATATGAAAGAATTTTCTGTTGCAGTGGGGACAGTTACCAATGCTTTAAAGGCAAAGGATTTACTAAAATCAAAAAAAATTTCTTCAAGTGTAGAAAGAATGAAACATGGTTCTGAAAATTACGGATGTGGATATGCTGTTTTAATTAAAACGAATAATATAGAGTTTATTAAGAAACTTTTTATTGATAATAATATAAGAGTTTTAGCGGTAAATGAAGTAATTTAACACACGGGCAAGGGCAGGCGAATTGCGTGTCCATGCCCGTTTTTTACGGAGGTGAAAAAATGATATATTTAGACAACGCCGCAACAACAAATATGAAGCCGAAAGCCGTTGTAAACGCCGTAAATAATGCATTGTTGAATTACGGCACTAATGTTGGTAGGGGCGGACATTCCTTGGCAATTTCGGCTGGCGAAAAAGTTTATAATACGCGTAAAAAAGCAGCAGATTTTTTTG
The DNA here is from genome assembly GCA_045601805.1 of Acutalibacteraceae bacterium. Classification (GTDB taxonomy): domain Bacteria; phylum Bacillota; class Clostridia; order Oscillospirales; family Acutalibacteraceae; genus SIG607. The sequence continues at coordinate 1,254 of JAZSAJ010000057.1, forward strand.
GGCTTTCAGACCCTGCAGGTGTAGTTTTTACGCCAAATTGCACCTATTCAATTAACTGCGTGTTAAAAGGGAAATTGGGGTATTCAGACGAGGTTTTAATTTCAAATTTAGAACACAATGCCGTTTTACGCCCTTGTCATAAATTAAAAGAAAAAGGCGTAAAGTATAAATTTTTTGATGCTTTTGCAACTGATATTGAAGACGAACTAAACAGTAAGATTACACAGAATACAAAAATGATTTTTTGCACCCATGCTTCTAATGTTTGCGGAAAGGTTTTGCCAATAAAAAACATTGGTAAATTTTGCAAAAACAACGGTTTGCTTTTTGGTGTAGATTGCGCGCAAACTGCAGGTGTTTTGTCAATTTCAATGGAAGAAATGAACATTGATTTTTTGTGTGTGGCTCCTCATAAAGGGTTATATGCGCCAATGGGTACAGGGCTTTTACTATGTAGAAAAAACATAGAAAACACATTGGTACAAGGCGGAACAGGGGTTAATTCTTTAGAACTTTTTCAGCCAAGCGAACTGCCAGAACGCTTAGAAAGCGGAACACTAAATTTACCGGGAATTTTTGGCGTATATGAAGGTATTAAATTTGTTGAAAATAAAGGCATTTTAAATATTCACAAACAAGAAACTTTGCTTACCAATTATTTAAAAAACAACCTAAAATCAATGAAATTTGTTAAAGGTTTTTGGTTTAGTGGAGAAAGTGTTCCGGTTGTTTCATTTGTGATAGAAAATAAAGATTGTGAAGATGTTGCAAGTAAACTTAATAAAAGAAAAATTGCTGTTAGAGCTGGTTTTCATTGTTCGCCAATAGCACACAAAACAATAGGAAGTTTAAGTAGCGGTACAGTAAGGGTTTCACCGTCTGTTTTTAACACAAAACAAGAAATGGATTATTTTCTTAATTCTTTGGAATTTGTTATCAAAAAAATATAAAATTATGCGTTTTTTCTATTGCATATATATAAATATTATGATAATATAGAAATAAGATAACGAAAGGGAATGATTCCGTGGAAAATATTTTTAATGCGCTATATACACTTTGGAATCAAATAATTTTTGCCTTTTCAAACTTTGGATTATCGGATATTTTTGATATTGCTATAATTGCGTTCATTGTTTATAAGGCAATTAGATTTCTTGAAGAAAGCAGAGCAGGTCAACTTGTAAAAGGGCTTGTTCTTTTGTTGCTTGCATATTTGTGCTCTATTTGGTTCCGTTTAGATACTGTTCATTGGCTGCTTTCAAAAATGGTAGATTGGCTTGTTTTGGCTTTGGCAGTTATTTTTCAACCCGAACTTCGCCGTATGCTTGAAAGAATTGGTCGCAGTAACTTTAGCCGTTTTGGCAGATATTCTGCTGAAGACGATGAAAAAATCAAACGCTGTATTGATAGCGTTTCGGTTGCTGTTAAAAATATGCAAGAGCAAAAAATTGGCGCATTAATTGTTTTTGAAAGAACAACTCAACTTGGTGATATTATTAACACGGGAACATTAATAAACGCCGACACATCTTCGCAAATGGTTGGCAATATTTTCTTTCCTAAATCTCCCTTGCACGATGGTGCTTTAATTGTTAGAGACAGTAAGCTTATAGCCGCCGGTTGCATTTTGCCGCTTACTTCTAACCCTGATTTAAGTTCGCAACTTGGCACACGCCACCGTGCTGCTATTGGCATGAGTGAAGTTTCCGATGCTGTTATCGTTGTTGTTTCCGAAGAAACGGGTATGATTTCTCTTGTTCATAACGGCCATATTGAACGCGGTTATACTATTATTCGTTTAAGGGAAGAACTTTATTCTTATATGATGGAAACTGCAAAGGATAGCGATAATTCATTGTTTGGTAAGATTAAAAATTCTATTAACTCCTTTAAAAACTTTAAGTCAAAGGAGGAAAAGAAATGAATAAAATAAATGTCTTTGTTAAAAAACTGCTTTCTGAAAAACGCTTTGTTGTTGCAATTTCGGTGGCGATTGCCTTTATTTTTTGGATGATTATAACCATTGACCAAAACCCAACTCGCCAAAAAACATTAAGCAATGTAACTCTTAATGTTGATGTTTCTTCTTCGGCGGCAGGTAACTTGGGGCTTGATGTTGTTAATAAAGATTTTGCAAAATATGCAACCGTTACCGTTGAAGGCCCTAATTATATTGTTTCTTCTCTTAAAAGCGGTGATGTTTCTGTTTTTGCCGATTTAAGCGATGTAACAGAACCCGGCACAAAAACGGTAACACTTAAGGCACAACGCGAAGGGAACACCTCTGGTTACAGTATTATTAGCGTTTCGCCTGCAACTTTAGAATTAACATTTGACTATTTCCAAACAAGTGAGTTTGTTGTTGAACCTAAGGCCGATGGTATTAAAGCGGTGTCCGGCTTAATTGTTGATACACCAATTATTAATTCGTTGCCCGATTCAAAAATTTCTATTCGCGGTCCAAAAAAAGAAGTAGATATTATTGACAGGGTTGTTGCTACTGTTAATAAATCGGAAATTTTAGATGCATCTAAAAGTTACGATGCAAACATTGTTGTTTACGATGTTGACGGTAATGTTCTTGATAATAAGAATTTAGAATTTTCAGCAAACGATTTAAAGGTTACTGTACCGATTTGCAAACAAAAAGTTTTAACGGTTGTTCCAACCTTTGTTAATGAAACTTTTGAGGGTATGGGTAAAACACTTGTTAAAAATCTTTCGGTTAATAAGGTTACCGTTATTGGCCCTGCTGAATCTATTGATAACATTCAGTTTGCTGAACTTGCTGCAATTGATTTAACAAATGCAACGCCGAATAAGCGTATTTTTGATGTTGCGCTGTCGCTTCCCGATGGAATTCGCAGTGTTGATAATATTACCAGTGTTACGGTTGAACTTGGTATTGCTAACTATAAAACAAAAAACATTAAAATAGGCGCAAACACTATTACCTTTAAAAATCTTGACCCGTCGCTTTCAGCACAGGTTACTTCGGGCGAGTTTTTGCTAACGCTTTGCGGCCAGTTACGAACTCTTAATAATTTAACCTATAAGAATGTTTCAGTTGAAGTGGATTTATCCGGAAAAACTGCCGGAACTTACACAATTGCGCCAATTGTTAAGGTTAATACAAATTCACCTGTTTGGCAGGTTGGTTCGCTTACGGTAACGGTTGAAATTAAATAATAGCAAAGGGCTTCAGCGAAGCCTTTTGTCATTTTTATATTGGTTGCATAATATAAAATGAGGTGTTTTATATGTATGCAGTTTTTGCGGTAATTTTTTTGTTGGCATTGTTTTCGTGTGCTGTAAGCGGAATTATGGGAAGGATTTGGTTGTTGTTTTTTAAGCCCAAAAAACGCAAAAAAGCATTTTCTATTGTTTACTTAGATTCAATAGATGACGAAAAACAAATGTTATATTATTGCGAAAAATTAAAGTGGTACGGAAAGTTTTTTGCCGATACACTTGTGTTTGTGTATAGCGAAAAATGTTCACCTTATTTAAAGAATTTAGCCAATAAGAACGATAATGTTATTTATTGCTCTGTTAGTGAATTAATGGAATTTTTAAAATGAAAGGAACCGTTATGAACGAAATGAATAACAACGAAACCTTAAACGGTATTGTTGTAAAAATTACATATCAAAACATTCAAAACGGTTATACGGTTGCCGTTTTAGAAACAAAAACCGAAGAAATAACGGTTGTAGGTAATATGCCTTTTGTTGAAGAGGGCGATAATTTAACTATTGTTGGTGAATATACTTTTCACAGTCAATACGGCAGGCAGTTTGCAGTTAGTTATTTTGAAAAAACATTTCCAAGCGATTCGGCTTCTATTCTTCGCTATTTAAGTTCGGGCGCAATAAAAGGCGTTGGCCCTGCAACCGCAAAAAACCTTGTTGAATGTTTTAAAGAAGACACACTATATATAATTGAAAACAACCCCGAAGAATTAACAAAAGTTAAGGGCATATCAAAAGACCGCGCAATTTCTATAAGTGAAAATTTTAAACGCCAATTTGGTATAAGAGATGTTATGCTTTTGCTTTCTAAATATAATTTTTCAACCGAAGAAACAATGAAAGTTTACAGTGTTTACGGTAACGAATCGGTTGATTTAATTAGAAAAAATCCTTATATTCTTTGCGATGATAGGGTTGATTTTTCCTTTGAAAAGGTTGAAGATATTGCGGCTGAATTTAATATTCCCGCGGACGATTATTTAAGGGTTAAAAGCGGTATAGAATATGTTTTAAAGAAAAATCTTCTTAATGGCCATACCTGTGTTCCCAATAAAAAACTGTGCGAAGTTGCTTCTAAACTTTTGGAAGTATCTATAGAAACTGTTGAAAAAGTTATTGAGTTAATGGAAAACAGTTTTTTGCTTGATTACGAAGAATTTAACGGAACCGAGTATAACGCTTTGCCAAAATATTTTTCGGCAGAAAGATATAGTGCTGCACGGTTGTTGTCGTTAAAGGAGTTTTCTGATTCACATATAACAGTTAGCCAAAAAGAAATTGATTATGTTGAAAAAAATATGGGAATTACCTTTGATACCGCACAACGCGAAGCAATAAATTCGGCGATTAGTAATTCTGTATATATTCTTACGGGCGGCCCCGGTACCGGTAAAACAACAACTTTAAAAGCAATTATTGAACTTTTTGAGTTTCGTGAAATGAATGTTGTTCTTGCTGCACCAACGGGCAGGGCAGCCAAAAGAATGAGTGAACTTACCGGCCGCAGCGCAAAAACTTTACATAGACTTTTAGAAGCAACACATACACCGAATTCGTTAGAAATTTGTTTTAACCGCGATGAAGAAAATCCACTTGAATGTGATGTTTTAATTATTGATGAAGTTTCTATGGTTGATTGTCTTTTGCTTGGAAGCACATTAAGGGCAATAAAAAACGGTTGTAAAATTATTTTTGTTGGTGATATTGACCAGTTGCCGAGTGTATCGGCAGGTAATGTTTTAAGTGATTTAATTGAAAGCAATTGTTTTGCTTTTACTCGCTTAAACCGTGTGTTCCGCCAAGCAAAAGAAAGTGAAATAATAAATTATGCTCATTCGGTTATTAAAGGCGAAGATTATACTTTTAAAACCGAGAACAGCGATTTGTTTTTTATTGAAAGAAATAATGAACAGTCTGCCTTGCAAACAATTAAAAATCTTTGCACCAAAAAGTTACCCGAAACATTTGGGTTTAATTCTCTTAATGATATTCAAGTGCTTTGTCCGTCGCGCATTATGGCTCTTGGAACGGCAAATATCAACGATATTTTGCAAAACGAACTTAATCCCCAAACCAAAAAGAACGGCGGTATGTATTTTAAGGGCATAAATTATCGTATTGGCGATAAAGTTATGCAAATTAAAAATAATTATGATATTGAGTATAAAGCCGATAACGGTAAAAGCGGTACCGGTGTTTTTAATGGCGATATTGGTGTAATTGAATCTATAGATTATAAAACCGACACATTAAAAATTCGCTTTGATGATAAACTTTGCACATACAAGCGCGATGAACTTGTACAACTTGAAATGGCTTATGCGGTTACTGTTCACAAAAGTCAAGGCAGCGAGTTTGATTGCGTAATTATTCCGTTGTTAAATGTACCAAAAAAACTTTGTTACAGAAATTTGCTTTATACTGCGGTTACGCGTGCAAAAAAACTGCTAATTTTAGTAGGGAACAAAACGGTAGCTAAAGAATTTGTTGCAAATGATAAAAAAACTCTTAGATACACTTTGCTTAAATATTTTTTGTGGGAAGATAAATAATGGGTTTATTTAAAGAAGCAATAAACACAATTTTTGATACCGTTGTTCCAAGCCATTGTTTTGCTTGCAATAAGATTTTGACTGATGGAAAAATACTTTGTAGTGAATGTTATAAGCAAATTGAATGTTTGCCGCAAAAGGTTTGTAATGCTTGTGGAAACGCTAAAAATAATTGTGAATGTATTGATAATGTTTATCATTTTGTGGGCGTTTGTTCTCCTTTTTACAATAAAGGGGTTGCACAAAGGGGAATTTATTCTTTAAAGTTTAGCAATAAGCCAATGATAGCAGATTTTTTTGCTGCTTTTATGAAAGAAACTGTGTTAAATAGGTTTTCAGACATTAACTTTGATTTTGTGTGCGCTGTTCCAATGAAACCTTGGCATAAAATTATAAGGAATTATAATCATGCTGAACTTTTAGGGGTAAAAATAGCAAGTGAATTGGGCCTTAAATATCGCGATGATGTTTTAATAAAAAGGTCTTTTGCTAAAATTCAGCACAAAGTAAAAGGCGTTATGTCGCGTTATGAAAATGCTTATAAAAACTACGGTTTTAAGAAAAAACTAAATGGTGAAACTGTGCTTTTGGTAGATGATATTAAAACAACCGGCGCTTCGCTTGAAGCGTGTGCAAAAGCGCTTTTGTATGCAGGCGCAAACGAAGTGTATTGTGTAACTGCATTGATTACCGATAAAACAGTTGAAAAAAAGAAGGAAATTTAATATAATATTGGTGGTGATAAAAAATGGCAACTGAAATTGGCATTGATTTGGGCTCATATAAAACAGTTATTTTTTCTGGGTCTAAAATTATTTTAGAACAACCCAGTGTTGTTACTGTTGATTCCGAAACTTATAAACCAATTTATTTTGGTGAAAAAGCAAAACAAACTTTGGGCAGAACACCCGACACGCTTGAGTGTGTGCGGCCTATTCAAAACGGTCTTATTTCCGACTACGAAATCGCAGAAGCAATGTTAAAAAACTATATGACCGAAGTTTTTGGTAATAAAATTATTCGTCCTAAAGTTATGACATCAATTCCTGCCGGCTTAACCGAACTTCAACACCGTTCGGTTTCTAATGTTGCTTTGGCTGCAGGCGGCAGAAGTATTAATGTTGTTGAATCTCCGTTGGCTATTGCCGTTGGGCTTAACATTGATTTTAATACTCCTCGTGGCCATTTAATTGTTGACATTGGTGCAGGCACAACCGATATTGCCGTAATTTCACTTGGCGGTATTGTTTCTTGCAATTCCTTTAAAACGGCTTCGTTTAGTTTTGACGAACAAATTATTACCCATATTCGCCGAAGCCGTAATATTTTGATTGGCGAACTTTCGGCCGAACAAATTAAAATTCAAATTGGTTCGGTTTACGCTCGCCCTGTTGAACTTACCGCTATTTCAAAAGGCAGAAATATGTTTACGGGTTTGCCTGAAACTTTTGAGGTTGGCTCGGCTGAAATTTATAAAATTTTAAAACCCATTGCTGTTTCAATTTGCAATGCAATTAAAAAGTCGCTTGAAAATATTGAACCCGATATTGCGGCCGATATTAAAGCAGAGGGCCTATATTTGGTTGGCGGTGGTTCTCTTATTTACGGAATGAAAGAACTAATTGAAAAACGGCTTGGTATTTCGGTTAATACTGTTGAAGCTCCGCAGTATAGCGTTGTAAAAGGTGCGGCGGCTGCGCTTAATCGCCCCGAAATGATGAAGAATATTAACTATCAACTTCGCAGTATGAAAGAATTGGAAATACATTAAAAAAACACTTGACAAATTTAAAAAAAGTGTTATTATATATTGGTACAATTAAGTAGAACAATTCGTTCTCACCCTCGCGGCTGGTTCCTAACGGGTTAATAACTTTAAAGCAAAATAAGTATGCTTTGTTGTTATGCGTGAACGAATTTTCGTTCACGCTTTTTGTTTTATTAACGGAGGTGCATACCAATTAGCAGTAAAGAAGTAGCAATAAACGAAGAAATTACCTTTAGCGAAGTTAGGGTTATCTCTGCTTCGGGTGAACAACTTGGTGTTTTGCCCATTAAAGAAGCAGTCAGCGCAGCTTTTGCAAAAGGTTTAGACCTTGTTTGTGTTTCGCCCAACGCCCAGCCGCCAGTATGTAAAATTATGGACTACGGCAAATATCGTTTTGAACAAGCGAAACGCGAAAAAGAGGCAAGAAAGAACCAAAAAGTTATTGAAGTTAAAGAAATACGCCTTGGTTTAAGTATTGACACTCACGATTTTGAAACAAAAGGAAATCACGCAATTCGTTTCTTAAAGAGTGGCGATAAAGTTAAAGTTTCTATTCGTTTCCGCGGCCGTGAACTTGGTCACCCTGAAATTGGGCTTGATACTATGTCACGCTTTGCAGAATATTGCAGCGAATATGCTACGGTTGAAAAACCTGCAAAAATGGAAGGCAGAAATATGCTAATGTTTCTTGCACCCAAGTCAACAAAATAGTAGTTATTTTAAGGAGGAATAAAAATGCCTAAGATTAAAACACACAGCGGTGCTAAAAAGCGCTTTAAACTCACCAAAACCGGTAAGGTTAAACGTGCACATGCATTTAAGTCTCACATTTTAAACAAAAAGACAACCAAGCGTAAAAGAAATTTGCGCAAAACAGTTGTTGCCGATGCAACAAATGTTGTAAAGGTTAAGAAAATGATTCCTTATAAATAAGGAAAACTGAATAGGAGGAAGAATTTATGGCACGTATTAAAGGTGCGTTAGCTACACGCAAAAGAAGAAAAAAAGTATTAAAACTTGCCAAGGGTTATTTTGGCGCTAAATCAAAACTCTTTAAAACTGCGAAAGAAGCAGTTATGAAATCCGGTAACTATGCTTATATTGGTCGTCGTCTTAAAAAGCGTGATTTCCGTCGTTTGTGGATTGCACGTATTTCTGCTGCTGCAAAAATGAACGGAATGAACTACTCAACATTTATGAACGGACTTAAAGTTTCCGGTGTGCAAATCAACCGTAAAATGCTTGCTGATATCGCTGTAAACGATGCAAAAGCATTTACTGCGCTTGTTGCTCAGGCACAAAAAGCTCTTAAAAAATAATTTTTGCCGCCCAAGATAATTTTATCTTGGGCGAATTTTTTAATTATAATTGAAAGGAAAACTGTTATGTCTATTGGACTGATTAACAGTAAAGATAACGCTTTAATTAAAACAATAAAGCGTTTGCAAACTTCGTCAAGACACCGTAAAAAAGAAAACTGTTTTGTTATAGAAGGGCTTCGTTTGTTAGATGATGCGGCAGATAATAACATAACATTTTCGCATTTGCTTTATACCGAAGAATTTGCAAAAAAGAATACTGAAAGTTTGAATAAATTTACCAAAATTAGCGAAAAAGTTTTTGTTGTTAACGAAAAAATTTTTTCCAACATAAGCGATACATTAACACCGCAAGGCGTTTTGGCGGTTGCCAATATGCAAGAAAACAATATTGGGGGAATTGATTTAAACGGAAAATACATAGCTCTTGAAAATCTTCAAGACCCGGCGAATGTTGGCGCTATTTGCCGCACAGCTGAAGCGCTTGGGCTAAACGGTGTTTTTGTTTCAAGTGATAGTTGTGATATTTACAGCCCAAAGGTGCTTCGCAGTTCAATGGGTACTGTGTTAAGGTTGCCTATTTTTATTTTAGATGATTTACCAAGAGAACTTAAGAATACCTCGCTAACCGTTTACGCTTCGGTTGTGCATGGTGAAGCAGAAAAGGTTGGCAAGTTTAAGTTTTTAAACGGTTCTGTTGTTGTAATTGGTAATGAGGGCAACGGCCTTACCGATGAAATGATTAAAAAATCAGATAAAAAAATTACAATTCAAATGAACGGTAGGGCAGAATCGCTTAATGCCGCCGCTGCTGCTTCAATTATTATGTGGGAGATGTGCAAGTAATTGAAATACATAGTTTGGCTTCAATCGGTGCTTGGCACTGCTTCAATGCTGTCTTCTTTAATAATTGAAAAGAATATATCTGCAGAGTATATTTTTAATAATATTGATGCGTGTGAATTTTTAAATTCCGATATAAAGAAAAAGGCAAAACGCACGCCAATAAGCAAGGCAGATAAAATTATTGAATATTGCAAAAAAGAAAACATTAAAATAGTTACATATAAAGATAATAGTTATCCTAAAAAGTTACTTAATATTGGAAATCCGCCCCTTTTGCTTTATTGTAAAGGTGAGTTGCCCAATTTTAATAATCTTCCGTCGCTTTGTATGGTTGGTCCTCGCAAGGTTAGTGATTACGGTTATAAATGCGCATATTCACTTGCTGCACGGTTTTCACTTGCGGGTTTTATTATTGTTAGCGGTGGCGCTGTTGGTTGCGATTATGCGGCGCACGATGGTGCTCTTTGTCATGGCGGTAAAACCGTTGCTGTGCTTGGAAATGGCTTTGGCGATGATTATTTAAAGCGTAATGAACCACTTCGTGAAAGAATTGCCGAAAAAGGTTGTTTAATTACCGAATTTCCGCCAAAAACAAAAGCAACAAAATTTACTTTTCCCGAAAGAAATCGCATTATGGCTGCGCTTTGTGACGGTACCGTTCTTGTTGAAGCGCCTGCAAAAAGCGGTTCTCTTATAACCGCCGGTTGTGCGGTTGAATTTAATAGGGATTTGTTTGTAATTCCCGGCAACCCGGGTAATGAAAATTATATTGGTTCTAATATGCTTTTGCGCGACGGCGCTAAACCGTTGCTTGAAATAGGCGATGTTTTTGAGGAATATTTATGGCGGTATCCAGATAAAATAGATACCGAAAAGTCAATTAAGGCAAAACTTTTAAAACCGGTTATTTATGATGGCTCTTATAATCCCACGCCTAAAAGGGAAGAAAATACAAAGAAAAAATCAGAAAACATAATAAATGAACCAATAAATGTTAAAATTATTAAAAAAATATTGCCTGAACATCTTTCAAAAAACGCAAAAATGGTGTATAATTATTTGGATAAGGCGGAATTTTTGTGTGATGATATTGATATTGCTGAACTAAATTCGGCCGATATAACCGCTGCACTTGGCGAACTTGAAATTTTCGGATTTATTATATCGCTTCCGGGCGGTAGGTATTCGTTGGTTATAAAGGAGTAGATTTAATGTCTAAACTTGTTATTATAGAATCACCCGGTAAACAAAAAAGTATTCAAAAGTATTTGGGTAATGAATATTTGGTTATGGCTTCAAAGGGCCATGTGCGTGATTTACCTAAATCAAAATTGGGTGTTGATGTTGAAAACGGTTATAAGCCCGAATATTTGGTTATGGCCGATAAAAAAGAACTTATAAAACAATTAAGACAAGCCGCCTCGCAAAGTGAAGCGGTTTATCTTGCAACCGACCCCGACCGCGAAGGCGAAGCAATATCTTGGCATCTTGCAAACTTGCTTGACATTGATATGAACAAAGCCATTAGGGTTTCGTTTAACGAAATTACTAAAAGCGGTGTTGAAGCGGGTATGAAAAATCCCCACAAGATAGATATGAACCTTGTTGATGCTCAACAGGCAAGGCGTGTGCTTGACAGAATTGTTGGTTATAAATTAAGCCCGTTTTTGTGGAAAAAGGTTAAAAGCGGCCTTTCTGCAGGAAGGGTTCAGTCTGTAGCGCTTAAACTTGTTGTTGACCGTGAACGCGAAATTGAACAGTTTGTGCCTGTTGAATTTTGGACAATTGATGCAAAACTTAATTTAAAGAAGAATTTTAACGCTCGTTTTTATGGTAATTTATCAGGTGAGAAAATTGAAATAAATAACGGCGAAACTGCACAAAAAATTGTAAATGAAATTGTAAATAAAGAATTTAAAGTTTTAGCTGTTAAAAAGGGTGTTCGCAATCGCCAACCTGCACCTCCGTTTATTACATCAACGCTCCAGCAAGAAGCGTCTAAACGCTTTAATTATAGCGGTACTCGTACAATGCGAATTGCACAGCAACTTTATGAAGGTGTTAATGTAAAGGGTGTTGGCGAAATGGGTCTTATTACCTATATGCGTACCGATTCTTTGCGTATTTCCGATGACGCAAGGGCAGCAGCCGGAAGTTATATTCTTGCAAACTTCGGTGAAAAATACTTACCAAAAACACAAAGGGTGTTTAAGTCTAAAAAATCGGCTCAAGATGCTCACGAAGCTATAAGACCAACCGATATGCGATTAAACCCCGAAAGCATTAAAGATTCTTTAACCGCAGAACAATATAAACTTTATAAACTAATTTTTAACCGTTTTGTTGCAAGTTTAATGGCTAACTGTGTTCAAGAAACAACCGCAGCCGATATCTCTGCAGGTGACTATTTGTTTAAAGCAAGCGGTTATACCGTTAAGTTTGACGGTTTTACTGCTTTGTATGAAGAAACAATTGAAAATGCCGAAGAAAACGGTGGTGCTCTTCCGGAAATTAAAATGGGTGATACACCTAAATGCAGGGAAATTACTCCTAATCAGCATTTTACTCAACCGCCGGCACGATATACCGAATCAAGTTTAACAAAAGCGCTTGATGAAAATGGAATTGGCCGACCGTCTACCTATGCGCCAATTATGGCTAATATTTTACAGCGCGATTATATTGAGCGCGAAAAGAAATCGCTTAAACCAACAAAACTTGGTATAGTGGTTACCGATTTAATTAGTTCGCATTTTAAAAAGATTGTTGATGTTAAATTTACTGCAGGTATGGAAGAAAATCTTGACCGAATTGATGCCGGTGAACTTGGTTGGGTAAAAATTGTAGATGATTTTTACGGCGATTTTAAGGTTAGCATTAAAAAGGCAGAAGATTCTATGAATGGCGTAAAAATTAAAGTTCCCGATACAGAAACTGATGTTGTTTGTGAAAATTGCGGAAGAAAAATGGTTATTAAAAGCGGCCGCTTCGGTAAATTCCTTGCTTGCCCGGGTTATCCTGAATGCAAAAACACCAAACCATTGGCAGAAGACGATGTTAAACAACCTTGTCCTAAATGCGGTGCAAAACTTATTAAAAGGGTATCTAAAAAAACCGGCAAAAAGTTTTACGGTTGCTCGGCTTATCCTGCTTGTGACTTTGCTGCTCCCGGTATCCCGACAGGCGAAAAATGTACAGTCTGCGGCAGTTACATTTTACAAGGTATACGCGGCAGGAATTATTGTATGAATTCTGAATGTGCCTCACGGGAAAAGAAAGCAAAATAATGAAACAATACATTAAAGTTATTGGTGCCGGTCTTGCCGGTTGCGAAGCAGCTTTGCAAATAGCCAACAGCGGTATTAAAGTTATTCTTTACGAAATGAAACCCATTAAAAAGTCACCTGCGCACAAAAGAGAAAACTTTGCTGAACTTGTTTGTTCAAATTCGCTTAAAGCAAATAAAATAGACTCTGCGGCAGGCCTTTTGAAAGAGGAAATGCGTTTGCATTCCTCTGTTTGCCTTGAATCTGCTTCGCGCTGCTCTGTTGCGGCAGGTGGCGCTTTGGCGGTTGATAGGGATTTATTTTCTTCTTATATAACTGATGTTGTTAAAAACCATCCGCTTATTACCGTTAAAAACGAAGTGGTTAATAAAATTGATGAAGATATAGTTACAGTTGTTGCTACAGGACCGCTTACGGATGGCAGTTTGAACGATGAAATTAAAAATATATGCGGTGAAGAATGTTTAAGTTTTTACGATGCTGCGGCGCCTATTGTAACAAAGGAAAGTATTGATTTTAATAAGGCATTTTTTGCTTCGCGCTATCAAAAAGGAACAGACGATTATATTAACTGTCCGTTTAATAAAGAGGAATATGAAAATTTTCATAAAGAACTTGTTTCGGCAGAATCGGCTTTAGTTCACGAGTTTGATAAACCTATCAAGGTGTATGAGGGCTGTATGCCAATTGAAATTCTTGCAAAACGCGGAAGTGATTCCATTCGTTTTGGCCCTTTAAAACCGGTTGGATTAATTGACCCAAATACAGGGAAAAGACCTTGGGCAGTTGTTCAACTTCGCAGTGAAAATGCCGCGGGTACTCTTTTTAATATTGTTGGTTTTCAAACTAACTTAAAATTTGGCGAACAAAAAAGAGTGTTTTCTTTAATCCCCGGACTTCAAAATGCCGAATTTGTACGTTACGGCGTAATGCATAGGAACACTTTTATTAATTCACCCAAAGTTTTAAATAAAGATTTATCTTTAAAAGCAAATAATAAAGTTTTTATTGCAGGTCAACTTTCGGGCGTTGAGGGGTATATGGAATCTGCTGCTTCGGGCATTGTTGCAGGAATAAATGCCGTAAGGCGTTTTAAAGGCGAAGAACCCTATATTTTGCCCGAATTTACAATGATAGGAGCACTTCTTAATTTTATAACCGATTCTTCGGTAACGAACTTTCAGCCAATGGGCGCAAATTTTGGGGTTTTACCGCCACTTATAAACCACATACGCGATAAAAAAGAACGGTATGCTGCTTTTTCGGCGCGTTCGCTTGAATATTTTAAAAATAAATAAAGGGGAAAACTAAAATGGTTATTGCTGTTGACGCTTTTGGCGGAGATAACGCGCCATTAGAAATTATTAAAGGCGCGGCTTTAGCGCAAAAAGAATACGGCGTAAAAATTTTATTAACCGGTAACAAAGAAATAATTGAAAATTGTATTAAAGAAAACAATATTGTTTTTTCAGACCTTGAAATTGAACATACTGAAGCTGTTATTTCTATGCACGATGAACCAACTTCTTTACTTAAAGCTCATAAAAACAGTTCAATGGCGGTTGCCTTTAATGCTTTGGCAGACAACAAAGCCGATGCTTTTGTTTCGGCAGGTAGCACAGGCGCAATTGTTGTTGGCGGTACATTTATTGTAAAAAGAATAAAGGGTGTAAAACGCCCGGCACTTGCTTCTATGATACCGTCACCCGATTCTTCTTATATGCTTATGGATATGGGTGCAAATGCTGAATGTCGCCCTGAAATGCTTTGTCAGTTCGGTATACTTGCGAATTTGTACTTAAAATATGTTGAAGGAAGAAAAGAACCAAAAATTGGCCTTTTGAATATTGGTACAGAAGACACAAAAGGTACTGAATTGCATAAAGAAGCATATAAGCTGTTAAGTGAATCCAGCATTAACTTTGTTGGAAATGTTGAATCGCGCGAAATGCCAAAAGGTGTTTGCGACGCAGTTATTACCGATGGTTTTACGGGCAATATTGCTTTAAAACTTATTGAAGGCACAGCAACAACCTTGTTTAAAATGATAAAAGGTGTTCTTTATAAAAATGTGTTAAACGTAATATGCGCCGGAATACTTAAAAAAGATTTGTATGCTCTTAAAAACAAAATGGATAGTTCATCGGTTGGCGGTGCGCTGTTATTAGGAGTTAAAAAACCGGTTATTAAAGCGCACGGTAGTTCCAACGCCGTTGCTATTAAAAACGCTATTGCACAAGCAGTTCGCTTTACAGAAAGCGGTGTTATTGACACAATGACTAAGGCAATAGCCGAAAATATTAGCGAGGAATAATAATGTTACAGTTAGAAAAAGAACTTAATTACGAGTTTAAAGACAAATCGCTTCTTAAAAACGCGCTTTATCATTCGTCTTATGCAAATGAAAAGCAGCTTTCTTGCGGCTCAAACGAACGCCTTGAGTTTTTGGGTGATGCGGTGCTTTCTTTAATTGTTGCGGATTATATTTATAAAAACTGCACCGATTTGCCCGAAGGAGAATTAACCAAACTTAGAGCATCTTTGGTTTGCGAAAAAACGCTTTGCGGCTTTTCAAAAGAACTTAATTTAGGCGATTATTTGTTTTTGGGTAAAGGCGAAGAGGCAAACGGCGGCAGAACAAGAACATCAATTTTAGCCGATGCTTTTGAAGCGGTACTTGCTGCAATTTATTTAGACGGCGGTATTGAAGTTGCAAGAAAACATGTTTTAAGGTTTGTTTTAAAGGAATTAAATAAAATAGAAAACGATACTTGCAAGGATTATAAAACAACATTGCAAGAAGTTATTCAAAAAAACCCCGAAGAACGACTTACTTATGTTTTAATTGCAGAATCTGGTCCCGATCACAACAAGAACTTTACTGTTGAGGTTCATCTTAATTCTAATGTTATTGGCACGGGTGATGGTAAAAGCAAAAAAAGTGCCGAACAAACTGCGGCAAAACATGCCCTTGAACTTATGGGACTAATTTAAAATGAAACACGCCAATATTTCGGTTTTTGTGCCGCATTTCGGTTGCCCTAACCGTTGCAGTTTTTGTGATCAAAATGCAATAACCAATGTTTATACAAAAACAACAAGCGCCGATGTTATTAGTGCCGTTGAAACCGCAAAAAAATCTAAAAATTACAACCCGCAAAACACAGAACTTGCCTTTTTTGGCGGCAGTTTTACGGCTATTGATTTTGATTATATGTGTGATTTGCTTAAAACAGGCTATGAATTTGTTAAGCAAGGTGATATTTGCGGTATTAGAGTTTCAACACGCCCCGATGCAATTAACGAAAATATACTTAAGGTACTAAAAACTTACGGTGTTACCGCTATTGAATTGGGTGCGCAAAGTACAAACAACGAAGTTTTAGATGCAAATTTAAGAGGTCATACTTTTGATGATGTTAAAAATGCCTGTAAACTAATTAAAGAAAGCGGCTTTTCTTTAGGTTTGCAAATGATGACCGGCTTGTATAAAAGCACAAACGAAACCGACATTCAAACTGCACTTGATTTTTGTGAATTAAAGCCCGATACGGTAAGAATTTATCCAACCATAACCCTTAAAAATACATATTTGGCAACACTTTATGAAAAGGGTTTATATAAACCAAGTACTGTAAATGATGCGGCGGAAATTTGCTGTGATTTAATTGAAATTTTTAATAAAAACAATATTAGTGTTATTCGTCTTGGTTTGCATACAATAAACGGCGACAGTTATATTGCAGGGCCTTGGCACCCTGCATTTAGCGAAATTTGCAGTTCAAGGATTTATTTTAAAAAGATTAAAGAAAAAATTAATGAACAGGGTAGTTACATTGTTTTTGTTAACGACCGCGAAATTTCAAAGGCGGTTGGCCAGAACAAAAGTAACATAACTTTATTAAAAGAATTAGGTATAAATTGTAAAATTGTCGGCGAAAAGAGTATTACTGTCGGCGATATAAAAGTTTTAAAGGAAGTGTAAAAAATGCTGTTGCGCTCTATAACAATTCAGGGGTTTAAATCTTTTGCCGATAAAACCGAACTTAAATTCGGCAAAGGTATTACCGCTGTTGTCGGACCTAACGGAAGCGGAAAAAGTAATATTTCCGATGCTGTTCGTTGGGTTTTGGGTGAGCAGTCCACTAAAAATTTGCGCGGACAGTCAATGGAAGACGTTATTTTCGGAGGTACTGCGCTTAGGCGCCCTCACGGATATTGCGAAGTTACTTTAAATATTGACAACTCTGACCGTTCGCTTAATTTTGATAACGATAATGTTTCAATAACAAGGCGTTATTACCGTTCGCACGAAAGCGAATATATGATAAACAATGTTTCGGTTCGCCTTAAGGATATTAACGAACTGTTTATGGATACTGGCCTTGGCCGTGACGGTTATTCAATGATTGGTCAAGGCAAAATTGATAATATTATTAGTTCAAAATCTCAAGAACGACGCGATATTTTTGAAGAGGCATCGGGTATTTCTAAATACAGATACCGTAAAATAGAAGCCGAAAGAAAATTACTTGCGGCCGAAGATAATCTTTTACGCCTTCACGATATTATGAAGGAATTAAAAGATAGGGTTGGTCCGCTTAAGGAACAAAGCGAAAAGGCCGAAAAGTTTTTAGACCTTGCCGAACAAAAAAAGCGTTTGGAAATAGGCCTTTGGCTTTATATGCTTAATAATTCCAAAGACGCATTAAAACAGCAAGAAAATAAAATTACTGCCGCAAGGTTGAAATACAACGAAATAGATGAAGAACTTCGTAATTTTGACCTTAAAACCGAACAAAATTCAAAAGATTTTGCACTGGTTACCGGCTTAATTGAGCAAAAAAGGGAATCAATTTCTGAACATAACGAAGAAATAGCCCGTATTGGCGGTGAAATTTCGGTTATTGAAACAAATATTGCCCATAAAAAAGAATCGGCAGATACCCTTAAAGGCGAAATTGAAAGCTTGCTTGCCGATGGTGAAACTGCTAAAGCTGAAATTGAATTTAAGCAGTCGGTAATTAAAGAAAAAGAAGCAGTGATTATATCTCTTAAAGAAAAACTTTCACTTCTTGAGCAAGAATTAAACACAATGCTTTGTGATAGCGAAAAAATTTCAAGGCAAATTGAAGATTTAACAAAAAAACTTAATGCTATTTCTACACAAAGCGCCGATTTAAGAGTACTGCTTATTAGCGCTAACAATACAAAAGAAGAAATTATATCAAGAAATGCAGTTATTGATGAAATTCTTTTAAATAAATCAGGTGAAGAAAAGGAACTCCAAAAAGAACTTGATGACAATAACGCTTTTTTGACTGATATTGAAAAGAAGATTACCGAACTTAACAATTCGCTTGAAGGTTATAAGCTTATTTTAGAAACCCGCAAGGAAAAGAAAGAACGCCTTTTTGAAGAAGCCCAAAAACTAACACTTGATATTGAAGCAAAAAAACGCAGAATTCAAATTCTTTCGGAACTTGAAAAAAATTACGAGGGCTTTAACAATTCGGTTAAAGAGGTTATGGCACTGTCAAATAGCGGTGTTTTACGCGGAATTTACGGCCCTGTTTCAACAATTATTAATACCGATAAAAAGTATTCGGTTGCTATTGAAACTGCGCTTGGCGCAACAATTCAGCAAATTGTGTGCGATACCGAAAACAACGCAAAATTTGCAATTGAACATCTTAAAAAATCGCAAAAGGGCAGAGCAACATTTTTGCCGGTATCTTCTATAAAATCGCGCGAATTTAAAGAAAGCGGTTTTGAAGATATGTACGGCTATATTGGTGTTGCACCTGAGCTTATTACTTGTGAAGAAAAATACAAAGAAATTATAAATTATTTGCTTGGAAATACAGTTGTATGCGAAGACCTTGACAGCGCAGTTGCTATTTCTAAAAAGTTTGGTTACCGCTTTAAAACTGTTTCGCTTGACGGTCAGGTTGTTAATGCCGGCGGTTCGCTTACGGGCGGTTCGTTAATTAAAAATTCGGGTATTTTAAGCCGTGCAAGTGATATTAAACGCTTGGAAAGTGAAGTAGAAAAACTAACTAATGAGTTAAAAGCCAAACAAACCGAACTTGATAACGCAACACAAGAACTTAACAAAGTTGATGCTGATATTTGCACTTACAATGCAGAGATTCTTAACCTTAATGAAGATAAAATTCGTGTTTCTGCAGAAATTAAGCGAATTGTTGATATTAAAGACGGAATAACAAAGAATATTTCTGAACTTAACTCTGAAAGAAATAGTGCCAATGAAAAGATTAAAGCATTAAACACTTCGGCAGAGGAAAACAACAATAAACTTAATGCTCTTGAAGTGCAAAAGCAAACAATTCAATCTGAAATTGACGGTATGACCGGTGGCCGTGACGGAATTTCCGCTAAACGCGAAGAAATTACCGGTAACATTACTGCAGTTAAGATTGAAATTATGGAAAACGAAAAGGACATTGAAAACTTAAACAGTGCTACGGCTTCGCTTTCTGCTGCTACCGCCGATAAAGAAAACAAAATTTCAATGCTTAATTCACAAATTCAACTTCTTAGCGAAACTGTGCTTGAATACGAAAAGCAAATTGAAGAATTAAAGCAAAAATCGGCTTCACTTTTACAAAGCAATACTGTTTATGAAACCGAAATTGAAGATTTTATTAAGAAACGCGGTGAAATTGAGCACAGCGGTGTAGAACTTCGCAACAGCGAAAAGGAAAGAACAGGCGAAAGGGAACTTATTAGCGGTGAACTTGCCCGTCTAAATGAACGCCGTGAAATTATGCTTAAAGAATATGACAATGTAATAAATCAGCTTTATGACGAGTATCAACTTACCCGTACACAAGCCGAAGAAATGAATATTGTTATAGACAAGCCCACAGTGGCTAAAAAAGAACTTTCCGATGTTAAGTCTAAAATTCGTTCACTTGGCAATGTTAATGTTTCTGCTATTGAAGAATACAAAGAAGTTTACGAGCGTTATACTTTCCTTAACGAACAAATAAACGATGTTGAATCTTCACGCGCTGAACTTAATAAACTTATTAATCAATTAACTTCGCAAATGAAAGAATTATTTGTTATTGGCTTTGATAAAATTAACGAAAACTTTGGAGTAACATTTACCGAACTTTTTGGCGGCGGAAGTGCAAAACTTGTGCTTAGTGACCCAGATAACATTTTGGAAAGCGGTATTGATATTGATGTTAAGTTGCCAGGCAAAACCGTGCCTAATATTGACGGTCTTTCGGGCGGTGAAAAGGCGCTTATTGCTCTTTCAATTTACTTTTCTATTATGCGTGTAAATGCGCCTCCGTTCTGCTTCTTAGACGAAGTTGATACTGCGCTTGACGAAATAAATGTTGACCGCGTTGCCGATTATATGAGGCGAGACGATTTTTCAACACAGTTTATTTGTATTACCCACCGCAGAGGCACAATGGAAGCTGCAGATATGATTTACGGTGTTACAATGCAGGAAAAAGGTATTACAAAACTGCTTGAACTTAATGTTTCTGAGCTTGAAAAACAATTATTAAATAATTAAAGGTGATTTAATGGGATTATTCGGCAAAATTAAAGCTGGTCTTACTAAAACAAGAACTGCTTTGTCTGACAATGTTACCCGTCTTATTAACAGTTTTACTAAAATTGATGAAGAACTGTTTGAAGAATTAGAAGAAACATTAATTATGTCAGATATTGGTTACGCTACTGCTATAGATATTACCAATAAATTAAGAGCAAAAATTAAAGAAGACGGAATAAAAGACCCCGAAGAAATTAAGGGGTTGCTTAAAAATATTATTGCCGAAATTATTTCGGGCGAAGCTTCGCTTAATCTTAACACTGCTCCGTCAATGATTCTTGTTATTGGCGTTAACGGTGTTGGCAAAACTACCTCAATTGGTAAACTTGCCTATAATCTTAAAAACAGCGGTAAAAATGTTGTTTTAGGTGCTGCCGATACATTTAGAGCTGCCGCAATAGACCAGTTACAGGTATGGGCTGATCGCGCAGGCGTACAAATGGTTAAAAGTGTTGAGGGAACAGACCCTGCATCCGTTGTGTTTGATACAATTGCTTCGGCAAAAGCAAAAAAAGCTGATGTTATTATTTGCGACACTGCAGGACGGCTTCACAATAAGAAGAATTTAATGGAAGAACTTGCAAAAATTAACCGTGTAATTGACAGGGAACTTCCTGACTGTTCAAAAGAAATTTTATTGGTTTTAGATGCAACTACAGGGCAAAATGCAGTAAATCAGGCAAAAGAATTTAAAAATGTTGCTAATATTACAGGAATTATTCTTACAAAACTTGACGGAACTGCAAAAGGCGGCGTAGTTTTAAGTGTTAAAAATGAATTAAATATTCCTGTAAAATATGTTGGTGTTGGCGAAACTATTGAAGATTTAATGCCGTTTGATGCCAATGAATTTTCAGAAGGAATTTTAAACACAGAGGGTTAATATGAAGTTTGTTATTGCTACAAAAAACAAGCACAAATTAATAGAAATGCAAAGAATTTTATTGCCAATGGGAATTGAGGCGGTAATTGATTCTGATATTGATAAAACGCTTAGCGAACCCGAAGAAAACGGCGTAACTTTTAAAGAAAATGCGCTTATTAAGGCAAGAAGTGCTTGTGAAATTTGCGGTATACCTGCTATTGCCGATGATTCGGGTCTTTGTGTTGATGCTTTAGGTGGTGCCCCGGGTATTTATTCTGCCCGTTATGCAGGTGAGCACGGAAATTCAAAAGCAAACAATTTAAAACTTTTAAAAGAGCTTAAAGATGTTGAATATGAAAACCGCACCGGCCGTTTTGTTTCGGCAATTGCCTGCGTGTTTCCTGATGGCACAGAATTTTGCGTAGAGGGCGTTTGTGAAGGTCACATTGGCTTTGAAGAAAAGGGAACCAACGGTTTTGGTTATGACCCATTGTTTATAAGCGAACTTGGTTGTTTTGCTGAAATTTCAGCCGAGGAAAAAGACAAAATAGGCCATCGCGGTAAGGCAATGGAAGTTTTTAAAGAAGAATTAAAAAAGTATTTATAAAGAGGGTTTTTTTGTGTTAAACAGTAGACAGCGTGCACAGCTTAGAGGTATGGCAAACACATACGACACTATTTTTCAAATTGGTAAAGGCGGTATTGGTGATACCGTTGTTAAGCAAATTGAAGAAGCACTTTATGTTCGCGAACTTATAAAAGTTAGGGTGCTTGAAACAGCACCTGTATCTGTACGGGAAGCGGCAGACACAGTTGCTAATTTGGTTGGCGGAGATGTTGTTCAGGTAATTGGTTCTAAGTTTGTGCTTTATAAAAAAAGTAATAATAAAGATATTAAAAATCCTATTGTTTTGGTAAAATAAAATGAAGAATATTGCGGTATTCGGCGGCACTTTTAACCCTGTTCACATTGGCCATATTGAAATGGCAAAAGCGGTTAGTAATATTGATTTTATTGATGAATTACTAATTATTCCCAATAAAATTCCGCCACATAAAAGCCCTGAGTTTTTGGCAAGTGATGAACACAGAATTACAATGTGCCGACTTGCTTTTTCGGGCATAAATAAGGCAAAAATTGATACAAGAGAAATTTATCGTGGCGGTAAAAGTTATACTTTTGACACGCTTTGTGAGTTAAAAAAAGAAATGCCAAAAAGCAATATTTTTCTTGTTTGCGGCGGCGATATGGTTATGTCTTTAAACACATGGTACCGCTTTTCAGATTTGGTTTCTTTGTGTGAATTTATTGTCTTTTCTCGCAAAGGCATTGACAATAATGATTTTTTAAATAAAATTAATGAATTAACTGAATTGGGTGCAAAAATTACGGTTATTAATGAAAATATAACCGATATTTCTTCAACTTTGCTTCGCAAAGAGATTGAAAATAATAATTTCCAAAAGAATTTATTAAGCAAGGATATTGCCGATTATATTAAGCAAAATAATGTTTATGGGTGAAAAAATGCACGAAGATTATTTAAAGGTTTTAAAAGAAAAGTTAGATGATTACCGTTATAATCATTGCCTTGCTGTAGCAAAACAAGCGCTATATTTGGCTGAAAAATACGGTGCAAATAAAGAAGATGCTTATGTTGCAGGCTTACTTCACGACATAACAAAAAACGAAAGTTATGAAAATCAGTTGCGTTTTATAAAAGATTGCGGTATAATTCTTGACGATGTTTTAAAAAATTCTCCAAAACTTTTACACGCCGTTACGGGTGCTTTGTTTGTTGAAAAGAATTTTAACATTCATAATAAAGAAATTTTAAATGCTATAAGGTATCATACCACCGGTAAAGCCGATATGACTTTGCTTGAAAAAATTGTTTATATTGCCGATTATACTTCTGCTGACAGGAATTATCCTGATGTTGATGTTGTGCGTGGCTTGGTTGAAAAATCGCTTGATAGTGCAATTTTGTACGCATTATCATATACTATAAAAAACCTTGTGGACAAACAGTGCGCTGTTCACATAGATACTTTAAATGCATATAACTATTTGGCTAATGGGGGCATAAAATGAACACAGAACTTATTTTAAAAACTGCGCTTAATGTTTTAAACGAAAAGAAAGCGCGTGAACTTAAAGCAGTTAAAGTAAACGAACTAACTGCGCTTACTGATTATTTTATTTTTGCAACCGCAACTTCTAATACCCATGTTCGTTCGTTGGCGGATGAAGTTGATTTTAAATTAAGCGAAATCGGTATTCCGCCTAAGCATATTGAGGGCAAGGCAACAGGTTGGTTGCTTTTAGATTTCGGTACCGTTATTGTTCATGTTTTTACTGCCGAAACGCGTGAGTTTTATGGCCTTGACCAAATGTGGAGCGACGGCGAAAACCTTGATTTAACAGCAATTCTTGACAATTCTTTGGAGGACTAATATGAGTTTTGATAAATACGATTACAAACAAATAGAAGAAAAATGGCAAAAAATATGGGATGAAGAACAACCTTTTAAGGCAAAGGACGATTATACTCTTCCTAAGTTTTACGGCCTTGTAGAATTCCCGTATCCTTCTGGTCAAGGTTTGCATGTTGGACATCCTCGTTCGTATACAGCACTTGATATAGTTGCAAGAAAGAAACGGTTAGAAGGTTACAATGTTTTATATCCGATGGGTTGGGACGCTTTTGGTCTTCCAACCGAAAACTTTGCAATAAAAAATCACATTCACCCCGAAATTGTAACCAAAAACAATATTGAAAACTTTAAGCGTCAGTTAAAATCGTTGGGTTTTTCTTTTGATTGGAGCAGGGAAGTTAACACAACCGACCCGGAATACTATAAGTGGACACAATGGATTTTCTTAAAACTTTATGAAAAAGGCCTTGCTTATAAAAAGAAAATGGCTGTTAACTGGTGTACTTCCTGTAAATGCGTCCTTGCGAATGAAGAGGTTGTAAACGGTGTTTGTGAACGCTGTGGTAATGCCGTTATTCACAAAGAAAAAAGCCAATGGATGCTTAAAATAACCGAATATGCCGGCCGCCTTATTGATGATTTGGACCAGGTTAATTTTATTGAAAGAGTAAATATTCAACAAAAGAATTGGATTGGCCGTTCTTACGGTACGCAGGTGAAATTTTCTACAACCGTTGGCGATGATTTTGAGATTTATACCACCCGTGCCGATACACTTTTTGGTGTAACATATATGGTTCTTTCCCCTGAACATCCGTTAATTGAAAAATGGCAGGATAAAATTGAAAACATCGCTGAGGTTAGGGCATATCAGCAAGCTGCTGCCCAAAAATCAGATTTTGAAAGAACCGAACTTGCAAAAGATAAAACCGGTGTTTGTCTTAAAGGTGTTAAGGCAATTAACCCTGTTAATAACAAAGAAATTCCCATTTTTATTTCGGATTATGTACTTATTTCCTACGGCACAGGCGCAATTATGGCGGTACCCGGACACGATACTCGCGACTGGGAATTTGCTAAAAAGTTTGGTCTTGATATTATTGAAGTTGTTAAGGGTGGTAATGTTAATGAAGAAGCATTTACCGACTGTGCAACAGGTGAACTTGTAAACAGCGGTTTCCTTAACGGCTTAAGCGTTGAAGAAGCAAAAGTTGCTATTCAAAAATGGCTTAGTGAAAAGGGAATTGGTGAAAGAAAAACCAATTATAAACTTCGCGACTGGGTATTTTCGCGCCAGCGTTATTGGGGAGAACCAATACCAATGGTTTACTGTGAAAAATGCGGTTGGGTACCGCTTAGCGAAGATGAATTGCCTTTACTTTTGCCTAAGGTAGATTCATATGAGCCAACAGATAACGGCGAATCTCCGCTTGCAAAAATGACCGATTGGATTAGCACAAAATGTCCTAAATGCGGGGCTAAAGCTACCCGTGAAACCGACACAATGCCTCAGTGGGCTGGTTCTTCGTGGTATTTCTTGCGTTACTGCGACCCGCACAATAATAAGGCACTCGCTTCAAAAGAAGCGCTAAATTATTGGGGACCGGTTGACTGGTACAACGGCGGTATGGAACATACAACTCTTCACTTGCTTTACAGCCGTTTTTGGCACAAATTTCTTTATGATATTGGTGTTGTTCCCACAGCCGAACCGTATGCTAAGCGTACCAGCCACGGTATGATTTTGGGTGAAAACGGCGAAAAAATGTCTAAATCAAGGGGAAATGTTGTTAACCCCGATGACATTATTCGTGATTTTGGCGCCGATACAATGCGCTTATACGAAATGTTTATTGGCGACTTTGAAAAAGCTGCGCCTTGGAGCACATCTTCAATTAAAGGTTGCAAGCGTTTTCTTGATAAGATTTGGGCGCTTAAAGACAATGTAATTGACGGTGAAGAATACCGCAAAGAAAATGAAACTGCAATTCATAAAATGATTAAAAAGGTTAGCGAAGACATTTTAGAGCTTAAAATGAACACAGCAATTGCTTCAATGATGGCTTTCCTTAACCAAATTGGCGGCACAATTAACAAAGCAGAATACAAAACATTGCTTATTCTTTTAAACCCGTTTGCACCTCATATTACCGAAGAAATATGGGAAGAACTGCATTTTGGAGGAAGATTAAACCAAGCTAAATGGCCTGTTTTTGATGAAGCAAAATGCGTTGAAGATACAGTTGAAATTGTAGTTCAGGTAAACGGAAAAATTAAAGCAAGACTTAATATTCCAGCAAATATTTCGGAACAAGACGCATTAATACTTGCAAAAGGCCAAGAATTCGTTAAATCTGTAATAAATGATAAAACAATTATTAAAGAACTTTATGTTCCTAAAAAACTTGTTAATATTGTAGTTAAATAGTTTTTTACAACCCACAGTTTTTTGTGGGTTGTAAATTTTTTAAATAGTCTTGAAAAATAGTTGGCTTAATAGTATAATATTCTTAATAAATAAACCAATAATATTTATATTGGAGGTTTGTTTATGGATAAAGATAATAAGAAAAAGGAAACCGAATTAAAAGACGATTTTGAAGAAATTAAAGAATCGGGTTCTTTAACTATAAAAAACGGCAGACATAATATTTTTTGTTTAACTATTATAGGCGAAATTGAGGGGCATAATGTTTTGCCCGAACAAAGCAAAACCACAAAATATGAACATGTAATTCCGCAGTTGGTGGAAATTGAAGAAAATGAAAACATTGACGGTGTTTTAATTTTACTAAACACTGTTGGCGGTGATGTTGAAGCAGGACTTGCAATTGCCGAACTTATTTCCGGTATGACAAAACCAACTGTTTCTTTTGTTATTGGCGGGGGGCATTCTATTGGCGTCCCTTTGGCTGTTTCGGCAAAGCGTTCGTTTATTGCACCATCAGCAACAATGACGGTGCATCCTGTTCGTATGAACGGTTTGGTAATTGGCGTTTCCCAAATGTTTAATCATTTTGAAAGAATGCAACAGCGAATTACCAATTTTGTTACAGCAAATTCAAATATTTCGGATTCGCGTTTTAATGAATTATTGGTTAACCGCGGTGAAATGGTTACCGATATGGGAACTGTTTTAGACGGTGAACAGGCAGTTAAAGAAGGTCTTATTGATAAGGTTGGCAATTTGTCTGTTGTACTTGAAGAACTTTATAATATGATTGAAAACTGAGTCCGTTTTCGGACTTATACATAGGGGTGGATTATGGCAACTAAAAAAAGAAAATCAAACAATGCCAAAAAACAAAATAGCCGTGGGCCGCAGAAAAAACAGGTAAACCAAATTCTTGCGATTGTTGTTTTTGCTGTTTCGGCAATTGTTTTTGCTTTGGCAGTATATCCTGGCGTAAGATTTTGGAATGTTTTACATAATTTGGTGCTTGGGTTGTTTGGTGTGTTTTCTATTGTTTTGCCTTTGTTTTCCATTGTTCTTACCGCGCTTTATTCAATGGACAAACTTGGCGGCAAAATTAAAGTTAAGGCAATTGAATTTGGGCTTTTTATTTTAATTATTGCAAGTGCGGTTGATATTTTTACAACAAGCGGTAATGTTTCTTATGCTAAGCATATTGCTGATGTGTTTAAAAACTGTAGTTTTGCAAATTCGGGCGTTTTCGGGGCAATTTTAGGTAATGCTGTTTATCAACTTTTTGGTAAAATTGGCGCAATAATTTTTATACTAATTTTGTCGGTTGCGCTTCTTATGCTTTTAACCGGCACAACAGTTGCTCGTTTAATTAAATCAGCTTCAAAACCTGCTAAAAAAATCGCTGACATAGCTGAAGAAACTATAACTGAAGTTATTAACGAAAAAAAAGCCAAATACAATGTTGATATTCCAGTTGATGACGCCGTAAATCAACCCGATACAAATTTAAAAGAAAAATCTAAAAAAGTTGTTAATGCATATAAAAGTTTACAAGACGATTCACCGGTTTCTAATGAAACTGAAATAGACACCTCGGCTGCTCAAAAAATCACTATGACGCAAGAGGAAACAAAAGCCGAAATTGAAAATGTTGCAAAAGAAGTTATGAACGGCATAAATATAACCGAGGAAGAGGGATATAAATATCCGCCTCTTAGTTTACTAAAAGCACCCAATTTTGAAAATGCTTCTGCACTTTCTGCTGAATTAGATTCAACAGCGACTCGTCTTGTTGAAGTTTTGCGCAGTTTTGGCGTTGAAACAAGGGTAATAAATATAAGCAAAGGCCCTACCGTTACTCGTTACGAACTTCAGCCCTCGGTTGGTGTTAAAATTAGCAAAATAACCGGCCTTGCCGATGATATTGCACTTAACCTTGCGGCTGCAGGTGTTAGAATAGAAGCGCCTATTCCTAATAAAGCGGCAGTTGGCATTGAAGTGCCTAACAAAAAATTCGGCACTGTTACTGTTCGTGAAATTTTAGAATCGGGCGAATTTAAAAATTCAAGCAGCAAACTTACTGTTGCTATGGGCCGAGATATTGCAGGTAATCCTGTTGTTACCGATATTGCAAAAATGCCCCATGGTTTAATTGCCGGTGCAACCGGTTCCGGTAAATCTGTTTGTATCAACTCTATTATAATGAGTATTTTGTTTAAATCTTCACCCGAAGAGGTTAAACTTCTTATGATTGACCCAAAGGTTGTTGAACTTGGCGTTTATAATGGAATTCCGCATTTGCTTGTTCCCGTTGTAACCGACCCGCGTAAAGCTTCGGGTGCACTTGGTTGGGCAGTAACAGAAATGGAAAGAAGATACCATTTATTTGCAGGTAACAATGTTCGTGATTTAAACGGTTATAACCGTCTTTGCGAACTTGATTGTGATTTACAAAAACTTCCGCAAATTGTTATTATAATAGACGAGCTTGCCGATTTAATGATTACTGCACCCGGTGAAGTAGAAGATTCTATTAACCGAATTGCTGCAAAAGCCCGTGCTGCAGGTATGCATTTGCTTATTGCAACTCAAAGGCCGTCGGTTGATGTTGTTACAGGTGTTATTAAAGCAAATATTCCAACACGAATTGCCTTTTCGGTTTCTTCGCAAACCGATAGCCGTACTATTTTAGATATGGGCGGTGCCGAAAAACTTTTGGGCCGAGGCGATATGTTATTTAACCCCGTTTCTGCTTCAAAACCCAGCCGTATTCAAGGTTGTTTTGTTAGCGATGAAGAAGTTGAAGCGGTTGTTGATTATATTAAAAATAATGGTAAAAGCAATTATAGCGACGAAATTCAAACTGAAATTGACCGTTTGGCAGTTCAAGACAAAAAATCTAAAAGCAGTGATTTTTCTGATGGCGGTTCGGATGAAGAAGATACAATGCTTAACGATGCTATTCGTGTTGTAGTAGAACTTGGACAAGCGTCAACTTCGCTTTTACAAAGAAAACTTAAACTTGGATATTCACGCGCAGCTCGCATTATTGACCAAATGGAAGAACGCGGCATTATTGGGCCGTATGAAGGCGGTAAACCGCGTCAAATTTTAATTACAAAAGAAGAATTAATGGAGAAAGAAGCAAGAGATGATTATTAAAAAATCGCTTTTACAGCAAGTTTTAGGGGCTGTATGCGCGCTTATTGTTTCTATTCTTCTTGTTGTTACTTTTGTTGACAGTAAATATGTACCAAGTTGGAGTGAAATTTTCCAAACTAAGGTTTCTGTTGACGAAACTGCAGATATTATAACTGTTTTAGATGTAGGGCAGGGCGATTGCGCTTTAATTCAAAGTAACGGTCGTTTCGCTTTAATTGATACCGGTGACGGAAAATCGGTTGAAGTTGCTCGTATTCTTAAAAAACAAGGAGTTTTAGGGCTTGATGCACTTATTTTAAGCCATTGGCATTCTGACCACGCTGGCGGTACAGCCGAGATTTTAAACAGTTTTGAAGTTACAAATGCTGTCGTTCCGCAAGTTAATTCAGAAGATGAAGAAATTGACGAACTTGCTTCGGAAATTCTTAATTTTTGCGATGCCAAAGGAGTTTCGGTTCATACTGCAATAACTGCTATGGTTATAAATGTTGGCGATATTGAACTTACTGTTTTGCAAGCAAATTACGATTTAAGCGATGAAAATAATCGTTCGCTTATAATTATGGCAAAATGCGAAGGTAAAAAATATTTGTTTACCGGCGACAGTGAAAATTTATCTGAAAATTTATTGCTTGAAAGCGGAATAGATTTTGATTGCGATATTTTAAAGGTTTCACATCACGGAAGCAACAGTTCAACAAGTAAAAAGTTTTTAGAAGTATGCACACCCGATATTTCGGTTATTTCAGTTGGTGCCAAAAATTCTTACGGTCACCCAAGCAATGCAGTAATTAATAGAATAAAAGCGGTTGAGTCTGGTATATATAGAACAGATTTTCACGGAAATATTTCAATTACTTTTTCAGAAGGAAATTATTCAATATCTACTCAGTACTAAGAAAGTACTGAGTAGATTTTATTTTAATCAGCCATTCTTGCAGTTGCGTGGTCAATAGATTCTGTTCTACGGAAAAGCAAAGTAACACACCAAATGCCTGCTAATGCAATTACAATATAAACAATACGGCTTAAAAGTGCGGCACTGCTGCCAAACAGCCAAGCTACAATATCAAATTGAAAAAGACCAACGCTACCCCAGTTTAAAGCGCCAATAATTACCAACGCCAAACATATTTTATCAAACACTTAATTCACTTCCTTTATTAGAATTTACTATTAAAAAAGGAAAGCGCTCCATCAGTCAATTTCTTGCAGATGGAGCGCAGTTTAATGCGCTTTTATAACGCGTTATCTCATGCTGTTTTCATAAGATTCAATCATTTTCTTAACCATCTGTCCACCGATGGAACCGGCTTGTTTAGAAGTAAGATCGCCGTTGTAACCTTGTTTAAGGTTAACGCCTACTTCGCTTGCAGCTTCCATCTTAAAACGGTTGAGAGCGTCTTTTGCTTCGGGCACTACGTGCTTTGCCATAATCTTTTTTCACTCCTTGCCTTTTTGCGCTTGCAATAGTATTATTTTCGCTTTTATTTTTAATATAACAGGTAAATTTAAGTATTTTTTTCAAAATTTGACAATAATAAAAAATAAGAGTATAATATGAAATATTCTCTTTTAGGAGTGATTTTTTTGATATCTGTAAGAAGTTTTGGTAAAACACCTGAAGGCCAAGATGTTCAGTTGTTTTTATTGGAAAACAACAACGTTTCGGTTTATATAACCGATTTTGGCGCTCATATTGTATCATTTAATGTTCCTGATAAAAACGGTATTTTAACCGATATTGTTTTGGGCTTTGATAATGTAGAAGCGTATGCGGGCAACATTGGTTATATTGGCGCAACTGTTGGAAGATTTGCTAATAGAATTGAAAATGGAAGATTTAATTTAAACGGTGTTACCTATAATCTTTGCCAAAACAATGGGGCGCACCATCTTCATGGTGGTAAAGAGGGTTTTAATCATAAAATTTTTAAATCTTTTGTAGATGGTGAAAAACTTATACTTTCTTATGAAAGTCCTGATATGGAAGAAGGTTATCCCGGGAATTTAGATTTTAAAGTTTCTTTTGAACTTACAAATGATGCTTTGGTTATTGAATATGATGCGATTTGCGATAAAGATACGGTTGCTAATTTTACAAACCACGCTTACTTTAATTTAAATGGTGCATTAAGCCAAAAAACAATTAAAAACCATTATTTGCAGGTAAATGCAGATGCGTATTGTAAGGCGGATTCAAACGCTTTGGCCAACGGTATTATTGCTCCCGTTCGCAATACCGATATGGACTTAAAAGAGCCCAAATTATTAAAAGATGTTATTGAAAGTTCAATGGAAGACATTGCTTCCGTTAAAGGATTAGACCACAATTTTGTACTTTCAATGCAGCGCGGTATTATGAAAAAAGCCGCTGAAATTTATTCACCGGATAGCGGTATATTATTAGAGTGCCACACCGACCAACCCGGCATACAAATTTATACTTCAAACAGTATGGATTTAAAAAATGCAAAGGGTATGTGTGATTATTCCGATTATATGGGTGTATGCTTAGAAACTCAGGGATTTCCTAATTCAACCTCATTTTCTTATTTTCCGTCACCAATTATTCGCGCGGGTGAAAGGTTTACTTCAAAAACTATTTACAAATTTTCAAACAAATAAACTTATGGCCTCTTTAATGGGGCCATTTTTGTTTATAATTTACAAAAGTAAATTATTGTTAGTCTATAATATAGTATATAATTAAAATAAGATTATTCTTGAAATAAATTACATTTTGTGATAAAATAAAACAGTAAATTTGTTTATATGGAGGGTATTAGTTTGAATATTGCTCTTTTGGGCTTCGGCACTGTAGGTGTTGGGGTTTATGAATTACTTAAAAATTATGAAGATTTAAATGTTAAATATGTTCTTGATATTAAAGTGCATAACGATATTTCGGCAATTTCTACAACCGATTTTAACGAAATAATAAACGATAAAAGTGTAGACACAGTAGTTGAAGTAATTGGTGGTTTGCATCCGGCTTATGAGTTTGTTTCAGAAGCACTTAAAAATGGTAAAAATGTTGTTTCGGCAAACAAATTTTTAATAAGTACTTTTTATAAAGAACTATCAAGTCTTGCAACAAAAAACAATGTTGCGTTCAGATATACCGCTGCAGTTGGCGGCGGAATTCCTTGGTTAGTTAATCTTGAACGCGTTAAGCGTGTTGCTAAGGTGAATTCGGTTTATGGTATTATGAACGGTACCTCAAACTTTATTCTTGATTCTATGCATACCGGTTCGCTTTCTTTTGAAACTGCGCTTGGTGAAGCTCAAAAACTTGGCTATGCTGAAAGCGACCCTTCGGCCGACATTGATGGTTTAGATACACTTTGCAAGGTTGTTCTTTCTGGTAATATTGCTTTTTCAAAAGCAATTAATAAAGAAGATGCTTTGGTTATGGGAATTAGGGATATTTCGGCTTGTGATATTAAAGTTTGTGAATCGCTTAATTCTGTTTGCAGATTAATGGCACATGCAACTGATAACGGCGACAGTGTTTCGGTTTATGTTGAACCCGAATTTGTTTCTTTGGACAAGCCGGAAGCAACCGTAAAACAAAATCTTAATATGATTAGTTTTGATGCACAATATGTTGGAAGAGAAAGTTTTTATGGTTTTGGCGCAGGAAGGTTCCCAACCGCATATACTGTTGTAGGCGATTGCATTGATATACTAAGCGGCACCACAAAACTTTACAATAATGTTTTTGATTCGGCTGTTGTTGATAATAACGCTTGTATACACAGTTATTATGTTAATACTGAATATTCAAACGACTGGTTTAATTCTATTAAGAAAGAATCATTGTCAAGCGGTGTATTAACTAATCAGGTTTCAGTTAAAGAAATGCACGATTTTGTTAAGCAGGCAAAGGAAAGCGGATATAAATGCTTTGCTGCTGCTGTTCTATAATTTATTAGGGGTGTTTTAATTTATGTTGAAAGTATTAAAATTCGGCGGTACCTCAATGGCAGATGCAAAGCAGTTTGCAAAGGTTAAAGCCATTGTGGAAAGCGATGAAGCAAGAAAGGTTGTTGTTGTATCGGCAGCAGGTAAACGCTTTTCCGATGATAATAAAATTACCGATTTGCTTTATTTGTGTCATGCACATTTGAAATACGGTGTTTCCTATAAAAATGTATTTAAAATGGTTGCAGACCGCTATATTCAAATTAAAGAAGATTTAGGCCTTGCCGTTGACATTGAAAAAGATTTAGAACAAATTAGCAAAAAAATGGACAAAGGCATTTCGCAAGACGAATTGGTTTCTCGCGGCGAATATCTTTCGGCAAAACTTATGGCCGATTATTTGGGATATGAATTCATTGATGCTGCTAATTGGATTCGTTTTAAAGCCGATGGCACTGTTGATACCGATAAATCTTATAAATCTCTTCAAAAATTAGCAACCGGCAAAAGGGTAGTAATTCCTGGTTTTTACGGCACTACTTCAAGCGGTGAAGTTAAAGTAATGTCAAGGGGTGGTTCTGATATTACTGGCGCTCTTGCTGCTGCCGCACTTGATGCTGATGTATACGAAAACTGGACCGATGTTTCGGGCATTTTAATGGCAGACCCCCGTATTGTTGAAAACCCACAACCTATTGAAAGAATTACTTATGATGAACTTCGTGAACTTTCATACATGGGTGCGCAGGTTCTTCACGAAGGCACAATTTTCCCTGTAAGAGAAAAGAATATTCCGCTTAATATTAGAAACACAAATGCTCCCGAACACCCGGGCAGTTATGTTATGGATAATTTTGACGACAGCGGAGATAACCCCGACCAATTTGTAACCGGTATTGCGGGTAAAAAGAATTTCTCTGCAGTTACAATTTCTAAGGCCGGTCTTTGTTCACAAATTGGCTTTTTAAGAATGGCGCTTGAATGTTTTGAAAAACACAAAATTAATGTTGAATATTTGCCTGTTGGCATTGATGATATTACTATTGTTGTTTCAAGCGAACAACTTGAAAAATGCGAATATGAACTTTTGGCGGAAATTCAAAGAAAATTAAACCCCGACAGTGTTAATGTTTCAAAAGGCCTTGCAATTATTGCTGTTGTTGGCAGAAAAATGGCTAACAAACCTGGTATGTCTGGCAGACTATTTGCTGCACTTGGCAATAACGATGTTAATATTCGCTTAATTTCGCAGGCGTCTCGTGAACTTAATATTATTGTTGGTGTTAACAACGAAGACTTTGAAAAAGTTGTAAATATACTTTATAAGAGTTTTGTAAATAAAGCGTAAAGTAATGAAAGGTGTTTATTATGAAAAAATATAATCTTGCAATTTTAGGTGCAACAGGTGCTGTAGGTAGGGAAATGCTTAAAATTTTAGAAGAAAGAAATTTCCCGGTTGGTGAACTTCGCTTATTAGCAAGTAAACGAAGTGTTGGAAAAGAAATTGAATTTGCTTCCCAAATTTATAAAGTTGAAGAAGCAACTAAAGATTCTTTTGAAGGAATGGACATTGTGTTAGGTGCTGCAAGTAATGCTTTAGCAAAAGAACTTGCTCCTTACATTAAAGATGCCGGTGCAATTTTCATTGACAATTCAAGTGCATTCCGTATGTGTGACGATGTTCCGCTTGTTGTTCCCGAAATTAACCCCGAAGATGCCCTAAAGCATAACGGTATTATTTCTAACCCAAACTGCTCAACAATTATTACTTTAACCGCAATTTACGCGCTTAACAAAATTAGCCCTATTAAAAGTATGATTGCTTCCACTTATCAGGCAGTTTCAGGTGCAGGTGCTGCAGGACCTGTTGAACTTGAACAGCAGTGCCGTGATATTATTGAAAACAAAGAAGTTAGCAACGAAGTGTTTAAACACCAAATCGCATTTAACTTAATTCCTGAAATTGGCAGCGCTTCTACCGAAGATTACACAACCGAAGAAATGAAAATGCAGAATGAAGGCAGAAAAATTATGCACTTGCCTGAACTTTTGGTTAGCTGCACTTGCGTAAGAGTTCCGGTAATGCGTTCACATTCTATTTCGGTTATTGTTAAAACAGAAAACCCAATTTCTGTTGAAGAAGCAAAAGAGGCAATTGCTAAAGCAAACGGTTGCCGTTTGTATGATGATTTATCTACTCACAGTTATCCAATGCCGCTTGTTACAAGCGACCAAGATATTGTTTATGTTGGCAGAATTCGTAAAGATTTAACCGATGAAAACGGTTTAAATATCTGGTGCTGTGGTGACCAAGTTCGCAAAGGCGCCGCAACAAATGCCGTTCAAATTGCTGAACTTTTTGTAAAATAAACATAAAAAAGACACTTTCAAACGAAAGTGTCTTTTTTAATTAAAATGGAAGTTTATCGGCAGTAATTATTGGAATGTTTAGCGAATTTGCTTTTGAAAGCTTACTGCCTGCGTTTTCACCGCAAATTAAATAATTGGTTTTGCTTGAAACCGAATTCGTTACTTTTGCGCCAAGCGCGATAAATTTTTCGGTTAGTTCGTCTCGCGTATATTTTTCAAACGAGCCGGTAATAACAACGGTCTTCAAATAATATTCAGAAGATGTATCAACGGCATTGTTTGTCACCTTAATATTAATATAATTCAAAAGTTCATTAAATTCGTCAATATTTTGTTTATTACTAAACCATTGGTGAATAGAGTTATTTATTATATCTCCAAAACCTTCTATTTGTGAAAAATCATAATTACCAATGGCAGCATCGGCAAATGCGTTAATGTCACTGTTAAATTGATTTTGTAAAATTGTTGCGTAATTCTTTCCAATCAAATCTATGTTTAATGAAACCAAGAAGTTCGTAAATGTTGTGTTTTTGGCTTCTTCAATTGAATTTACAAGATTTGTTGCCGATTTAATGCCAAAGCCGTCCATTTCTGAAATTTCTTCAAAATGATTTTTAAGGTTAAAAATATCGGTAATTTTTTTAATAAAACCTTTATTAATGAATTTTGTTAAAATTTGCTCTGAAAGTCCATCAATATTAATTGCCTGCTTTGAAACAAAGTGGGTATATTTTTTTATTTGACGGCCTGGGCAATTATTGTTATTGCAATATAAAACGGCCACTGATTTTTCGTTATTTTGCGTTATAACAACATTAGTTTTATTTTCACAAACAGGGCAAAAATGTGGGTAATTACAAACATAATTTTCTCTTTCTTTGTTAGAAAGGTTTTTTTCAACATGGGGGATAATCATATTTCGTTTTGAAACAAGAATTTCATCGCCCAAACAAAGTTTTAAGTTTTCTATAAAACTAATATTGTGTAAACTTGCGCGTTCAACAATTGTGTTGTCAATTTCAATTGGGGCGAAAACCGCAATTGGTGTTAATTGTCCTGTTCTTGAAATATTCCATTCAATTTGTTTTAGTGTTGTGTTAAAAGATGGGTCGCCAAATTTAAAGGCAATGCCATCGCGATAATGGTGTGAAGTTTTTCCAAGAGAAATACCATATTCAATATCATCGTAAGAAAATACAATTCCGTCTATTGGCAATGCATTTTTATTGGCAATGTTTTTTAATTCCAAAATTGATTCCTCAATAAATTCGTAACTTGAATCGGTATTTAATTTAATAAGAGGAATTAAGTCAAAACCAAAGTCTTTT
Organism: Acutalibacteraceae bacterium; assembly: GCA_045601805.1. Classification (GTDB taxonomy): domain Bacteria; phylum Bacillota; class Clostridia; order Oscillospirales; family Acutalibacteraceae; genus SIG607. Next base: position 38,402 of record JAZSAJ010000057.1, read on the forward strand.
AATTTTTGCAACCGTAAACTCTTTAAATCAATATTTTCTAAACCTTCCAATACATTAAAAGGGTAGAATCGTACGCCGCGTTTTGCACAAACTTGTGAATCAAGTTGGCGCACAGAACCGGCAGCAAGGTTTCGTGGTGTTGAATATTTTTCTTCGTCGTTATCAATAGAATCGTTTATTTGATTAAAAGTGTCAATATCTATATATGCCTCACCTGTTACAACCAAATTGATTTTTTGTGGCAATTTAAGAGGAATATTAGAAAATACCTTTGCATTGTGAGTAATTATTTCGCCTTCGTTACCATCACCCCTGGTTGATGCTTCGGCAAGTTCGCCGTTTATATAAACAAGCTTTACGGTTAAACCGTCAATTTTAAGTGTTAAGCAACCGTTTGATTTTTGTGACATTTTTAAAACATCATTAATATCTTTGGTTTTTGCTAAACTTAAAAGAGGAATTTTATGTGTAACTTTTGCTAAACCTTCCATAACGCTGTAACCAACCTTTTGAGTCGGAGAGTTTGCAAAAATAACATTTGTTTCGTTTTCAAGTTCTGTTAATTCATCAAACAATTCATCGTACTCAGCATCAGAAAGGGAAGGAGTATCGGAATTATAGTATTCGTTCGCGCATTTGTTAAGAAAATCAACAAGATATTTAATTCTTTCAATTTTTTTGTTATTCATTAAAAGATTCCTGCCTAACAACTAATGATTTATATTTTTTTGGTGTTTGTCCGGTAATTTTTTTAAAGGTTCTATTAAAATTAGGACAATTATTAAAACCGCAACGAAGGGCTATTGAAATTATTGGCTCGTTTGGGTTTTCAAGTAGTAATTTTGTAGCCAAGTTTATTCTTTGTTCGCCAATATAGTCCCAAAGTTTTATGCCGGTTTGGCTACGAAACAGGTTTGAAAAGTAGTTTGGCGATAACCCACATACATCAGATATGTTTTCTAAAGTTAATTCTTCGCTTAAATGCGAATTAATATACTCTATTGACTTAACCAAAGCAGTATCAGGCCTTGTGCCTTTTCTGTTCTGCTGATTATCGTTTTCAGAAAATTTTGCAAGAATTGTGAAAAATGAAAATAGCTCACTGATTGCAAGAATCTCACAATCACATTCTTTGTTTATAAAATAGTTATTTACCTTATTTATAATTAAAGTTATTTTTTCGTAAAGCGGTGTACCGCGTTCAACATAGTTGCTTATTTTAGGGTTTATTTCAAGCAATTCAAATTTATTTTTTATAATTTGGTTTTTGGGAAGTAACGATGTAAATATATCAGGATAAATTTTTATGACCGAAAAATCAACGCGTGATTTATAAAGCTCATAACCGTAATTATCGTTTTGGCTAATAATAACAATATCTTTGCTTTTTAGTTCAAATTTATTTTTGTTTATAAAAAAAGTACATTCATTTGAATTAAGACGCCATATTTCAAAACAATTGCTGTTAATTAGATTATCTGGTCCGGTACTTACATATAATACGCGCGTAAAAACCTTTACTGCAAGGTCATCGTTAGCGTTGTAAATATAACCTTCTCTTAATAAGTTTGTTTTCAAGAAAAAATCACCCGCAAATTAGAAAAAATATTAAGATTATAAAAAAAGGAATTTGTTAATATTTACATACATGTTGTGCAAAATTAACATCAATTTCTATAAAAATTATACTTTGAATTTGCGTTTATGTCAATCGTTTTTACATTTTAAACAAATGAAAACTTTTGAAAATCGTAAGATATTTTATAAAATTCGTTATATATTTGTTGACTTATATGTAAAAAAATAGTATTCTATATAAAGGTTATGTGCGATTATTATGCGCAATTTATATGTTTTTTTGTCTAGTTTTGTAAATTAACCAGTTTTTAATGAAATAGGGTGGGTATTATGAAAAAATTTATTACTGTCTTTTTGGTTGCGTTAATGCTTTTATTAACCATCGTTTTAGTTGCAAGTTGTAAATCTTCTAAAAACGACACACCTCCCATTAGCAGCGGCAATTCAACCGATGTTGAAGTTGATGTTAACGATATTTTTGGAAGTTCAAATTCTTCCGGTTCTAGCGAAGAAGGCGAATCTTCCGTTCCTGTTTCAAGCAGTTCAACATCTACCGGTTCTTCGGGTGGTGGCACTTCTAACTCAACTGGCACTTCCGCAAGTGGTTCTTCAAGTTCCGAAATTGATTATGAAGACCCAAATGTTTGGACACCGCCGGTTAAAATTCCTGCAAAAACATCTTGATTGTTATTTTTACACTTTTGTGTATTAATATAAAATTCTAAAGTACGAGGGTGGCAAAATGAAAAAATCTACATTGCGTATTATTACCGCTGTTGTAATTTTTGCTATGTTGTTTTCTGTAATGGCTGTGCCGGCTTTTGCAGATAAAGAAACATCAAATCTTACTGCCGGCGGTGGCAGTTCGCTTACAGCAGATATTATTTCTTCAAGTAGCGAATATGACTACGTTGCTTACAAAGCAGATAACAAAGATTTTGTTTCTGCTAAAACCGACATCGTTTTAAATGGTGCCGATTTTTCATCTGAAAAAGAAAGCGGCGTTGTTAAGCACGGCGAATACGAAGGCGAAAAAAATGTTATTGTTTGGGAAAGCCAAACAGGTAGCGTTAACTATGTTTTTGATGTTCCTGCTGATGCTTTATATAACATTACTTTTGTTTACAAGGCATTACCAGGTTCGGAACGCGACCTTGATTTCGGCGTTATGATAGACGGCGAATATCCCTTTGTTGCAGCGAACGCTTTTGAACTTCCGCGTATGTGGGTTGATGCTACCGATTTCCGTGAAGATGATTATGGTAATCAGTTTGCTCCCGAACAAGTTCCTTTTGACGGCTTTACTAAAAAATCTGTATACGACCTCACTGGTGCTTCGGTTTATCCGTTTGAATTTGCATTTAAAGCCGGTAAACACACCGTTACTGTTGTTACTAATTCGGAAAAATGGGTAATTTCTAAAATTATTCTTTCTGCTCCCGAATCTAATATCGCTTCTTATGCTCAAGTTAAAGAAGAATACAATGCAAACGGTTATACTCCTGCTTCGGCCGATTCTATTTTTGTAGAAGGTGAATCTGCGTGGGTTAAGAGCACTCGTTCGCTAATTCCATATGCAGATAACGCTTCTCCCGATGTTACACCCTCAAGTGCTACTTTATCTTTAATAAATTACATAGGTTCTACAAACTGGAAACTTCCTAACGAAGAAATAAAGTGGGTTGTTAAGGTTGAAAAGCCAGGTTTATATAAATTAGGTTTTAAATATAAACAAGACCAAGTTGTAAACGGTTTTTCTTATCGTCATTTAAAAATTGACGGAAAAACTCCGTTTGCTGAATGCGCAAATATTAAGTTTGACTACACAATCAGTTGGGACAACTTTGTTTTTGGCGATGAAAACGGCGCGTATGAATTTTATCTTACCGAAGGTGAACATGTTATTTCGCTTGCAGGCACAATGGGCGAACTTTCTGATTCATACTATAAACTTAAAAGCGTTGTTGAAAAAATTGGTTCACTCTATCTTGATATAGTTATGATTACAAGTGAGTCACCCGACTCTAACCGTGACTACGAACTTTTCAGAGCAATTCCCGATTTTGAAAAACGCTTAACCGAATACAAAGAAGAACTTAATTCACTTGCTGAAACCATGCAAGAACTTTCGGGCAAAAAGGGTAGTAGTTATATTGCTGCAATGAATAATACCGCGCGTGTACTTAATTCTATGCTCAATAACAAATACACAGCGCAAAACTATGTTAGCGACTATTATTCAAACTACACCACATTAAGTTCTTGGCTTTACAGTATGCAAGAAATGGCGCTTTCGTTAGATGTTATTGAATTAGCTCCTGCCGATAAAGATTTTAATTTTAAAAAGGTTGGCTTCTTCAAGAATTTGCATTATGGTTTTCAACGCTTCTTTGTTTCTTTTAGTGATTCCTACAGCAAAATTTCTGTTGTTAAAGACGAAGGAAAAACTATTAGAATTTGGGTTAACTGGGGCCGTGACCAATCGCAGGTTCTTAACAATCTAATTAATGAATCTTTCTTGCCTTATGCCGAAAAAGAACTTGGATATCCTGTAAGTGTTAACTTGGAATTGGTTAATGCCGATATTATTAAAGGTATGCTTTCGGGCAACGCTCCCGACCTTTCATTACAATTACCAAGAAGTACTCCTGTAAACCTTGCTATGCGTGGTGCTTTGGTTGATTTAACACAATTTGAAGATTACGAAGAAACAATAAAGAACTTCGGTGAATCTGCAAGTATTCCTTATGAATACGGTGATGGAGTTTATGCATTGCCCGACACACAAGCGTTCTATATTATGTTCTATAGAACCGATATTTTAAAGAAATTAAACCTTAAAGTTCCTGAAACTTGGGATGAGTTCCTTGCTTTAACTGCTGTGTTACAGCGTAACAATATGAACTCTTATATTACATATAATAAAATAGCCGGTGCTGCCACCGTTGATACCGGTGTTGGTGGTCTTAACCTTTTCCCGTCTATTTTAATGCAAAACGGCGGTCAAATTTACAACGATGAACGCAACCGTTCTACTCTTGATTCCGCTACTTCACTTACTGCGTTTACTTTCTGGACAGATATGCATACAAAATATAAAGTTCCAGTTCAAGCAAGTTTTTATGATAGGTTTAGAATTGGTACTATTCCGATTGGTATTGCAAACTATACGCAGTACACAACCTTTGCTGAAGCTGCACCTGAAATTACAGGCCGTTGGGGAATTAGTTTAATTCCCGGATTTAGACAGGAAGATGGTACTATAAACCGCACAATTTCCGGTTCGGGTACCGGTTGTAGTATTCTTGCAACATCAAAAGTTCAAAAAGAAGCTTGGACGTTCCTTAAATGGTGGACCAGTGAAAACACTCAAACACGATACAACACTAATGTTGAATCTATTCTTGGTACAGTATCTCGTATTACCACAGCAAATCTTAAAGCTTTTGAAAATATGTCTTGGGAAAGAAAAGACTTAGAAATACTTCTTGAACAAAGAGAATCTATTGTTGAAGTCCCTGAAGTTCCCGGAAGTTATTATCTTTCTCGTTCACTTGACCAGGCATTCTGGGCAGTAATTAATGCCACTAGCGCACCCAAAGATTCATTATCTAGATGGAGTTTGGAAGCAAATAATGAAATTCGCCGCAAAATTGCGGAATACTCGTAAGAAAGGAGAGTAAAATATGTCTGCAAAAACTAAAAAAGTTGTAAGTAAACAAATGTCTTTTAAAGAAAGTTTGCCGTATTATACTCTTCTTGCTCCGTTTTTTATTATATTTGTTATGCTTACGGTATTACCTGTTGTTGCGTCTTTGGTTTTAAGTTTCTTTAACTTTGATATGATTAATATGTTAAAGTTTTGTGGGCTTGATAACTATTTACGTTTAATTCTTGATGACCAAATTTTTATGACCTGCCTTAAAAATACAATTATTTTGGCTGTTATAACCGGTCCTTTCGGCTTTTTAACTTCCTTTGTTTTGGCCTGGTTTATAAATGAATTCAGTCCTATGGTTCGTACGTTGCTTTCATTTTTGTTTTATTGTCCTTCGTTGGTTGGTAATGCTTACTTTATTTGGCAGGTTGCTTTTAGTGGTGATAGCTATGGTTATATTAACAGTATTTTGCTTTCATCGGGTTTCATTCAAGAACCTATTTTATGGCTATCCGATGCTAGATATGTAATGCCTATTGTTATTATTGTTCAACTTTGGCAAAGTATGGGTGTTTCGTTCCTTTCCAATATTTCGGGTTTGCAAAACTTAAATGGCGAACTTTTTGAAGCAGGCGCTATTGATGGTATTCGCAGCCGTTGGCAAGAACTTTGGTATATTACATTACCTTCAATGAAACACATGCTTTTGTTTAGTGCTGTTATGCAAATTGCAAGTGCGTTCTCTATTAGTGCTATTGCAGTTCAATTGGCTGGTTATCCTTCTGTTAACTATGCAGTTGATACCATTGTTTCGTATTTAAGTGACGTTGGTGGTACAAGGTACGAAATGGGCTATGCTTCGGCAATGAGTGTAGTTTTGTTTATACTAATGCTTTCTATGCGAACAATTATAGCCAAGTTACTTGCACGTACCGGTGAATAAGAAGGGAGGAAGAGAATATGTTTTCTAAAACAGCTTTATTTAACTCTGCTGGTAAAAGAGTTAAATTAAAAACAACCAAGAAAAATCAGACAAGACGATTTACTCGTTCTAAAGTCGGCAACTTCTTTTATGTTCTCTTTCTTCTGGCGATGGGTGCATTTTCGGTTTTACCGCTTATTTACTGTATTGCTACTTCTTTTAAGCCGCTTGACGAACTTTTAATTTTCCCACCGCGATTCTTTGTTAGCAGACCCACAATTCAAAACTATATGGCACTCCCCGGGTTGCTTTCTAACCTAAGGGTACCGCTTTCGCGTTATATATTTAACAGTGTTTTTGTTAGTGCGGTAGCCACTTTCCTTTATATTGTTGTAGCCACTATGGCTGCATTCGCTCTTGCCCGTTCTGAGATTAAAGGCAAGAAAGTTATATTTACCTTGATTCAATATGCGCTTTTGTTTAATGCATATACTCTTGGTATTCCTCGTTATCTTATCTATTCTGGTATTAAAATTATTGATACATATTGGGTTATGATTTTGCCTCATGTTGCTTCAACAATGGGTGTTTTCCTTATGAAGCAGTTTATGGAAACCGCATTGCCTGTGGCACTGCTTGAAGCAGCGCGTATTGACGGTGCAGGGCCTTTCCGTATCTTTTGGCAAATTACTTTGCCTATTGTTAGACCATGTGTATTAACACTTACTTTGTTTGGCTTCCGTGAAGCTTGGGCAATTGTTCCTGACGGTACTGTTTTTAGCGAATCGCTTAAAACTTTGCCCACAATTATGAGCCAGGTAACCTCAGGCGGTATTGCCCGTTCGGGTAGTGCAATGGCAGTTACCGTAATTTTAATGATACCTCCGATTATTGTTTATATGATTTCTCAAAGCAGTATTAAGGAATCTATGAGCAGTGCTGGTATTAAAGGTTAAGGAGGGAAGTAACATGAGAAAAATTTTAAAAGCTTCTGCTGCTATTGTTTTGGCATTGTGTTTGCTTCTTTCTACCGTTACAGCTAGTGCGGTTGGCGTTATTAAGGAAACCGGAGATGTTCCGTATGATACATATACATATTGGAACAATGCCAATACCGTAGATGCTGTTAGAGCAAAAGGTATGTACGACTTTGATAAGTATGTACCAACAGAAAAAATTGCTGACGGAAATGTAACCTCGCTTAGCGATATTTCTTTTGACAGCGAAGATAATATGTATCTTTTAGATGGACTGTCTTCAAAAATTTATGTTTATGATGATGAATATAATTATTCATACACTATTGGTGATATTATAGCAGAAGATGGTACGGCTTATCATTACGAAAAAGCGCTTGGTATGTATGTTTCAAAAGCAGGCAAAATTTACATTTGCGACACAGAAAATGCGCGTGTATTAATTTCCGATAAAAGCGGTAAATTGCTTGATGTTCTTCTTTTGCCAAATTCCAATTTAATTCCCGAAGAATTATTAAATAACTATCGTCCTTTTAAAATAACTGTTGACTCAAGTGATTATGTATACATATTGAGTGAAGGTTCATATTATGGTGCTTTACTATATTCTCCGAATGGTGACTTTTTAAGTTTCTTTGGCGCTAACACTGTTTTGGCTTCTGTTACTCAAGCTTTAAAAACAATTTGGAATAAACTTACAATGACAGATGCTAAATTAGCTCAAACTGAAAGGCGTTTGCCATTCCAATTTGTAGACCTTTATGCTGATAACCAAGACTTTGTTTACACCGTAACCGGTAAAACAAGTAATAACGGTGTTGAAAAAGGTCAACTTAAACGAATGAGTCCCGGTGGCATCAACATTCTTGAATCTACTAATGTTACTTTTGGTCTTAATTCTGGCGTTAGGACAATGTCTGCAATGACTTATGGTGACCTTGTTAGCGTTGCTGTTAACGATGATAACTTTATGTTTGCTGTTGATATTTCCACTGGAGGTATTTTCATTTATAATGATGACTGCGACCTTTTAAATGCTTTTGGTGGTGGTTCTGTTGGCGATTCCGACCAAATTGGTATAGCAAAAACATATCGTGCTATTGATGTTAACAGTAAAAATGATATTGTAATTGTTGATGAGGGAAAAATTTCATTTTCTGTTTTCAAAATTAATGAATACGGTAAACTTGTATTTGAAGCTGATGTTTTAACAAGACGTGGTGACTATGAAAATGCAAGACCTGCCTGGCTTCAGGTTCTTAAAAATGACAGAAACTCACAGGTTGCATATTCGGGTTTAGCAAGAACATATTTTGCCTCTGGTGAATATGAAGAAGCTCAAAAATATGCAAAAATGGCGTTTGATAACGACACCTATTCAGCTGCTTTTGAATATGTACGCCGTGATTTCCTTGAAGATTATATTTATGTAATAGCATTTGTTATATTAGCAATTGTTGCAATTATTCTTGTTGCAAAATACCTTATTAAAAAGAAGGGAATTGTTCTTGTTAAAAACGAAGAAATTTCTTTGTTAAAGAAAGTTACCTTCCATCCAAATGATGTTTTTGCTGATGTAAAACATAAGAATAAAGGTTCAGTTTATATTGGTGTCGCCTTAATTGTAATTTATTACATTTCTGCGGTTGCAAAACAAACCCTTAGCGGACATTTGTTTAAATCTCCGCTTGTTACAAGTTTTAACTCGTTAATGGTATTGGTCCAAACGCTTGGTTTAGTTCTTCTTTGGACAATTTGTAACTGGGCTGTATGTACTTTAATGAGCGGTAAAGGTAAAATGCGTGAAATCTTTATCGTCACATCTTATTCGCTTGTTCCGCTTATAATCGGAAATGTTGTTTATACAATTGCTTCTAATTTTATGTTAGAAAGTGAAGCATCGTTCTTGGGCATATTTATGACAATAATGACAATGCTTACTGCATTTATACTCATTATGGGTACTGTAACTATTCACGATTATACTTTTGGCGAATTTGTTGGAACTTCTATACTTACCATTTTAGGCATTTTAATTGTTATTTTCTTGTTTATTTCGGTATTTATTCTTGTTCAACAAACATATTCGTTCTTGGCAACTATTTTCCGTGAGATTGTATATAGGTAAAGGAGGGTAAGGATATGAAAAATATATTAAAAAAATTATCAATAATTTGTCTTTGCCTTCTTTTGACTTTGTCAATGACTGCTTGTGCAAAGCAAGGAACACTTGAAAGACCTCTTCCGTTAATTGAAGAGTTTAAATCTAAAAAAATGGATTCTTGTGTTGTTGCACAAAATGAACAATTTGAACTTAAGTGGGACGCAGAACATACACGCGTTATCGTTTATGACAAGATTAAAGATTTAAATTGGTCAAGCGTACCAAGGGAATCTATGGAACTTGAATTAGACGAATATGGTTATGAAATTACCAATAATCCGCGTATTGAAGCGCCATTTATGTTAACCTATATTGAGACCACTAACTTTACCGAAAAGAGCGCCAATCCTTATGTTCAATCGCTTGGCAGAGGAGATTACGCGCTTGAGAAGGTTGAAAATGGCTTAAAAATTATTTACCATTTAAAAAATCTTGAAATAATGATTCCTGTTATTTATAAATTAAATGATGATAATTTTTCCATTTCAATTGATACAAAAGAAATTCGTGAAAGCGGAATTAATAGGGTTTATAAAATTAGTTTAGCACCTTTTATGTGTTCTGTCCCTAATAAAACCGATGATTCTTATTTAGTTCATCCTTCGGGCAGCGGCGCACTTATTTATGCTAACCGTGAATTTGAAGTTGGTATTCCTTATTCTTACGATGTTTACGGTCAAGACGGGCTTTACATAACTCCGCAAGATGCTAATTTTTCTAACCAAGAGAATATAAAACTACCAATATATGGTGTTAAAAACAAAAACAACGCTTTGTTAGCTGTTATATCTAGTGGTGCTGAAATCAGCGAAATTACTACAGACGTTGGCGATGCAGTAACTGGATACAGTACTATTTATTCAAACTTTTCAATACGCGGTATAACTTCAACTAAAAAAGCACTCACTAAAGTTCAATATTCCGATGAATACGCTCATACACTTATTGAAGTTAAATATTTCCCACTGTATGACGAAGAAGCCGACTATGTTGGAATGGCTAATAAGTACCGTTCCTTCCTTGAAAAAGAAAAAGGACTTAAAGATTTAAAAGAAGATACTTCAGTTAGTCTTTCGCTTATTGGCGGTACTCAAACTCCTACATCAGTTTTAGGTATTCCTTCAACCAAAATCTTTGCAACTACAACTGTTGAACAAGCAGGTGAAATAGTTAAAGATTTAAATCAAACCATTGGACTTCCAATTGTTGCAGATTTATTTGGATTTGGTGAAAGCGGAATTGATTTAGGTAAACCGGGCGGTGGGCTTAAAGTCGGTTCACCTTTCGGTAACGACAAAAAACTTAGCGCCGTTGCAAAAGAGTTACAAAATGCAGGTAATGAAGTATATTTCAACTACGATTTAATTAACTTCACAGAAAATGGTAGTGGTATTACAACAGTTAATGGCGGTGCTGCAAAAAACCCGAGCCATTTATATTCAAGAAAGTACGCATTTGCTCTTGGTCATGGTTCGCCGATTACAACTAATTTTTATTATTTAATTGGCCGATTAGAACTTGTTGACTTTGCTAAAAAAGCGGTTACTCATGCTTCAAAACTTGGCGTAACCGGCATGACTTCGCACAACTTTGCAAATACCGCATATTCTGATTTTATTGATAATAAAACGATTGCCAAAGCAAATATGGGTGAAGATGTTGCCAATGTTCTTGCTTTTGCGAAAGAAAAAGGCGTTAAGTATTTAGGCAATTCAGCAAATGATTATGCAGCTGTTGCAAGCGATAGAATTATTGAAGTTCCGATTAGCTCAACAAAATACAACTTGTTTGATGTTGATATTCCGTTCTATCAGTTAGTGTTTAAAGGTTATGTTCCTATGTATTCAACTGCTATTAACACAATTACCGATGAACGCACTGCACTTTTAAGCTGCATTGAATCCGGCACAGGACTTCGTTATTCAGTTATGAATACTTATGATGTTGTATTGGCAACTTCAAAATATCAAATTTTTGCAACTCGTCTTTATGATGATGTTAAAGAAAATATTGTTGCTAACGTTAACGAAACTAAAGATTTTTACAAATCAATTGAAGATGTAAAAATTGTTGAACACGTTATTGTTAACGAAGATGTCCGTAAAGTTGTTTACGAAAACGGTGTTAATGTGTTTGTTAACTACGGTGATAAGGAATATCAAAGCGAAATTGGTTTGGTTGCCGCTAAATCGTTCGCTTACGGAAAGGGGGCAAATTAAATGATTAAATTAAAGAAAAAATCTTTAGCCGGTAAAGGCATTGAAGAAATTAAAAGCCGTTATGGTTTGATTTGTGTTTCTCCTTGGATTTTTGGTTTAGTTATTTTCTTTGCTTTCCCGATCATTCAATCACTAATTTACACTTTTTGTAAGGTATCACTTGTTGCAGGCGGTCTTGACATACAATTTACCGGTTTGGAAAATTTAAAATATGTACTTAGTGTTGACCCTAAATTTACAAACAACTTAGTTTCGGGTATTGGTACATTTTCATATTCATTTCCAATTATTTTGGTTTTAAGTCTTGTTTTAGCGCTTTTGCTTAACCAAAAATTCCCCGGCAGAATTTTCTTTAGAGCAATTTACTTTTTGCCCGTAATTATTGCAAGTGGTGTAATTATGGCAACAATTCTTACCGGTTCCGGTGTTACATCTACTGCTACAACCGATGAATCAATACTTTCAGATATGATTAATGTATCGCAGCTTATTGACTTTATTGGTTTGCCCGACCAAATCGGTAATTATTTTGAAAAAGCAGTTTCAAGTATTATGAATCTTATTTGGGATTGCGGTGTTCAAATTATTTTGTTTATTGCAGGTATGCAGTCAATTCCCGAACTTTATTACGAAGTTTCGCGTGTTGAAGGCGCAACCGCATGGGAAGCATTTTGGTTTATTACTTTACCAAGTCTTTCAAGAGTTATTGTTCTTGTAACCGTATTTACTATGGTTGAGTTAATGACTTCTAATACTGACCCTGTTGTTGTTCAGGCATACGGTAACATTTCTTCACAGTTTTATGGCGAAGCATCTGCAATGATGTGGATTTACTTCTTAATTATTGGCGCTATAATGGGTGTACTTTTAGGTGCATTTAACTATTTCTTAGCGCGTAAATGGGAATAAGGAGGGGTTAATATGTTTGCAAAAATTAAAAAATTGTTTAATGCTGACCTTAACTCCGGTTCCGAACTTTCGTTGTATAAAGCTCGTAACAAAGCTGTTGATGTTATTGTTTTGCTAATTAGATATCTTATACTTTTATCTATTAGTTATGTTGTTCTTTATCCTTTGTTTTATATGATTTCCACTTCATTCAGAGGTTTCTCTGACTTTTATGACCCCAGCGTTTTGTGGGTTCCAAAAGAGTTTACAGCTGAATGGTACGGCTGGGCATTAAATGCTCTTGATTTTTGGAATTCATTAAAAAACACTATTTTATTTGAATGTATTGCCGCATTTCTTGAAATAATCTCTTGTTCTTTAATCGCTTATGGTTTGGCAAGATTTGACTTTAAAGGCAAAAACATTTTACTTGCTCTTTTAATCCTTACAATTTTGGTACCGGATCAATTAATTATTGTTCCTAAAATTATGAATTTTGCTAATCTTGATTTCTTGGGAATTATTTCGTTCATTAATAAGATTTTTGGTACTGAAATAAAAATTAACATTCTTAATACCGGCTTTGCTTTTTACCTGCCGTCTATTTTCGGTGTTGGTTTGCGTTCGGGTATTATTATGTTTATTTACATGCAGTTTTATAAAGGTTTGCCTAAAGAACTTGAAGAAGCTGCTTGGATTGACGGCGCTGGTCTTTTCCAAACATATACAAGAATTGCGCTTCCGTCATCGGGTGTTGTTATTACAACGGTATCTATTTTCTCTATAATTTGGCACTGGAACGATTATTATTTGTCTGTTATGTTTTTAAATAGTGCATCGGTTATGCCGCTTGCAGTTAAAATTTCAAACATTTACAATGAAATTAGTAATAAGTATTCGGTTTACGGTGGACCTAAGTCAATTGCAACTCAATGCGCGGCTTGTATTTTGTTTATTTTACCTGTACTTATTATGTATATCGTTTTACAGCGCAAATTTGTTAAGAGTATTGACCGCGTAGGTATTACAGGTTAATTTAAAGGGGCGGTACTTTGTACTGCTCCTTTTCTTTTTGAGGTGTTAGTTTTGTTAAATTATATTAAAGAACCAACCGATTTGCAGTGCGGTCAGGCAGTTTTGGCAATGATTTGCGGTAAAAGTGTACTTGAAATAATAAGTGAATGTAAAACAGAAACAGAAACTACTTTTTTACAAATGAAAACTGTTCTTAATAATAACGGTTTTTCTTTGTCAAATAACCGGTTGGTTGCCTTAAAAAAGGAAGATTTACCTAAAATAGCGTTGTTAAGTTTAGAAACGCCGCGTTGTTGGCATTGGTCGCTTTATTATTACGGAACTTTTTATGACCCAGAACACGGTATTTTAAATAATTTTCCTGAGTGCAACCGCAAATTTTATTGGGAAATAACAAAACAGGAGTTTTAAATGGAAAAGTACAAAGAAATTGAAAGAAGCATAATTAAAACCTACCGTAAATCTATTTGGAATAAATTTTGCGGTGCTTTAAATGAATATGAATTAATTAAAGAAAACGATAAAATTGCTGTTTGTATTTCGGGTGGTAAAGACTCAATGCTTTTGGCTAAATGTATGCAGGAATTACACCGTCATTCTACCGTTCCGTTTGAGTTGTGCTTTATTGTAATGGACCCTGGATATTTGCCGCAAAACCGCAAACTTATTGAAGACAATGCTAAACTTATGAATATTCCTGTGCAGATTTTTAATAGCGATATTTTTGGTATTGTAGATACTGTGGGCGGCTCTCCTTGCTATTTGTGCGCCCGTATGCGACGCGGTTTTTTGTATGCCAAAGCAAAAGAGTTGGGCTGCAATAAAATCGCCCTTGGTCACCATTTTAATGATGTTATTGAAACTGTTTTAATGAGTATGATGTATTCCGCCGAAATTAAAACAATGTTACCAAAGCTTAAAAGCGACAATTTTGACGGGTTAGAACTTATTCGTCCGCTTTATAAAGTAAAAGAAAAAGATATAGTTTTGTGGAGCAAATACAATAATTTGCAGTTTTTACAATGTGCTTGTCACTTTACTGAAGAAAGTGAAATTAATGAATCAACCTCAAAAAGAAAAGAAATAAAAAATTTAATTGCCGATATTAAAAAAGTTAACCCTGATGTAGATGATAATATTTTTAGAAGTATTCACAATGTAAATTTTTCACAAATAGTAGGGTATAGGGAAAAAGATAAAGGAAAACTTCATTCTTTTTTAGAAAAATATTGACTTTTTCATTAAAATGTTGTATTATCTTACTTGTGTTCGCCGCTGTGGTGGAATAGGCAGACACAAGGGACTTAAAATCCCTCGGTAGCAATACCG
>JAZSAJ010000058.1:0-4374 GCA_045601805.1 Acutalibacteraceae bacterium
TTTTTGTTTAAATAGTGTTGACTTATTTTTTTAAAAGTGCTACTATTTAAGCGAAGAAACCGATACTCTTTGGATGTGATATTTATGCACAAAAAGTTAATGCGCAACTCGGTTGATATGCTAAACGGGCCACTTTTAAAAAATATGCTTTTATTTTACTTTCCGCTTGTGCTTTCAAGTGTTTTACAAGCATTGTTTAATACGGCAGATATTGCTATTGTCGGACGTTTTTGCGGAAGTATTTGCGTTGCGGCGGTTGGCTCTACAAGTTCGCTTGTAAACTTGTTTTTAAACTTGTTTATTGGTCTTTCTACCGGTGCTTCGGTTTGCGTTGCACACGCTATTGGTTCAAAATCGGAGCGTGATACCGAAAACGCCGTTCATACTGCAATGTGCATTTCAATAATAAGCGGTATTCTTGTTTCGGTATTGGGCTTTTTCTTTAGCAGTGAAATGCTTAAACTTATGGGTACGCCAAACGATATTCTTGCCCTTTCAACAAAATACTTAAAAATTTACTTCTGCGGCACTTTATTTAATTCTATTTATAATTTTGGCGCTGCTATTTTTCGTTCATCAGGCGACACATTTAAACCACTTGTAATTCTTACTGCAGCAGGTGTTTTAAATGTAATTTTAAATATTTTGTTTGTTACCATTTTTAAAATGGATGTTGACGGTGTTGCATTGGCAACAATAATTTCACAGTTTGTTTCTGCTGTTGTTATAGTTATAGCGTTAATGCGAAAGAACGACAGTTGCCGTTTATACTTAAAGAAACTTAAAATTCATGCAAGGTCGCTTAAAAAAGTTATTTCTTTAGGTCTTCCGTCGGCTTTTCAAAGTATGCTGTTTTCAATTGCAAATGTTTCTTTGCAGTCTTCCATTAACTCCTTTGGCTCAACTGTTGTTTCGGGCGCTTCGGCGGCAATATCAATTGAAAACTTTGTTTACTTGTTTATGAACGGTTTTTACCATGTAACATTAAACTTTGCCGGTCAGAATATGGGGGCAAAAAACATAAAGCGAATAAAGAAAATTACCGTAACTGCCCTGCTTTGTACTTTAACAATTGGCCTTTCAACCGGCTTACTTGCAAGACTTTTTGGTAAAACTTTACTTGGAATTTTTATTTCCGATTCTCCTTCAGCAATTCTTTGCGGTTTAGAAAGAATGGATATTGTTTCAACCACCTATTTCTTGTGCGGAATTATGGAAGTTTTGGTTGGTTCGGTTCGTGCTATGGGGCTGTCAATAGAACCAATGATTATTTCGCTTTTCGGCTCGTGCTTTTTAAGACTTGCCTGGGTGTTTACCGTGTTCAAATTACCGCTTTTTCACACTATAAAAGGTTTATATATTGTATACCCAATTTCATGGATTGTAACATCTATCGCTTTATTTATACTATATAAAATTACTTACAAAAAGAAAGAAAAATTATTAGCATAATAAAAACCGACGGAAAATTTCCGTCGGTTTTTATTATTTTTCAAAAACAAATTCACTATCTTTATAACTGCACGTCACTTTATCGCCCGAAGCAATTTCGCCGCTTAAAAGTTTTTCGCTTATTTTATCTTCAATTCGGCTTTGAATTGCACGGCGAAGCGGTCTTGCACCGTAAACATCATCAAAACCAACATCACTTATTGCGTTTACCGCACTTTCGTCAAATTCAATGGTTACTTGCAATTTTTTAAGTCGGTTTGCAAGGTTTACAAGCATTTTATTTGCTATTTGTGCAATTTCAGATTTAGTGAGTTTATTAAAGACAATAGTATCATCAATACGGTTTAAAAATTCGGGTTTAAACGCCTTTTTAAGTTCAGTTAATATTTTGTTTTTGGTTTGGTTAATATTGTTTTCTTGGCTGCTTTCGGCAAAACCGAAAGCGGCTTTATTTTCGGTTAAAAGACGCGCGCCAATATTAGAAGTCATTATAATAACCGTATTTTTAAAGTTTACTTTCCTGCCCTTTGAATCGGTTAAAACTCCGTCATCTAATATTTGAAGTAAAATATTAAACACATCGGGGTGCGCCTTTTCAATTTCGTCAAACAGCACAACGGAATACGGGTTTGCACGAACCTTTTCGGTTAACTGTCCACCCTCGTCAAAGCCAACATAGCCAGGAGGCGAACCAACCATTTTTGTAACGGTATGTTTTTCCATATATTCCGACATATCAAGGCGAATCATTGCGTTTTCGGTTCCAAACATTGCTTCGGCAAGCGCTTTGCAAAGTTCGGTTTTACCAACACCTGTGGGGCCCAAGAAAATGAACGAACCAATAGGTCTTTTAGGGTCCTTAAGACCTACTCTGCCGCGGCGAATTGCATTTGAAACTGCCTTAACTGCCTCTTCTTGACCAACCAAGCGTTCATGCAAGACAGTTTCAAGGTTTAAAAGCCGTTCGCTTTCTTCCTTAGTTAATTGCGAAACAGGAACTCCTGTCCATTGCGACACAATTTCGGCAATTGTTTCGGCATTTACAACAGCATTTTGGGTGGTTTCGCTATTTTGCCAGTTTTCCTTTTTCTGTTTTAATTCCTCTTTTAATTTTGCACCCTCGTCACGAAGTTTTGCGGCAAGTTCAAAATCTTGGTTCTTAACGGCGGTTTCTTTCTTTTGTTCGTTTTGTTTAATTTGTTCTTCAATGTCTTTAAAGTTTTTTGGCAAAGAAAAAACTTTAAGACGAATTTTTGAACCTGCTTCGTCAATTAAATCAAGCGCTTTATCGGGCAAAAAGCGGTCGGTTATATATCTTGCTGAAAGTTCAACAGCCGCTTTAATTGCGTCGTCGGTAATTTTAACTTTGTGATGCGCTTCGTATTTATCACGCAGACCGTTTAAAATTAAAATTGCATCTTCTTCGCTTGGCTCATTAACGGTAACAGGTTGAAAACGCCTTTCAAGTGCGGCATCTTTTTCAATGTTTTTGCGGTATTCGGCAATTGTTGTAGCGCCAATAATTTGCATATCACCGCGTGCAAGTGACGGTTTTAAAATGTTAGCCGCATCTGCCGAGCCCTCGGCAGAGCCGGCACCAATAATGGTGTGAACTTCATCAATAAAAAGAATAATATCTTTTGATTTTTTAACTTCGTCTATTACCGCTTTAATGCGCTCTTCAAAATCGCCGCGGTATTTTGTACCTGCAATCATACCTGTTAAATCAAGCGAATAAATCTTTTTATTAAGCAAAATATCGGGCGCTTCCTTGTTGGCAATTTTAAGCGCCAAACCTTCGGCTATTGCGGTTTTACCAACACCCGGTTCACCAATTAAACAAGGGTTATTTTTTGTGCGGCGGCAAAGAATTTGAATTACACGGTTTATTTCTTCGTTTCTTCCTATTACCGGGTCAATTCTTCCCTCTTTGGCTTCTTTAGTTAAATTAATGGCGTACTTTGAAAGTTTAACATTTTGATGTGTTGCCTTTTCTTCTTTGCTGTTTTCGGTTTCGGCTTCTTCAGTATCCAACGATATGCCAGATGCTTCTAAAGTTTCGGCGACAATTTCGCGTTCACTAACGCCTAATTCGTTTAAGAACTTAACCGCATAATTATCGGTTTCGCTAAGAAGTGCAATTAAAATATGCTCGGTTCCAACAAAACTTTTGCCCATATTTCTAGTGCCATTTGCCGCAATTTCAAGCACGCGTTTAGCACGCGGAGTAAAATACTGCGGCGAAAGGCTGGTTGGTGTTCCTGCGCCAATTTTAAGTGTAATAAGTTTTTCAAGTTTTTCGGCAGTAACAGAATAGTTAGCAAGCACGGAATATGCAACACCGTTTCCAACCTTGCACAAACCCAAAAGAATGTGCTCACTGCCAATATATGTGTGACCGAAGCGTTCTGCAGAGCTTATTGCCTGATTAAGCGCTTCGTTTGCTTTTTCGGTATAACCTTTAAAATTATATTTCAACTGTTTTCCCTCCTAAAAGCCCCCGTACAATTTCTGCCCTTAAAGCATCGCGCTCTTTGGGTGTTTTATCGCCGTGTTTTCTTATAAGCATGGCGGGCTGTGTTTCAATTAAAATTTTATTTGGTAAAGTATTTTCAATATCAAGTATACCCATAGAAATGCCCACTTTAATCCGTGAAATTAAATCAAACATTTCTTCTGTTGTAAGAAGCCGTTGATATTTTAGCGTTCCGTATGCCCTGAAAACATAATCACTAAGTTCAATTTCAGGGGTGTTTTTTCTTTCGGCAATTTCCGCATCAATAATTTGATTGACAATTGCATTTAGATTAGTAATGGCATTTTGTTCGGTTATTCCCAAAGTTATTTGGTTAGAAATTTGGTAAAGCGAAGCTTTTGCTTTACTTCCTTCACCATACATACCCCTAACTGTAAAACCAATTT
>JAZSAJ010000059.1:0-157123 GCA_045601805.1 Acutalibacteraceae bacterium
AATGAATGCCGCAGGCAAAATATTAAAATACAAAATGCGTGAACAAGCCGCAAAGGAACTTGGCCTTATTGGCGACGGAAGTAACACCGCAGAAAACAACAAATAAAAAAAGCACCCATATGGGTGCTTTTTTATTTTATAATTTTGAAAATACCTTTATTGCTGTTTTAACATTTTCTTTCATTGCAATTTCGGCATCAATAAGAACATCATGAAACTGTGTATATTCCTTGTTTGAAACGGCTTCCGCGCCGGATTTTGCCATATATGTATAGTAATTAACCTTTCTTACTCCGCGGTTTATTACTTCAAAATAATCTTCATCGCTTACACCACTGCCGCCGTGCATAACAATTGGCAGGCCGTTTATTGCCTTTCTTATTGCCGATACCCTTTCAAAATCAAGTTTAGGCGCCTTATTATAAAATCCGTGAGACGTACCAAAAGCACAGGCAAGGGCATCTACTCCCGTTTCCTTTACAAATTCTTTTGCCGTTTCGGGTTCGGTGTAAATAGATACTCTGGTATCACTGCTGCTTGCTTCTGTTGCACCGCCGAAGCCGCCCCTGCGCGCACCCATTGAGCCAAGTTCTGCCTCTACCGAAGCGCCGTATTTTGCTGCCATACAAACAACTGTTTTAGTATTTTTTATATTTTCTTCAAGCGGAAGTTCAGAACCGTCATACATTACCGAAGTAAACCCAAGTTCAAGCCCACGCTGTATATAGTTAATATCAGTTCCGTGGTCTAAATGCAAACAAACAGGAACACTTGCTTTTTTGGCGTGCCACAGCATTGCAGGAACAATTTCTTCCATACAAACAAGGCCTTTTTCTTCGTGTATTTGCGCATGGGTAATAACAATTGGCTGATTTGTTTCTTCGGCTGCCTTTATGGCTGCTCTAAGACTTGCAATATTGGGCGCATTAAAGCAACCTATTGCAATATTTTTTTCTTCTGCTATTTTTAATATTTCTTTTAAATTTACAAGCATTTAAAACACCCCATTAAAAATTCTTTAAAGCCCTTTTACAGCACTGTATAAATTGGCATATTTTTTATAAAGCTTAGAATAAATTTGCACATTTTCTTTATTGGGCGCAAACACCTTTCTAACGGCTGCCATTTTTGAAACCGCACTTTTAAGTTCCTTAAAGCCGCCAACTGCCACGCCCGTTAAAGCCACAGTACCTGCCGCACCAACTTCTTTGCAAGAAAGTGCCATAATTTCGGTGTTTAATATATCTGCCTTTATTTGCAGCCAAACATCAGATGTAGCGCCGCCGCCGGTTGCCCTTATTTCCTTAATTTCGCCTATTTGTTCCTTCATTGTGTTAAAGTTTAAAAGCATTTCATAAGATGTGCCTTCCATAAGCGCTTTGTAAAGGTCATATTTAGTTGTTTCTAAAGTAATACCAACAAACGCCGCCTTTGAATCGTTATCCATATACGGCGTTGCCGCGCCTGCAAAATGAGGAAGCACAAGTATTTCTGTGGGCTTATTGCTTACCGCCTTATCAAGTTCGGCGTAAACATTTTTGCCGTGCTTTTGGCATTCACTTTCTGCAAAGTTATCTCTAAACCATTTAAGAGTTGCTCCGCCGGTAAAAGAAAGGGCATAACAAGCATATAAATTGTCTAAATACGGCACAACAGAATAGCCATCATTATAAAACTTTATGTCATTTGGCTTTTCTTTTAAAATAACAGGTATGCACTCTACCGTGCCTGTTCCGTCCATTGCCTGTGTGGTTTCAAAAACGCCCGAACCAATCATACCTGCAACTTGGTCGTGACAACCGTTTACAACGGTAATATCGTAACTAATTCCAAGTTCCTTTTTAATTTTTTCGGTAATTACACCGGCAACAGTTCCTGTGGGAACAGCCCTTGACATAAGCGCTATATCCACACCTGCGGTATCAAAAACCTTCTTTATCCAACTTTTCTTTTCAATATCAAATGCAGCAGTACGGGCGGCAAGCGAATAATCTATTTGCGCAACCCCGGTAAGAGTATAAACAATAAAATCTTCGCCCAACAGTATGCGTTTGCATTTTTTAAAAGCATTGCTGTTATTGTTTTTTTGCCACATTATTTTTGAAATACTGTACATTGGGTGCGGTTTCACACCTGTAAGCAAGGTAAGATTATCTTGACCTAATTTTTCGCAAAGATATTCACATTCTTCTTTGCCTCGTGGGTCGGTATAAAGCATAGACGGTGCCAATATACAATCGTTTTCGTCAAGCATTGCAAAAGTTTCGCCAAAACTTGTAACGCCTAATGCATTTATTTTATATTCTTTTGTTGCCGTTTTAAGAATGGTTAAAACGCCGTTTTTTACATCGGTAAAATCAATTTCGTGCTGTCCGTTTTTATGTATGGCGTTATATTCTGTGTAATAACTTTTAAGAAGTTCGCAGTTTTCGTTATAAAGGGCAATTTTACACCCTGTTGTTCCTACATCAAGTCCGCCTATAATCATAATTAGTCCTCTATGCTTACAACATCGTAGCCCAAATAATACTTAAATGCTTCTTCAAGAATTGCTTTTACATGGCCGTTCGCAACGGTGGTATGGTGTTTAAATCCGCCGTGTGCAAGTTTAATAAGTTTATTCTGAAGATTTTCTATTTTAGCAACGCCGCCGCAACCAAAAAATTCTTTTTCTATATTATCGCCGGTGAATTCGCCCTCACTAAAATAAATAGTAATCTTGCCGTCTTCGGTTTTGCAGTTTGAAAATGTCATTGGGAATGCGGCAATTCTGCCTTCGTTTGTTCCCCAACCGCTGCCTGGGTCGGTTTTATCAAACATTTTGTGGGAAGTAACTGTTCCCTTTTCTTTCATTAACTTTTGTGCTGTTGAACCGCAATGGAATAAAATAACCTTGTTTTCATCGTCGCCGTAGTTATTGTTCCAGTCAAGACAAGCAGCAGGGCCTTCGGTTGCAAGTGAAAGTGCGCGCATTGTAATAGCCGAACACATATCAATTTCGCAAGAAGCAGTAATGCCTCTGTCATTAAGTTCAGAAAGCAAAACACAGGGGCAAACCCTTAAATATGTTTCCATTTCGTTCCAACAACGAAGCGCAATGGCGTCAAGGTGGTAGTTTTCTATATACTCATCAATAACAACGCTTATTTTGGCAAGCATTATCTTTTTATCTTGCGGAACATTGCTAAAGTCGGTGTATTTTTCCAAAGCAACAATTTTATTTAATACCTTTTCATCGTCGTCTGCCTTTGCTCTTACAAATTCAAAAAGTTCAGAAAGGTCAAAAGATTCAACATTTATGCCGTGCCTTTGCATAGTAACTTCATCAAAACGAACAGTTTTAAATGCGGTGGTACGCGCACCAATACAGCCAATGTTAAAACGCTTCATACCGTTTACAACACGGCAAACTGCCGCAAAATCGTGTAAATTTTGCGCAAATTCTTTTGTTAAAGGATGAACCACATGGGGTTTCATAACAGTATAAGGAACTTTATACTGCTCAAAAACATCGGTAACCGAAAACTTTCCGCAATAAGCATCTCTGCGGTGCGCAAAATCCATTTTTCCGATTTCGTCGGGGTATGCCTGCATTAAAATTGGCACTCCTGCATCCTGCAAAGCAGCAATAGCGCCGTTTTCATCAACAAAAATAGGCATACACAAAATTACACCGTCATACTCGCCCTCGTGGGATTTAAGCCACTTTGCATAAAGTTTGCCTTCGTCTCTGGTTTCAACTGCACCGTAACGAGTTGCATCTTTGTCCATAATAATATAGTCATATCCTGCATCGGTAACGGCTTTGACCATATCTTCGCGTGCCCCTTCAATAAGTTCGGCAGGCATAAAACCGCGGTTGCCAAAGTATAATGCGAAAGTTTGTTTTTTCATAGCGTTTCCTCCTTAAAATTTATACTTTAATTTTAAGAAAAAGCGTGTTATAATTAAAGACAATATTATGCGAAAAATGGTAAATTTGTACGGGACGGTGAATTTTTATGGCGCTTCAATTTAACAGTTCTCAATTAGAAATTCTTATGAAATCGTTTCATATGCTTTCAGGCATAAGGTTTGTATTATTTGATACCGATTTTCACGAAATTATGTCATACCCAAAAGAGCACTGCAATTTTTGTGAAATAATGAAAAACTGCCCAAAAACACGCAGAAAATGTAATTATGCCGACAGGCGTTCCTTTAAAGAATGTGAAAAACAAAATTCGCTTATTATATATAAATGCCACGCCGGACTTGTTGAGGCGGTAATTCCCCTGCATGAAAACGAAAAAATTATCGGTTATTTAATGTTTGGACAAATAACCGATAATCCTAATAAAGATAACTTATATAACAATGTAAATTTATGGAATGAAAAATATTGCCTAAACATAAATTCGCTAAAGCAAGGTATAGCCGCTATTCCTTATAAATCAACCGAACAAATACACGCCGCAGCAAAAATTATGGAGGCCTGCACATCCTATATTATTTATAAAGAACTGATTATACCAAAAAACGATAAAATTCTTGTTTCTGCCAAAGAATATATTGAAAAAAATTTGCACGAAGATATATTGGTAGAACAACTTTGCAAGAAGTTAAATATAGGAAGAACAAAACTTTACGAAATATTCAGAAATGAACTTAAAATGGGCATTTCAAAATACATTTTGCACCGCAGAATGCATAAAGCCAAAAAGTTGCTTAAAACCACCAATTTGCCAATTTCACAAATTGCGCACAGTGTTGGTTTTTCAGATTACAACTATTTTAGCCGAATTTATAAGAAAACTTACGGTAAATCTCCAAAATATTACAGAAAGTAAAAAAGCACCCACAAGGGTGCTTTTTTGTTTGTAACAAAGAATAAATCAAAATATTCTAAAAAGAACAAAATAAAATATTCTCTAATAACATAATAAGATAAGTAAATAAATCACTCATTTAGTAATAGAGTATATTAAGTAAAGGTCATTGGTAAGTAACATCTATTAGTATAAAAACCAAACAAGTAAAAACCACTCAAACCCAAGTAAACAAAGGGATTTAGGTAAGGCAAGTTAGCCGTGGCAGGCACTATTGAGTGGGAATAATGATTTTCAAAAAAATAATGCCCTTCCGCTAAATGCGGAAAGGCATTTGTTTGTATTGAAAAAAGATGGGAGAGGATAATCGTGAGTGTCCTTTTGAGGATACGAACGATTAGACTCGAACATACAATGCCTTTATCTATATTATAATATTTAAACTAACACAAGTCAACTAATTGCAAAAATATTTTCCCAAAATTAGTTGACTTAAAGCACATCCATTTCTTAAAATATTATTATCAACTTATGAAAGGTAGTAATGTTTTTGGATAAGATAATGGAAATCAAATTAGCTCTTACGGAAAAGATGATTGATGGATTTAAAAAGGGGAGTATTTATGCTATTGCAACACGCCCTGGTGTTGGTAAAACTCACTTTTGTATGAGCGTGGCAAACCTATTTGCCTCAAGAAATCAAAAAGTTTTATACATAGCAAACTCTATAAGTGAAGAGGAATTTTGTGATAGACAAAAAGCTTTTGAAGTAGATTGTGGTAATAACATATTCTTCAACGAAATCTATTCTCTTGACATAGTGAAATTAGATAAGCTCGCAAGTGAGCAAGAGTTTGATTTAATAATATTAGACCCCATAGAAATCTATTTACTTGATATTGATTTAGGCGAGCTTAAAGAATGGGCAAAGAAGAAAAATATAGCAATTTTACTTTCTAAATATCTTTCACGCCCACCACTTGAAAGTGATAGAGAACACCCCGTGTTATCGGATATCAAATTCTCCCAAGAATCACTCCTAGACAAGTTTTTAGCGGGTGTAGATTGTTATCTTGTTTGCGTATAGAAAAGCCCCTCAGAGCAAGATTTCACTCACCGTAGCAAAGAATATTTATGGCACAATAGGAACTACAATTGAAATTGATAAATAGTAAAAAGCACTCGGCTATTTTAAAACCGAGTGCTTTATATTATAGTCTTTCAAAAGCTTTTTTGATAATTTAAACCATAAGAATTCTTCGTTTATTGAGGAATTCCAAGTAATCCATTGTTTCGAAACACTCTGGTAAAGCGTGATTTTCCCTTTGGTAACGTCAAATTACGCATAACTTTTTATCCTTTCGATAATATCTTCTTTTATCTTTTCGGCGTCAATATCACTGACGTAAAGAATTTTGCCGTCGTTTTTGCCGAAGAGCCAATGCTTATCGAAGGTAAGCCAAGGTCTTTCTTTAACCTCATAGGTTACCCACTCGGGATGAGAAAGTAAAACAACGGGTACTGCATCCCATATAATTCTTTTAAGGTTTTGCCACTGTGACTTATCGTACATACGGCTCATACAATAAATAAGATAATCGCCTATTTCGTTTTTGTTTTGCCAATGCTCCACACATTCGTTATATGACATAACAAGTTTTTTTGCTACGTCAATACAGGGTACGAGCATCATAGGTGCGTTGCTTTCCATAATTACCTTTGAAGCAACTAAGTCCTTTCCCAAATTATATTCGTCGGTTATAGGCTGATTAAAATCGTGTCCCATTAAAGCGACTATTACTATACGCTCCTCTAAAGTCGGGTCAACAAGTAAAGCGTCGGCTATGTTGGTAAGTGGACCTATTGCCATTAAGTAAAGAGGATTTTCTTTGCTGTAGTCCTTACTTCTTTCTATAAGGTCAAGTACAGCTTCGCTTTTTTCGGGATTGTTTACGTTGGTGGCGCATGAAGACCCTCTGAAAACAACAGAACTTAAATCTTCTCTGTGGCAACGTGTAACAACCTCTCTTACGCCTCTGATAAAATCGTCGCCGTTTTCATAAGAGTAAAAAGCCTTTACGTTAAACTTATCGTAGCTTAAAAGATAAGCGATAGCGTATTGGTCGTCCATTTCCCAAATATTGTCAGCGTATGCATCGGTATCAATAACAATATCAATTTTACCCTCAGGTATAGTTAAAAACTTTTCCATTTTAATTTTCCTTTCTGTAACTAAGTGGAGTAAGTCCATACATTTCTTTAAACTGTTTTCTAAAAAAGGACTGATTGGCATAGCCTGTTTCTTCTATAATATCGCCAACGCTCATAGAGGTTTTTGCAAGAAGTTCCGCCGCCTTTTCGCATCTCTTCTTTTGTAAAAAAGCCGAGAACGTATAGCCCGTTTCTTTTTTAACAATATTCCCTGCATATTCCTTTGTATAACCTAAAACCTTGGCAACACCCTTAAGGTTTGCAGTTTTTAAGTTTTGGTCGATATAGGTTTCAATCTTCTTATAGTTTTCCTTTCGTTTATCAACCGACATCTCTTTAAGATTTATCTGCGCCTCTTTTACCTCGTTCATATAAGGTATGGAAGGAGCAGCGCCCATTTTAGATACCGTTACAGCCGAAGCGCAACTTGCAGTTTTAAGAGCCTTTTTAATATTAACGCCCTCGCATATAGAAGCCAAAAAATATCCGATAAAGGTATCTCCTGCCGCCGTAGTGTCAACAGTTTTAACTTCAAAAGCAGGTTGTCTTATCTGTTCTCCGTTACAGCAATAAATACAACCGTCTTTTCCTATGGTAAGTATTACCGTAAGCTGTTTATAGTTTGAGGAAATAAAGTCGAGGCAGTTTTCGATATTGCTTATTCCCGTAAAACCCATAGCCTCGGTTTCATTAAGTATTAAGTAACTGATTTTCTTAAAATCAATAGACTTTAAATCTTCGGTAAAGGGAGCGGGATTAAAAGCGATTTTCATCCCCTTTTCAAAGGCAGCGTCAATGATATAAGGCACACAGCTTATTTCGTTTTGCAAAAGCAAAATATCGTCCTTTGAAAATTTATTTAACACTGTATCAATAATTTCTTTGGTAACTAAAGCGTTTGAACCGGGATAAAGAAAAATACTGTTTTCACCCTGAGCGCTTACCTGAATTAC
Organism: Acutalibacteraceae bacterium; assembly: GCA_045601805.1. Taxonomy (GTDB): domain Bacteria; phylum Bacillota; class Clostridia; order Oscillospirales; family Acutalibacteraceae; genus SIG607. The sequence goes on from JAZSAJ010000059.1 coordinate 7,973, forward strand.
AGCGTGTCCGTTTTTGGTATCAAGCTGAGTTATATTCGAAACGTCAACGCCGCTTTTGACCATAACTTCTCTGAGCATTTCGCCGTCGTATCCAAGACATCCTGCATGAAACACCTTTGCCCCTGCCCTTGCGGCTGCTATAGACTGATTAAGTCCTTTACCGCCCGCAAAAAGCTCAAGCTTATTGCTCGACAAGGTTTCACCCGGTACAACTATATGGTCAACCGTATAAACGTAATCGATATTACAGGAGCCAAAATTAAGTATTTTCATCGCCTCACCTCTTTAAAATCATTATATAACAACTCTAAAAAATAATAAAGGTCTGTTTTTTCACAAAAACAGACCAATAAAAAGATTTTATATACCAAATAGTTTTTTGGCGTTAAGACCGAGCATTTTTTCCTTGTCGCTTTCGCTAAAGTCGAGAGACATAAAGGTTTCCATTTCCTTTACGGGCGACCACATAGGATATATTAAGTAAAAGTCATTGGTAAGTTACATATATTAGTATAGAAACTCGGTAAGTAAAAACCACTTAAACCCAAGTAAACAAAGGGATTCAAGTTAGCCGTGGTAGGCACTACCCCGTGGGAATAATTTTTTCAAAAAAATAATGCCCTTCCGCTAAATACGGAAAGGCATTTGTTTGTATTGAAAAAAGATGAGAGAGGATAATCGTGAGTGTCCTTTTGAGGATACGAACGATTAGACTCGAACAGTTTGTATTATTCCCACTCTATTGTGCCGACGGGCTTGGGGGTGAGGTCCATTAGGACGCGGTTGATGCCGTCTACTTCGTGGGTGATTCTATTAGTAATTTTGTGGAGTATTTCGTATGGTATTTCTTCAATAGTAGCGCTCATGGCGTCGGTGGTGTTTACGGCGCGGATGATTGCCGGCCAACCCTCGTAACGGCTTTCGTCTTTTACGCCAACGCTTTTAATATCGGGCACAACAATAAAATACTGCCATACCTTTTCTGCAAGGCCGCAGTTTGCAAATTCTTCGCGCAAAATTGCATCGGCTTCGCGCAAAGCGTGAAGACGGTCGCGTGTAATAGCGCCAAGACAACGAACACCAAGGCCGGGGCCCGGGAACGGCTGACGGTAAACCATTGCATGAGGAAGACCTGACGCTTCGCCAACAACGCGCACTTCGTCTTTAAACAAAAGTTTAAGCGGTTCAACAAGTTCAAACTGCAAATCTTCGGGCAAACCGCCAACGTTATGGTGGGATTTAACGGCTTTTTTGCCCTCTGCCTGTTTAATGCTTTCTAAAATGTCGGGGTAAATTGTGCCCTGGGCCAAGAAAGAAACGCCTTCAAGTTTTCTTGCTTCATCGGCAAAAACATTAATAAATTCGGCGCCAATAATTTTTCTTTTCTTTTCGGGGTCGGCTACGCCTTTAAGCAAATCTAAAAAGCGGTCGGTAGCGTCAACATACACAAGGTTAGCGTTTAGTTCGCCGCGGAAGGTATCTATAACCGCTTCGCTTTCGCCCTTACGCATTAAGCCATGGTTTACATGAACGCAAACAAGTTGCTTACCAATTGCCTTAATTAAAAGTGCGGCAACAACCGAGGAATCAACCCCGCCCGAAAGCGCCAAAAGTACTTTTTTAGAGCCAACTTGTTCTTTGATTTCTTTAATTTGTTCCGCAATAAAAGCGTCAGCCAACGCTTTTGTTGTTATTCTTTCCATTGTTTCGGGGCGTACATTTCCCTGCATAAAAACTCCTCCGTTTTTCACTTCTTTTATTTAATACAAATATAGCACTTTTTTCCTTTATTTTCAATAAAAAATTTCAAAAAAACTTAATTCGTATTGAAAATAAATCGGTCATACAGTATAATATTTACATAATTATACTTGTTATTAACATTTTTCTTAATTTATTAAGTATTTTTTCGCTGTCTGTTATACAAAGCGGGTTTTCCCCCTTACCCATTTCCACCGTAAAGGCAGGGCGCGAATAGGTTTCAATAAAGTAATCTTTAAAGCCGCCGCCTACCGCAAGGCCAGTTGGCTCTTCCAACGCGTAACCTGACAGTTCAGAAAGAATTTTGGCTTGTTTTTCTGCCAAAGGAATATGCTTTTTATAGCGGTGGTATATAACTTCGCCTTGCGAATGAAAGGCAAACGCGCGTGAAAACGGTATTTCTTTGCAAAGTTTACTAAGCGCCACCGTTTCGGGTTCGCTTAATGGTTTTCTTCCGCCGTAGCGTGTGGGGGCAGGCATAAAAATTCCGCTTTGCTCTTCGGCTTTTTTTAGTTCTTCCCACCCTGCAGGAAAGTTATGGTTTAAATCTACACCGCGTGCATTTGCATTAAATCTAATTGTGTTGCCGTTTGTAATTTTCTTTATAAGTTCAGCGTTTTGGGCGGCGCAGCACACCCCACCGCGCGCTATTTCGCAACCGTCGGGGTTAACAAGCGGAATTACGATAAGTGTTTTATTTGTAAAAAGTTCCCTTAAATTAACACCGCAGTATTCTTTATTGCTATGTATATGTTCGCTTATTTCTTCAATAAATTTAAGTATAACCAAAGCGGTTATTCTTTCGCTTCCATGAAAGGCGGAAGTAAACAAAATATTATCTTCGCCTGTGCCAATTTTTATGCTTATTAGTTTTTTACCAAGGCAACTTTGCCCAATGCTGCTAAGCTTTAAAAAGGGGTAATGTTCTTTTAGTGCGGTTATTTTTTGCACATAAGAAGAATAAGAATAGTCCTTGGTTTTTATTATTTTTTCCATTTTTAACACCTCACCACATACTATGCGGACAAAGTGTGTTTAAGTATATAAAAAGGAGAATTTTTATGAGAAATGAAGTTTTTTATTTAGACGAAGAAAAAACAGTACGCTTAAAAGCGTATCTTTTTGACAAGTACCCCGAAATGCCCTACCGCGACAAACGCCCCACCGTTATTGTTTGTCCCGGCGGCGGTTATAATTTTTGCAGTGACCGCGAAGCCGACCCCATTGCAATGGCTTTTGCAGGCAAGGGTTATAACACCTTTATTCTTTATTATTCGGTTAAGCAAGATGCCGCATTCCCCCGCCCCCTTTGCGAACTTAGCCGCGCAGTTAAGTTTATTAGGGACAACGCCGAAGATTTTGGTGTAATAACTGACCAAATTGCAGTTTGCGGTTTTTCGGCAGGCGGACACCTTGCAGCATCGCTTGGCGTTTATTGGAACAACCCCGAAATTCAAGAATTAAGCGGTTGCTGTGGTGAAGAAAACAAACCCAACGCGCTTATTTTGGTTTATCCCGTAATTTCTTCTTCTTGGCCAAGAGAAACGGGCGAAAAGGTTGCTCCGCATATTGTGGGGGACGGCGATTATAATAAAATTCACGAAATGTTTAATTTGCAAAACCACGTTAGCGCCACAACCCCCAGCGCGTTTATTTGCCACACATTCCGCGATAATACCGTGCCGGTTGAAGACAGCATTAAGTTTGCCGATGCACTTGCAAAAAACAATATTCCGTTTGAACTTCACATTTTCCCCAACGGCGATCACGGGCTTTCCCTTGCGAATTCGCAAATATGTTCAAATGGCGGAGATGCACATTTTGCAAAATGGTTTGACCTTTGCAATGAATGGCTTGAACGCTTATTCACAAAACCTGAAGAAGCAAATGCCCCTGTAAACAGAGCTCCTTACTTTTTTAATTAAAAAATAAAAACCGCTTTTGCGGTTTTTATATGCGTTCGTAGCTCAGCTGGATAGAGCACCGTCCTCCGACGGCGGGTGTCAGCGGTTCAAATCCGCTCGAGCGCGCCACGAAAAAAGAGTCTTTTGTCTACCGGACAAAAGACTCTTTTTTTCGAACTAAGTGTGCCTTGCGGCACGATAAGCGATGCTAACGCATCGCGAAGTTGCTGCGCAGTGAAGTGCCTGCGGGCGTGGGTGGCACACTTAACTTCACTTTGTGCGAAGCACAATACTTCACAGCGGCATCGCCGCTGCTTCACTTGGCAAAGCCAAACTTCACTGAATGTTGCTTATTGCAAATGCTTATGATATATTATGTTTGAATAGGAGGTGCCTATATATCTGAAAGCAAATTAAGAACGCAGTCTATGGATTTTGCAGTATCTATTATTAACCTTGTCAAATATCTGAAAGAAAAGCGAGAATCTATCATCTCCAATCAAATCGGCAGAAGCGGTACTTCCATTGGCGCTAATATCCGTGAAGCGCAATATGCTCACGGCAAAGCAGACTTTATTGCTAAACTCCAAATTGCTCTCAAAGAAGCAAATGAAACAGGATATTGGTTAGAGCTGTTATTCAAAACGAAATACATATCCGAAGAAGAATATAAATCCCTTGATTCTGCCTGCACGAGTATTCGTGTTATGCTCATCTCCTCCATCAATACCGCTAAGGAGAATATGAAATGAAAAAGATACTAACAGCTAAGGTTACTTTGATGACACCAAACGGTGAAGCAATTGTTCCAATAAAGATAACTTACGATGATGACGAGGTTATAGCAAATCCCCAATCAGAAATCACCTTGTGGTATAACTTTGTGGAATACAAAGGGTATGGTTCAGATTATCTCTGGACAGATACGCTTGCTGATTTACAAACGAAACTTCCCCAAGATGTTAAATTGGCTTGCTGTATGACTTGCCGTCACGGCAATATGTGTCCCTACGGAAATAAAGAAAATCATCTCTTTTGCACAAAAGGCATAACAATAACAAGCAAAAAGGATATGCTTGACTTGTTTGATCAAACAGATCCCTTTGAAGAACGAGCAGTTGCTTCTCTCGACTTTTGTGAAGATTTTGTTTATCAAAGCGATGACTACTACACATATAATGATTATTTTTATCAGTTAATCCAAAAGATGGCGAACTAATAGAAAATCTATACTACTTTTGGTCGCTCTTACCTCCACTTATACTACTTTTGGTCAGTCTTTCGCAAAAAGAAACGACAATTTTCAATACGAAAGTTGTCGTTTCTTTTTGTTCTATTCTCTTTTCTCTGTTCTCTTTTCACTATTCTCTTAAAATATGATTTTTATATTGCCCAAAAGTTTTAAGTATGATATACTTAATTTAATGATTTTTTGTTTTTGGAGGGTTTTGATTATGATTAACAAAAACTTACTTAAAGACGCGGAAAAATACGGTATTGAATATTATAAAAAAGGTCGTGTTCTTGTTTGGCACGATGAATTTGATAAGGAAACTATTGACCCTGATAAATGGTGTTTTAGGCGCACTATGGGTGGTATTGACCGCGAATACGATAACAGCGAAAAGCACATTCGTATTGATAACAATAATGTTCTTATGCAGGTTCACCGAAGCGATAAAGAGGGTTTAAATTATTCTCTTTCACAAGGTTTTACCACCTGGGGCACAATGAACTACAAATACGGTTACCTTGAAATGAGGGCAAAAATTCCCTTCCGCCACGGTGCTTGGCCGTCTTTTTGGGAACAATCTTGCACTGTTTTTCAAACAACACCTTGGATGAGTGAAATTGATATTTTTGAAGTGTTTTCAAGCCAAAATACTCTTTGCTCTGCTTTGCACAAATGGGGTTATAAAACACACTGTTCTGTGGCTTGCGGTTCTTATACCTTTGAAAACTTCCAGAATCTAAATAACGAATACCATATTTACGGTCTTGAGTGGGACCCGAATGAACTTAATTTTTATGTTGACGGCACAAAATACGGAACTGTTGCTATTGACCCTGTAAACGGCAACTTTGGACACGAAAAGATTGACGGAACTTCGGGTTTTCACGATTTTCATTATGTTATTATGAACAATGAAATTTTTTCGCCTGCAAGTAAATTCCAGCCCGATGGTGCTGTTCTTACCGATGAAGACGAAATGCCCATTGAATACCGTATTGACTGGGTTCGTCTTTACCAAAACCCCGAAAAAGAAGAATTAAAACTAAAACCGGAAATTGAAGAAGCGATTGCGGCAAAAAAAGCAGCAGAAGAAGAAAACAAATAAAGGTGTTTTTATGGGCAGTAAAATAAGAAAAATGGCAAAGGGCGACAAAGCCGAAATTACCGCTATGATGGAAGTTTTTTACTCTTCCCCTGCGGTGCACACAAACGGTTCACGCGAAATTTTTTCTGCTGATTTTGACGCTTGTGTAAATAACAGCCCTTATTTAGAGGGGTTTGTTATAGAAGAGGGTGAAATACAGGGCTACGCAATGGTTGCAAAAAGTTTTTCAACCGAATTCGGCAAACCTTGTATTTGGATTGAAGACATTTATATTAAAGAAAAGTTCCGCGGTAGTGGGCTTGGCAAAATGCTTTTGGAATTTATATTAAGTAACTACCAAAACTGCATTTTCCGTTTGGAAGCCGAAGAGGAAAACGAACGCGCGGTGGCTTTATACAAAAAATGCGGTTTTAATGTTTTGCCGTATTTAGAAATGAAGAAATAAACTTATTTACAACAAAAAAGATTTGTAATATAATTATATTACTATTTTACAAGAGGCGTTTATAATGTATAAAATTGTTAAAAAGGAAATTTTAAATCCAACAGTTACAAAAATGGAAATTTACGCTCCGCTTGTTGCAAAAAAAGCACTGCCGGGGCAGTTTATAATTTTGCGTGTTAATGACGAGGGCGAGCGTATTCCCCTTACCGTTGCAGGATACGACCGCGAAAAAGGTACCGTTACCATAATTTTTCAGGTTGTTGGCGCAACTACTACACTTTTAAACACCTTAAACGAAAACGACTTTATTTCTGACTTTGTTGGGCCGCTTGGTACACCTTCGCGCCTTGACGGGCTTAAAAAGGTTTGTATTGTTGGCGGCGGTGTTGGTTGTGCAATTGCGCTTCCCTTGGCACAGGCACTTAAAGAACAAGGCGCAAGCGTTACTTCGGTAATTGGTTTTAGAAATAAAGACCTTGTTATTTTGGAAAATGAATTTAAAAACGCCAGCGAAAGACTGGTTGTTATGACCGATGACGGTTCTTATGGCAGGCAAGGTAATGTTTGTGTGCCTCTTACAGAAATGTTTGACGGCGGCGAAACTTTTGACGAAGTTATAACCATTGGTCCGCTTATTATGATGAAGTTTGTAACACTTGCAGTAAAACCCACAGGTATTCCCTGCACTGTTTCAATGAACCCCATTATGATTGACGGAACAGGTATGTGCGGCGGCTGCCGATTATCTTTAAACATTGACGGCAAACGCGTTACAAAATTTGCTTGTGTTGACGGCCCCGATTTTAACGGCTACCAAGTTGATTTTGATGAAGCAATGAAGCGTGGCGCTATGTATAAAGAACATGAAAGAAAAGCGTATGAAACCACCTGCAACTTATTGGCAAAACAAGAGGTAAAATAAAATGCAAAAACCCAATATGAATTTAAAAAAGAATGAAATGCCCACGCAAGAACCAAAAGTCAGGGCAAAAAACTTTAACGAAGTTGCGCTTGGTTACAGTGAAGAAACTGCACTAAACGAAGCACTTCGCTGTCTTGACTGCAAAAATATGCCTTGTGTTAGCGGTTGCCCTGTTAATATACATATTCCACAGTTTATTTCTAAAATTAAAGAATGTGATTTTGAAGGCGCATACCAAATTATTGCAAAATCTTCTTCGCTTCCTGCTGTTTGCGGCCGTGTTTGCCCCCAAGAAACACAGTGCGAAGCAAAGTGTGTGCGCGGTATTAAAGGCGAGCCGGTTGGTATTGGCCGCCTTGAACGCTTTGTGGCTGACTGGCATAATGCACACAGTACTACTGCACCGCAAAAGTGTGAAAGCAACGGCAAAAAGGTTGCTGTTATTGGCAGCGGCCCTGCAGGGCTTACCTGTGCGGGTGATTTAGCGCGAAACGGATATTCGGTTACTGTTTTTGAAGCGTTTCACACTGCAGGCGGTGTTTTGGTTTACGGCATACCCGAATTTCGTTTACCAAAAGATATTGTTAAAAAAGAAGTTGAAAACCTTAAAGCACTTGGCGTGGATATTCAAACGAATGTTGTTATTGGCAAAACCATAACTATTGATGAGTTGTTTGACGAGGGTTACCAAGCCGTATTTATTGGCTCGGGTGCAGGGTTACCCAATTTTATGGGTATACCCGGTGAAGAACTTAATGGCGTTTATTCGGCAAACGAATTTTTAACCCGAAGCAACCTTATGAAAGCATATAAAGAGAACTCGGCTACACCCGTTATGAAAGGCGGCAAGGTGGCGGTTGTTGGCGGCGGCAATGTTGCTATGGACGCGGCGCGTACCGCTTTGCGCCTTGGCGCCGAAAAGGTTTACATTGTTTACCGCAGATCTATGGAAGAACTGCCTGCCCGTAAAGAAGAGGTTGAACATGCTAAAGAAGAAGGCATTGAATTTCTTTTGCTTAATAACCCCGTAGAAATTTTGGGCTATAACAACATTGACAACCCGCGCGACCCTAAAAATGGCTTTGTTAAGGGTATTCGCTGTATTAAAATGGAACTTGGGGCGGAAGATGAAAATGGCAGACGCCGACCAGTAGAAATACCAAATAGCGAATTTGAACTCGCGGTTGACACGGTTGTAATTTCTATTGGCACTTCGCCTAACCCTCTTATTAAATCTACCACAAGCGGTTTAGAAGTAAACCGCCGCGGCGGTATTATTGTAAACGAAGACACAGGCGAAACCAGTAAAACCGGCGTTTATGCAGGCGGTGACGCAGTAACAGGCGCCGCTACCGTTATTTCGGCAATGGGCGCAGGTAAAACCGCCGCAAAAGCAATTGATGAATACTTAAAGGACAAATAAAATATTATGGTGAATTTAGGTAACGACTGGGATGGTATTTTAAGCGATGAATTTAACAAGCCGTATTATAAAAATTTACGGCAGTTTTTAAAGCAAGAATACCGCACAAAAACTATTTATCCTAATATGGAAAATATTTTTACTGCACTTAAAGTTTGCTCCTTTAAAGATACAAAGGTGGTCATTTTAGGGCAAGACCCCTACCACGAACCAAACCAAGCCCATGGGCTTTGCTTTTCGGTTTTAAAGGGGGTTCAGCCACCGCCCTCACTTTTAAATATTTACAAAGAACTGCACGAAGATGTTGGCTTTAAAATACCAAACCACGGAGAACTTTTAAAATGGGCAGAACAAGGTGTACTTATGCTTAACACCGTTTTAACGGTGCGGCGCGGCCAAGCGAATTCCCACAAAGGTATGGGCTGGGAACAGTTTACCGACCGCGTTATAAGCGAACTTAACAAAAAAGAAACACCTGTTGTATTTTTGCTTTGGGGTTTGCCTGCTAAACAAAAGGCGCAAATTATAACCAACCCCATTCACATAAAACTTTGTTGCCCCCACCCAAGCCCGCTTTCTGCATACCGCGGTTTTTTTGGTTGCAGACACTTTTCAAAAACAAACGAAATACTTATTAAAAACGGACTTGCGCCAATTGATTGGCAAATTGAATAAAATAAAAAACCGCTGTGGAAATTCCACAGCGGTTTTTGTTGTTTTATTATTTGCCGTAAAGTTCAACAAGTTTTTCAAGGTGAGCTCTTGCGGCTTTTGCTTTTTCTTCTGCTTCGGCAAAGAGTGTTTCTGCGCGTTCGGGGAAGGAACGAGTAAGTGCAGAGTAACGAGCTTCGCCCAAGAGGAATTCTTTGTAATCAGCAGTAGCAGGTTTGCTATCAAGAGTGAAGGGGTTTTTGCCCTCTGCTTTAAGAGCAGGATTAAAGCGGAACATATTCCAGTAACCGCAGTCAACAGCCTTCTTCATTTCTTTCTGGCAATTTACCATACCGCCCTTAATTGAATGCATTTCGCAAGGCGAATAGCAGATAACAAGTGAAGGACCGGGATATGCTTCTGCTTCTTTAATTGCTTTAAGGGTTTGATTCTGGTCAGCGCCCATAGCAACCTGAGCAACATAAATATAGCCGTAAGACATTGCAATTTCAGCAAGACTCTTCTTAGCAATTGCTTTACCTGCAGCAGCAAACTGAGCAACCTGGCCAATTTGAGATGCTTTAGATGCCTGACCGCCGGTGTTAGAGTAAACTTCGGTATCAAATACCATTACATTTACATCGTTGCCCGAAGCTAATACATGGTCAAGACCGCCGAAGCCAATATCGTATGCCCAACCGTCGCCACCAAAAATCCAAACGGATTTCTTAGCAAGGAATTCAGCATTGTTAAGAACGTCTGCGCAAAGTTCGCAGCAAGGACCGTTTGCTTTAATTGCTTCTACCAAAGCGTCTGCCTTTGCGGCATTTGCTTTACCGTCGTTAACGGTTGCAAGGTATTCTTCAGCAGCAGCTTTAACTTCAGCAGCAGCTTTATCAGATACAGCAATTTCTTTAACTTCAGCAATAAGACGGTCGCGAATTGCTTTTTGACCTAAATACATACCAAGGCCGTGTTCAGCGTTATCTTCAAAGAGCGAGTTAGCCCAAGCAGGACCCTGACCCTTGTTATTAACGGTGTAGGGAGATGTTGCAGCAGGGCCGCCCCAAATTGAAGAACAACCTGTAGCGTTAGAAATATACATTCTGTCGCCAAAGAGTTGGGTTACCAAGCGAGCGTATGCAGTTTCTGCACAACCTGCGCAAGAGCCCGAGAATTCAAGCAAGGGTTTCTTGTACTGAGAAGAAATTACGTTAGCATCGTTTGCAACGCCTTCTTTTTCGGTAACATTAGCAACACAGTAATCAAATACTGCCTGTTGGTCTTCCTGGCTTTCACGGGATACCATGGTAAGAGAGTTTGTGGGACATACGCCAACACAAACACCGCAACCCATACAGTCAAGAGGAGATACAGCCATTGTGTATTTGTAATCGGTTTTGATAACCGGTTTTTCACTAACACGCATATTAGCAGGAGCATTAGCAACTTCTTCTTCGGTCATAGCAAAAGGACGAATTGTTGCATGAGGACAAACGAATGCGCACTTGTTACATTTTACACAGGTATCTTGATTCCAAACAGGAACCATAACGGCAACACCGCGTTTTTCAAATGCGGAAGCGCCCTGTTCAAATGTACCGTCGGCATGGTCCATAAATGCAGAAACCGGCAAGCTGTCGCCATCCATTAAAGCAACAGGCTTCATAATGCCTTCAACCATTTTTTCAAGTTTAGAAGCGCCTTCGGTTGCAGCATTTTCGCAAGAATCTTCAGCATTAGCCCAATCAGCAGGAACGTCAATCTTAACAAATGCAGTTGCACCTGCATCAATTGCCTTTTCGTTCATTTCAACGATTTCTTTACCCTTCTTCATGAACTTCTGGGCTTTTTCTTTCATATAGCCAATAGCTTCTTCTTGGGGAAGAACGCCTGAAAGTGCAAAGAATGCCGACTGTAAAACAGTGTTGGTACGTTTGCCAAGGCCGATTTCGGCAGCAAGGTCAATAGCGTTAACAGTGTAAAGCTGAACATTATTATTAGCAATATAACGTTTTGCTTCGGCAGGCATATGCTGGCTTAATTCTTCGGGTGACCACTGGCAGTTAATTAAGAATACACCGCCGGGTTTAACGTCGTTAACCATTTTATAACCCTTAATTACATAAGAGGGGTTATGGCAAGCAACAAAGTCTGCTTTGTTAATGTAGTACGGGCTCTTAATGGGTTTATCGCCGAAACGGAGGTGAGAAATTGTAATACCGCCGGTTTTCTTAGAGTCGTACTGGAAGTATGCCTGAACATATTTATCGGTGTGGTCACCAATAATCTTAATAGAGTCTTTATTAGCACCAACAGTACCGTCACCGCCAAGACCCCAGAATTTACATTCAATAGTACCTTCTGCTGCGGTGTTGGGTGCGGGTTTTTCGGTGAGTGATAAGTTAGTTACGTCATCGGTAATACCAATGGTGAACTGTGCTTTAGGAGCATCTTTCTTAAGTTCATCGTATACTGCAAAAATGCTTGAAGGAGGTGTGTCTTTAGAACCAAGACCGTAACGACCGCCAACAACGGTATCTATTTTTCTGCCGGTTGCAGCCAAAGCAGCAACAACATCCATAAACAACGGTTCACCAATAGAACCGGGTTCTTTTGTACGGTCTAACACAGCAATTTTCTTAACAGTAGCAGGAATTGCTTCTGCAAGTTTTTCGCTTGCGAAAGGACGGTAAAGACGAACTTTAACAAGACCAACCTTTTCGCCTGCTGCTAACATATAGTCAATAACTTCTTCTGCAACGTCGCAAATAGAACCCATTGCAATAATTACACGGTCGGCATCGGGTGCGCCGTAGTAGTTAAAGAGTTTGTAATCGGTACCGATTTTTGCGTTAACCTTGTCCATATATTTTTCAACAATGGCAGGAACTGCATCGTAATACTTGTTACAAGCTTCTCTGTGCTGGAAGAAAATATCGCCGTTTTCGTGTGAGCCACGCATTACTGGGCGTTCGGGGTTAAGTGCGCGTTTGCGGAATGCATCAACTGCATCCATGTTGCACATTTCTTTAAGGTCAGCATAATCCCATGCTTGTACCTTTTGAATTTCGTGAGAAGTACGGAAACCATCAAAGAAATTAAGGAAAGGAACTCTGCTTTCAATAGAAGCAAGGTGAGCAACTGCGCCTAAATCCATAACTTCTTGGGTGTTGGTTTCAGCAAGCATTGCAAAACCGGTTTGACGGCAAGCGTAAACGTCGGAATGGTCGCCAAAGATGTTAAGAGCGTGAGATGCTACACAACGAGCAGACACATGGAATACGCAAGGCAACAATTCACCGGCAATTTTATACATATTAGGAATCATTAAAAGAAGACCCTGAGATGCGGTGTAGGTTGTTGTTAAAGCACCTGCTGCTAAAGAACCGTGAACGGTACCCGAAGCACCTGCTTCTGACTGCATTTCCACAACATTTACGGTTGTTCCGAAAATGTTTTTAACGCCCTGTGCTGACCACTGGTCTGTATAGTCTGCCATAGGGCTGGACGGAGTAATGGGGTAGATACCTGCTACCTCGGTAAACGCATAAGACACATAAGCGGCAGCGTTATTACCGTCCATAGTTTTAAACTTTCTGGCCATAGGAATAAATCCCCTTTCAAAAAATTTTTGTTCGTAGATTGTTAAAAATAAAACAAACACACTTACGCACTTTATTTTACCACTTTTTTGCCCTATTGTAAACAGTATTTTTTAAATTATTTATATAAAATATAAATAAAAAAGCCCTTTTATTAAAAAAGGGCATACTTTACAATGTTACTTCGCTGAAAACAACATAAAAGTTGTCTTTTTCATAAACAATATTAAGCGGAAGTCCTGCTTCGGTCACATATAAACAAAAGTTGTTTTCTTCGGTTTGACCTTTAACATAATAGCTTTCGCTCTTTTTTAAAACGGCATAATCACCTTTTTGCAAATAGTTAATAACGCCGTAAATCTCTTTTAATGCACCGCCGTAATCTATGGCAGAAAGCGAGGGCGTGTAGTTTAGCCCTTTGTAACTTGCTTTCACTTCGCCGTCTTTAAAAATTATGGTGAAATCTTTAAGGTTTTTTGGGCTGGTAATTAAAAACCCGGCTTCGCCGTTTTCGTCTATTTTTACATTACATTCATATTCCTTACCATAACAGTATATATGCACTTTTGCGCTTATTCCTTTTGTAACAACCTTTATGTCTGACGGCTTACCCGTACAGCCGCAAAGCAAAAACAAGCACACAAAAACGCATATAATTTTTTTCATATTATCACTGCTTCTTTAAAAAATTAAAAGCAGCGGCAAGGTTTTTAATAATGTCACTTGCCAAAAGCGATTCCTCACACAGTTTTTCTTTGGCTATATCCCCTGCTTTTGCGTGAATATAAACCGCACCGCATACAGCGTCTTTTAAAGCGTACCCTTGTGCGCAAAGCGATGCCAAAATGCCCGAAAGCACATCACCGCTTCCGCCGGTTGCCATTCCGCTGTTGCCCAAAATGTTAAAATACACACTGCCGTTAGGTGTTGCCACAACGGTTATTGCGCCCTTAAGCACCACCGTAACACCCTGTTCTTTTGCAAAAGTTTTAGCAAAATGCAAACGGTTTTCTTCAATTTCCTTTACCGTTACACCGCACAGCCGAGCCATTTCTTTTGGGTGAGGAGTTAAAATTATTTCTGCTTTACTGCCTTTAAGTAATTCTATGCTGCCAGCCAGTAAATTTATGCCGTCGGCATCAATAATAAGGGTTTTATTTGCAAAATTTAAAGAAGTTTTAAGCAGTTCTTTGGCTTCACTTGAAGTAGATAGCCCACAACCAATTAAAACACTTTGGCTGTTTTCTATTGCGTTTTTCAGTTCGCTTTCTTTTTGGGGCAAAGGTAAAAATAAAGCTTCAGGCAAACATTTGGTTAAAACAGGGTAAATTGAACTGTGGCAAACAACTTTCGCTAACCCCACCCCGCTTCGTAAACACGCTTCGGCGCTTAGCACCGCCGCCCCTGCCATTCCTTCACTTCCGCAAATAAGGGTGGCTGTACCAAAAGTTCCTTTGTGGGAATTTCGTTTGCGCTCTTTAATTTTTACGGTTTCAATTACCTTGCCGAAATTTTTAAAACCCTTTAAAAATTCTTCACATAAACCAAGTTCACAAAGTTTTACTTTACCGCAGTTTTCGGCAGAAGGGAAAAACATTTGGCAATATTTATAACCAATAAAGGTAAGCGTAACATTGCTTGATAGAGCACCGTCGTTTAAGCCGCTGCTGTCGGCAATTAAACCGCTTGGGATATCGGCAGAAATTTTAAAGGCAGATGACTCATTAAAGCAATTAAAAATTTCTTTAATTTCTTTGCTTATTTCACCCTTAAAGCCGGTGCCGAAAACACAGTCAACCAAAATATCAGAACCAAAAAACAGTTCCTTGCTAAAAGGCAAAACCTTGCCCTTATAATCATTGCTTTTTTGTTTGCAAAGTTCGGTTTTGGGGGCAAAAATTTGGCAAACTGCAACTAAATAGCCGTTGTCAGCAAGCAAACGCGCCGCAACATAACCGTCGCCGCCGTTATTACCGCTACCTGTTAAAACGGTTATTTTACTGCCCTTTTTTGCCACACTTTTTATTTCTTCGTAAAGAGCAAAGCCGGCTCGTTCCATTAAAATATCAGATGAGTCGGCTGTTTTATAAAAATTATTTTCAATTTCTTTAATTACATCAGAATAAAAGCAATAATTCATTACTTAAAAGCATCCCTTGCAATGATTTTGTCCATAAAGGGCAACATTTTTTCGCGGAAAGTTTCATTTAACTGAAGTGTTACGCAAAACTCTTCGTTTCGGCGCTTAATTAAAAGTGTGTAAAGTTCGTCATCGTCTTTATTGCAGTAAACATTTGCCTTTTCAATTTTTTCACGGCGGGAGAGCGGGTTTTCTTTATTGTATTTTTCAACCCTTACAATATCTTTTGCGTTAAAGGTAGCCATACGCTTTCTGTCGCTTTTGGCGGTTATCATATCAATATCTATTTCGCCGTTTGTAAATATATATTCAAATTCAACATTAAGTTTTTTGGTAAGAAAAATACCGCCGTAAACCGCCGCAACACAAAGAATTATAAAAAGCGGATTAAGCACCCCAATAAACAAAAATGCAACCACGCAAAACGCCAAAATCAAAAGCCACAAAACAATTAAAAACAAAATGTCTTTAGGGGTTTTTCTTATTTCGGTTATGTGTTCAAAGTAAACATCCATTATTTTGCCTCCAAGTTTATTTTATATTATTATATATAAATTTAGTTACACTTGCAATAGTTAAAATTTTTGGGTATAATAAACATAATTAAATTTTGGAGGACAAAAAATGAAAATTAAAGACAGTTTTTTGCTTAAAAAGGTTGCAGGTCAAAATGTTGTTGTGCCTGTTGGCAACAGCGTTGTTAATTTTAACGCCGCCATTACCCTTAACGAAACTGCCGCGTTTTTGTGGGAACTTTTAAAGGAAGAAACCACCGAAGAAGCGCTTACCGCACAACTTTGCGAAAATTACGATGTTTCGCTTGAAAATGCCAAACGCGATGTTAAAGTATTTATAAATGTACTTAAGGAGCATGATATTCTTGAATAAAGGTAATAAAAAAGCGTTTGCCCTTATTATAGACTGTTTAAAAGGCCAGAAACTGCTTATTGTTTTAAATTGCTTTTTAACCTCGTTTGTAAGCGTTCTTTTTATTGTTTTGGCACTTCTTTCAAAACGGCTTGTTGATATTGCCACAAAACAGGTTAACGGCAACTTTTACCTTTGTGTGCTGTTTATTTTAATAACCGTTGTTTTACAACTTGTGTTAAACGCGGTGGGAAGTCACCTTTCGGTTTTAACATCGGGCAAAATGTCGGTTTATTTAAGACGGCGAATATTTGATACATTATACAAAAAGAAACAAAGCGACTTAAATAAATTCCATTCGGGCGAACTTTTAAACCGTTTTGTTTCTGATTGCGACATTACGGTAAACGGCGCAAACGGTCTTTTACCTGCTGTTTTTTCAACACTATCAAAACTTATTGCAGGGTCTGTTGCTTTATTAACACTTGACTGGCGTTTTGCTTTAGGTCTTATTACGGTGGGCATTTGTCTTCCTGCTGCGGCGCGGCTTATAAGCAGCCGCTATAAAAAACTTCACAAAGCATTTTTGGCATCAGGCGGCGAAATTAAAGCATATTTTCAAGAAATGCTTGTTAATATGCCGGTTGTAAAATCTTTTGCAACCACTGCGCCTGCAAAAAAGAAACTAAATAAAATACTTTTACATAACCTTTCTTTAAAACTTAAAAGAAACATTTTGGCTGTTTTAACAAGTTCTTCTATGTATACCTTTTTTACGGCTGGGTATTTTTTGGTTTTAATTTGGGGCGCAATGGGAATAAGCAAAGAAATTGTAACTTATGGTTCGCTTATTGCATTTTTGCAAATAATTTCGCAACTGCGCGCACCAATGCAAAATATTTCGGGGCTTTTTGTTCAGTACAGTTCTATGATGGCCTCTGCCGAACGAATTTTAGAACTTTTTGAATTAAACGACGAACTTTTGCCACTTGGTAATGAAATGAAAGATGCCGCCGCACAGGTATTCACAGGAATTACAGCCGAAAACCTTACCTTTACCTACGGTGAAAATACAATTCTTAAAAACTGCAACTTTCACATAAAGCGCGGAACTATAACCGTTATAACCGGTGAATCGGGCAAGGGTAAAACCACACTGTTTAACCTTTTGCTTGGTTATTTAGATGCAGACAGCGGTTCGCTTACATTAGACGGAAAGTACGATATTAACGCTTCTACACGCGCACTGTTTTCTTATGTTCCGCAAGGCAATATGGTGCTTTCGGGCAGTATATTGGAAAACCTTACTTTTTGTAACGATAATGCCACAAAAGAACAACTTGATTTTGCAATAAAAACCGCCGTTTTAGATGAATGGGTAAACAGTTTGCCAAACGGTTTAAACACCAAAATTGGCGAACACGGTTTGGGAATTTCGGAAGGCCAGGCACAAAGAATTGCCATTGCGCGCGCGCTTTTGTGCGATACCCCTATTTTGCTTTTAGACGAAGCAACCTGTTCGCTTGATTCTAAAACCGAAAAGGCATTGCTTAAAAATCTTAAAGCACTTCCCGATAAAACGGTGTTGCTTGTAACACATAGAAATGTTGAGGATAATATTGCCGATAACCGACTGCATTTGGAAAACAAAAAATTTATATAAAAAATAAAGCACCTTTTGGTGCTTTATTTTTGTTCTATTAAATATTCTTTAATTTCTTCGGCAAAGGTTTGATCAGCTGTATTGGCGTTTACCATAAGGGGTTTGGTTAAATCTAAACTGAAAACACCCATTATTGATTTGCCGTTTACAACATATTTACCGCTTATTAGGTCAACATCAAAATCTTTTGTAAGTGCCAAGGAAACGAAATTTTTGACCTTTTCCATATTATCTAACAATATTTTTGCAGTCATAACAATTTCTCCTTTATGTTTTACCGTTACATTTTAACCTTTTTTTGCTAAAATGTCAATATTGGTTGAAAAACGCCGCGTTTTACAATATAATATAATAAATTATATGCAAAGGAGTGCAGGCAATTGAATATATCGTTTTACACGCTTGGTTGTAAGGTAAACCAATATGAAAGCCAAGCAATATTTGAACTGTTTAAAAGCCAAGGTTACACTCTTTGCGAACCTTGTGAAAATACCGATATTTTGGTGGTTAATTCCTGCACGGTAACGGCAGAAAGCGACCGCAAAACAAAACAGGCGGTGCGCCGTTTTAAAAAGAAATGCAAAAACGCCGTTATTGTTTTAGCAGGTTGTATGCCACAGGCATTTAGCGAAATGGCGGAGGAATTACCCGAAGCCGACATTGTTGTTGGCAACAACTGTATAAGTGATTTGCCCGATTTAGTTAAAGAATTTAAGCAAAACGGCAAACGGATTATAAAAATTAAACCGCACACAAAAGACGAGTGTTTTTCTACCCCCACCGTTTCCGATTTTATTGACCACACACGCGCATTTTTAAAAATACAAGACGGTTGCGAAAGGTTTTGCACTTATTGTATTATTCCAAAAGCGCGCGGTTTTGTTAGAAGTAAAAGTTTAACTGAAATTAAAAGTGAGGCCACCGCCCTTGCAAAACAGGGCTTTTTGGAAATTGTGCTTGTGGGCATTAACCTTTCGGCTTTTGGCAAAGGGAGGGGCTATAACCTTGCCGATGCGGTTGAAACGGTTTGCGGAATTGACGGGGTAAAGCGTGTGCGCCTTGGTTCAATTGAGCCCGACCACATAACTAATGATATGCTTTTAAGGTTTAATAAAAGCGAAAAATTTTGTCCGCAGTTCCATTTATCGCTTCAATCGGGTTGTGACGCCACATTAAAGCGAATGAACCGCCACTACGACACCGCATTTTACCGCGATTTAGTAAACCGAATTAGAAGCGTTTTTGATAACCCATCTATTACCACCGATATTATGGTGGGTTTTGCCGGTGAAACCGAAGAAGATTTTAACAAAAGCGTTTCTTTTTTAAAGGAAATTGGCTTTGCAAAGACCCATGTTTTTGCATATTCGCGCCGAAAAGGTACCCCTGCTTACAGTTACGATAACCAAATTACCAACTCTGTAAAGGCCGAAAGAAGCAAAAAAATGATTACGGCAGCCGAATACTGCGAAAAACAATTTTTGCAAAAACAAATTGGTAAAACACTATCGGTTTTGTTTGAAACTTACGACGGCGAATATGCCTACGGCTACACCAAAAACTATTGCCGCGTTAAAGTAAAAAGCAATACTACCCTTGAAAACCAACTTTTATGTGTTGTTATAACCGATTTAGACGGCGAAACGCTAATAGCGCACAAAAACACCCCGTGTTCAAATTAAACACCGGGTGTTTTATATTATTTTATTTCAAAATCAAACAAGCGGAAATCTTCGGCGCCAAAAGTAGCTATAGGAATAAACCGAACAGTGTTTACACGCCAATTTACAGAATGAGTTACAAATCTTTGGTGGTTATCGGTAACGTGTATTTCAGTAACATCGCCATTTTCAGAAACACCTTCAATTTTATACTCCTTAATTAAAGTTTTCGGTAATTTGAATTTAGTTTGAACTAAGGGATAATTACACGGCATATTATGATAATCGCGGTTAAAGTCACTATCAAAAATAAGTCGTATTTCGCTTATGTCGGTGTCTTTTACAAGTTTATATTCTATAACATCGTTTTTACTGCCAACAAAACAGTTTTCTTCTCTTCTGTCAATGCCGTTACGCACCACTTCGCACGAGCAGTTTGCAGTTTTTGTTAAAGCAGGTACTTCTCTTGTGTGCCACGGAATATAGCAGTCATCTTCCATTAAAGTTTGTTGCAGTTTTTTAATGTTTACATTTTCTAACATTACATTATCTTTAATTGCCTGAGCCACGGCGGTGCCAAGTGCCTGACCTAAAACAGAACAGGTTGCCATAACGCGTGAGGAACTGAGTGCCGCGTGGGTAACGCTTATATTTCTTCCTGCAAAGCAAAGATTTTCTATATTTTTAGAAATCATACATCTAAGCGGCAAACCCCAAGGGGTAGGCGCAGGATGAAAAATTGTAGAGCAACCGGCTTTATAATAAAAACCTTCAGGGAAATGGTCATCCATAGTCCAGCCCGCATAAGCCACAATGTCATCAAACTTTCCGCACGCTTCAACGTCGTTTTGATTTACAATGTATTTCCCAACGTAACGTCGGCTTTCTCTTTTACCGGGCAAGAAGCCAATCCATTCAAGCTCCCAGTTTTCTACCCCGTGGTCACCGTAGTTTTTCATGTGGTCCCAAACGCCGTAACAAATTTTAAGCAGTTCTTCGCGGCAACGGTCGGAATCGTGAATACAATCCCATTCACCGCCTATTTCAATCCACCAAAAATTATTGTCTTTGCTATGGTTTTTATAGGGCAAATCTTCATCGGAAGTATATTTATACGCCCATTTTGGCGGTGTAAATTTAACAGGATGGTCTGTTTCTTTAATTTGGAAAAGACAGCTCATACCCATTGTTTTTTTATCGGCAACATCGGGCGGAATGGTTTCGTTAAATTCGCTCTTTGCTTCTCGGCCGTACATATATTCTGCGCCCGTAAGGGTAGAAAGAATGGAATCGCCCGAACAGTCGGCAAAATAAGTTGCCTTTACAACATGGTATGTTTCTGCATTCAACTGCCACGCCTTTACCGATTCAATTTTGTTTCCTTGCATGGTGCAATCAAAACAACTTGTATTAAGCAAAAGCGTAAGGTTTTCTTCCGCCATTGCCTTTTCGTAAAGCACACTATCCCACAAAGGATATTTAAGAGATGGGTTTTGATAAAAATTCTCAAGCAGAATTTCTTCAATTATACCGCCTTCGCGGTTGTCTTTACCGTGGCACCCGCCTATCCACATTCTAATTTCGCTGGATGCATTGCCGCCAAGCACAGGTCGGTCGTGAATTAAACCAACCTTAATACCGTGCCTTGCTGCTGCAATTGCGCAACAAAGACCCGACATACCGCCGCCTATAATACATAAGTCTGTTTTATACTCAAGCGTTCTCATAGTTTATCTCCTTTTTGTACTTTTTCTTTTATTATAATTAAATTTCACAACATTTTCATTTGTTTTCTTGCAAAATATGTTTACTTTTCGGCAATTTTGATTTAAAATATATTTGTTACGAGGTGATTATGTGAAAAGCGAACTTATAAATGACATAGATAATTATATTTCTTACCTTAACTCAAAGGGGTTTTATATATCGGTTCACGGAAAAATTATAAGCGGATTGCTTAAACATAATATGCATAAAAATCCGTATTGCAGTTTTATAAAAACAAACGATGAAGCTTGGCAACAATGCATAAAATGTCAGCAAAAGGTTTTTAATGCGTGTAATAATAATTATTTATTTGGTATGTGCCATGCGGGAGTAGAAGAATATGTTTTTTATGTAGATGCTAAAACTTTTGTTAGTGTAAGCGGTTACGGAATAAACAAAGAAAAAGCAACCGAACGAATTAACCGACTGTCAAGCAATTTTAATTTTAACAAATTAAAAACATTAACTGCCTACGAACAAGGATTAAAGCACCAAGAAGAAAACTTTAATGAATTAAAAATATTAGTAAAACCTTTGTGTCATATGCTTTCGCTTTTACAACTGTCAATAGGCGATGTTTCACAAACAGAATCAAAAAGTAAACTGTTTGATTCTATTTTGGCATTTGTTCAGGGCAATTTTATGCAGGATATTACATTACGCAGTATAGCAGAAGCTTGTTCTTGTTCTGAATCTACGGTTTCACATTTATTTAAAGATTACACCAACCAATCAATTAAAAAATATATTAACGATTTGCGTCTAAAGCAAGCTGAAAAATTTTTAATTTCAACCGATTTACCTATAAGTAATATTGCTAACTTTTGCGGTTTTGCCAATACCAATTATTTTTCTACCGCTTTTAAAAAAGAATTTGGAGTATCTCCTAAAAAATTCAGAAAACAAAATTAAAAGGAAGCACTAAATTAGTGCTTCCTTTTTTATATTTATTATGCTAATTTTTTAACTTTTCTTTTATCAAAAAGTTGAAGAATAACAACTGCGCCAACAAGTGCAAGACCAACTGTATCGGTTAGGAGTCCCGGGTAAATTAACAGCAGTCCGCCGACAGCGCTCATTATTCGTTCGTACCATTTCATATTGGTAAGCAAGTACCCTTCAAGTGCCGCCGAAACGCCGAATATACCAACAAGCGAAGTTACGCAAATTGTAATAACTTCAAACACTGTGGTATCAATAAACAACATTGCAGGGTTTAGCGCAAACACATAAGGCACAATAAAGGCGCCAATAGCAAGTTTTGTTGAAGTGAGTGCCGTTTTCATTGGGTTTGCTTGGGCAATAGCCGCACCTGCATAAGCCGCAAGGGCAACAGGCGGTGTTAAATCGGCCACAATACCAAAGTAAAAAACAAAGAAATGCGCCGCAATCATTGGTACGCCCATTTTAACCAAAATTGGAGCGCAGGTTGCCGCCATAATACAATAGTTTGCGGTGGTGGGAACACCCATACCAAGAATAATACAGCAAATCATTGTTAAAACCAAAGCAATAATAACCTGGTTACCTGCAATGGTAACAATACCGTTAAACAACATATATGCAAGGCCTGTTACGCCAATAACACCTGCAATAATACCTGCAACACCGCAAGCGGCTGCAACGGTAATCATACCCTGACCGCCTGCCGCAAGGGCCTCAAGCAAACGTTTTGGCGTCATGCGGTGTTCTTTATTAAACATACTAACCACAATTGCCACAATAATAGCAATAGCCGCAGCATAAGCAATAGAGCGTTTGCTTGTACCAACAAGGTAAATAAGCAAAATTAAGGGAAGCAACAAATATGTTTGTTTTAAAAGGGGTTTAATTTTGGGGAGTTCTTCTTTGGAAATTCCCTTAAGGCCCTCTTTTTTTGCCTCTAAATGAACAGTTATGAACACACCGGCAAAATAAAGCACAGCAGGTAAAATTGCCCTAACAACAATATTTGAATAAGGCACACCAACTGTTTCTGCCATTAAGAACGCGGCGGCGCCCATAATTGGGGGCATAATTTGACCGCCTGTTGAAGCCGACGCTTCGGCAGCAGCAGCAAATTCGGGTTTATAACCTGTGCGTTTCATTAAAGGAATTGTAACGGCACCCGAACCAACAGTGTTGGCAACCGACGAACCCGAAACCATACCCTCAAGCGCAGAGGCAACAACTGCAACTTTTGCAGGGCCACCCGAAAAGCGACCAACCAAAGCATTTGCAATTTGAATAAAGAAATCGGCAATACCAGTGCGCTCTAAAAATGCACCGAAAATAATGAAAATTACAATGTATTTAGAGCAAACATTTATTGGAGTTGAAAGAATACCCTCTTTTGAATAGAACAACACACGCACAGTTTCGGTAACGCGCGCAAAAACATCGGGGTTGGTAGAGCCAAAAACAAGCGCATAAACAAGAAGCGCACCTGCCACAAACAAAATTGGCAGGCCAACACTTCTTCGGCAAAGTTCGGCAAGGCACAAAATTCCAACAATACCAATTATTACTTCAATATCTGTAATTTTAAAACGTGAAATGATTTCATCGGCACGGAAACAAAAATACAAAAAGGAACCCGTTCCAAGCGCCATTATAATAATATCATACCACGGTATGTAATTAGTTTTTTGAACACCTTTTTTGGCGGGGAACACCAAAAAACCAATAAAAAGGATAAACGCCATAAAGGAAGTTAAACGAATTTCATCTAACCAAGCGGCAAAGAAAGTAACGTAAATACAAAAAAGCGAAAAAGCCGCAAGAATACAGGTAACAACCGTTTTGGGAATACCTTCCCAAACACGCGTGTTAGATTCGCGGTCGTACTTTTTCATAACATCGCTAACGCTCATTGGCGCCGCTTCGGTAGGAGTTTCGCTTTTTTTCTTGAAAAAAGCCATAAAAAACCCTCTTTCAAATTATAAATACGGTCGGCTGTAAAAATGCAGCCGACCGAAAAAATAATTTATAACTTTAAATTATTTTGTTTCAACCGTAATGTTCTTTTCTGCAAAGTATTTTGCAGCGCCTGCATGGAAAGGAGCTGTCATACCTTCGGTTGCATTTTCAAGAGAAAGTTCGGCAGCTTTTGCGTGGGAAATAGCACTGCTGTTATCAAAGATTGCCTTTGTAATTTTATAAACAGCGTCTTCGCTTGCTTTTGCGCTTACAATAAGAGTTGCCTTAACGGTAACTGTAGTAACTTCCTCTGTTTGACCTTTGTAGGTATTTGCAGGAATTTTATATGCGGTGTAGTAAGAAGAAGTTTCAAAAAGTTTATTAGCAATATCACCGTCAATAGGAACAAGGTAAGCGTTTGCAGATGTGCAAAGCTCTTGAATTGCGGGTGTGGGTGCGCCTGCAACAATGAATGCAGCGTCAATTTTGCCGTCTTTTAAGTTTTCGGCAGAATCGCCAAACGATTGTTTTCTTGCGTCAATATCTTCTTCGGTAAGACCTGCAGCAGCAAGAATATCAACAGCATTAAAGTAAACGCCCGAACCGGGAGCACCGATAGAAACAATTTTGCCCTTTAAATCTGCAACAGATTTAATGCTGGGGTCCATTGTAACAAGCTGAACTGCTTCGGCATAAAGACCGCCGATTACACGGAAAGAATCAATTTTACCTTCGGCTTCAAAAGAACGGGTACCGGCCCAAGCGTAAGCCATAACATCGGACTGAACGGTACCAAGCTGGTAGTTGCCTTGGTCAATACCAATAATGTTTGCTTTTGAGCCATCGCTTGAAACAACATTAATATCAATTCCTGTTGCTTCTTTAATGTGGCCGCCCAAAACGCCGCCGTAAGCATAATAAGTACCTTGGGTACCGCCTGTGCCCATTGTCATTACATTACCACCGCAAGCGGTAAGCGAAAACAAAAGAGCAAGAGTTAATAAAACTGCAAGTATTTTTTTCATTTTTTTATCCTCCAAAAATAATATTTAGTTTATTATACTATAAAAATTACCATTTTTCAAGAAAAATTTAAAAAGCGGTGTCCGAGCTACAACACCGCTTTTTTATTATTTTGTATACTTTTCTAAATTGAATTTTTCACCGCAGCCGTACTGTTCGTAAACAAAGTCAATATCTTTATCGCCCCTGCCCGAAAGACAAGCAAGAATTGAACCGCTTTTATGTTCTTTAGCATAACGAATTGCATAAGCCACAGCGTGTGAACTTTCAACTGCAGGAATAATGCCTTCAAAACGGCTTAATAGGAAAAATGCTTCCATTGCTTCTTCATCAGAAACGGTTTCGTACTTAACCCTCTTTAAATCGCGAAGATATGCGTGTTCGGGGCCGACACCGGGGTAATCAAGACCGCTTGCAATTGAATAAACGGGAAGCGGTTCGCCCTTTTCGTCTTGAAGCAAATAACTTTCAAAACCGTGAAGACGGCCTTTTGTACCGTATTTCATTGTTGCGGCGTGGTCGCCAACACCTGCGCCCCTGCCAAGCGGCTCAACACCGTAAATTTCAACAGGGTCAGCCAAAAACGGAGTAAACATACCAAGCGAATTAGAACCGCCGCCAACACAAGCGCAAACGGCGTCGGGCATAATGCCTGTCATTTCTAAAAACTGTTCCCTTGCTTCAATACCTATAACCGACTGAAAATCCCTTACTACCTTTGGGAAAGGATGAGGGCCCAAGGTTGAGCCAATGCAATAAATTGCATCTTTATATTCTTTTTTATAAGCCAGGAACGCCGCGTCAACCGCTTCCTTTAAAGTTTTAAGGCCGTGGGTAACGGGAACAACATTTGCGCCAAGCATTTTCATTCTTATTACATTGGGGTGTTGTTTTTCAATATCAACTTCACCCATATAAATGTCGCACTCTAAACCAAAATATGCGGCTGCGGTTGCCAAAGCAACACCGTGTTGGCCGGCGCCGGTTTCGGCAATAATTTTCTTTTTGCCCATATACTTAGCAAGTAAACCTTCGCCCATGCAGTGATTTAATTTATGTGCGCCTGTGTGGTTTAAGTCTTCGCGCTTTAAGTAAATTTGGCAGTTGCCAAAAAGTTTAGAAAGGCGTTCGCAGTGGTAAACCGGTGTGGGTCTGCCTTGGAATTCTTTTCTTATTCTGCGAAGTTCGTTAATAAACTGCGCCGAATGGCAAATTGCTTCGTAAGATTCGCTAATTTCCTTAAATGCAGGTAAAAGCTCTGGGTCTAAAAACGCACCGCCGTATTCGCCAAAATAACCGTCGGCCGTTGGGTTTTCCTTTAAATAATTATCAAAATCTTTATATTTGTTCATTTGTATCACCTTTTCTTATTATTTTTTTAAATCAAGAAAAGCTACGCCATCGTTTAGTTAATATAAACATTTTATTTTCTTCCTTATTTTATTTTAAGAAACCGTTAATAATTTCTTGCTCTGCCTGTTCTTCGCTTAAACCTAATGTCATTAGTTTGGTAAGTTGTTCGCCTGCAATTTTGCCTATTGCGGCTTCGTGTACAAGTGCGGCATCTATATGATTTGCCACAACTTCGGGCACAGCGCTAACCTTAGCGTTATCCATTATAATAGCGTCACATTCGGTGTGGCTGTAACAAGCGTTTTCACCAATAATTTTTGAAACAAACACCTGTGTTGAATTGTCCTTTGCAACCGAACGCGAAACCACATTTGCCCTTGAATTTTCGCCAAGCAAATTAACGGTAAAATATGTTTCTGCATTTTGTGTGCCGTGGGTCATTATTTTTTCCTTAATTATAAGCGAAGCGTTAGCAGAAAGGGTTGCGGTGCTTTTACGGACAGTGGAATCTATTCCCTTAATTTGCACAGTTTCCATTTCTAAACTGCCGTTTTCGGCAATCTCAATAACGGTTTCGGGGTTCATTACCCTTTTACCGTTGCCGTCGCCTGCACCATAGTGTTTTTCAACATATTTCACCTTGGCGTCTTTGCCAATATGAAAACTGTGAATACCGCTGTGGTCAGAATCACTTTCGCCGCCGTTGTGTATACCGCAACCTGCAACAATAACAACATCGGCGCCTTCGCCAATATAAAAATCGTTATAAACCGTTTCTTTTATTCCGCTTTCTGAAATAATAACAGGAATATGCACACTTTCGTTTTTGGTAAAGGGCTTAATTATAATGTCAATTCCCGGTTTATCGGTTTTTGTTACAATATCAATGTTTTTTGTGGTGTTGCGGCTGTTTGTTTCACCGTTTTCGCGAATATTAAAAGCGCCCTGCGGTACTTCGTGAAGGTCGGCAACTTGTTTTAAAAGTTCTTTTTTAATGCTATCCAAAATGCCGCCCCCCTTATATTTTTTCTTCAAGAACGCTGCAAAGACCGCCGGCATTTAAAAGTGTTGGCAAAATTTCTTTTGCCGCGCCGCTTTTTAGCACCTTGCCGTCTTTAATTACAACAACATTATCTGCAATAGATAAAATACGCTCTTGATGGGAAATTATTACAACTGAACCGCTTAATTTTTTGTTAAGTTGTTCAAAAACCTTTATAAGACTTGAAAAACTCCAAAGGTCAATTCCTGCTTCGGGCTCGTCAAAAATTGTAACACCGCACTGGCGCGCAAGCACTGTAGCAATTTCAATTCGTTTAAGTTCACCGCCCGAAAGACTTGCGTTTACTTCGCGGTTTACATATTCCTTTGCGCAAAGGCCAACTTCCGAAAGGTATTCACACGCCTTTCCAACCGAAACATTTTCGCCCTTTGCAAAGCCAATAAGGTCCTTTACGGTTATACCCTTAAAGCGTACGGGTTGCTGAAATGCAAATGCAACCCCTTCTTTTGCGCGTTCGGTTATTGATAAATTTGTAATATCTTTTCCGTTAAGCAAAATTTTACCGCTTGTGGGCGTAATTATGCCCGCAATAATTTTTGCAAGTGTGCTTTTACCGCCGCCGTTTGGGCCGGTTATGGCGGTAAAACCGTTTTCTATTTTTAGGTTAACATTATCTAAAATAACCTTTTCTATTCCGTCTTGTTCTGCTTTAAAGCAAACATTAACAAGCTCTAACATTTAATTCCCCCGAAATTTTAAATCGCGTATTTTTTACTGTAAAATTCGTAATTTTCTTGATAATTTGAACTTTCCAAATTTTTAATAATTCTTGAATATTTATGGGCATTGGTTTTTTCACGCTGACTTGTTGCTGTATAAATAGCAATATTAGAACAGTGGTCCGATACCCTTTCATAGTTTGTAATAAGGTCAGAGAACACAAAACCAAGTTCAACGGTGCATTTGCCTTTTTGCATACGCTGAACATGTTTTTCTTGCATTGTCTTTTTAAGTACGTCAATAACCTGTTCAAGCGGTTCAACGTGCTGTGCCAAAGCAATATCATCGTTGCAAAACGATTCAGTTGTTATATCTACTATTTCCTTAATAGCCGATGTTATTACCTTGATTTCATCCTTTGCATAAGAAGAAAAACTTATTTCTTTTTCTTTAATTTCCATTGCAACGTCGGCAATATTTTCGGCGTGGTCGCCAATTCGTTCAAGGTCGCCAATGGTGTGAAGCAAACGGCCAACAATTTTACTGTCTTTGTCGCTAAGTTCGTTACTTGAAAGTTTAACCAAGAACGAGCCAAGTTTATCTTCGTAACGGTCGGTAAGACGTTCAAGGTCGGCCACTTCTTCGTAAACTTCATCATCAAATTTGTTTAAAAGCGAAATAGATTTGTTGATTGCCGTTTTTGCAAGGTTTGCCATTTCGTTTGTTAAACTGCGGCATTCTTCAATAGCCATTTGCGGTGTGTGTAAAAGGCGTTCGTCCAAGAAAACATGTTTTTCGGCTTCGCCTTTTTTATCGGGCACAACAAAGTAAATAATTTTAAGCATTAGTTTTGTTGTTAGCGCCATTAATACGCCGTTTACAAGGTTAAATACAGTGTGAATTAACGAAACGGTAAAGGGTGTTACCGAAATATTAAGGAGTTTTTGAACCCCGGGAATGGGCGATAAAAGGCCCATTAAAAGCATACAAATAATACTGCCTACCGTATTTACATAAAAATGCACCACAACAACCCTTTGGGCATTTTTGTTTGTGCCAATAGCCGAAATCAAAGCGGTTACGCAGGTACCAATATTGGCACCCAAAACAAGCGGAATAGCCATTTTATATGTAATAGCACCCATGCCGGTTGCAGCCACCACAATTAGTGACAAATTTTGAACAATACCTATTGTTGCAGCGCTTGACTGAATTATACCTGTAAATACAACCGAAATTAAAAGCGCAATTATTGGGTTTTCAAAAAGGCCTATAAATTTATCAAAGCCGTCCATATTCTTTATGGCGTCAACACTGTTGCCCATAAATTCCATACCATACATTAAAACGGCAAAGCCCAAAAGAATAGTACCTGCATCTTTTTGTTTGCTTTTTTTGCCAAACATGCGAAGAATAATACCAATAAAACCCATTAAAGGAGATAAATATTCGGGGCTTAATAAAAGTATTGGGCTAAAGGTATCGCCCTCAATACCCATTAAGCTTAAAATCCATGCGGTAAAGGTTGTACCAACATTAGAACCAAGTATTGGGGCAATGGTGCTTGTAAAACTCATAATACCCGAGTTTACAAGACCAACAAGCATTACTGTCATTGCGCTTGACGACTGCATTGCAACGGTAATACCAACACCAAGCATAAAGCCAACAAAGGGCTTCGCAGTTGCTTTTTTAAGCGAAGATTCAAGTTTACCGCCTGCCATTTTTTCAAGACTTGCAGACATAATGTTCATTCCGTAAAGGAAGAACGCCAAACCGCCGCACATTGTTAAAATGCTTAAAATTATATCCCCGGTATTCATCTATTATCTCCTTAAAACTCTATCTTAGATGCAATATAATCTTTAACTTCACTAATAGGCATTCTTACCGATTCCATTGTATCGCGGTCGCGAACGGTTACTTGACCGTCGTTTTCGCTTTCAAAATCGTAAACAACACAGAAAGGTGTACCAATTTCGTCTTCACGAGCATAGCGTTTACCAATACTGCCGGCATCGTCGTAATCGGTCATAAAGTGTTTAGAAAGTGTAGCGTATACTTCTCGCGCTTTTTCGCCGAGCTTCTTAGAAAGAGGTAACACAGCGCATTTAAAGGGCGCGAGTGCAGGATGAAAACGAAGAACTGTTCGTTTTTCGCCGTTTTCTTTAACCTCTTCGTCGTAAGCGTTGCACAAAAATGCCAAAGTAACGCGGTCGGCACCAAGTGACGGCTCAATTACATAAGGCGTATAACGCTGATTTTTTTCTTGGTCAAAATAATCCATTGTTTCACCGCTGTGGTTTGTGTGTTGGGTTAAATCGTAATCGGTTCTGTCGGCTACACCCCAAAGTTCGCCCCAGCCAAACGGGAAAAGAAATTCAAAGTCGGTTGTGGCTTTTGAATAAAAGCAGAGTTCGTCTTTGTCGTGGTCGCGAAGACGAAGCGCTTCTTCTTTCATACCAAGGTTTAAAAGCCAATCACGGCAGAAACCGCGCCAATATTCAAACCACTTTAAATCGGTACCGGGTTCGCAAAAGAATTCAAGTTCCATTTGTTCAAATTCCCTTGTTCTAAAAGTAAAGTTACCCGGTGTAATTTCGTTACGGAAAGATTTACCAATTTGCGCAACACCAAAAGGAATTTTTTTGCGCGAAGTACGGCAAATATTTTTAAAGTTTACAAAAATACCCTGTGCGGTTTCGGGGCGCAAATAAAGTGTTGAAGAAGAATCTTCGGTTACGCCCTGAAATGTTTTAAACATTAAGTTAAACTTTCTAATATCGGTAAAATCGTGCGAACCGCAAGAAGGACAGGAAATGCCCTTTTCTTTTATGTATTCGCTCATTTCGCTATCACTCATAGCAGCAGGGTTATCGGAAAGGCCGTTTTCGGCAACATAATCTTCAATAAGTTTATCGGCGCGGTGACGGCTTTTACACTGACGGCAGTCCATTAAAGGGTCGGAAAAACCGCCAAGGTGGCCCGATGCTACCCAAGTTTCAGGGTTCATTAAAATAGCGGCGTCAAGTCCCACATTATAAGGCGATTCTTGAACAAATTTTTTCCACCATGCTTTTTTAACATTGTTTTTAAGTTCAACACCCAAAGGGCCGTAATCCCACGAGTTTGCAAGACCGCCGTAAATTTCGCTGCCTGCATAAACAAAGCCCCTGCTTTTAGCAAGAGTTACAATTGTATCCATTGTTACTTTTGGATTATCCATTTTTTTCTCCTTTAACATATAATTTTACATATTATTACAGAATATATTTTATTTGAATTTTTTTGCCTTGTCAAGACATAAAAAACAACTTCGTACACATTCATACTTATTCTTGACTTATGAAAGCCGTTATTGTATAATTTTATAAGAAATTTCGCATTGGAGGTAGTTACTATGAGCGGAAAAATTAAACTTCACGACCTTGATTTTAACGAATTTATTAAAGCGCTTGACAGTTGCAAAGGCGATGTTTTTTTGGAAACTGCAGACGGCGACATTTTAAATCTTAAATCTAAACTTTGCCAAATTGTTGGCCTTGCCACAATTTTAGAGGGCGCAAAGGTTTCGGAAGCCGTTATAAGATGCGCAAATCCCGAAGACGAAACAATTTTGTTCCGTTTTAATTTGTACGGCGAACTTCCGCAACAATAATTTTTTAAAGAGGTAAAAAAGTGGATAATTTATTAACTTACAAAGAAAAACCTTTGGTAAGAAAAGGCAACATAATTTATTTTGGCGATATGAGTGAAAAATACATTACCCGACTTACTGTTTTAACAAGCCAAAACGATGTTGCTGAAAAAATTAAAATTGAACTTATGTTAAGCGACACAGGTCTTGATGAAAAATCGCGCATAACAAAAAGCAGCGAAAAGGTTGGTTTTTACGAAGCGCTTGATATTGCTTACATTTGGCTTACAAGGTTTAATAAACAATAACAAAAAGCTGTTCGGAAAATTCCGAACAGCTTTTTTATTTAAAACACATAAGTAAAGAAAATTATTACCAAAATGCCAAGTGCAATTCTGTAATAACCAAACGCGCTGAAATCTTTTTTCTTTATATAACCAATAAAGAATTTTATTGCCAGTACCGACACAATAAATGCCGTAACCATACCGGTCATAAGGATTACCAACTGCATTGCGTAGTTTGAATAACCCGTACCGCTTCCACTAATTTCTAATATGTATTTTAATATTTTTAAACCGCTTGCGCCTGCCATAACAGGTACTGCCATAAAGAAACTGTATTCCGCCGAGGCAGTGCGCGAAGTACCCAAAAGCACCGCGCCCAAAATTGTAACACCCGAACGCGAAGTGCCCGGTATCATTGCAAGAATTTGGCAAACACCAATTAAAAATGCGGTTTTATAACTTAAATCTTTCATTGTTTTAATTTTCGGCGTAGCGTTCTTTTTAAGCGCTTCAATAACAATAAAAGCAATACCGTAAATTATTAGCGTTGCCGCAATTACAAAGGCGTTTACCTTTTCATTATAAAACAGTTCGTTAATTTTATCGTCAAACAAAAGCCCAATAACGCCGGCAGGAATAGCGCCAACCAAAACCTTGCCCCAAATAGATAAACTGTTTTTGTTTACAAAACCCTTTTCACGCTTTGTATTAAAGGGCCAAAGTTTATCAAAATACAAAACAACAACCGCCAAAACCGCGCCAAGTTGTATAACAACTTCAAACATTTCGCGGAAAGCAGGGTCGTCTTTTGCAAAGCCAAGCACCTTTTCAAGCAAAATTAAATGCCCGGTGCTGCTAATGGGTAACCATTCGGTTATGCCTTCAATGATACCCAAAAGAATTGATTTAATCATTTCAACCATAAAGCATTCTCCTTTCATGGCGAAACCATTTTACCATATGTTTTACTTTTTGCCAAGAATATCTTTATAAAGGCGAATATACTTGTTTGCCGAAGCGCCCCAACTGTTATCACACTGCATTGCGCGACGGGTTAAAATTTCCCAACCCTCTTTATTATTAAAGCCCTTTACCGCGCGTGAAAGGGTGAACTTCATATCGTGGGCATTATAGTTTGTAAAGGTAAAGCCGTTGCCAAGGTTATTATGACTGTCTTTAATGGTATCAGCAAGACCGCCTGTTTCGCGCACAATGGGAATTGTGCCGTATTTAAGGGCAACCATTTGCGCCAAACCGCAAGGTTCGCTTTGGCTTGGCATTAAAAATATATCGGCGCCTGCGTAAATTTTATGCGCAAGTTCGGGTACAAAGCCAAGTTTTACTGCCACCCTGCCCTTATATTTTTCTGCCATTTGGTAGAAGAATGTTTCAAATTCCCAGTCGCCCGAGCCAAGTATTACAAACTGCACGTTTTCACTAAGCATTTCTTCAAAAACATGCTTAACCAAATCAAACCCTTTGTGTTTTACCATGCGTGAAACCATGCCCACAAGCGCAACATTTTCGTTTACTTCAAGTCCCATTTCTTTTTGAAGTTCTGCCTTGTTAAACGCTTTATCACTTAATGTTTCTTCGGTAAAGTTTTTATAAATAAGCGGGTCAGTTTCGGGGTTATAAACATCTATATCAATACCGTTTACAATGCCCGAAAGTTTACCCTTTAATTCATTTAAAATTCTATCTAAACCGTGCGCATAATATGGGTCTAAAATTTCGTTTGCATAGGTTGGCGAAACGGTTGTAATGCGGTCGGCTTCTTGCAAACCGCCCTTTAAAAAGTTTACACAACCGTCGTAATCAACAACACCTGTATATTTTTCGTCTATGCCAACAACATCCTGCAAAAGTTCATAACCGTACTTGCCCTGGTATGCAATATTATGAATTGTAATCACCGTTTTTATGTCCCTGTAAAATTCGTTTTCGCGGTAATAGGCGTTTAAGTAAACCGGAACAAGCGAAGTTTGCCAGTCGTTACAATGAATAACATCGGGTTTAAAATCAATATGCGGTAAAATTTCAATAACCGCGCGTGAAAAGAAAGCATAACGCTCGGCATCGTCGTAAAAGCCGTAAAGCGACGGCCTTTTAAAATAATATTGGTTATCAATAAAATAATAAATTACTCCGTCAAGTTTTGCCTCAAACACACCGCAGTACTGTCTGCGCCAAGCAACAGGAACGGTTATGTTTGTAATAAATGTCATTTTATCTTTAAATTCTTGTTTAATTGTATCGTACAAAGGCAAAATTACCCTGCAGCCAATTAAACGGCGGCGAAGCGCCTTTGGAAGCGCGTAAGCCACATCGGCAAGACCGCCCGACTGTGCAAAAGGATACGCTTCGCTTGTTGCATATAATACTTTCATTTATTTTTCCACCTTTTCGCCTTTCCCGATAAACACAATTTTATTTGCTTTTTCGTCCACTTTTGCGCCGCTTAAAACACGCGACTCTTTATCCATTATTACATAATCTAACACAGCGTCTTTTTCAACCGTAGCGCCCTGCATAAGTATACTGTTTTTAACGGTTGCACCCTCTGCCACCCTAACATTGCGGAAAACAACGCAGTTTTCTAAATTGCCTTCAATTACACAGCCGTCGGCAATAAGCGAATTTTTTACACAGGAATTTATACCGTAGCGTGTTGGCATACCGTCGTGGGTTTTTGTGTAAATTGGACGGTCGGGGTTAAACAAACTGTTTTTGTTTTTGGAATTAAGCATTTTCATATTTAATTCAAAATACTTTTTTGTGCTGTCAACCACTTCGGCAAAGCCCGTAACTTCATAACCGTAAATTTTAAACTTATTAGTGTGGCGCGCAAGTAAATGACGGCTAATACTTGTGTAACTGCTTGGAACTTTATTTAAAATTTCAATTAAAAATTCACGCTTGGTTATGGTTATATCCAAACTGTAATTTGCGCTTTCGCTCTTTTTGGGTAAAGAAATTTCCTTAACGAAATTATCTTTATCAAAGGTGAAAGTCATAATATCTTCGTGGTTTTTGGGAAGTTTTCCGTGTTTATAAGCAACCGTAAAATCGGCACCGCTTTCAGTATGTTTTCTATACATATCCATAATATCAACATTGCTTATAACATCGCAGTCGCAAAGCACAACATAATCTTGTTTTGCGCGTTCTAAATAACCCATAATGCCTTGAAGCGCATCAATATGGCCCTTGTAAACTTCGCCCTTTGAATCAATTGTAGAAAAAGGCGGAAGAATGAAAAGTCCACCGCTTTTGCGGTCTAAATCCCACGATTTACCGCCGCCTACATGGTCCATTAGCGACTGGTAGTTTTGTTTTGTTATAATTCCCACCTGGCCAATACCTGCATTAACAAGGTTAGAAAGCGAAAAATCTACCATACGGTAACGGCCTGCAACGGGTAATGACGCCATTGAGCGTAGGCTAGTCAGTTCAGGCACAAGGTCATCGTGAACATTGGCAAAAAGAATGCCTAAAATATTGTTGGTTCTCATATTTTTTCGCCCTCCTTAACATTTTTGCTAACCATTTGTTTGGCGCTAACAAAGGCGTTTTTACCAATTTTTACGCCTTCGGCTATAACGGGAATACCCCACTTTAAAATATCGGCTACTTCTTGCGGATTTTCGCCCACTGTGGCGCCCTTTTCCACCGTAACATTTTCGGCAATAATTGCATATTGCACATGGGCTCCTTTTTTAATTACACTGCCGGGCATAACAAGGGAATATTCAACCTTTGCGCCCTCTTCAATAGTTACATTTTCAAAAAGTATTGAATAGTCAACATCACCGCTTACTTCACAACCGTCGCACACAAGGGAATTTTCAACCTTTGCCGACGGCGAAATATACTGCGGTGGATAAGAATTTGAACGGGTATAAATCTTCCAATCCTTGCTGTCAAGCGTTAAATCTTCCTTGGGGTTTAATAAATCAAGGTTTGCGTCCCAGAGAGATTCAACAGTTCCAACATCTTTCCAATACCCCTGGAACCTGTACGCCATCATTTTTTCGCCCGAATTCAGCATTAGCGGTATAACATCTTTGCCAAAGTCGTTAGAAGACTCTTTGTTCTTTTCGTCAATAGTTAAATATTCTTTAAGTTTATCGTAAGAAAACACATAAATACCCATTGAAGCCAAGTTGCTTTTTGGGTGTTCGGGTTTTTCCTGAAACTCGTAAATTTCTCCGTCTTCACGGGCGTTCATAATACCAAAGCGCGACGCTTCTTCCATTGGTACTTCCATAACGGCAATGGTGCAGGCGCTACCGCTTTTTTTATGGATTTTAAGCATTTTAGAATAATCCATTTTATAAATATGGTCGCCCGAAAGTATAACAACATATTCGGGGTTATATCGTTCTATAAAGCCAAGGTTTTGGTAAATGGCGTTTGCTGTGCCCTTGTACCAGTCACCGCCCTTGCTTTTTTGGTATGGCGGTAAAATGTGAACGCCACCGTCACGGCGGTCTAAATCCCACGGTTTACCGCTACCGATATAATCGTTTAATTCAAGCGGTTGGTACTGTGTTAAAACACCAACAGTATCAATGCCCGAATTTATGCAGTTAGAAAGAGGAAAATCTATAATACGGTACTTTCCGCCGTAAGGTACGGCAGGTTTTGCAATTTTTTGGGTAAGCACTCCAAGTCGGCTTCCCTGTCCGCCAGCCAAAAGCATTGCAACACATTCTGTTTTTTTCAATGTCATCAACTCCGAATTATATTATATTTTACCCCTAAGCGCACTATTACATAATGGCTAACTTTATAATATCAAATTTTTACACCTTTTTCAAGTAATTATTAGCAAAAATAGTTTAACACAATAAAACTTTTACCGCATAATTTGTGCAATTTAAACAAATATTTACAGTTTTTTGCAAATAAAAAAGCCCGACTGTTGTCGGGCTTTGGTTTTAATTATACTGTTTGGTTTCGCCTGTTGTGGTTTAGACAAGGTGACGGGAGAACCGTCTATCGCATCCCTCTAATACTTGATTTTTGCATGAAGATACATAATAAATTTATCGTATATAAATTTAGATAGCACAGGAACTGCAACACCTAAAAGTAAATAGATAATTCGTATTTTTGAAACTTCTCCCGGGAAAGCATACCACAAGGTGTTTTTAAAATTTTCAATATTAAATGAGGAAATATTAATGAATTTGTTTAAAATAAATAGCCCAAAATTAATTATGAATACTATGAAGCCGTGATGCATCATAATTGCAAAGGTATTATTGCCAATAGCATAAACTAATTTATTGTTTTCAAAAACAGGGGCAAACATTTCAAAAATACAAGCAACTAATAGAATAGATATGGTTGTTATAGCGGTTATAAGCAAGGGATTTCCTGTAAATCTTGCAAAAACAACCAACGCCTCTAACCCGTTTTCGCCGTTAAGGAACAGACAAACCGACAAAACAACGGCTAAAATAATTATAAGTCTGCCGTTGTTGGCGTTAAATACCTTTTCGTGTTTTTTGTAAACATAACCCAACTGAAAATACGGCAACATAAATCCTGCTTTAGTCAAAACAAGGTAAAAACCGTAATTATAACCTTTTTGAGCAAAGATAATTGAAATAACCGAAATGACAAATGTGAAAGTAAGAAGTGCAAAGTCATTTAATATATGTAATTTATTTAGCGACTTGCGAAGAGCGAAAATAACCATAACATCAATAAACAATGTCAGTAAAAACCATGCTGGTATATTAAAATGAAATTGATGCCCATCCACCCATGGTCTTACGAAAAGCGAATGCCAGCTCAAATTATCGCCGTAATCTATAATATCATACTTTCTTGCAACCGTATTGATAATGCCATAAATAAAATTCCACAAAAAATACGGTAAAACAAGGGTTGAAATCTTGCTTTTTATGAAAGCAAAACAGTTGGTATTATCTGATTTTGCATTGTAAAAGAATCCCGAAACAAAGACAAATATAGGCATAAAGATAAAAATAGGAGAAACCCAATTGTCCATTGGGAAAACAATTCCGCCGCCACCGGTGTGGGCGCAAATAACGGCAATAATAAAATATGCCTTAATTAAATTCATTTTTGTGTTGGTTTTGCGGTTTTTTACTTTATTTATTTTATCTACTTTTGCTTGTAGAAACGAGCAATACAATTTTTTAATATAATTCCCCATTAAATTCGCCTCTTAAAAGTATTTTAAAACAATCAGGGGACGGTTCTGTGTATTACAGTTGTCCCTTGATTACCTTTCTTGTTTTCTAATATTATATTAACACATTTATTGGATTTTGGCAACAAAAAAGCCCGACTGTTGTCGGGCTTTAGTTTTAATTATTCTGCAGTTTCTTCTGCAACTGTTTCTTCAGCAGTTTCTTCGGCCTTTTCTTCTTCGGGAAGAAGTGCGCGGATAGAAAGACTAACGCGTTTTTTCTCTAAATCAACTGCGGTGATTTTTGCTTCAACTTCCTGACCAACGGTAAGTTCATCCTGCGGTTTTGCAACATGTTTGTTTGCAATTTGCGAAATATGAATAAGACCGTCAATGCCGGGGATAATTCTTGCAAATGCGCCGTAAGTAGTCATGCTAACGATGGTAACCTTAATTACATCGTCAACTGCATAGTTGTTTTGGAAAATAACCCACGGGTTTTCTTCTTCTTTTTTGTAACCCAAAGAAATTTTCTTCTTTTCGGTGTCAATGGCTTTAACATAAACTTCAACTGTATCGCCAACTAACACAACTTCCGACGGGTTTTTAATGCGCTGCCAGGAAAGTTCAGAAACATGAACCATACCGTCAACGCCGCCGATATCAACAAATGCACCGTAAGAAGTAAGTGATTTTACAACTCCTGTGAATTTATCGCCAACTGCAATGTTTTCCCAAATAGCAGCGCTTGCTGCTTTCTTTTCTTCGCGAAGAACATTGCGAATAGAACCAACTGCTTTTCTTCCGCGGCCTGTTTCAATAATGCGGAAACGAACTTTTTGACCTTTTAATTCGTCAAGTGAATCGCTTTTATAAAGTGTTGCCTGAGAAGCGGGAATGAACACGCGAATACCTTCGCAGTATACAACAACGCCGCCTTTAATAACATCTTTAACAGTTCCCTCTAGAACAGTATTTTCTTCTTTTGCGCTAACGATTTTATCCCAGCCGGCAATCGCATCAAAGCGGCGCTTTGAAAGCATTACTATTCCTTCCTGGTCGTTTGTACGCATAATAATTAGGTCAAGTACATCTCCGACCTTAACATCTTTAACTAAGTCAACATTATCATCAGAAGAATATTCTTCTTTGGTTAAATAACCGGCAAGACCTCTTCCAATATCAAGTTGTACTTCGTTCTCGCTTACGGCAAGAACAACGCCCTTAACCTTTTGATTACCGTTAAGTTCGTTTAAAGATGCTTCAAATGCTTCCTCGTCTGTCATTTCAGCGAAGCTTTTCTGAACAACTTCACCAAGTTGTTCAATTGATTGATTGTTTTCCGACATGGTTTTAATAACCTCCTTAATTATACGCGCCGGTGTAGACGCCCCTGCAACGACCCCAACATGACAACTGTTTTTAAACATATCGTTTGTTAATTCCGCCGCCGTTTCAACAAAGAAAACGCGGTCGCAATTAGCACGGCATACATCAAAAAGTTTTGTGGTGTTTGAACTGTGCCTTCCGCCCACAACAACCATTGTGTCGCAGACCTTAGACAGTTCAGCCGCCTCTTGCTGCCTTTTGGCAGTCGCATTACATATTGTATCAAAAACAAACGCATTTGTATAGTTATTTTTTAAAAAAATCTTACATTCTTCAAAAATTTTTGCATTAAATGTCGTTTGACTGACCACTTTAAAGGGTTTTTTAATAAAATTTTCGTCATTTTTTAGTATTTCACGCAGTTCTTCGGCATCTTTAAACACGCGTGAATAACCCAAGCAATGCCCTCTTATGCCAATAACCTCTTCATGTTTTTCGTCGCCGGCAATTAAAACAGGGGTGTTATCTGACGAAACTATGCTGTGAATTTTTGCAACAAACGGGCAGGTTGCGTCTACCACATTTTCGCATTTTCCCTGCGCTTTTTCCATTACGCTTTTGGGTACGCCATGGGAACGAATTACAAGCGTTTCGTTTTCGTTTGCTTCTTCTACCGAAGCCACTTCGCGCACGCCTAATTCATTTAATGTTTCCACCATTTGTTTATTATGTATAATAGGTCCTAAAGTACAAACCTTTTCGCCTTTTTCGGCAAGTGAGGTTACCATATTAACCGCACGGTCAACCCCAAAACAAAATCCGGCTGTTTTTGCCAATGTTATTTTCAATGTTTTTTCTCCCAAAGTTCTGTAATTTTTTGCGTTATAAGTTCGGTGTATTTTTTTATATTGCTTCGTGCAACACTTTCGCCTTGTTCAGCAGTTTCTATAACTTCGCCAAAACGAACGGTTGCCTTTTGAAAAGGCCTTACGGGGTTATTACCCCTATAAACCGAAACAGGCAAAATTTTGCTGTTTGTCTGCAAAGCAATAAGCGCGGCGCCCGGTTTTGCCTTTTTTGGTGCGCCGCTAACTGTTCGGGTGCCTTCGGGAAAAATACCCAAAACACCGCCGTTTTTGCAAATTTCCTGCGCCTTTAAAAGCGCCGTTTTATCGGAACTTTTACGGTCAACAGGAAAAGCACCCATTTTACTGAAAACCGTTTTTAAAACGGGAATAGAAAACAATTCTTTTTTTGCCATAAAGCAAATTTGCCGTGGGCAAAGGGCAATTAAAAGCCATACATCTGTCATTGAAGTATGGTTACAGCAAAGCACAACCGATTCGTTTTTTGGTATATTTGCGACACCGTGTTTTTTAATGTTAAAAAACAAATAAGCAAGCGGTTTTATAACCGCCCTTACAAATTTATAAAAAGCGGACATTAAATTTTCTCCTTTATAATATCCAATAAAAGTTGTTTTGATTCTTCTAAATTTTTGCTTGTTGTATCGGCAATAACGCTGTCAGGTGCCGGTTTTAGCGGAGCAATTTCGCGGTGGGAATCGTTATAATCGCGCGTTTTCATATCTTGTAAAACCGCTTCGTAACTTTCGTTTATGCCTTTTTCAAGAAGTTCTTTATATCTGCGCATTGCCCTTGCTTCGCAGTCGGCGGTTAAAAATATTTTAACTGTGGCATTTGGCAAAACAACGGTGCCAATATCTCTGCCATCCATAACAACATTATTTTCTTTGGCAATATCGCGTTGCATATTAAGTAAAAACGCCCTTACTTCCTTTTTAGCCGAAACGGCAGAAGCCATCATAGATGCTTCGGGCGTTCTGATTTGCCCTGACACATCTTCACCGCAAAGGAACACAAGTTGTGCGCCGTTTATAAATTTAAGTTCAACCTTAATATCACTTAAATATGGGGTTAAATCGTTTAAACTTTCGGGCTTAAAACCCTTTCTTATAAAGTAAAGACCAATAGCGCGGTAAAGTGCGCCTGTATCAACATAAATAAAGCCGAGTTCTTTTGCAACTGCCTTTGCCAAAGTGCTTTTACCGGCACCTGCAGGGCCGTCTATTGCTACCGAAATTTTTTTGTTTTCCATAATATTCCCACCTTATATATTACTTCCTGCCAAATAGCCGGTTGAAAATGCAATTTGCAAATTAAAACCGCCTGTGTAAGCGTCAACATCAATAACTTCGCCTGCAAAATATAAACCCTTTATAAGTTTTGATTCCATTGTGGCTGAATTTATTTCTTTTACACTTACACCGCCCCTTGTAATAATTGCTTCGTTTATGGGGCGTGTGCCTGTTATATGCATTTCTATTCCTTTAATTACCGAGCAAAGTTTACTTCGCCCCTCTTTTGTAATTTGGTTTACCTT
This sequence comes from Acutalibacteraceae bacterium, assembly GCA_045601805.1. Taxonomy (GTDB): domain Bacteria; phylum Bacillota; class Clostridia; order Oscillospirales; family Acutalibacteraceae; genus SIG607. Next base: position 49,943 of record JAZSAJ010000059.1, read on the forward strand.
TGTTGCGCTGTCAATTCCGCTTAATTTTACCACCGTTGGTATCATTTTAGCGGGTAAAAGTTCACCCAAACTATTAGCAAAATCTTTGTTTGCATTTTTTGCAAAATCCCTTAAAATTCGGCTGTCCAAAGTATTTATATCAAGCGCAGGTTTCATATCAAGCAAACAGTAATATTCGTTTTTAGCGGTATCAATGTGCGCCGACGCGCTTAATACAAGCGGACCCGATATACCAAAATGGGTAAAAAGCATTTCGCCCTGTTCGCAAAAAACAGGTTTCTTTTGCCCGTTTTGAAAAACAGTCAGTTTCACATTTTTTAAGGAAAGCCCCATCATTTTAGGGGCGAACCCCTCGCGTATTTTAAGGGGTACTAATGAAGCAGATAATTCATTTACTGTGTGGCCAAGTTCTTTAGCAAAGCGGTAGCCATCACCCGTTGAGCCGGTGCCGGTATAAGAAGCACCACCCGTTGCAATTATACATTTATTACAAAGAATTTCGCCGCCACATTCAAGCAAAACCGATTTTATTTCTTCGTTTTCTTTAATAATTTTTAAAACGGTATCGTTTATAATTTTTACGCCGCTTTTTTTTGCGGCTTTAACCAAAGCGTCTACAATATCACTTGCTTTGTCACTAACGGGGAAAACGCGGTTTCCCCGTTCGGTTTTAAGTGCTACACCTTGGTTTTCAAAAAATTCCATTGTATTACCCGAATCAAAAGTATTAAAAGCGGAATACAAAAATTTGGGGTTGCGAAGTGTGTTTTTAATAAGTGTTTCTTTATCGCAATTATTTGTAACGTTGCAGCGTCCCTTACCCGTAATCATAACCTTACGGGCGCATTTTTCATTCTTTTCAACAAGAATTACTTCGTTATTGTTTTTAGCAGCAGTTATTGCCGCCATTAACCCTGCAGCACCGCCGCCCACTACAACTACTTTCATTTTAATTCCCCAAACTAATTAAAAAATTTTGCAAATAGTTTTCTTAACCTATATAAATAAAAAACTGCCAAACGGCTTAAACAAATATCGTAAAGCAAAAAAGCAAAATTGCCTAAAGCCAAGCCAATTACCGCAATATAAATTCCTGTTTCGCCCTGTAACAAATTTAATCCAAAAAGTTTTGAAAAACCGCCGTAAACAAGCAATAGCGAACAGTTAAAAACCAAAAATTTTAAAACATATTCTAAAACCCTTGATTTTAAATTTTCAAAAACCGCCTTTAAAACGGGGTACCACCCAAAAAGGCATAAGTACATAAGTTTTGCTTCGGTTTCGCAAAACAGTAAAACAGGCAAAAGTGAAGCTAAAAATGTGGCAAAACCGTATTTTTTACCAAGTTCGGTAAGCGGAACAATTAAGAATGCCCCCGAAAGCGCAGGTACGGCATAGGTTAAATAAGGAAAATATGCCACAAGCATTAAAACCGTTATAAGCGCCGCAAAGGTGGCGCACAGGGTTATTTTTTTTGTTTTTTTCATTAACAGCACCTAATAAGGTCGCCGCCCATCATTTCGCAACAACAGTCGGCACAAATTAAAGAAGTACAGCAATCGCACGCGTCGTTTCCGCCCATATTGTGGCTGCTTCTATACGGGTTATTGTGGCGTGACCTGCCCTGTGCCGAAATTCGCCTAAATGCTTCGGCGTATTCAGGGTTACCGGGCTCCATTCTGGCGGCGGTGGCAAAACTTGTGTATGCCGAATCAAAATAACCGCGTTTGTATTGTACCGTACCGCTTAAAAAATACCATTCGGCATTTCGCTTATTAACAGGTACGCCGTCAAGCAAAATTTGCGCTTTATCAAGTTCGCCCCTGTTAATAATTTCCCTAATATCAGCAAAACCGCCGTTTGTGTAACCGCCACCGGCAGACCCTTGGTTACGGCGCGAATTCATAATTTCATCGTACGCTTCGTTAATTTCTTTCATTTTTTCGGCAGCAAGGTCCGAAAGCGGATTATCCTGATAACTGTCGGGATGATATTTTCTTGCAAGTTCGCGGTATGCCTTTTTAATTTCTTCGTCAGTAGCATCACGGCTTACGCCAAGAACCGAATATGCATCTTTCATTTAAATAACTCCTTATTCATTGTATCTTCAAGGCCAACATAAATAATGTTTCCCAAAATATCTTTATACCTTTTAAATTCAATAAGCTGAAACGCCTTTATTGCTTGGTCAATTATAATATAAATTTGCGGTTTTATTCTATCTTTTACCTCTTGCTTATTAAGTTTACCAAGCGGATTAAATCTTCCTTTTTTTGCATCTTCTTCACAGTCACAAGCGGCATCCATTAAATAAATATACCTACCCATTAAACTGCCCAAATAAGAAAGTGTGCGTTTCTCTGCTTCGTTTTTTGCGCAAAGCGAAAAAATATTCGCCAGTAAATTTTGTGTGGGCAAAGCGCAAATATCAAGAGTGGTGTTCTCTTGTTGTTCGGCTTTTGCTTGTTCTGTTACAAACTCTTTTGCAAAGGTATTTATTTGCGGATAGTTTTTTACCGCCTTTTTGTAAGCGCCTTTAAAAAACAGTTTTAAAAAGCGGCTAATTAGTTTTTTTGCGCCCTTTTCATCGCTAATATCATCGCACAGTTTGTAGTAAAGCAAAATTACCGCCGCCGCGCTTGATAATGAATACCCACTATCGCTTTGCAAATAATTGCACCGCTTTAACGGATTGCACACACACGCTTTTCTGCAAAGCGTACCGTTTTCTTCTGCTAAAGAAAGGTTTAAAAGCGCCAAAAAGGTAAAATCGTAACTTAGGGTAAAACGGGTGAAAAAGCCGTATTCTTTGCCAAGCGTACGGCAAAGCGAACAGTAAACGGCTTTATAAGTTTCGTACTCTTTTACCTTTAGTTCGCCCTTACTTGCTTTAATATAGCCAAACACCCAATTCACCTCTTTTTAAATTTTAATGTATTTTTGTTAAAAATGTGTGAATTTACAACACTTTTTTAAGAAATTCGCCTGTGAATGAATTTTTACAGTTAGCAATTTGTTCGGGCGTACCAACCGCCACAACCGTTCCGCCGCCAGAACCTCCTTCGGGGCCTAAATCAATTATATAGTCGGCGGGTTTTATAACATCAAGGTTATGTTCAATAACAATTACGGTGTTACCTGCTTCAACAAGTCTGTTTAATACTTCAATTAAGCGGTGAACATCGGCCGCGTGAAGACCAGTTGTGGGTTCATCTAAAATATAAACCGTTTTACCCGTACTGCGTTTTGAAAGTTCGGTTGCAAGTTTAACCCTTTGGGCTTCGCCGCCCGAAAGCGTTGTTGCGCTTTGGCCAAGTTTTACATAGCCAAGCCCAACTTCATAAAGTGTTTTAATTTTACGGTGAATTTTTGGTATGCTTTGGAAGAAATACATTGCTTCTTCAACCGTCATATCAAGCACTTCGGCAATGTTTTTACCCTTGTAACGAACAGACAGAGTTTCTTCGTTATAACGGCTGCCGCCGCAAACTTCGCAAGGCACGTAAACATCGGGCAAAAACTGCATTTCAATTTTTAAAATGCCGTCGCCTTCGCAATGTTCGCACCTACCGCCACGAACATTAAACGAAAACCTGCCGGGTTTATAACCGCGTATTTTGGCGTCTTTTGTTGATGCAAAAAGTTCGCGTATATCGTTAAACACACCTGTATAAGTTGCAGGGTTTGAAGACGGCATTCTGCCAATGGGCGACTGGTTAATATCAATAACCTTATCAAGATTTTCTATGCCGTCTATACTTTTAAAACTGCCCCAAACCGTTCTTGCGCGGTTTAGTTTATTGGCAAGATATTTGTAAATTACTTCGTTTACAAGACTTGATTTACCCGAACCGCTTACGCCTGTAACACAAACAAAGGAGCCAAGCGGAATTTTAACATTCACATTTTTTAGGTTGTTTTCACTTGCGCCCTTTACGGTTAAATAGTTTCCGTTGCCTTTTCTTCTGTCTTTGGGTACGGGAATTTTCTTTTTACCAAAAAGGTAATCTGCCGTAACAGAGTTTTGGCAGTTTTTAAGTTCGTTTATAGTTCCCGAAAAAATAAGTTCGCCGCCGTGAACACCTGCGCCCGGGCCAATATCAACAATATAATCGGCTGCAAACATTGTTTCTTCGTCGTGCTCAACCACAATTAAGGTGTTACCTAAATCGCGCAGTTCTTTAAGGGCGTTAATAAGTTTTTGGTTATCGCGCTGATGCAACCCAATGCTTGGCTCATCTAAAACATAAAGTACACCTGTTAAATAAGAGCCAATTTGGGTGGCAAGGCGAATACGCTGGGCTTCGCCGCCCGAAAGCGAACTTGCCGAACGCGAAAGTGTTAGGTAATTAAGCCCAACTTCATTTAAAAACGAAAGGCGTTCGCCAATTTCTTTTAAAATTGGGGTGGCAATCTGCCGTTTTCCGCCCGTAAATTCAAGAGTTTTAACAAATTCGCAAGCGTCAGTAACCGTCATTTCGCAAAATTCGTGAATACTTTTACCGCCAACAGTTACCGCCAATGCTTCGGGTTTAAGCCGCGCGCCGCCGCATTTACGGCAGACGCTTTCAAACATATAACTTTCAATTTCGCGCTTGGTGTAATCGCTTTCGGTTTCATTATAACGGCGTTCAAGGTTTCCTATAACACCCTCAAAAGCGGAATTATATACACCGCCGCCCCATTCAGAAAGTTTATTAAGGGGTATTTTTACACCGTTTGTGCCGTATAAAACAACATTCCGTTGCTCTTCGGTAAGTTCTTCGTAGGGCGTTTCCATATTAAAGCCCATATAGTTTGCCACGCCCTCAAAATACATATGGGCAATAGCGCCCCTGCTAAATGCACCTTTTTCGTTGCAGTTCCAACCCGATGCCCTAAATGCTTTATAAAAAGGAAGTGACGGGTCTTCAATAATAAGGTTGGGATTCACCTTTAAAAATTTACCTATACCGCTGCAAACAGGGCAAGCGCCAAGGGGGTTATTAAAGGAAAACAGCGTTGGGGTAAGTTCGGGCAAACTAATGCCGTGTTCTTCACAGGCATAGTTTTGCGAAAAATGAAGTTCTTCACCGCCAATAACATCAATAATTAAAATACCGCCGGCAAGTTTTAGTGCCGTTTCAACGCTGTCGGTTAAACGGCTTTTAACAGTTTCGTTTATTACAATTCTGTCTACTACAATTTCAATTTTGTGCTTAATATTTTTGTTTAGCTTAATTTCTTCGCTTAGTTCGTAAAGGTTGCCGTCAATTCTGGCGCGCACAAAACCCGATTTTTGCGCCGAAGCCAATTCTTTTTCGTGCATACCTTTTCTTCCGCGCACAACCGGCGCCAAAACTTGAATTTTGGTGCCGTCAGGTAATTTTAAAATTTTAGAAACGATTTGGTCGGTTGTTTGCACCGAAATTTCTTTTTTACAAATTGGGCAGTGCGCCACGCCCACCCTTGCGTATAAAAGACGCAAATAATCGTAAATTTCGGTTACGGTACCAACGGTTGAACGCGGGTTTTTAGAGGTGGTTTTTTGGTCTATTGAAATGGCAGGAGAAAGCCCCTCAATGCTATCAACTTCGGGCTTGTCTACCTGGCCTAAAAACATACGGGCATAAGAAGACAGGGACTCAACATAACGGCGTTGTCCCTCGGCATAAATGGTATCAAAGGCAAGACTTGATTTACCCGAACCCGAAAGGCCTGTAAAAACAACCATTTTATCTCTGGGTATAGTTAAATCAATGTTTTTTAAATTATGGCATCTTGCACCTTTTACAACAATTTTATCTTTTGCCATTTTCTTCCTCCACAGGTCTAATCTATATTATTTTACCCTAAATTCATTTAAAAGTAAATATATAAATAAAAAAGATGTATAGTTGGCGTTGTATCCGTAAGGACACAACGCCAGTTTTATTCGCCTTTTCACCCCACAAAAGCCGCGGTTTTGTGGGGACACCGTTCGGCGAGTTATATTGCTACGCAGTTATATTCGGCTACCGCCGAGTGATATTGCCTGCGGCAGTTTATAGGCGAATAAAATACCACTGAAACCGCAAGGTTTCAATATCACTTTTGATTTATCAAAAATATCACTGTGAGACTTGTCTCACAATATCACTTCTTCTGAGATGGGTAAAGGGTTTTAGGTTCTCCTAACAAGAGGAAGTTGATATACAAGTTCCCTGCTTGTTCCGGTATAAGACAAACTAAAAGGATGTGTAGAATTTCTACACATCCTTTTTTCTGTCCTTTAGAGTATGTCTCTTTTCCTATACACCTTTGCGTTTTTTAATTAAAACAAAAGTAACTGCACCTGCCAATATTACTGCACCGCCTAAACCAATATAAAACCAAACGCTTTTGTAAAACGGTACAGGCGGTTTTTTTGCATCTACAAACTGCAAATTAAACCCAAAATAAGCGCCGCTGTCAAAACTTTTAATGCTTCTTGGAATTATTAAAGTTTCTACACCTTTTACATTTTCGTAAACCTTATCGTCAAGTGCGGTTATTGGTTTGCCGTTTACATAAGCCGGTATTTCTACAACGCCGTCTTCCCCAACTTCGCGGTAATCTTTTATAAGGGTATAACCTTTTTCATTTTCCCAAACCCTTAAATTATTAAAAACAGTTGACTGTTCGCCCGTTACTGTTTCGTGAGCAATTTCACGAAGCACTTCAACACGCGGAACACCCAAAATAAACTCGGTTGTGCGAACATCTTTACCCAAAAGGGTTTCAACCCAAACACAAGCCGTTAAATATTTACCTATATCACTTAAATGGCTTATTGTATCGGCATAAAGCGATTCATTGTCTTTTATTGCGCCGCCAAAATTAAATGCGTCTTTTGCAAGTTCAACCGCTTGGCCGCTTTTAATTATTTTTACACCGCCCAAAAATTCTGCCGCACTGTTATAAGCGTCTTCAATATCGGCAAAATGTTCTTTTGAGGTTGCGTAACCCGGTGTGCCGTAATCGCCCTCACCCCTTAGTGTTTCTTTGCTAAATGCCCAGGTTTGATGAATCATAAACTGAGCATTGGGTTGGTGTTTTCTAACATAAGACTGAAGCTTTCCTAAATCGTCTTTATACGAAGTAAAAGAAGCAGAACCCTCCGGGCTTTCCTGAAAGGTAATAACATCGTACTGCTTTGCTTTTAAAACCGATTTAATATCAACATATTCAAAATCGGTTTTCCCGTTTTTATAAAGGTAATAATCAAGCCGACCTGTTTCGTAATTTTCAACGTGGCGCTTTATTGAACAACCGGCGTGGTAAAGGGTGTGAATTTCAATATTTTCACCCATTTGGTTTGCAATTGACCAAATATATTCGGTTGAATTTACCGCATAACTGTGCCCAATGGCAAGTACCTTTAAAGGCGCTTTTTCGCCTTCGGCAAAGGCAGGCAAAGCACCGCAAAACAAAAAAATTAAAACAATCAAAAAACAAGTAATTTTTTTCATAAAAAACCCCACTTTTTTTGTTGACTTTATTATAGCAAGTAGATATAATGAAGTCAAGTTTAAAAAGAGGCACTTTTAACCCTTGTTTTTATTGTTTTTATGCAGCATTACGCTGGCTCGTTTTATACTGTTTTTGCCGAATTTTTTGTTTATTTCGTCCATTTCATTTTCTATTTCATTTTGCTTTTCGGCATCACTTTCGCTAAACAAATTTTGTTGCACATAACCGCAATCTTTTTTTAAGTTTATTGCCCTTATTCCAACACTTCTTAAAGGCAAAACCTTGTTATTTTTAAACAGTTCCATTCCTGCTTTGGCTATTATTAGCCCTACATTTGTTGGGGTGTCTAATTTTTGCGAAAACTCTTTACTAATTAAATCGGGTGTTCGGGTTATTAACTGAATACCCGTGGCATAAAGTTCTTTTTTCCTAAGTTCCTCCGATATTTCTTCGCTGTAACTTAAAAGGGCGTTCCACACATCGGTTTCGGTTTTTAAATCGTACTTCCCTGTTTCGCTTTTGCCAATACTTTTGGGAAGCGGTGCCGTCGTTTCGCTTACAAGCGGTGTTGTGTCAAGCCCGTTTGCGCAAAGGTATAACTGTTCGCCGTTTTTACCAAAAGCGCGCCTTAGGGTTTCTTTTGGGCAATCGGCAATATCGCCAATTTTATAAATTCCAAGTTCGTTAAGCCGTTTTGCTGTGTTTTTGCCCACAAAAAGCATGTCGCCAACGGGCAGCGGCCACACAACCTCTTTAAAATTTTCTTTGGTTATTTCGCTTACGGCATCGGGCTTTTTTAAATCTGACCCAAGTTTTGCAAACACCTTGTTAAAACTAACGCCAACCGACACCGTTATACCAAGTTCTTCCTTTATTTCTTTGCGTATTCTTTCGGCTATTTGTTTGCCGTTTCCAAACAAAAAGGAACTGTGGGTTACATCCAACCAACATTCATCAATTCCAAACGGCTCTACAATATCGGTATACCTATAATAAATTTCTTTTGCCAAGCGCGAAAATTCTTGGTACTTTTCGTAAATTGGCGGAAGTATGCAAAGTTCGGGGCATTTGTTTTTTGCCTGCCAAACGGGCTCTGCCGTTTTTACACCGTATTTTTTTGCAATTTCGTTTTTAGCAAGTATTATACCGTGCCTGTTTTCTTTGCTTCCTGCAACCGCAACCGGAAAATCTATTAGCGTTTGGTTATAAAGAAGACTTACCGACGCAAAAAAATTGTTAAGGTCACAATGCAATATTACCCTATCCATTCGGCAAACCTCCTTTTTTGTGACTACCCTTATTATATTGCGGTTTTTCGTAATTGTCAATAACTAATTACGAATTTCCGTAAAAATAAAAATTTCCCCTTACAGGAGATGACAAATTATGTTTATTAGCGACAAAGTAAGAAACGAAACCACCGCTTATGCCAAAGATGAGTTAACCCGTTATCTTACCAAAATGGCAGGGCTTCACAATTTAGTCAGAATTGACCTTATGCTAATTGATGAAAACGAAGACAACACTTTCGCCGATGACCGTTATATCATTGATATAACTGATGGTAAAGGTTTTATTAAAGGCAGCAACAGCCGAAGCATTCTTTTGGGTATTTATGCTTACCTAAAACACTTGGGCTGCCGTTTTTTACGCCCCGGCGAAAACGGTGAAATTGTGCCAAAAAGCGACCTTAAAGGCAAATGTAAAATTGACCAAAAAGCATTTTACCCCCACCGTATTGAAGAACTTGAAGGCGCAGTAAACGATGATATTATTATTGAATATTTAAAATGGTTCCCAAAAGCCGGCTTTAATGCATACTTTATTCAGTATGTTACTCCGCACATTTTCTTAAAGCGTTGGCATTACCACGAACTTAACCCATATAAAACACCGGAACCGCTTTCCTGGGAAGAAGCTTGTGAAGAAACAAGCCGAATTGAAGCGTTTACCAAAAAAATTGGTATGCAACTTTTTACTCTTGGACACGGATTTATGTTCTTGCCATTTGGTATGGACTATGGCCCCGAATGGACCAACAAATTAAGCGAAGAAGCACAGCCCCACGTTGCTTTAATAAACGGTGAACGCAAAGTTCGCGGCGGCAATATTGCCTACACCAACCTTTGTTACACAGACCCTGTTGTAAGGAAAAAAACATGTGACTGGTTTGTTTCTTACCTTAAAGAAAAGCCCTACATTGACGGGGTTGTTATTGTCTTGGCAGACGGTATAAACAACGACTGCGAATGTGAAAATTGCTTAAAATCAACCGTTTCGGATATTTATGTTGATTTAGTTAATGACATTGACGAAGCATTAACCAATGAGGGAATTAATACACTTTTAATGCCTTGCACTTATGTTGCTACACGTTGGGCACCGCTTAAGGCAAAATTCAAAAACCCCAAGCGTTTTGTAATGCTTTCTCCTGTTAGTTCTAACCTTAAAACAGGTTATACATTTGATAAATTCCAGGGTGAAATGCTTAAAAACGAAAGAAACAAATTTGTTCCCACTCCTAATTTCGCGGCAAGTATGAAGTTTGTTGAAGACTGGCGCAATGCTACAGGCATAAATGATTTTATTTTTAATGACTACCATTTATATTCCGACCATTATTTTGACATTGCAAGTTATATGCAAGCCGCAAAAACACTGGCAAACGACGTTAAAAAACTTCACGCTTTGGGAATGAAAGGTATTATGAACTGCAAAACCCAGCGTTCTTTCTTCCCCACTGGTTTACCAATTTACGCTTGCGGTCAACTGCTTGTTAACCCCGAACTTGATTACGAAGATATTAAAAACGAATATTTCAGCGCCGCTTTCGGCGGTTTTGCAAAGGAAACCGAAGAATACTTAACAAAATTGGGCGAAATTGTTAACTATGAAAGCATAACAATTAAAACCGATGTGGCTGCCACAGGCGGCGCAACGGCTGTTAAAGGCAGCGTTTGGGCTTGGAGAAATAATCCAGAAATGGCAAAACTGTTTGCACAGGCACCAAGCGTGATTGACGCATTTATGGAAAAAGCAAATAAATATTTAGAAACCGAAGAAAACGCAACAGTTAAAAGGTCTTTTGAACTTTTATATTACCACGGTGAAATTATTAAACGTTTGGCGCGTGCGCTGTATGAGGGTGCTATGGGTAACCGCGAAGAATGTGACACCGCAGTAGAAGAACTTCGCGATTATATTATGAAAAACGAAGACGAATATTTGCTTGAATTTGATGCTTATCTTTTCGTAAGACGCTTTATTAACGAAATTGTTTTTAAACCCGGTACTTAAGAAAAATCCCCGAGAACTTCTCGGGGAATTTTTTATGTAGCTATAGTTATATGTTCCAATGCTTTAATATGAAGCCGTTCAATTTGTCGTTTGCTGTAATTTAAAATATTAGCCGTTTCTTCAAGCGTTTTGCCAAGCAGGTATTTTTGGGCAAGAATTTCACTTTCAATTTCACTGCTCATATTCATAATTCCCTGTTCAATGCTGTCGCGCACCGTTCGTGCTTTATGTATTTCCCTTTTATACACATCACTGTTTTCGGCATTTATTAAACTTTGTTCTTTTAGACGGTTTATTTTTGCCTGTAGCACAAGGTATCGGCTTAAATAGTCGCGCTTTTCTTCGCATAAAGTACTCAAATTGCGCCAACTCCTTTTAAAGCAAAATACTGACCGTAACTTAAACGGTTCCCCGTTCTTTTGTTGTAATCTGCCACTTCGTTAATTGACATTACTAAATGGTCGGTTCTTCTTTTTTCCTTTCTTTCTTGTTCTTTTTGGAGTAACCTTTCCCCGTGCTTTTGACAGGAAACCGAACAATATTTTCTTCCCGGCAGTTTTAACGGCATTCCGCAATAGGAACAATATTCTCCCCTTTTTTCAAAAAAGTCGGTACTGTTACAAAACGGACACAGTAAAAACCTTTCATATCCCCCGTTTTTTCCCCCTTGCCACTGGTTATAAACCCTGGCGTAAAAAAATTCTTTTCGGCAATTTGTGCAATAATACAATTTTATTCCTCCGTTTTAAAATTCTTGACATTTACGGGAAAATATGATATTCTGTAATTGCGGGGCGAACAATTACGCTTTTCCGTAATGCAATTACTATTATATTGTGCAATTTCGTAATTGTCAAGTATTTTATTACGGTTTTTCGTAATTTTAAAGAAATGGGGATAAAAATTGGAAGAATTATATGAAAGAATTGAAAATTTATGTCGTAAATCAAGGGTTACTGTAACCGATGTGTGCCGTGACTGCGCTATACCAAGGGCAACTTTATCTGATTTTAAAAACGGCAGGGTTAAATCACTTTCGGCGTCTGTCCTTTTTAAAATTGCAGAATATTTTTCGGTTAGCGTTGATTATTTAATGAACGGCAAACAAAAAACTGCGGAAGAAGAACTTAAATTTGCCCTTTTTGGCGGTGACGGTGAAGTGACCGATGAAATGTGGAACGAAGTTAAAAGATACGCTATGTATATTAAGGAAAGGCAAAATGCAAACAGATAAACTTTATGAACTTGCCGAAGAAAACGGCATTACGGTTGAAGGGCACCCTTTGCCCCAAACACAAGCGGTAACCGTTAAACTTGGCGAAAATTATTTTGTTGCCATTGATACTGCCGTTCTTTGTTCGCCTTCGGGTGAGCGCGTTTGTTTGGCGCACGAACTTGGCCATTGCCAAACGGCTTCTTTATATTCACAAAACGATGATAAGAATATAAGGGGCAAAAACGAAAGACGGGCAGAAATTTGGGCAATTAAAAAACTTGTTCCTTTTAAGGAACTTACCGATGTTATAATTAAAACAGGAAACGATGATTTGGTTTCTTTAAGCGAACACTTTAGTGTTACACCCGAATTTATGTATAAAGCATTGCTTTATTACCAGGAAAAAAGAGGAAACAATATAAAAACACCCAAGTGAATACTTGGGTGTTTGCTTTTTTATACTTTCGCGCCCTTACTTCCCTTTGCGCCTTTTAAATTAACGCTTGCAAGTATGTTTGTATCTATTGTAAAGGTTAATTCTTTTCTTGCGCGGTCGCGCTTAAATGCAAGTGATATCATTTTATCAAGCAGTTCGGTATAAGGTGTACCGCTGGCTTCCCACAAATAAAATGCCAAGGAGCCCGGTATTGTGTTAATTTCGTTTGCGTAAACGGTGTTTGTGTCTTTATCTATCATAAAGTCTATTCTAACAACACCGCTGCAACCAAGCGCTTTAAAAATGTCACAAGCAAAATTTCTTATATATTGGCTTTCTTCTTCGGTTAAATCGGCAGGAACTTTTCGTGAAAGCGAAGCCATACCTTTACTGCCACCCGTTTTGCTTTTCCCGCCGCCTAAATATTTATCTTCGTAAGAAAGAATTTCATCGTTCATAAAGGGTTCTTCGCAAACCGAAGCAAAACATTCTTCGCTGTCACCCAAAACCGAACAGTTAATTTCGCGAAGCGAGGTTATTGCCTTTTCAACCAAAATTTTATCGGCAAAAGAAAACGCAAGGTTTAATGCATCGTAAAGTTCTTCTTTTGTATTTACCTTGCTAATGCCAACGCTTGAGCCAAGGTTTACGGGTTTAACAATAAGGGGAAGCCCCACATTTTCTATACAGTTTTTGCAAACTTCTTCACCGTTTAATGCAAATTCCCTTGCGTAAAAGGTGTAACAGTCTAAAACTGCCAAGCCCTGTCTTTTAAGTACATCTTTAAACACAACTTTATCCATACCAACGGCACTCGCCAAAACATCGCAACCAACATAAGGTAGCCCCAAAAATTCAAAATAACCTTGAATTGAGCCGTCTTCACAGTTTGTGCCGTGAACAACGGGGAAAGCAACATCAATTGCTACGCGCTTTTTAGAAAACACACCGCCGCTTGTCATATAAACGGTGCCGCCTATTGACTCAAAATTTACCTTATTAGACGATTTTAAAAGCGCGGGAATGTCTTTATAATTTGCAATATCTAAAAGTTTTTCGCCACTATACATTTCGCCGTTTTTGGCAACATAAACGGGAATTACTTGGTACTTTTCCCTGTTTACGCTGTTCATTGCCTGCACTGCCGAAATAATTGACACTTCGTGTTCAACACTGCGGCAACCAAAGAAAAATGCAACTGTTGTTTTCATAAATATCACCTTAATTCAAATAGTTATCGGGTAAATCGTTTTCAAAAAGAATAACGGTATCTTTATTGCACATTGGCGCAAAAATTTCACTGGCATGTGCAAAAGATTTCGCAATATATAAATTTTCCATATTAAAATTGGTGGTTTTAAGTCCTTCAACCAGCGGTTTACTGCGGTTTTCACCAACAAAAATTACAATATCGGCACACTTTGCCGCCTGTGCCCCCAAATTAAAATTGCACTCGTATTCCTTTTCGCCAAGTTCAACAAGGCCGGGGGTTACAATAATGCGCTTTTTACCGCTAAAACGGCTAAGCACATTACACGCTTCAATACTGCCAACGGGGTTAGCGTTATAAGCGTCGTCAATAAGTGTTGCGCCGTTTATATATTTTTTAAGTTCTAAACGGTGTTCTACCGGTGCTATACGCGAAACCGCAAAAGCAATGCTTTCTTTGCTAACACCCATATTATAAGCCAAAGCCGCCGCACCCACAATGTTTGTTATGTTGTGGCTGCCAAGCAATCGGCTTGTAACGGTAATTTCTTCACCATCTAAGTGCAAGTTAAAACTAACGCTGCGCTCTTTATATTCAATATTATCGGCGTAATATTTAAACTCATTACTACTGCCAAAGCGTTCAAAATCGCTCATAACAAAGCGGTTTTTAATGTATTCGTTATCGGCATTGGCAAAGGTTTTACCGCCCTTTTCCTTAACGCTGTCGTAAAGTTCAAACTTTGTATTGGTTACATTACGAATATCTTTAAATGTATCAAGGTGCTGTGGGCCAACCGAAGTTATAATGGCATAATCCGGGTGAACTAAATCGCAAAGTTCTTTAATATCGCCTGTTTTTTTGGCACCCATTTCGCAAATAAACACTTCAGTTTGCCGCGGTAAATGTTCCCTTACCGTTCTTACCACGCCCATTGGGGTATTATAGTTAAGGGGTGTTACTGCGGTGTTAAACTTTTGGGAAAGCATTTTATATAAAATGTTTTTAACGCCCGTTTTACCGTAAGAGCCGGTAATACCAACAACCGTTAGGTTGTCTCCGAACGATTTTAAAATCTTTTTAGCATCGTTTATATAATATTTTGTAATGCTTTTTTCAAACGGAAGCATTACCGCCCACAAAACTATTACTGTTATATAAGGGAAAAGCGAAAGCAAAAATGCCAAACTTAAAAACCAATAATACTGCCCTTTTGCCACGAAAATTTGCAAAGCCAAAATGCCCAAAAACAAAACCGCTATGGCAAAATACATTCTTTTAATACGGGCTGTAAATTTAAGTTTTATTACCGATTTTTTTTGCAAAAGTATACCGCTTACAACAGAATAAACCATAAATACAACCGATATTAAACTAAAGGTAAGCAAAACCAAGTGGTTTTTAAGGTTAAAAAGCGAAAACAAAACAAAAACAATTATTTTTGCAATAATTTTTTTGGTTTCGTTTTGCTTTACCCAGGGAAAATACCTTGCAGGGAAATACGAATTTTGCTGAAACATTTGCACTTGGCGAAGCGAAGTAAAAACGCCTGCGATAATTAAACACGCCGTGCAAAAGGCAAACAAGAACCGTTCATTTAATATTGTTTGTAAAAGTTTTACTAACATTTTTTATACCTAACCTAAAAAACTTTTTAAAATTGCAGAACACTGATAAGGGTTATCTAAAAAGGCAAAATGCCCGCCGTCTTTTATAACACAAAGCCCACTGCCTTTTATGCCGGCTTCAATTATTTTGGCATCATTTAGCGGTGTGGCGGTATCTTTTTCGCCCCAGATAAGCAACACCGAACTTTTAATATTACCAAGCAAATGCCGTAAATCAACATTTACAACATTTACCAAAGTTTTACGCAAAACTTCGGGTGCGGCATTATAATCGGCACTGCCATATTTTTTTCTTGCCTTATTTAAAAGTTTTTCGCGGTTTTTATTAAATATTGGCAAACTTAAAACCTTTTTAATTGCCTTAAACGATTTTGCCCTTATTTTTTGCTTAACACTTTTTTTGGGAATAAGCCCTGCAGAATCAAACAGTACCGTTTTTTCGGGGTTAAGCATTTTTTCGCCAAGCAGTTTTAAAATTACTCTGCCGCCGTGGGAATGGCCAATTAGCGTTGGGTTATTAAGCCCAACTTTTTCTATAAATTCTAAAACAAAATTGCAATAATCGTTAATATCCCAAGGGGTTTTCATGGTTTCACTTTCGCCGCAACCGGGAAAATCAAGCGCAACAACGCGGTGGGTTGGTTTTAGGGTGTTAATTAAATTAGTAAAAGGCAAAATGCTGGACCCCCAACCGTGCAAAAACAAAACAGGCGAGCCAACACCTTCGTCTATATAATTTATTTTTAAACCGTTTATAACCGTTTCCAAAACCTTTCACCCCTTGTTACTTATTTTATTTACCATATAAACACAGAACATTATTATAACACAAAGTATTAAAACAGGAAATGAAACTTCTTCTTTTAAGAATATTATTCCTGCCGGTACACTTATTACTGTTATTATGTTTGAATAAGACGATGCTTTCACAACACCTATTTTGCCCGTGCAGTAGTTATACATTAAAAATGCAACTACACTTGAAAGCACAGACAAATAAATTATGCTAATTATTATGTTTGGGCTTACAACTGCCTTTGCGATTTCGCCAAAATAACCGTTTCCTATGGTGAAAAACGGTAAAACCGCAAACACCAAAAAGCCCACGGCAAACATTATATATGTTCTTTCTGCCGCCGAAAAGCGCCCTGCGGTACTACGGCTTAAAATATTAAACGCCGCCGCGCAAACAACCGCAAGTATTAAAAGAAGTAAACCCAAAAGCGAAAAACCGCTTCCGCTTTCCGATATTATACTTATACATCCAACGCACAAAAAAGAAATTATTGTAAAAACCGTTTGCGTTACGGTGGGTTTTTCTTTTAAAAACACCGCCGACATAACGCAAACAAGCACAGGCACAAGGGCTAAAATTACGCCCGAAACGGCGCTTCCTACTTCCTTTAAACCGTAAAGTTCAAAAACAAAATATAAAACCGGCTGAAAGACCGCCATTAACAAAATTTTGCCAATGGGTTTGTTTTTAAAAGAAACCTTTACTGCGCCTATTAGTATTAAAATATTCATTACCAAAAACGACACAAAAAACCGTATTGCTAAAATTACCGTTGGGTGAATACCCGTAGATAAAGCCGTTTTTGAAAACAAAAAAGAAAAGCCGAAAATAACATTTGCAGCCACACCGCAAAGCATTGGCAAAAAGTTTTTACTTTTCATTATATATCCTCGTTAATTTGTGTTTTTGCCAAAGAGTAATTGTTATAGCGCCTATCACCGGTTACTTCTTTTATTACCTTTACAAAGGGTGGCAAACTAAACTGTTCGGTTTCGCTTTTCAGTTCAATTTCTAAGATGGCGCGGTCTTGCCAAAAAGGGAAAATATCTATTTCAAAAAAGTGATTATCAAATTCATAAACAAAACGGGTTTTAACAATTTCGTTTGTGCCGTCTTCTTTTTCCTTTATGCTTTCAAAAAACTCATTTTTTGTAATTTCCCATTCTTTTTCAAGCCGTTTAATATTACTGATACGGGTTTTAACGGTTTTAATATAAACCGTTTTACCGCCTTTTTTAATACTTCTTATGCGCGAATGGTCTTTTAAATACGCCTGAGTAACTTCCCATTTTTCTTTGCAGTTATTTTCTAAAAAGGAAATATTTGGCATACAAATTAAAAACCTACGCTCAATTTCATAGTTTTCCAAATTATTATTCCTCTAAGCCGCTATACTTTTCTAAAAATGCGGTGGCACGGGCGTTATATTCTATTGCGGTTTTGTTGTTTTCAACAAGAGTGTCCTTTATTTTCCTTGCCGAAATTGTAAGGCCTTCGCGCAAATAAGCCCCTGCGCAGCATTTTTCGTAAAACTCATTATTTAAATATATTGGTTCGCTTAATAAATTTTTATCAAGACTTAACTCATCAATAAACTTATAGGTATCACTGCTTGTAATAAACAGCATTGCCGTTTCGTCGGCTGCAATTAAGGTTTGTAATTTTTGCATTTTGGTTTGTTGGTATTCGGCGCTTGATTTTCCGGTCCCAAAGGTGCAGTCAACCACAGTTACAACCGCCTCTCCGTCGCCGTTAATGTCACCGCAAATATTAGCGAAATATTCTTCCATTTTTGCAATTTGCGAATGGAGAACTATTTCGTTATCAAAAATTACAATTTTTAAATCGTCCTCTTTTTTATTTGAGCACTGAACAACCAAAACGCTTAAAATTACTGCGGCTACCAAAACCGATATTACCGCAGTTTTATAATATTCCCAAAAGTTAATTGCCTTTTCTTTAAAGGTTTTTGGCTTAACTTCGTTTTGGTAAGGAATATGCTCTTCGCTTTTTTCCTGTGAACGCATTTTTAAAAGTTCAATTTTGCTTTGCTGCGCGCGTCTGCGCTGTGAAAGAGTTTCGCTTTCTTTTTTATTCATTAATTTGTTTTACACCTTTCTTTTTGCAAAAAGAGTTCATTACACAATTTTTGCAAAGGGGTTTTTGCGCCTTGCACACACTTCTGCCGTGAAGCACGGTACGGTGGCAAAAATCGTTAGATTCTTCCCCCGGCAACAGTTTTCGCATTTGGTCTTCAACCTTTTTGGGATTAGTTGTATTAACAAGACCTAAACGGTTGGTTATTCTAATAAAATGCGTGTCGGTTACAACGGCACTTTTTTTGTAAATATCACCGCAAACCAAATTTGCCGTTTTTCTGCCCACACCGGGAAGTTTAATTAGTTCTTCTATTGTATCGGGCACAACCGAATTATAATTTTGGTAAAGCATTTTGCCAATACCTATTAAATCTTTGGCTTTTGTTTTGTAAAGACCGCAGGTTTTAATAAGTTCTTCTACCTCCGCTATTTCGCCGTTTGCTAAATCAAACGGCGTTGGAAAGCGTTTAAAAAGCGAGGGGGTAACCATATTTACCCTGGCATCTGTGCATTGTGCCGAAAGGCGCGTTGCTATAAGCAGTTCATAGGCGTTTTTATAGTTAAGCGAACAAACGGCTTCGGGGTATTCCCCCTTAAGTGCCGTTACCGCCAATAATGTTCTTTCTTTATTAGTCATTTATACCAAGTTTCATATAGCCGTTTTTAATAATGTTGGCTTTACGAAGTGCTTCGCACACAGCCAAAGTAACTACGGCAGGAAGTATAAAGTGCATTACAATTATTTCTAAAAGCGCAATAATTGGCGTTGTTCCTGCAGCGGTCATTGCTTCGTATGCGGCAAACTGACCAACAAGACCGGCACTGCCCATACCCGAACCAACGGGAGTGCTTACCATTTTTAAAACTGCCGAAGAAATGGGGCCTAAAACTGCCGAAGAAACAATTGCGGGTATCCAAATTTGCGGATGTCTTACAATGTTGGGCATTTGAAGCATTGAAGTGCCAAGACCCTGCGCAATTAAACCGCCAAACTTGTTTTCGCGGTAACTTGCAACGGCAAAGCCAACCATATTACAGCAACAGCCAATGGTTGCAACACCTGCCGCAAGGCCGGTTAAATTCATTGCAATACCAATTGCCGCCGAAGAAATGGGCAAGGTTAATAAAATACCCATAACCACCGAAACAATTATGCCGCCAATAATTGGGTGCGCTTCAACATTATAGTTTACAATATTTCCAAGCCATTTCATTGCAAAAGCAATATAGGGCCCCATAAATAAACCAGCCATAGCGCCTGTAATTATGCTAACAAAGGGTGTAACAATAATATCTACCTTGGTTTTGCCCGAAACAAGCATACCAAGTTCAATTGCAACATAAGCCGCAATAAAAGCGCCAAGCGGTTCTCCCGGAGCGCCAAAAGCAAACTCGGTTATGCTAATTTTGGGGAATGCCCCAATAAAACCTGCTACCGCCGCCGAAACGCTTACCAAGGGCGACGCTTTAAGTTTACTTGCAACGCCAACGCCAATGCCGGCGCCCGTTAAGGTTTTTGCAAAACCGCCAATAGCAATTATGTAATTGGCAACCGCGCCTGCAGGCATAAGTTTACCAATTTGGACAATTATTGTGCCAATAATAAGGGTTGAGAAAAGGCCAAGCGCCATTCCCGAAAGTCCGTCAATAAATAACCTGTTTAAAAATTTTTTCATTTTTGTTCGCCTCGTTTAAAAAATGCTGTTTATTTTTTTGCTTTTATGCTTTTTACAATTAAAACCACTGCAACAACAATTATTGCAATAATAACCTGTGCGCAAAGGAATGCAAGAACAACAATAAGGTTTCTTCTTGCGGTGTTTACCGTAACATTGGTTGGCTTTTCGTTTTGGTTTTTAAGTTCGCTAAACTCAGCAAACCTTTGAATTGTTTCTTCCTTTGTGTCATAGCGGTAATAACCAAGTGTGCCCTTTGCCGATTCGCAGTAAACAACGGCGTAATCGGAATATGCAGTATCGGTGTATTTATAGCAAGGAATTTTGCTGCCGCCAATTTCTATTTCCGAAAGATAAAATTTATCGCTTATGTTTTGCTCTGGCTCTATATCCTGCAAAAGCAAAGTGTCGGAAGCCGATTCAATGTATTTAAACTCTGTTACATTGCCGTCTTTATACAAAACAAGAATTTTTTCTTCGGCGTTTTCTTGGTTTTGTATGCAAACAAGGGTAATATTTTTGCTTACTGACACAAGCGCGGTATATTCTTTATCGTTTATTTTAACAATATCAACGCTAAACGCATTAGGAGTTTTAATGCCCTCGTAATCGTCGGTAATTTTATAACTGCCGTCGCCGTAAGTTATATTGTTTGTGTCGGTTTCTTCCGGTTTTTCTTCTTTTGCCGCGCGGTTAAAGGTAACGGTGTAGGTTTTGGTTGTGCCGTCGGGGGCGGTAACCTTTACACTACGAACAGTTTTGCCAACCTTTAATTCTCTGCTTCCCGTAATGCTTATTTTTGCATATTTATCGGAAGTTGTGCAGTATAAAATACCATCGGTTTTATCGTGCGGAACATTTACCGTATATTCAGTTATATTTGATTTAAAGGCAGGGGACAAACTGCCTGCCGACGCGCGAAGTGAAGTTAAGTTGGCGTCAGACGAACTGCTTGACGGCGTGCTTGACTGCCCTTCGTTGCCTGTAATGGCATTTACCGTAATGCTTTGGTCGGCAACCGAAATTTCGGAACTGCCGTTTGAAACAACGCAATCGCCAAGGTAAATGCTGCTTTTACCTGCCGCTTTTACCTTAAAGGTAATTACAAAATAAAAACTTTTTGCACTTGCGCCCGAAAAGGCAACCTTTACTTTGTTAGCAGAAATTAAATTACAGTCTTCGCCCGAGACATATTCAAGCACACTGTTGTTAAAGGTAAGGGTTCCCCCTATGGCGTTAATATTTTCACTTGCATTATATATGGCGGTAATTTCAATTGTATCGCCAATTTTTGGGTTTGTGTTACTGCAACCAATTCGCGCAGTTGCAGTAAGTTCTGCCGAAACCGGTATTAAAAAACTGCTTAATATTACCGCTATAAGCAAAACCGAAAACAAAACTTTTAACTTGTTTTTCATAATTTTATCCCCCAAAAAATTACTTAATAAATTCAATTTCAAGCAAATGGCGTTGCACCTTTGCTAAATCTAAAAGCGAAATTTTGTTATCGCCGCTAACATCGGCCGCCTTAAAGTAAATGCCGGTTTGAAGTTCAATTTCAAGAATATGCCGTTGTACTTTTGCTAAATCTATAAGCGAAATTTTGCCGTCACCGCTAACATCGCCCTTTACTATGGCGGTGAAGCTTTTAAATATGCTGCCGTCACTATGCAAAATTTCTAAAATATCGCCCGTAGCAACATTGCCCGTTTTGGTTTGCCCTTTGGCGTTTTTAACCACAGCGCTTCCGTTTTTAACATTAAGTTTTGAAATTAGCGTACCAACTTCGGTGCCGGGTGCAATTCCGCTTACTTCCTTTTCGGTAAAGGTGTAGCTTTCTGTATATTCGGGTGCGCCCTCGCTATATTCCCCTCGCACAACAACAAGCGTATAAACATTTTCTTTACCGCTTGTTGCGGTTACCTTAATTTGAATTTTATTTGTGCCAACTTTAAGTTGGTGTTCGCCGGCACCGCTTACTTTTGCGCTTTGGTTTTTGGGTACAGCGTTTACATATATTGATTTTACAGGCCCATCAACAATAAGTTCATAGGTGTTATTATAAAAGTCAAAGGTTGGAGAAAGCGAATAACCGTCAATTGTAAGCGAATCTAAATAACAGTTGTTGTCGCCGCTGGTTGAGGGGTAAGGCGCAACCGTTTCGGGCATATTTTTATAAACGGGAATTTTAAACACAAGTGCTTTATCAAGCATTGTTAAATATGCTTCTTTTGTGTTTTTGCCCTCTTTATCGGCGCCCTCAATGTTGGTCATATATTGGTGCAAGTTATATGGCGGTGACACAACATTAAATTTTTTATAATAAAGTGTGTCTTGGCCTACGCGTATATAGTCTTTTGCGTAAAATTCGGCGCCGCCCATTATTGATTTTACCCTTGTGTTCCAAGGGCGCGACAGCGAACCGCTTCCCTTTGCATAAGCAAGACCTGCTTGAACAGAATCAAGCCCACCGTGCGGATAGGCGTTTATGTTAAGAAAGTTATAATACCCTTCGTACCCTGCTACTTTACCCGAAATTGAACCGCTGTTACCTGCACTGCCCTGTTCAAGCAATATCATTGCAGCTAACGAATAGGGGCTCATTCCGTAAGTTTTGCCTGCGGCAATAAGTACATCGTTATAGGTTTTATAGGTTTCGTGCTCTTCGGGTAAATTACCCTCCATAAAAGTACCGTTTAAAAGTTGTTGAAGCGACTCTTTTGTGTGAAGCGTTGCATCGTAACTCATACCAACAAACTGAAAAATATTATTGCTGGTTAAAAAGTTTCTTGGGTCTAAATAATAAGCAACCACCCTGCTGTCTGCCGCGCACCAGTTACTTCCCTCAAAAACGGTGTAGGTACCGGTGTTAAAGTTATATGCACCTGCCTGCATTGAACGCCAAGCAGGGTAAGAAGTTTGAATAAGACTTCTGCCAAGAGTGGTTTGCGCCGCCAAGGTATCTGCCCAAGTTACCGAAAGTTTATCTGCCTTAAATATCCAGTTGGGGTAAACTGCATGAAGTTTACGAAGCGGCTCTTTATAACTTTCTGGGAAACCCTGTTCGGTTAAATATTCTTCAAATGCCTTATCATAAACATATTCGGCATAAAGTTCAACGGTGGTGTTGTAAACATAGCCCGTATAGGTTACGGAATTCACTTCAGTCGTAGCGTAATACCACATATCGCCGTCAGTATCAAGCGCTTCGCCCAAAATTTTAACAACCGCGCCCTGTGTAAGGGTTATAACCAATTTATTCCATGTTCCCGGTGCGCTTCGCATATTTGTTGAAGCACGGGTTACACGGCCAAAAATATTCTTGCCGCTTGCAGAATTAAGCCCAACATAATCGGAATGTATAAAACCGCTTTGCCCTGTAGAAAGGGTTACGGCATACCATTTATCGCCAGCCGACGAAGTGCTTTCGCCCGTTACATTAAGGGGTTGTCCGTTATATGTTGTGCACACTATGTCGTATTCTTTACCTGCACCCTTTCGCATATTAACGCTCGTACCATTTACATATCCGTTATATGTTTCTTCTGCAGAAGTAACAAACGGTACCAAAAGCACCGTAACCATTATAAATATTGCAAGTAAAACCGATATTAGTTTCTTGCACTTCTTCATAAAAACAACCTTCCGCAAAATAGTAAATAATATATCAATATATATTATAATTCTACACGCCTTTAATGTCAACAAAAAAAGCCCTCTTATGAGGGCTTTGCCTTATATTACCACCTTGCAGTCGGGTTCAACCGTTTTTATTACGGCAAGTGCGGTTTTAAGCACATTGTCAAAATCATTATCGTTTGCTTCTATAGTTAGTTTACTTGCCAAAAAATTAACCGAAACCAATAATACTTCGGGGATTTTTTTAATTTCTTCTTCCATTTTTGCAGCGCAATGCGCACAGTCAAGGTCTTCTATTACAAAGGTTTTTTTCATTTTGCTATCCCCTTTTAGTTTTTTTACCTTTTTATTATACTTATTACGGTTTTTATTGTCAAGTTGCTCTTGAAACTTTACAAAAATGTGATAAAATAGAGTTAAAGACAAAAAAAGGAGTTTTTTATTATGAAAAAAACAGTTTTAGTTGAAATTTCTGCACGCCATGTACATGTTAGCGAAGCAGACTTGGAAGTTTTGTTTGGCAAGGGTTACAAACTTACCCCCAAAAAAGACCTTTCTCAGCCGGGCCAATTTGCTTGTGAAGAACGCGTTACCGTTGTTGGTCCCAAGCGCGAACTTGCAGGTGTTTCTATTTTAGGCCCCTGCCGTAAAGAAACTCAGGTTGAAATTTCTTTAACCGATGCCCGCAGCATTGGTGTTAAAGCCGAAATTCGCGAATCGGGTGACCTTGACGGCACACAAGGTATTAAACTTGTTGGCCCATGCGGTGAAGTAGAACTCACTAAAGGTGTTATTGCCGCAAAACGCCATATTCATATGACCCCTGCCGACGCTGAAAAATACGGCATTGTTGATAAACAAAATGTGCTTGTTAAAATAGAAGGCACTGGCAGAGCACTTATTTTTGATGATGTTGTGGCCCGAGTAAGCCCCTCTTATGCACTTGCTATGCACCTTGACACCGACGAAGCCAACGCAGCCGCTATTGCAGGTTGCACCGAGGGCGAAATTGTTGGATAATTCATTAGGGTTATACATACATATCCCCTTTTGCAAGAAAAAGTGCGCTTATTGTGATTTTTACAGCGGTTTTTTAACCGAAGAAGTTGAAAGCGCATATGTTAAAACTTTAATTAGTGAACTAAAAAAATGGGGCGGTCTTACTGACCGCCCTGTTAATACTGTGTATTTTGGCGGCGGTACTCCGTCTACTTTAAGTGCAACCAATGTGTTGGCGGTTTTAAAGGCAATTTATAATAACTTTAAGGTTACAAGTGACGCCGAAATAACTTTTGAAGTAAACCCCGACACCGTAAATTTTAATTATTTAAAAACCCTTAAAAACGGCGGAATTAACCGCTTATCCATTGGTTTACAGTCGGCAAATGACGACGCGTTAAAACTGCTTGGCAGAACGCACAGTTTCGCCCAAACCATAAATTGTTTTAAATTGGCGCGCAAGGCAGGTTTTAACAATATTTCGCTTGATATTATGTTGGCTTTGCCCGAAGAAAAAAGCAGTTTAGACACCACCCTAAAGGCAATATTAGACCTTTCGCCCGAACATATTTCTGCGTATATGCTAACGCTTGAAGAAAACACCGCGCTTTACAAAAAACAAGATGTTTTACCTATTAAAAATGACGATGAATATGCCGAAGAATATTTAAAAACCTGCGCATATTTTGAAGAAAACGGTTATATTCATTACGAAATTTCAAACTTTTGTAAAGAGGGTTACGAAAGTAAACACAACAGCCGTTATTGGCAAGGAAAAGAATATATTGGCTTTGGGCCGTCGGCTTATTCTTTTTTCCAAAACAAACGCTTTCATTTTGACCGAAATTTACAACAGTATATTAAAAACCCCACCCCTGTTTACGATGAAGACGGCGGCGGAATTTTTGAATATATTATGCTTAATTTACGGCTTAAAAACGGCATAAATAACGGCGTTATTAAAGAAAAATTCGGCAAGGTTTTTTCCAAAAAATTCATTAAAAAAGCCAAATTTTTAAGCGAACTTGGGCTCACTGTGTTTAACGGTGAAACCCTTTATTTAACAAACCAAGGTATGTTAGTTAGTAACAGTATTATTACAGAATTTATAAGTGAGGAATTTTATGAGGACATATAAAATTCATTTAATTAGGCACGGTTTAACCGACGCTAATTTGACGGGCGCCTACATTGGCACAACCGATTTACCCCTTTGCGCTGAGGGTGTTGCCGCCCTTAAAAATTTAACCGAAAAAATTAGTTATCCCCCAGCTGAAAAGGTTTATTCAAGCCCACTTTTAAGGTGCCGACAAACTGCTAAAATTATTTACCCAAACAGTGATATTACGGTTATTGATAACCTTAAAGAATACGATTTTGGTGAGTTTGAAAATAAAACCGCACTTCAACTTGAAAGCCATAGTGATTTTTTCCGTTGGACAAGCGGTGAAATTTCTTCGCCACCGGGCGGTGAGGATTCTACCGAATTTGCAAAGCGCATTTGCGTAGGGCTTCACCAAATTGTGCTTGATATGATGGAAAGCGGTATTTTTGAAGCAAGTGTAATTATGCACGGCGGCGCAATTATGACCTTGCTTTCTTGCACGGCACTGCCCCGAAAGCGCAATTTAGAATGGGCAACTGCCGAAGGCCGCGGTTACACCGTAAAAATAACCCCCTCGCTTTACCACAGCAGCGGAGTTATTGAAGTAGTAAATGAAATATAAAACGATAAAAAACACTATGACTTTTGTCATAGTGTTTTTTATATTTTCAAACTTCCAAGGTTAATTATTGTGAGCCCTTTACTTTTCGCTTGTTTTACAAATTTGTATGCACCGCCCCATGTATTATTTATGTAGCAAATACAATATTGTGCCTTGCTAATCAACCACCTGTTTCTTCTTTCTATAGCAAAACGCGGCGGTGATAGTTCCAATCCATCAGGATAAATACTGCAATCTTGATATAAATAATAATTGGAATTTGGGGTTGGCAAATAAGCGAGTACTACCGAGTAAGATATGTGACGATAATTATGTTTAAGCATCTTTAGACAAGCCAAAACTAAACTGTCAAAATGCCCTTGGTGCCCTACATAGAACTCATCTACACCATTTTGTATAAGTTCCTCAATGGCACAATACAAAACATTTTTATCAAAACCATAACAATCTCTGTGACCAAAAAAGGTACAAACCATTTTTTTACCCTCTTTCATTTGCGATATATCGCAATTATACCACACAATTCGGAAATTTGCGATATATCCCACACGATTTGTCGTAATTTGGGTTAAAATTATTCTACGACATATCGTAAAGGAGGAACCATTTGTGCGCACAAAGGAAGCAATTGCAAATAGAATAATAGCACTTTGTAATGAGCGCAATATTGCTGTAAACGAATTAGCAAACATATCGGGTGTTTCTCCATCAACTGTATACAGTATTTTAAATGAAAAAAGCAAAAATCCCGGTGCAATTACAATTAAAAAATTATGTGACGGTTTGGACATTACTTTAGGTGAATTCTTCAGCACAACCGAGTTTGATGAATTGGAACAAGAAATTAAATAATTTTTTATAAATTAAAACACCGCAGAGTTTTCTGCGGTGCTTTTTTATGTTTTTTGAATGATTGCTGCTATTACGGTTATATCGTCTTGGTGGTTATCGTTTCTTCGGCGGTGGGCACATTCGCTTATTCTTTGAGCCAATGCCTGTGCCGAACCAACCGTCCAACTTTCAAGTTCGGCGCTTATCCATTCGGTTCCGTTTGCCACCGCGCCGTCGGAAAGCATTAAAATTATATCGTCTTTTTTAAGTGTTATTACCGCTTTATCAAAATTTACCCCGCGCAACACGCCAATTGGCAAGGAACTACTTTGCGCTTTACTGGCTTTTCCGCCTCGCCTTACAAGAGTAGGCGCCGCCCCTGCCTTTAGTAAATGGGTTTTTCCCGTAAACAAATCAAGGGACACAATATCCATTGTGGCGGTTGATTCATCGCTTGATTTAAAAAGCATTGAAGAGTTAAGTATTTTAAGCGCAGAATCAAAACCAAAGCCCGATTTTATTAAACGGCTCATAACTTTACTTGCCATTGCCGAATCTACCGCGGCTCTGCCGCCTGTTCCCATTCCGTCTGACAAAATCATTATTAAATTACCTTTGCCGTCAAAAAAGTATTCGTAAGCATCGCCGCACACAGCACCATCGTTACTGCAAATTTGGGCAGCGCCGACTTCGGCGGTAAAGTTTGCGTGTTCGGTTGCCGAAATAAAGGTGTCTTCCTTTAAAACAGTTATGTTTGGCGGGTCAAAATCGCGGTCGCAACAAGCCGATAATGTGTTCATAATTTTTGCCCTGTTTAACACGGTATCACCGCCGCTTTTTACCCTAATTTCAACACTCATACGGTCGTTATTATCAAGCCGAACGCCACATTCTTTTACAATTATGTTTATGTTTTTAAGGGATGATGCCACTCGGCTTGCCGTAACGGTATCAAATCTTTCGTCGGTGTCAAATTCTTCGGCAAGTTCGGTTAACATACTTGAAAGTCCGCTAAACTGGTCAGACACAACACCGCGTATTTCGTTTAATCTTTTTTCTGCCGAAACGCCTTTCGCGTATTCACTATAGTACTTATAAACTGCATTGCCAACATTTTCGGGCCTTAAACATCGGCCTTTAAATTCGCTGTCGGCAAGGGAACTAAGCGGTGTATGATTACATTTTACGCCCTTTGTCATATCTATTACGGCAGCTAAAGTTTGGTCGTATTTTGTTTCCCAACAATACATTTGAAGCGAACAACCCTTACACGCTTCACACTCTATTTTATGTATAATGCTTTTAAAATCGGGGGCGTTTATTTTTGAAAGTTCACTTGCAACCGAAGAGGCGGTGTTGCTAACATCTAACAACGCGTGGGAAGCAAATTTAAGGCGCATTGTAAGGCCTTTTTTTAGGCCGTCGGGTTTTATTACACTAACCCTGCCTGCAAAAAGTTTGCCAAAACCAACACACGCCGTTTTTGGCAAAACCAAATAAACAACCGAACCAATAATACATTCTATTAAAAGCCCAACGCTTTGGTTATTAAAACCGTATATTGCCGCGCCAATTAGTGATGAAGCCAAAAAAGCAAGGGTTTGTGCTATTTTACCAATATCGGAAAAAACACCTGCCATAAGCCCCGAAAAGCAAAGCATAAGGGGCAGCGGCAAAGAATTATTTGCCAACGCCGCGCAAACTGCACAGGCAATGCCAAAAACCGCCCCTGCGCTAACATTACCGTAACGGGCGGCTATTAAAATTAAAAGAGCAGATATTATTCTGCCTAAAGACAGCGAAAAAAGGGTTACATCGTAAAGCCCCAAAAGAACAATATTTACCGCCAAAGTAGCTGCGCAAAGTTGTTCTGATGACAACCCTGTGTCGCCCTTTGCTATGCTTTCGGCTGCCCTTTTAACAAAATAAGCGCCAAGCAACGAAAATACGGCTTCACAAAAGGCAAAAAGTACTCCTCCTTTTATTGTGCGAAGCGAAGCAACACCGGTAAAAAACACCGATAAAAATGCAATAAAAGAAGCAAAAACAGCGCTGTTTTTAACACTTTTAATTCTTTCGGTTAAAAGGCGAATTGCCAAAACACAAAAAATTGCCGCTATGTACCTAAAACCGCCGTTCCCAAAAACAGGAAACAAACTTCCGGCAAAAGTGCCAAAACTAACCGAAACCAGCGTGTTATAAGGGCAACCTGCCAAAACGCTTATTCCAAACGGCAAGAACTTGTCCGCCACGCCTGCCCTTGCACTAAAAAAACCAATAACGGCAAACAGTGCGTGAGACAGTATAATCTCAATAATTTCCTTTGCCGTTAGGTGTGTGCTTTTGCTTATTTTATCTATTTTTTGTTTTAGTATACTTGCTTGTTCTTTCATTTTTACACCGTCCGTTTTTTTCTTCAATTATAATTCACAAAATGCAAAGTTTTTGTCAGAACGGGGCGGTCGGTTATGGGGAGTTTTGGGTGCAAAAAGAAAAAGACAGCAAAGAATAATCAAATAGGGTTTTGTTTTGTCGGGTTTTGCGGTGAAAATATTGCATTGTTGCAAATTTTATGATAAAATACTTTGGATAAATGATAAAAGGGGGAATATTTGTGCCAACTTCTACTATTGCCGCTATTTCAACACCAACCGGTGACGGCGGTATTGGTACTGTTAGAATTTCGGGCGACTGCGCCTTTTTAATTGCCGATAAAGTTTTTAAAAGCAAAAGCGGTAAAACAGTTAGCGAAATTGGCGGTTATTCTGCCCTTTTTGGCAAGGTTTATAGCGGCGAAGAATTTATTGACACCGCCGTTGCGCTTAAATTTTGTGCCCCAAAAAGTTACACGGGCGAAAACACCGTTGAACTATCGGTTCACGGCGGCAGTTTTGTGTTAAACAAACTGCTTCGCGCCGTTTTACAAGCGGGGGCTACCCCTGCCGCTGCCGGCGAATTTACAAAACGCGCCTTTTTAAACGGCAAACTTGGTTTAACCGAAGCCGAAAGCGTTATGGCTATTATTAGCGCCGAAAACGACGCGCAACTTCGCATGGCTAACGCGGCTTTAAACGGTAAAATTAGCAAAAAAATTAAAGAAATTGAAGAAATTTTACTTTCTACTGCGGCAAGCATTGCGGTTTACAGCGATTACCCCGAAGAATATTTGCCGGAACTTTCTGGCGAAGAATTTTTTAACAATTTAAACAAAGCCGCCCATTTGCTTGATACAATGCTTAACGAATACGACATTGGCAAAAAAATTAAAAACGGCATTAAAACCGCCATTTTGGGTAAACCCAATGTTGGCAAAAGCACCCTTATGAATTTAATTTCGGGCGAAGAAAAGGCAATTGTTACTTCGGTTGCCGGTACCACGCGTGATGTTTTGGAAGAAACGGTGAATATTAAAGGCACCACCCTTTTGCTTTACGATACTGCAGGTATTCACGAAACAAACGACGAAGTAGAAAAAATCGGCGTTATGCGTTCGGTTAAAAAAATAGAAGAATGTGATATTTTCTTACTTGTTTTTGATACTTCTTCCCCCATAAGCGACGAAGATATTAAACTTATTGAAAAGTTAAAGGGCAAAACTTGTGTTGCCGTTTTAAACAAAAGCGATATTTTGGCGTACGATTACACCCCTTATATTAAGGATATGCCCTGTGTTTTAATTTCGGCAAAAAAACAAGAAGGCCTTAATTGCCTTTTAGAAAAAATTGAAGAACTTGCAAAAACAAAGAATTTTAAAACTGATGGCGGTGTGCTTCTTAACCAACGGCAATATGCTTCGGCTTATAACGCAAGAAAAGCCGTTAACGATGCCATAAATGCAAGGGAAATTGGGCTTACAACCGACGCGGTTGGTGTTTGTATTGACGAAGCGCTTACGGAACTTTACGCACTTACAGGCAAACGCATTACAAACGAAGTAGCAGACGAAGTGTTTAGAAACTTTTGTGTTGGAAAATAATGTCATAGGTTGGGTGAAAAGAATGATTTGCTATAAAGCAAAAGATTATGATGTTGCAGTTATTGGCGGCGGCCACGCAGGTATTGAAGCCGCCTTAGCTTCGGCGCGTCTTGGCGCAAAAACAGTTATGTTCACCGTTTCGCTTGATTGGATTGGCAATATGCCCTGTAACCCATCTATTGGCGGAACTGCAAAGGGACATCTTGTGCGCGAATTAGACGCTTTGGGCGGTGAAATGGGCAAAGCAGCCGATAAAAACACACTGCAAAGCCGTATGCTTAATTTGGGTAAGGGCCCTGCGGTACATTCACTACGCGCCCAAATTGACCGCAGAAGATACAGCGAATATATGACGTTTGCGGTTGAAAAACAACAAAATTTGGTTGTAAAACAAGCCGAAATTATAGACATTAAAAAAAGCGGTGAAAACCTTATTTTAACCACCGTTTTGGGCGCAGAATATACCGTTAAAGCGTGTATTTTGGCAACCGGCACCTTTCTTTGCGGCCGAATTTATGTTGGTGAAGTTAATTACGAAAGCGGACCCGATTCGCAACCTGCCGCAACCAAACTTTCTGCTTCACTTCGCGAACTTGGTGTAAATTTAAGAAAGTTTAAAACGGGCACCCCTGCCCGCGTTGACAGAAGAACTATTGATTTTTCAAAATTGGAAATTCAAGAGGGCGATAGTAAAATTACCCCGTTTAGTTTTTCTACCAACCCCAGTGACATTAAAAATACGGCGGTTTGCCACATAGCATATACAAACGAAGAAACCAAAAAGGTTATACTTAAAAACCTTGACCGTTCGCCGTTATACGCAGGCGATATTGAGGGTGTTGGCCCCCGCTACTGCCCAAGCATTGAGGACAAGGTTGTGCGTTTTTCTGATAAAGAACGGCATTTATTGTTTATTGAGCCGTGCGGTGAAAATACAAACGAACTTTATTTACAAGGTATGTCGTCTTCACTGCCCGAAGAAGTGCAAATTGAGTTTTACCACACAATTAAAGGTCTTGAAAATGTTGAAATTATGCGCAATGCTTATGCTATTGAATATGATTGCATTGACCCAATTTGCCTTAAACCAACCCTTGAAATTAAGGGTATTGACGGGCTTTACGGCGCAGGGCAGTTTAATGGTTCTTCGGGTTACGAAGAAGCGGCTGTTCAGGGTTTTGTTGCCGGTGTAAACGCCGTTAAAAAAATTAAGGGCGAAGAACCGTTTATACTTTCGCGCACCGAAAGTTACATTGGCACCCTTATTGACGACCTTGTTACAAAGGGTTGTTCTGACCCTTACCGAATGATGACTTCGCGCAGCGAATACCGTCTTGTTTTAAGGCAGGACAATGCCGACGAACGCCTTATGCCAAAGGGCAGAGAATTAGGGCTTATAAACGACACCGTTTGGGAAGCGTTTTTATTGGCAAAAAGCCAAAAAGAAGCCGAAATAGAGCGCCTTAACAAAACGGTTATTGCGCCAAGCGAAGAAATTAACCAAATGTTAATCGGTTCCAATAGCGCGCCTCTTACAACCGGCGCACATTTAGCCGATTTATTAAGGCGGCCGCAAATTACTTACGATATGCTAAGCCCCTTTGATAAAGGCCGCCCTGTTCTTTCCGACGCAGTTAAAGAAAAGGTGCAAACCGAAATTAAGTACGAAGGTTACATTGCGCGCCAAAACGCCCAAATTAACGAAATTAAACGGCTTGAAAAGAAACTTTTACCAAAAGACATTGTTTATGCCGATATTAAAGAACTTCGCATTGAAGCGCGTGAAAAACTTGATTTAATTAAGCCCGAAAACATTGGCAGAGCATCACGCATTTCGGGGGTTAGCCCAGCCGATATTTCGGTGCTTTTGGTGTATTTAGAAAAATTGGGAGGAAACATATAATGAATTTCCCCTTTGAAGAAGTTTATAAAAAATGCGAAGAATTTGGTGTTACACCCGACCAAATTTGCAAAGAGCGGTTAAATACATACGCAGGACTTTTAATAGAGTGGAATGAAAAAATGAATTTAACCGCAATAGTAGAACCTAAAGAAGTTGTTTACAAGCATTTTTACGACTGTATGTTATTTTTAAAGAATGTAAACATACCGTTTGGCGCAAAGGTGGTTGATGTTGGCACAGGCGCAGGGTTTCCCGGTATGGTGCTTAAAATTATGCGCCCCGATATAAACTTAACCTTGCTTGACAGTTTAAACAAGCGGTTAATATTTTTAGAAGAAGTGCTAAACAAAACAAATCTTACAGCAACCCTTTTACATTCGCGCGCGGAAGATGCCGGGCGTAACCCGCTTTACCGCGACAGTTTTGATATTGCGTGTGCCAGGGCGGTTGCTTCGCTAAACGCCCTTTGCGAATACTGTTTGCCGCTGGTAAAACCGGGCGGAATATTTGTTTCAATGAAAGGGCCAACAGCTAGTGAAGAAATTGAAAACAGCCAAAACGCTTTAAAACTTTGTTCGGGCGAAATTAAAGAAGTTAAAAAAGAAACCCTAACAGGCGAAGAAGAAAGAAATTTTATTATTATAAATAAAATATCGCAAACTTCGCCAAAATACCCAAGAATGGGCAAGAAAATTACAAAACAGCCGCTTTAATGCGGTTGTTTTTTTGTTTTTTTGGCGTTTTTTGACGACGGAAATTACTTGAAAAATAACTTCACGCCCTTTACAATTTAATTACAAACTAAAAGCGCAAGGAGGACAGGCCTACGGCAAAAGTTAAAGAAAGGCGTTTAATTTTTTTAAACCCTGCGGCAATAAAATTATCAGGCGAGCCGTTAGACCTTACCGCGCGATATAAAATTTTGCTTTTGTCTGAAAGTATACGCGAAAACGGTTTACTTTTTCCCGTTACCGTTATTAAACAAGGCAAAAATTACCGCTGTGTTTGCGGCGAAAAAAGGGTTCGCGCTTCGCTTCTTGCAGGCAAAAAGAAAATTCCCTGCATTGAAGGAATTATTTGCGAAAGCGAACTGTATAAGGCGGTAAAAAACTGCCACTCTAAAGAAGATGTGCAAAAGGAAATTTTAGAATCGCTTTTAAAAAAGCACAAAAAAGAAAAACTTGCTACCTGTTTGTGTATGTCTACAAGGGAATTAGATTTATTGCTAAACCCAAAGGAACAAATTAAAGAGCAAAAAGAGGAACCAAAAAAAGAAAATAAACTGTACGACTTTAAATTGGTAAAGGACAAGCGCTTTTTTATTAACAGTATTAGAAAAGCGGTAGACACAATGAAAGACGCCGGTGTTTCTGCTACACTTTCACAAAAAGAAACCGCAAAAAATATTGAAATAAAGGTAAATATTAAAAAAAGCGAAGAAGATTTTTTGCAACTGTCTCTACCCGACTGTACGGCATAGCCAAAGCATTTAAACCCGAACCAGTCTAAAAGGGCGGGTTTAAGGCGTCTTTTGGCTCTTTGTCGCTCATAGGCGACAGCCTTATTTGCTTCGCATCACCAAAATTCGCTCATAAATCCGCGCCTTTTAGGTCGTAGAATTTTGTGATTAAAGAATTTTACGGTATGGCGAGGCATAAACGCAGTTAATCCTAACGGATTAACGAGTATTTCAACAAAGCCACAGCGTAAATCCTAAACCCAAAATCTGATTCGGGTTTAAATGCTTTGGCTAAAAAACTGTGTATAATGCAAATTTTTTGCACTATATAAACCATCCCCATCCCCCTTAAAAAGCGGTCATTC
Source organism: Acutalibacteraceae bacterium (assembly GCA_045601805.1). Taxonomy (GTDB): domain Bacteria; phylum Bacillota; class Clostridia; order Oscillospirales; family Acutalibacteraceae; genus SIG607. The sequence goes on from JAZSAJ010000059.1 coordinate 84,670, forward strand.
CATTCCCCTTACGAATGACCGCAAAAAAGAAAAAAGCATCGGCTATCCCCCCGATGCTTTTTCTTTTTCTTCCATTTTTAAAAATTTTGTGTTATAAAACTCCGATTTTTTTTGAAGTTCGGTGTTAAGAACTTCATAACCGTGAATTTCGGTTAAGGTTTTACTTGCCGAAAACAAATCGGTTCCAAGCCCTAAACGGTCGCCCTTAATTCTGGCACCCATAGCGCTTAAGGTTGTTGGGAACATATCAAACACGCCAAACTGCCTGTTTTGTTCTTTTATTGGGTTTACCGCCGAATTTATAAAGCAATTATAAATTGTTCGTGTGTATGTTGGGTCAATATCGCTTAAAAATTTGGGGTCCATTGTTAAGTGGTCGCCGCTTAAAATTATTGTGGTGTTTTGGTAATACGGCTGTTCTTTTATCCATTCAATAAATTCTGCAATTTTTCTTGAAGAACACGCCAACACATTTGCATACTGTGTATCATATATTTCTTCACAGTCCTCACAATAATAACCATCGGGAAAATGGGTGTCGGCGGTAAGCATTGTAAAGTTAAAGGGTTTACCGCTTTCTGCCAGTTTTCCAAGTTCTTCTTTGGCGTAATCAAAAAGTTTTTTATCTTCGTAACCCCACCAAACAGTATAGTCTTCGGGAAGTCTTCCCTCTTCTTTTAACTTTTTAATATCAACAATATTATAGTTTCCGTGTTCCGAAAAATAAGAATCTCTGCCCGCAAAATCCGAATCGCTGCCAATAAGCAAGGTTTGGTTATATCCCTCTTTCTGGAGCACTTCGCCAAGCGACACAATGCCCGGGATATAAGCATTTTCACCGCCGTAATTTTCGGCATTAAGCGGTACCTTTACATTTATGCCCGAAGTTTGCGAAACCATTGCCGCCGCAGTCCAGGTAGCACCCGTAAAGGAATAGGCACCGCCAAGTTTTTCGGTGTTTGAAAAATTTACATTATCTTGTGCCAATGCTGTTAGTTCGGCAATATAATTTTGTTCGTTTATACCGCCGTTTTCGGTGTTCGCATAGGTGTTTTCCATAGATTCCAAAAAAATGTAAATTAAATTACGCTTTTTTTCGGGAAAGGTAATTGTATCGCCCACCGGCGCAACATAATTTTCTTTTATAAAGTCTGATTCAGTAGTGGTTGTGCTTAAATAAGGCACAATTTTAAGTTCAATAACAAAAAACGAAACCGCAAAAATAACTGTTGCCAATGCCACGGGAAGCGCCGTTTTTTTAAACCACGCGCAACAAGCAGTAGTAGTGTATTTTTTATATTTTTCGTTTTTATAAAACTTTTTGGTAAGCCCCGAAAGAAGCCGGTAAAGCAAAACTTCTGCCACCGTTAAAAGTATCCCAAAACCGCCAACGCGTACATACGCGCTGCCTAAAAGGTTTTTGTTTGCCCCTGCAGCCGAAGTTTTAAGTTGGTAAATTATTTGGTCTAAATTTATTGCGTCGTATTTATTTAAAAGCCATACGGTTAAGAAAAAAAGCAAATTGCCAAGCAATAAAAGTATTGCCGAAGTTAAATAAATTTTAGTTTTTTTCTTCAACAGCTACACTTCCCTTTTTACACATATCATTTAAAGTTAAAAGAACAAAAACCGATAAAGTAACGCCCGTTAAAAACACTGCATATTGACTGTGCAAAGCGTTTTTGGCGCCCGAGATTATACATATATAATTTGAAAATTGGTAAGAAAGCGAAATACACGAAGCCAAAACACCAAGTGTCATAACACCGCGCTTGCTTTTAACTTCTTTGCCGCTTTGCATTTTTGTGTACTGCAAAAAGAACACAAGGAACAAACACAAAACCGCAACATCAAAAACATGGTCAGATATAACCGACAAGGTTGAATAGTTTGTGAAAACCACAACCGTTTCAAAAACAAGATACAAAACAAAGGGCGCAAAATAAATGCCCGAAAATTTTACTTTGCCAAAATGGTAAAGGCCGTAAAGCACAAACGCCGCAACACTTAATAAGCCAAAAAGCGTTTTAAAGCAAGACAAAACCAAAACCGAAGAATTAAACCTTATAAAAAGTTCTGCCGCCAAAACACCGCCAACCAAAAACGAACAAATTGCGGTTGGCAGCGAAGGTTTGTTTGCCCCAAGTGGCTTTTTTTCACACGCAAAAGCCGACAGCGCCAAAATAAGCAACACAAACAAACAAAAAGCCAACAAAACAATAGAAACTATTTTTAAGTTTGCAACCAAAAATCCGGTTTTTGCTTCGGTTAAAAACAAAACCGTAAAAGTACGGCTAAAGGTTAAAAACAAAAACGACACCATATAAAAAAGATAAAGTTTTTTTATACTAAACATAAAAACCACTTTCCGCCTTTTAGAATATTTTAAAAGACAAGCACATAACATTTATTAAAAGTTTAACACTAATATTTTAACTGTCTGTTAAAAAAAAGTCAACATAATATAAAGGAATGATAGTTTTGAAAAATCTGTATGTAGTTCTTTCGGTTATAATTGCTTTGTCTTTGCTTTTAATTCCCCTTACTGCAAAAATGCCAAAAAGCAATGCGGTAGAAGCAAGCGCAAAGGCAGAAATTTCCACAAAAACAATAAAGGTTAAAGACGCCGAAACGGGCAAAATTAGTGATATGGATATAAAAGAATATCTTTTTTGTGTTGTGTGCGCCGAAATGCCTGCTTTGTACCACGAAGAAGCATTAAAAGCCCAAACTGTTGCGGCATATACCTACGCTTTATATAAAAGCGAAATTAACAAAAACGAAGAATACGATATAACCAATTCTCATAAAACCGACCAAGCGTTTAAAACCCGCGAACAAGCAATAAACGGTTGGGGCGAAAACGCCAAAGAATATGAAAAGAAAATTGACAGCGCAATAAACAGCGTTTTGGGTCAAGCACTAACCTACAAAAACCAAATAATTTTATGCCTTTATACCGCTATTTCTTCGGGCAAAACCGAATCAAGCGAAGTTGCTTTTGGCAAACAACTGCCCTACCTTGTGCCCAAAGACAGCGTTGGCGATATGCTTTCGCCCGACTATTTAAGCACGGTTAAAATAAGCAAAGACGAAGTGGCGCAAAAACTTGCCGAAAAAGGAATAACAGGAGATTACAAAGGTTGGTTTTCTTCGCCCAAAAAAAGCGAAAGCGGTACCGTTTTAACAATGAATTTTGGCGATAAAACCTTAAAAGGCAGTGAAATTCGCACCATTTTTGGTTTAAGAAGCCCCAATTTTCAGGTTGAATTTAAAGATGACACCTTTGTTTTTACAGTTCGCGGTTACGGTCACCTTTGCGGAATGAGCCAATACGGAGCAAATTATATGGCAATGCAAGGAAGCAGTTATAAAGACATTTTATTGTGGTATTATACTGACTGTGAGTTGGTGACCACCAATTAAAGTATTTATTGACTTTTATGTATTAAAGTTATATAATATAGACACTATTGTTTAAGGGATGGTATATAAAAATGGCTAAAACTATTAAGCTTACCGATGAAGGTCTTAAAAAATTACAAGATGAACTTGAAAATTTAAAGACCGTAGGCAGAACAGATATTGCCGAAAAAATCAAGGTTGCCAGAGGTTATGGCGATTTATCCGAAAACAGCGAATACGACGAAGCAAAAAACGAACAGGCAAAAATTGAAGCCCGCATTGCAGAACTTGAAGCAATGCTTAAAAATGTTGAAATTATTGCCGAAAAGAAAAGCGCAGGCAAAACCATTACTATTGGTTCTAAAGTAACGGTTTTAGATATTGAATTTAATGAAGAAATGGAATTTAAAATTGTTGGTTCTGCAGAAGCAGCCCCCGGAAACGGTTATATTTCCGATGAATCTCCCGTTGGCAAAGCGCTTTTGGGTGCAAAGGTTGGCGATATTGTTAAAGCAGAAGCACCCGACGGTGAAATAGAACTTAAAATTGTTGCAATTTCCAAATAAAAGGACGTATAAAAATGGCTGATACAAACAACAACATTCAGAACGAAGATTTAAGTGAAATTTTAAAGGTTAGGCGCGAAAAACTTGCCAACCTTATTAATGACGGCAAAAACCCTTTTGAAATAACCAAGTTTGATTTTAACGCTTATTCTGCCGATATTAAGGCAGATTTTGAAAATTATGACGGCAAAACCGTGCGTATTGCCGGCCGTCTTATGAGCCGCCGTATTATGGGCAAAGCAAGTTTTGCAGGGGTATCTGACCAAAAGGGCAAAATTCAGCTTTACATTAAACGCGACGATATTGGCGAAGACGAATATGCCGCATTTAAAAAGTTTGACATTGGCGATATTGTTGGTGTAGAGGGCTTTGTGTTTAAGACCCAAACGGGCGAAATTTCTATTCACGCTAAAAGCATTATTTTGCTTAGCAAATCGCTTTTACCGCTTCCCGAAAAATTCCATGGTCTTCGTGATAACGACCTTCGTTTCCGTCAAAGATATGTTGATTTAATTATGAACCCCGAAGTTAAGAATAACTTTATTATTCGTTCTTCGTTTATAAAATATATGCGCAAATATCTTGACGATATGGGTTATATTGAGGTTGAAACACCTGTGCTTAGCACAATTGCCGGCGGCGCAAGTGCAAGGCCTTTTATTACCCACCACAATACATTAAATCTTAATATGTATATGCGCATTGCCACCGAACTTCCCCTTAAACGCCTTATTGTTGGCGGTATGGACAGGGTTTATGAAATTGGCAGAATTTTTAGAAACGAGGGTATGGACACAAAACATAACCCCGAATTTACAACTATTGAACTTTACCAGGCGTATGCCGATTTCCACGATATGATGGATATTGCCGAAGGTATTATTTCGGGCGCCGCTAAAGATATTTTAGGTACTTATGAAACTGAGTGGATGGGCGAAAAGATTGACCTTACACCCGGTTGGCGCCGCTTAACAATGGTTGATGCCGTTAAGGAATATCTTGGTATTGACTTTGGCGCAATTAAGAGTGACGAAGAAGCAGTTGCCGCTGCAAAGGCAATTGGCGTTGAACTTGCCGACACAGCCGATAAAACCTGGGGCAACGCGCTTTACGCTTGTTTTGACCAGCGCGTTGAAGAAAAACTTGTTCAGCCCACATTTATTACAATGTACCCTGTTGAAGTTTCGCCTTTAACCAAGGCATCGCCTGCCGACCCAAGATTAACCGAGCGTTTTGAACTGTTTATTTGCCGTTGCGAACTTGCAAATGCTTATTCAGAACTTAACGACCCCATTGTTCAGCGCGAACGTTTTGAAAAACAACTTGAACTTCGCGAACGCGGTGATGATGAGGCAGAAATGCTTGACGAAGATTTCCTTACTGCCATGGAATACGGTATGCCCCCAACAGGCGGTATGGGCATTGGCGTAGACCGCGCCGTAATGCTCTTAACCGGCACCGACAGTATCCGCGAAATTATCCTCTTCCCAACAATGAAACCGGAAAGCAAATAAAATTAACGGGCTATGGAAATTCCATAGCCCGTTTGTTTATATATATTACACGCTTTGACCAATTGTAAATGCTATAGTCAAGAAAAAGAATAATACACCGACAAGTAACCATCTTATCGAAAACATTTTCTTTTTTATTATTGCTAAAATCTGACTAAGAGTGTTTATACCTAAAGTAGCCAACAAACAGTTGAAAGTCACATCATAGTATTTATGAAATAAGTCGTTATTATTGAAAACACTCCAAAACAAAGCAACAAACAGTATGCAATAAGTAAGATAACATAGAAAAACTATTGTATTCCAGCTAATTTTTCTCATATTATCATCTCCTTAGATCTATAACATTAAAATGCAATTTTTATGTGTCTTCCCCTGTTTAGTAAATGCCTGTTTGCTTAACTAATTAAATTGTATCATAAATTATGCGAAATTTCAATATTCCTACAATCTTCATTAGTTATAACGATTCTTATAGAATCTTTATGACTCTTTTTCTTTTATATGCACATCAATGCATATTTTGGAATAAAACCGCAAAAACTGTAATTTTATAAAGTTTTTAGGGTTATAACCGCAAAACTATTGACTAACAAGACTCTTGGTGTTATACTAATAGCACACGGAGGTGTTTACTATGATATTTAGAGAAAATTATGTAAAAAAGATAATGGCATTTACCGATACACCTTTTGTTAAAGTTCTTACTGGTGTTCGTCGCTCAGGTAAGTCCACTATTATGCAAATGATAATGGACGAACTTCGGGGTAGAGGTATAAGGGAAGAAAGAATAGTAAGTTATCGCTTTGACTCGATGGAATATGAAGGTATGACTGCGAAGCAGTTATACGAAATGATTAAAACGAAATTATCCGATCGTGATAAGACCTACTTATTCCTTGATGAAGTTCAGGAAATAACCTCTTGGGAAAAAACTGTAAATTCTATTAATACCGATTTCAATGTAGATATATATGTTACTGGTTCTAACTCCCGTATGATGTCTTCAGAGATTGCAACCTATCTTACAGGTCGTTATGTGTCGTTCCGCATATTCACTCTTTCTTTTGAGGAGTATCTCACATTTAAGAAGCAGTATGGCAAGGTAGAGGACATTCACAAGGAATTGGTTAATTATATCAAGTACGGTGGTTTCCCTGCAATACATTCGCAAGAGTACCCACTTGACAATGCTTATACCATTGTGCGTGATATTTATAATTCAACCATCTTCTCGGATATTGTGAAACGAAACCAAGTTCGCAAAGTTGACCAGTTAGAGCGAGTTGTAAAGTTTGTCTTTGACAATGTTGGTAAAACATTCTCGGCAAAGTCCATTTCTGATTACCTCAAATCTGAGCACCGCACCATAGACAATGAAACAGTATATAATTACCTTGAAAAATTAGAGAGTGCTTATATCCTTCACCGTTGTTCAAGATACGATGTGCAGGGCAAAGAACTGCTTAAAACACAGGAAAAGTTCTATCTTGCAGATAGTTCTTTCAAATACAGTGTTCTGGGTTATAACGACCGGAGTGTTGCTGCAATGCTTGAAAATGTGGTTTATCTTGAATTGCTTCGTCGTGATTATGAAGTATGTATTGGCAAGACACCGAACGGTGAAATTGATTTTATTGCTACCAGACAGAACGACAAAATCTATATTCAGATAACCAAGGAAATCAAATCGGAGAAGACAGAAAAGAGAGAATATGACCGTCTTCTTGAAGTGGGTGACAATTATCCGAAATATCTATTGACCACTGACGATTTCGCAGGTGGTAATTATCAAGGTATTAAAACAATGCATATTGCTGATTTCTTGCTTTCAAAAGAATTTTAAACGATAGGTAATAAACCTGATTACACAATGCAAAGCACATCGGTCATCCCGATGTGCTTTTTCTATACTTTTTCTTAAATTGCATATCAAAATAAAAAGGCACCGTAATCACACGGTGCCTAAAAGGATAAACTGATTATTTAACGATTTCTGTTCCACACTTATGGCAGAAACCGCTATCTGCTTGAAGTTGTGCACCACACTTACGACAGAAGTTTGATTGTACCGTAGTGGTGTTTTCGGAAGAAGAACTTTCAGCCACAGGCTGAACCTTCGGTGTTACAGGAGTAGCAACTTGGTCATACCCTTTAACTATAGCAATACATTCATCAGGGTTAGGGATTTTCTTTCCAAGTTTGGCAGCATAGTCTATCAATTCCTCATTAAGTGAGCCAATCACAGGGATGGAGTTTGTAGGAAGCTTAATCATCATTTTGTTGTATACTTCTTCTCTTATGATACCCCAAGCAATAAAGCTAACACAAGCAATAAAAATTAACCAAGCGATAACACTTGTAGGTTCCGCAAATGCCGCAATACCACTGATTAATCCCACAGTCATAACAAGTCCAATTATAGGTATAAATTTGGCATTCTTATTCCAGCGAGGTTTTTTTCCACATTTAGTACATTTGGTGTTTTGTAAAAAGAAGTTGCTATACATCGCATGACCACTGTGGTTTGGGTCACTGATTATTTTATAGGCATCACCCGCCCATTCTTCTCTTGCTTGTGCGGCCGCTCTTTCTTCTGCTTCTTGTTGTTTAGAAGGTCGCCAAGAACTGGATGATTCTTGTCTTTTGCAAACAATTGCACCTGTTGCAAAATTAACCTCTCCACATTCTTCACACTTCCAACTTGCATAAACTGGAACAGTAATCGTTGATGTATAAACGGTTCTTGAAGCCATAATTTTCTCTCCTTACAGTTTTATTTCTGCATATCTTCCACACGGAGTACAAAAACATCTCCGATGGAATTTTTCAATTCTTTTATAACACTACCAGACGTTGTAACATAACCAGTGATTTTTGCAGGACTGCTTTTAGAATAGGTGAGTGTTTCATATGCATCTTCATTACGGGCACTTCCACCAGGGTAATCCCAACTAAAAAACACAACCCAAATCGTTTTTCCTTCTACTGATTTGCATTTGCAAACTACTTCTGTGATTTCACGATAGGTGGTGCCGTTTGATGTATATACAAAATACTCTGGCTCTATCGATACAGCTTCTGCATAAACATTGTTGTATTCATCTTTCATTGTTTCAGTAGCGAAATTTCGTAATTCATTATTGTGAGCACTATCAACAGCAGCACAGATGATACCAATTATAATGGCAGCAACAACAATAGAAATCACTATAATCTTAATTATTCTTTTTTTCTTGTTTGCCGCCTCGGTGGCAGCAACTCGTTTTAGAATAGCAAGATTTCGCTCGTTTTGAATATCAGCGATTCGTTGTCTTTCAAGTTCCTCTTGCCGTTGTTGTTCAATAAGTAGTTTCCGTTCATGTTCCTGTTTGAGTCTTGCTTCCTCAATTCGCTTATTTTCTATGTATGCAGAATATCTTTCTGCGAGAAAGTTTTCATCTATAGCATTGAAAACAATTTGCTTGGAACAACCGCAGTTGATACAGTTGCTTTCTGTGTTGGCATTTATTTTACCACAAGAGCACATCCAAAACTCTCCAATTTGCATAGGCACGAAAGAAGACTTTTTAGATGTCTCGTAAGTATATTGTTGTGTCAATTCAAGAGAACTGAAATGTTCCGACAACGATACAATCTCTGGAAATTTGGTTTCTTCACCAGAACATTCCTCAATAGTACCATCAGCAAATCTAATTCGCTTCAATTTTACATTAACCGTTCTTGTATTTGCATCTGCTATTGGGATTTTGCGAGTGTAACCAAATACCTCGTCCCTTTTCGGTGACAAATCAAGCACCTGTGCATCTCGGATGGTCGGTAATTCATTGCCCCAAACATCAAAGCAATAAACATCTACCATTAAGGCAGAGATAACCTTGTCCGAAAGGCTCTTAAACTTGCACCGTAGATAATATTTCTCTCTATCCGAAGAACAGAAAAGATGTGCACTTTGAATTATAACTGGGTGAGAACCTTTGACCTCCATAATTTCAAACTCTGACAACAATTCTTCTGACACATCTTTTGAAACTGTCGGTTCTGGAATTGGAGCAGAGAGTTTGGTGCCACATCCCTGACAAAACTCGCTATCGCTCGGAAGGACTGCATTGCACTTCGGACAAATCTTTTTATCTGTTGTCGGAGTGTTGTTGAAAGGTTCTTCCTTTTCATCAATTTCTTCTTCCACAGATAAATTGTTTGCCTCTGCTTCAAGCAATGGTGTTAAAATATTTTCAGCCCAATCGTAATCCACGATAGGATAATTGTTATCAAACTGTGTGGCATAATGACTACCTTCATACAACTCTTTCAAGTAATCGTATGCTTTATCAGGAAGTTCGCAACAAATGTCATTGCCATCGGTATCATAGAGATAAATCATTTCTTTACCGCTAACAGCAGTATAGAAGGCGACCTTAAAGTCAAAATCAGGTCGTTGCGAAAGTAGATTATAGGCACAAAAGACTTTGCACAGTTCAATAATTCTATCGTCCCTATTGCTCTCCAAGCAAGAAACTTTTTCTTTGAGAGCATTCATATCATTAACAATTCTGAAAGTTTTATAAGGGAGTATCTGTGTTGAACGAACTTCGGTGATTTTCTTCATGTAGTCGGGTGATTTAGGATTAACCACCCATACCATAGCACCGTGTCGCAAATCGTGATAAAGAATGTCATATTCTAAATGAGAAACGAACTTACAGTGAGGACATTCTACGTCAAACAACGCGCCAGTCATTATTTGCATAGCGATGTCGTCTGCATAGTCAGAATTGACACTCTCAAACACCGTCACTGATAAGGGCTTCCCGCATTTGGAACAGTTTACTGTCATTCTTTTTGGCATAGACATAACCGCACCCCTCTGTTCAAGAAATATATATTCATTATAATACAAATTACCACAAAATTCAATGTTTTACCCACAAAAGGCAGAGTGGAATAGATTTTTGCTCTATTCTCATTATTCCACCCACCCGTCCTATTTACAAAACCCTTGATTTTTAGAGGAATGTATGGTATTATAAGTGCGGTAAATCACGAGTTTATATCGGTGTGATTAAAAATGAATTTTACCCATAAATTACCCACGGTACCCACGATTTACCCATAATATCCGAGACCATGTGAGATTTAAAGATACAATATGAGAGGTTATGAGAACCCCTTAAAAAGCACTGTTTTCGGGATAAATTATGAGACCTTGTGAGAGGATATGATTGGTTTTGTCAAACCCTATGTCTATCCCCACGATGAAACCCGAAAGCAAATAAAATTAATGGGCTATGGAAATTCCATAGCCCGTTTTATTTTTCATTTAATCTTCTTCTAACAATTTAGACGGTGATACATTTAGCACCTGTGCAATTTTAAATAGAGTTTCCAAAGACACACCGCGCACAGTACCCGGCCCCTCAACTTGACCTACAAAATTTACACTTTTATCAATAAGTTCGGCAAATGTTTCTTGTGTGTAACCTGCTTTTTTACGGTAATAGGCAATTTTAAAACCCAATGTAATATATTTATCTGCAAACTCAGTTTTCATTTTTCCGCCTCCATTATATTTATAGTTTACAAGGAAACGGAATAAATTATAATTTTACACAAGTAAATGATTATTTACTTTAAGTAAATAATAATGTATAATAAGTGATAAATCATTTACTTGGAGTGAAGTATAAATGTGCACTTGCTGTTTTATTGGTCACAGAACAATAAATGAAACCGAAGAATTAAAACGCGACCTTTACAAAATTATAGAAAATTTAATTGCAGAAAAACAAGTTGATGTTTTTCTTTTTGGAAGCAAAAGCCGATTTAATGATTTATGCCAAGAAACAGTAACCAAGATAAAAGAAAAATACCCAAACATAAAACGAGTTTATGTACGGGCAGAATATCCGTATATTAGCGAAGATTACAGAAATTATCTCTTAAAAAGTTACGATTACACTTACTACCCCGAAAAGATAATGAACTCAGGAAGAGCGGTTTATATAAAACGCAATTATGAAATGATAAACAACAGTCAATTTTGCATTGTTTATTACGATGAACAAAACGCGCCTACTACCCGAAAAAGCGGAACAGAAATTGCACTTGACTATGCAATAAAAAAACAAAAGCGCATTATACTATTGCCTATTAAATAAATCTTGTGTTTTTAATTTGCAAAGTGTTTTGTTTTGTGGTAAAATAAAGTAAAGACAAATAAGGAGAATACTATGGAATACAAATACAAAACAAACGGCGTGTGTTCGCGCGAGATTACCTTTGATATAAACGACGGCATTGTTACAAATGTTAAATTTATGGGCGGTTGCAACGGCAACCTTAAAGCAATAGCAAAACTTGTTGAGGGTATGCCTGCAGATAAAATTTACGAAATTTTACAGGGTAACACCTGCGGTTTTAAAGGTACATCTTGTGCCGACCAACTTGCAAAAGCAGTACAAAAAGCAAAAGCAGAGGCGTAAGCCTCTGCTTTTATGTTTCTTGGTTTTCGCGAATATTTTTTTTGCGTTTTGGAAGGCCCTGCGCAATTGCAGGGTATTCGTTTGCGGTATCGGCGGTTGGCTGAATTTCGTAAGTGCCGTATTTATTAACCAAATCAAGCGCCGAAATATCTTTTTCGCGTTGTTCTTTATTTAAAAACAACGGTTCTTTTTTATTTTCCACTTATATCACCCAATATAAGTGTTGGCGTTTTATTTTGTTTTATACTAGGTAATCAAACAATTCCTTTGCAAACCACACATCATTTACAGAAAAAGTTTTGCCGTTTAAATAATTTAGTTCGCCTGCGTCACTCTTAAAACAAAATGTTAATTTATAAGAATAAAGCGCTTGTTTATTAAAGCCCATTTTTTTATCCGTGGCGAGTTTTCCGTATTTACCGTCACCAAGCAAAGCGTGGCCTGCCCCCGCCATATGGGCGCGAATTTGGTGAGTTCTGCCGGTTATAAGTTCTACTTCTAACAGCGACAACCCATTTTTTTCGCAAAGCGTTTTATAACCTGTTGTTATGCTTTTGTTGTTTTCGGTTTTCCCTTTTTGCAAATAAATCTTGTTTTTATCTTCGTTTTTTTCAAGAAAGCCGGTTAGCACACCGCTTTTTTGACTAAAACTGCCGTGAACAACCGCCAAATAGCGTTTATCTATTTCGCGCAGTTTAATTTTTTCGCAAAGAATACGAAGCGCTTCAGCAGTTTTGGCGGCAATTACAATACCGCCTGTGTTACGGTCAATTCGGTTTGCCAAAGCGGGCTTAAAACTGTTTTCCTGTTTTGGATTATATTCGCCCTTTTTATACAAATATTTTTGTATACGCGCAATTAAGGTATCGCCATACTCGTTTTTATCGGGGTGAACCAAAAGCCCTTGCGGTTTATCGGCAAGTAAAATAAATTCGTCTTCATAAACAATTTTTAGGTTATCACTTGCCGCTAAAAAATCGTAATTATCGGGTTTTTCGCTCAAAAATTCATCTTTAGCGTAAACCGAAATAACATCGCCCTCGCATATTCGGGTATCAATTTTTGCCCTTTTTGAATTTATTTTAATATCTTTTTGCCGAATGGCTTTATACATAAGCGAAGCGGGTAACAGCGGACAGGTTTTAGTTATAAACTTATCTAGCCGCATACCCGCGTCGTTTTTATTAACAACAAATGTTTTCATTTATTTGTTTTTAGAAAATATTTTATTAAGCAGGGCGGTTACAAGAATTATTGTGCCAATAACAACAAATATTGCCAACATACCCTTGCCCATATAATGCAAATTATCTACAAAGTTATTCAAATTCATAATTTAACCCCCTTAATTACCGAAGAAACTTAAAATAAGTCCGCCGGCTATAACAGACGCAATTTGACCTGATACATTTACACCAATTGAATGCATTAAAAGGAAGTTCTGCGGGTCTTCTTTAAGTCCCATTTTATGAACAATTCTGCCCGACATTGGGAATGCCGAAATACCGGCAGCGCCAATCATTGGGTTGATTTTTTCTTTTAAGAAAAGGTTTAAGAATTTTGCAAACAAAACACCGCCTGCGGTATCAATAATAAAGGCAATAAGGCCAAGACCTAAAATAAGCAATGTTTCGGGGCGCAAAAATTCTTCGGCTTTCATGCGGGTTGCAATAGAAATACCAAGCAAAATTGTAACAAGGTTTGCAAGTACCTTTTGCGCGGTTTCGGAAAGCGAATTTAAAACACCGCATTCCCTTATTAAGTTACCAAACATTAAGAAGAAAATAAGAGATGCCGATTTAGGAGCAATAACAGCCGCTACCATAAATATAACAATAGGGAACAAAATTTTGGTTTTTTTGGAAACATCTTTTTGCTTATAAGGCATACGAATTAAACGTTCTTTTTTGGTGGTAAGAAGTTTAATTACAGGGGGCTGAATAATGGGCACAAGCGCCATATAAGAATATGCTGCAACCATTATTGCGCCGACATATTTACTGCCAAGTTCCTGCGCAACAACAATGGAAGTAGGACCGTCGGCCGCGCCAATAATACCAATAGACGCCGCATCGTTAATATCAAAGAAAATAGATGCCGCACAGAAAGTAAAGAATATACCAAACTGTGCCGCCGCGCCGAAAAGCATTAGTTTTGGGTTGGTTAAAATAGGCGTAAAGTCAATCATTGCGCCAATACCGATAAACAGTAAAAGCGGAAACAGTTCGTTAGCAATACCGGCATTAAAAAGGGTTGTAAGCGGACCGTGTTCAGCCACAGCATCGGACAAAGGAATGTTTGCAACAAGTGTACCAAAGCCAAGCGGAAGTAAAAGTGTTGGCTCCATATCCTTTGCAATGGCAAGGTAAATTAGCACACCGCCAATAAGCCACATTACTACATGGCCTAACTCTATATTCCCAAAATTTTCGTATAAAATTTCCATAAACCAATTCCTCCCATAATACCTAATTATTTTACCACAAAGCAACCCTTTAGTCAACAAAAAAAGGTGTGCAGAAAATTCTGCACACCCGTTTTTGTTTGCTTTTTAATTATTTGTTAACAGCGTCTTTAAGAGCTCTGCCTGCTTTGAAAGCCGGAGCTTTGGAAGCGGGGATTTTAACAGTTTGTTTTGTTTGAGGATTGATACCTGTACGAGCGCCGCGTTCGCGAACTTCAAAAGTACCGAAGCCAATAAGCTGAACTTTATCGCCTTTAACAAGCGCATTTTCAATTGCTTCAAATGTTGCTTTTACAACTGCTTCTGTATCTTTTTTAGATACGCCGGCTGCCTCGCTAACAACTGCAACTAAATCCTTCTTATTCATAAAAAACATCCTTTCTTATAAAATCAAGTATTCGCTATGATAAATTATAACAATTCTTTACGCACTTTGCAACATTTTTTTAAAAATTTGTGCAGTTTTATTGTTTATTTGCACAAACAACAGTATTTTAACCCGTTTTTTATGTATTTATTTAACAATTTCGGCATTTTCAACAATTTATTGCTGTTTCGTTTTTTGCTGTTTGACTTGAAAATAAATTTTTGTTATACTATATTTATCTATAAGGAGGAGTTTTTATGATTAAAGGTACCGGCTTAGTAAAGCCCGTTGACAGTATGGGCCGCCTTGTTTTGCCCAAGGAAATTCGCCGCCATTTAGATGTTGACAGCGGTCGCGACCATGTTGAATTTTTCTTAGACGAAAACTCTATTGTTATAAAAAAATACAAACCTGCTTGTTTCTTTTGCAACGAACTTGATAATCTTGTTCATTATAAAGATAAACGCGTTTGCAAGGTTTGTATTGACAAACTGCAAACTTTAAAAGATATTACCCCTGATGATACGGAGGACTAATATGGCTAATATTATTAGAATAAATGTTGGCGGTATCCCCTATTCTGTTTGTTCTGAAGACGATGAACAGTATATGAAAAGTTTGGCCAACGAACTTGAACATAAAATGGACACGCTTATTAAGGCAAAACCGTTTTTGTCTACCACAATGGCGGCGGTTATGACGGCGCTTGACTGTTTAGACAAGGCAAAAAAGACCGAAGAAGAAAATGCGGCTTTGCGCCTTGAAGTTACACGGCTTAACGAAAAAATTGCTTTGGACAAACTTAACTTATGATTAAAAACTGTGAAATTTTAGCGCCTGTCGGCAACCGCGAAATGCTAAACGCGGCAATAAAAAGCGGCGCCGACGCCGTTTACTTGGGCACCGAAGAATTTAACGCGCGCAGAAATGCCCAAAATTTTAAAAAAGAAGAACTTAAGGAAATTGTAAAACTCTGTCACGAAGCAGGTGTTAAGGTGTATCTTACCTTAAACATTTTAATTGCCGATACAGAGTTTTTTAATGCTGTTTCTTTGTGCTTTTATGCCTATAACAGCGGGATTGACGGTGTAATTATTGCCGATTTAGGTTTGGCTTATTATTTGCACAAAAATTTGCCCGAACTACCTTTACACGCTTCTACCCAAATGACTGTTTTTTCGGAAAGCGCGCTTATTCCTTTAAAAGAAATGGGATTTAAGCGTGTTGTTGCCGCGCGTGAACTTAGCAAAGAGGGGCTTAAAAACCTTTGCCGCAAAGCAAAGGAACTAAATATGGAGGTTGAAGCGTTTGTGCACGGTGCACTTTGTATGTGTGTATCGGGCCAATGCTTGTTTTCGGCTTTTTTGGGTTCGCGCAGCGGAAACCGCGGTCTTTGCGCGGGGCCTTGCCGTCTTCCCTTTACGGCAAGCGGGAAAGAAGAATACGCTTTAAGTTTAAAAGATTTATCGCTTTTAGACCATTTGGCAGAACTTAAAGAAATGGGCGTTTGTTCTTTTAAAATTGAGGGCAGAATGACACGCCCCGAATATGTTGCGGCGGCGGTAACGGCTGCAAGGCAGGTTTTAAAAAACGGCTTTGCCGAAGAAAAACTGTGTGCCGCTTTAAAAAATGTATTCTCGCGCCAAGGTTTTACAAACGGTTATTATAAAAATGAAATAAATAAAGATATGTTTGGGGTTCGCAGCAAAGACGATGTTGTTGCCACTAATGAAGCGCTTCCCTACATTCATTCGCTTTACCGAAAACAGCAAAAAATAACAGGCGTTTCGGCAAAACTTTGCGTGTATGAAAACCGCCCAAGCGAATTAACTTTTAGCGAAAACGGTAATACCGTTACTGTGCAGGGTGACTGCGGTGTTTTGGCGCAAAACAAACCGCTTGATTACGCCTTTGCCCAAAAATGTATAGGGAAACTTGGCGATACACCCTTTTATTTAGAAAACTTTGAATTTTACTGCGAAAGCGGTTTAACTCTTTCTTCGGCTTCTTTAAACGAACTGCGAAGGTGTGCCGTTTTAGCGCTTTACCATAAACGCGCGGTTTTGCCAAAAGAAATTACACCTGTTTTGCCACAAAGCAAAGCACCCACAAACAAAACGCCAAAAGGATATATTTTGCGTTTGCCCGATATTTCGCTTTTACCAAACAATTTAAGCGGTGTAAAGGCGGTTGTTTTGCCGACCCAAAGCATAAATAAAAACTGCATTTTAGGTAACACTTTAATTGTTGCGGAACTTTTTAGGGTTTATGAAAACGAAGAAACAATTAAAAGTGAACTAAATAGAATTAAAGAACTTGGCATAAAATATGTATTGGTTGGTAATTTGTGCCAAATTTCTTTGGTAAACCAAGTTGGGCTTAACGCGTTTTGCGGTTTTGGTATGAACTGTTTTTCAAGTTATTACGAAGATTTTGCAAGGGAAAACAATGTAAAAGGGCTTTTGCTTTCGCCCGAAATGTCGTTTGCGCAAATAAAAAACAGCGCATTTAGTTTGCCAACATCCGTTATTGCTTACGGTAAAATTCCGCTTATGGTGTTTAAAAACTGCCCGGTTAAAAGTTTTGTGGGTTGCGAAAAATGCAAAAAGCAGGGCGTTTTAACCGACCGCAAGAATACCAAATTTAAACTTATTTGCAAAAACGGTTTTTGCGAACTTATTAACAGTACGCCAATTTATTTGGCCGACAAGCAAGACGGCATTTTTGCCGATTGGCTTATGCTTTATTTCACCGATGAAAACAAGGAAGAGATTAACGAAATTTTAGAAAAATATAAAAAAGGCGAACCGTTAAACAGTGCCTTTACAAGAGGTCTTTACCAAAAAGGTGTTTTTTGATTGACATTTTTAGGTTTTTGTAAGATAATATAAAAAAACAAAAAAGAGAGGTGACAGGGCGTGGACGCCGGTGCGAATCCCCGAAGTAGTAACAACAAAATATGCGGCGGTCTGCCCCTTTTTGCTGTGGTTTAAGCCACGGCTTATATGCTTTTTGTGACCGCCTTTAAAAAAGGAGGTCATTTTTTATGGAAGAAAAAGAAATTCTTGAACAAGAAGAAGATATACTCACTAACCGTGACTATGCCGAAGAAATTTTGGCGCTTATTAAAAATTCCGCCACAGCCGAAGAAATTAAAGAGGGCTTAAGCGACTACCACGATAACGATATTGCCGCGGTGCTTGAACATTTAACCAAAGAAGAAAGAATTTATTTGTATTCGGTTTTGGGCGATGAAGCAGTTTCAAATATTTTCTCTTACCTTGATGAAGTAGAGGTTTACATTGAAGAACTTTCAAACGATAAAGCCGCCGATGTTATTGAAGAAATGGATGCCGACGATGCGGTTGACGTTTTGGAAGAATTAGATGATGATAAGCGCCAAGAAATTTTAGAACTTATTGAGCCCGAAGCCAAAGAAAACATTGAACTTATTGATTCTTACGAAGAAGATGTTTTCGGAAGCGTTATGACCACCAACTTTATTGTTATTAACAAAGACAACACAATAAAAAAGGCAATGCGAAGTCTTATAAATCAGGCGGCGGAAAACGACAATATTTCAAAACTTTATGTTGTGGACGAAAACGGTTGTTTTTGCGGTGCGGTTGACCTTAAAGACCTTATTGTTGCAAGGCAAACCGACGATTTTGCCGATTTAATTACAACTTCTTACCCCTTTGTTTACGACACCGAAAACATTAACGAAAGTATTGATGTTTTAAGGGAATATTCAGAAAACTCAATTCCCGTTATAAGCGAAAAAACCAAGGAAGTTTTGGGCGTTATTACCGCGCAAGATATTATAGAAATGGTAGACGAGCAACTTGGCGATGATTACGCTAAATTTGCGGGTCTTACCGAAGAAGAAGAACTGTTTGAACCGCTCGGCAAAAGTGTTAAAAAGCGCATACCTTGGCTTATTATTCTTTTGTTCTTGGGTCTTGGTATTTCAAGCGTTATTGGTGCGTTTGAAAATGTTGTTAAAGAACTAAGCGTTATTGTTTGCTTTCAGTCGCTAATTCTTGGCATGGCGGGTAACACAGGCACACAGTCACTGGCTGTTACAATTCGCATTTTAGCAGGCGAAGAACTTTCATTTAAAGAACGCCTTTCCCTTATTTTTAGGGAAATAAAAATTGCCTTTGCAAACGGCTTTTTGTTATCAATAATTTCCTTTGCCGTAACTTTTGTTTATTTGTTGGTTATAAAAAGCGAAGTTATGATGTTTTCGTGTGCCGCCGCAGGTTGCGTTGCGCTGTCGCTTCTTTGCACAATGATTATTGCCGGTTTTTCGGGCACAGGTATTCCCCTTTTGCTTAAACGCGCAGGTTTAGACCCTGCCGTTGCTTCTGGTCCGCTTATTACCACAATTAACGACTTTGTTTCGGTTATTGTTTACTATTCACTTGCCTGGACTTTACTTGCGAATATGATTTAAAAAACTCGGGAGTTGCGGTTAAAGTTAAATTGTCTTAAAAAGTAAATTTTTGCGGTCTACTGTGTTAAAAAACCACGATAAGCGACGCGGCTTTATCGTGGTTTTTCGCCTTTTATACCACTAAAAATTTATCTTTTTAAAGTGCAAAGCAGTTTTGTAAGAATAAATTTGTTTCGGTTTCGCAGTTACAAAAACGCAGTAATACTTTGTGTCTTACAAGTTTTTGTAACAAGAAATAGTACAAATTTATCTGAAAAACCAATTTATCTCTAACTGCAACTCCCGCTTAAGATGGCTTTTTTTAATTGACACATATAAAATTCTATTGTATACTTTATATATTATATATTATGGGAGAGTTTTTATGAATGTTATCTATGCTCTAAAAAGACTGGTACAACTTGATTTTCGCCGAGCTTTCATTCAGTTAGATAAAACTGCTAAAAAAAGCGGTAAAAGTAAAATTTTTATATTTTTTGATATGATTTGGTGCGGTCTTCGTTACGGCGCAGGTCCTAACGATTATAAGGTTTTTGAGTTTTATAATTTAAAACCCGCAAACCGCAAAACATTTATTACCCGCGGTGTAAACAATGCGCTGGTTAGAAAATTTAACGATAAAAAATATTGGCACCTTTTTGACAACAAAGAAGACTTTAACCAACTTTTTGCCGAGTTTATGCATCGCGACTGGCTTGTAAACGATACTATGACCAAAGAAGAATTTAAAGAATTCTTAAAAGGCAAAAAGGAAATTATTTATAAACCCTCACAGGGCACCTGCGGTATAGGTGTGGAAAAATTTTCGGTGACAGAAGCAGATGCCGACGGACTTTACAAACTGCTTAGCGCTAAAGAAAAAGGCGTTATTGAAGAGGTTGTTTATAACCACCACGCAATTCGCGAAGTTTACCCACACGCCGTAAACACCGTTAGGGTTGTTACAATTTTAAAAGATGGTGTATGCTACCCTATATCTGCTTTCTGGCGAATTGGTATGGACGGTAAAAGTATTGACAATTTAACTACAGGCGGTATGGCTGCAAAGGTTGATATAGAAACAGGAACCGTTCCTCTTCCTGCCGCCGACAAAAACGGAATTGTTTATGAAAAACACCCAATGACAGGCAAGAAAATTGTTGGCTTTACCATTCCCTGTTGGGACAAGGTGTTAGAAACGGTTGATAAAGCCGCGCGCGTGGTACCGCAAATTGCTTATGTTGGTTGGGATGTTTGCGTTAGGGAAAACGATATTTTGCTTATTGAGGGCAACTCGTTCCCCGGTCACGATATTTTGCAACTACCCGCTTATACGCCAGAAAAAATTGGGCTTATGGACAGGGTTTATAAATTTTACAAAAACTAAGGTGAAACAATGATTTACAACAGCACACGAAACAACAATTTAACCGCAAACAGCGCCGAAGCGGTGCTTAAGGGCATTGCCGATGACGGCGGTTTGTTTATGATTAAAGATTTTGACGCACTTAATTTTGATTACAAAAAACTTATGGGTTTAACAACAATTGAAATGAGCGCCGAAATTTTACATACTCTTCTTAACGATTTTTCTAAAGAAGAAATGGACGGTATGGTAAACCGCGCCTATAAGGGCAAATTTGCAACCGATGAACTTACCCCCACCGTTAAAGTTGGCAATTTTTTTGTTACCGAACTTTTCCACGGCCCAACAAGTGCGTTTAAAGATGTTGCCTTATCTGTTCTTCCACAACTTATGACGGGTTCTAAAAAACTTTTAGGAAGAAGTGAGGAAACGGTTATTCTTACCGCAACAAGCGGTGACACCGGCAAAGCCGCTTTAGAAGGTTTTGCCGATGTAGAGGGAATAAGAATTATTGTGTTTTTCCCAAATGATGGTGTTAGCGCAGTTCAAAAGGCGCAAATGGTAACACAAAAGGGCAAAAATGTTTGTGTTTGCGCCATTAACGGCAACTTTGACGACGCGCAAACAGGTGTTAAAAATACCTTTGCCGCTTTTTCTAAAAAGGAAAGCAAAGGTGTTTGCCTTTCAAGTGCAAACTCAATTAACATTGGCCGTTTAGCCCCCCAACTTGTTTATTATTTTAAAGCGTATTCCGATTTATTGGCAAAGGGTGAAATTACCCTTGGCGAAAAAATTAACTTTGTTGTGCCAACGGGAAACTTTGGTAACATTTTGGCTGGTTATTTTGCAAAATGTTTGGGGCTGCCAATAAACAAACTTATTTGCGCTTCTAACGCCAACAATGTTTTAACCGACTTTTTAACAACTGGCGTTTACGACCGCAGAAGAACATTTTACAAAACCGTTTCACCGTCTATGGATATTTTGGTTTCAAGCAACCTTGAGCGTTTGCTTTACTTATTAAGCGACGGAAACGATACTGAAGTTGCCGGTTATATGAAAGATTTAAACGAAAAGGGATTTTACAAGGTTAGTGACAGTTTATTAAACCGAATTAAGGAAACCTTTATTGCCGGTAACACAACCGATAGTGAAACCCTTAAAACCATTAAGGAAGTTTACGAAGAAAGCGGTTACCTTTGCGATACACACACTGCCGTTGCGGTTAAGGTGTTAAAAGATACCGAAGTTAACTGTAAAAGCGTTGTGCTTGCGACTGCAAGCCCTTATAAATTCCCAACTTCTGTTTTAAATGCTTTGGGCGAAACACCAAACGAAAACGAATTTTTGGCGCTTGAACAGTTAAATAAATTAACCGGTGTGGCTATACCAAAACAACTTGCAGAACTTAAAAATGCCGTTGTTTTGCACAACACAGTTATAGAAAAAGAAAACCTTATAGATTTTGTATTTAGTAAAACGGAGGAATAACCGTGAGTAAAGTTACAGTACAAGTCCCTGCTACAACCGCCAATTTAGGTCCAGGGTTTGATAGTGTTGGTTGCGCTTTTTCGCTTTATAATGTTATTTCGTTTGAACCCGCGGAAGAACTTATTTTTGAGGGTTGCGAAGAACAATATAAAAACGAAGAAAATTTGGCGCTTGTTGGCTTTGACGCCGTGTTAGCGGCAACAAACAACAAACGCGGCGGTTTAAAAATAACCTTTGAAGAAATAAATATTCCTGTTTCACGCGGACTTGGTTCAAGTTCTTCACTGCTTGTTGCAGGTGCGTTGGCAGCCGATTATATTTACGACTGCAATTTAACAAAAGGCGAACTACTATGCATTTGCAACCGTCTTGAAGGCCACCCCGATAACTTATCACCGGCAATTTACGGCGGTCTTACCGCTTCAATGGTTTCGCACGGAACTCCATATTCGGTTAGTTACAACATTCACCGCAATTTGCATTTTGTTGCGCTTGTGCCCGATTTTACACTGCTTACAAGCGTTGCAAGGTCGGTGCTTCCCAAAACGGTACCCTTTGCCGATGCAGTGTTTAACGAATCGCGCGTGGCAATTTTACTTAAAGCGCTTGAAACAGGTGACGGACACTTAATTAGTCTTTCCCTGCGCGATACACTTCACCAACCCTACCGCAAACATTTAATTAAAGATTATGATATTGTTAAAGACTGCGCAAAACAGTGCGGTGCTTTGGCATTTTGCATTAGCGGTGCAGGTTCAACCTGTTTATGCCTTGCAAGTGACGATATGAATTTTACCGATAATTTAAAAGAACTGCTTATAGAAAAAGGCATAACAAACTGGGATATTATTCCCCTAACAGTTGATTACGAAGGCGCAAAAATAATATAAAAAAGATGTGTGGAAATTCCACACATCTTTTTTGTTTTTTAAATTACAACTTCGCTATAGTTGCTTTTATTTGTTTTCTTCACTTTCTATATTGTCAAGCGCGTATTTACAGCACTGCAACACAAGTAAATTAAACGAAATATTGTTGTTTGCCGCAGTTTTGTTAAGTCTTTCAAAAAGTGATTCGGTAAATCGTACAGTACGCGGTGTGTTTGCATTTTTTAGTTCATTGTCAATTTTAAACATAATCATCACCCAAAACAATATTATGCTCAATTTCGGTTGTATTTATATAACCATTTATGGTTGCATTTTGTTTTTTGGTATGATATATTTTAAAGGGTGATTATATGAATTGTGAAAATATTTTTTGTATTTACCAAAGAAATAACAAATGTGTTTTAACGGAAATAAGTATAGATATAACGGGCGCGTGTGCCGACTGTATTTATGTAGATATAAGTAAAAAAGAATTAAAGGAACTTAAAGAAAATCAGTTGCGAAATATAGAACGAAGTCATTTTTAAGCAAAAAAAGGAGAGCAGTGCTCTCCTTTTTGTTTTATTTTATTAAGCTTTCGCCATCCATTTCAGCAGGTTTCGGAAGTCCTAAAACTGTTAGCATTGTTGGAACAATGTCGGCAAGGCGGCCGCCCTCTTTAAGTTCGCAGGGGTAACCAACAACGCAGAAAGGAACGCGGTTTGTTGTGTGGGGGGTAAAGGGTTTTCCGTCTTCGCCCACCATACAGTCGGCATTGCCGTGGTCGGCAGTAATAAGCACAGTACCGTCCATAGAAAGTGTTGCTTCTACCACTTTGCCAACACAGGTGTCAACCGCTTCCACCGCTTTAACTGCGGCATCAAAAACGCCTGTGTGTCCAACCATATCGCAGTTAGCAAAGTTTAAAATAACGGCATCGTATTTACCCGAAATAATTTCTTTGCAAACGGCTTCACAAACGGGGTACGCGCTCATTTCAGGCATTAAATCAAAGGTTGCAACATCGGGCGATTTAATTAAAATACGGTCTTCGCCAACAAATGTTTTTTCTTCGCCGCCGTTAAAGAAGAATGTTACATGGGCATATTTTTGGGTTTCGGCAATACGAAGCTGTGTCATACCTTTAGAAGAAAGATATTCACCCAAGGTCATTTTAAGTTCTTCGGGCGGGAATGCAACCGTTACATTCGGCATTGTTTCATCGTACTGTGTCATGCAGACATAATTAACCGGCAAATAACCAAGTTTACGGGTAAAGCCGTCAAAACTTTCGTCTACCAAAGTGCGTGTAAACTGACGCGCGCGGTCGGGCCTAAAGTTAAAGGAAATAACGCTGTCACCCGCTTTTATTGTACCCTCTTTATTAACAACTGTGGGAACAATAAATTCATCGGTAACACCGTTTTTATAAGAATCTGCGACGGCTTTTACAGGGTCGCTTTCTTGTACGCCTTCGCCGTAAACCCAAGCGGCATACGCCTTTTCAACCCTGTCCCAAGCAAAGTCGCGGTCCATTGCGTAAAAACGGCCGGCAATGGTAGCAATTTCGCCAACGCCAAACTCTTCGGTTTTTGCCAAAACATCTTTAATAAAGCCAACGCCCGAAGTGGTTGAAACATCGCGTCCGTCCATTAAAGCGTGGATATACACCTTTTTAAGACCGTAAATTTTAGCCATACCCAAAATGCCGTAAAGGTGTTCAATGTGGCTATGCACACCGCCATCGGACAAAAGGCCAACAACGTGAAGCGCAGTGCCGTTATCACGGCAGTTTTCCATTGCCTTTTTAAGCGGTTCAATTTCAAAAAACTTGCCGTCTTTAATTGATTTTGAAATTTTAACAAGCATTTGGTAAACAACCCTGCCTGCGCCAATGTTGGTGTGGCCAACTTCGCTGTTACCCATTTGACCGTCGGGCAAACCAACATCAAGGCCCGAAGCGCCCAATGTTGTAAAGGGGTAGTTTTTAAAATAACCTGTTAAATAAGGTGTATTTGCGGCGGCAATAGCATTACCCTCTTTTTCTTCGCGTATGCCAAAACCGTCCATTATACATAAAACAAGGGGTTTTTTCATTTTCTTCACCACTAATATTATTTACTTGCTGCCTTTACAATAACAGAAAAATCTTCTGCCTTTAAAGAAGCACCGCCAATTAAACCGCCGTCAACATTTACCTTTGCCAAAAGTTCTTCGGCATTTTTAGCGTTCATAGAACCGCCGTATTGAATTGTAACGGTTTCGGCAATATCGCTTGAATATGCTTCGGCAATAGCAGCCCTTACATAGCCGTTGCCTTCGTCTGCCTGTTCGGCAGTAGCGGTAACGCCTGTACCAATAGCCCAAACGGGTTCATAAGCAATAATAACATTTTTAAGTTGTTCTTCGCTAACACCTGTAAGTGCCATTTTGGTTTGGAATTTAAGCAAGGTTTCGGTGTAACCAAGTTCGCGTTGTTCAAGGGTTTCGCCAACGCAAACAATTGCCTTAAGGCCTGCGTTTAAAGCGGCTTTTGTGCGAAGATTTACGGTTTGGTCGGTTTCGCCAAAGTACTGTCTTCTTTCAGAATGTCCAATTACAACATATTCAACACCCGAAGCAACAAGCATATCGGCAGAAATTTCGCCAGTGTATGCGCCTGCGGCCGCAAAATGCACATTTTCTGCGCCAATTTTAATGTTAGAGCCCTGTGCTACTTGGACAGCAGCGGCAATATCAACAAAAGGTACGCAAAGTACAACATCGCAACTTGCGTCCTTTACAAGGGGTTTCATTTCTTCAATTAACGCCTTTGCTTCAGCGGGGGTTTTATTCATTTTCCAGTTGCCTGCAATAACTGCATTTCTTTTTTCTTTATTCATTTTGTTTTCCCTTTCTTAAACAATTAAGCGGCTATTAAGCCGCCTAATTTTTATTTATTGTTAAGCGCGGCAATACCCGGAAGTTCTTTGCCTTCTAAAAATTCAAGCGAGGCGCCGCCGCCTGTTGAAATGTGGGTCATTTTATCGCCAAAGCCAAGTGTGTTAACAGCCGCAGCCGAATCGCCGCCGCCAATAACGGTAATAGCATCGGTTTCAGCCAAACTTTTAGCAACGGCAATTGTACCTTTTGCTAAAATGGGGTTTTCAAACACGCCCATAGGACCGTTCCAAACAACTGTTTTTGCATTTTTAACTTCGTTTGCATAAAGTTCGGCAGTTTTATCGCCAATATCCAAACTCATATAGTCAGCAGGAATTTTATCAGCGTCTACAACGCTAACTTCAACAGGAGCATCAATTGGGTCGGGGAAGTTTTTGGTAATGGTGCAGTCAACGGGAATAAGAATTTTAACACCGTTTTTCTCTGCCTTTTCCATCATTTCTTTGCAGTATTCAATTTTGGTTTCGTCAATAAGCGAAGTGCCAACGCCGTAACCTTTTGCTGCAAGGAATGTGTAAGCCATACCGCCGCCGATAATAAGTGTATCTGCTTTGGTAATAAGGTTTTCAATAACAGGAAGTTTGCTATCTACTTTAGCGCCGCCCAAAATTGTAACAAAAGGACGAACAGGGCTTTCTACAGCATTGCCCAAATATTTAAGTTCTTTGCCAATAAGGTAACCTGCAACTGCTTCTTTAACATAAGAAACAACACCAACGGTTGAACAATGTGCGCGGTGAGCAGTACCAAAAGCATCGTTTACAAAAATATCGGCCAAAGAGCCAAGTTCTTTAGAAAATTCTTCGCCGTTTTTGGTTTCTTCAGCGCGGTAGCGTGTGTTTTGAAGCAACACAACATCGCCGTCTTTCATATTAGCAACAGCTGCTTTTGCGTTTTCGCCAACAACATTATCGTCGGCTGCAAAAACAACTTCTTTGCCAAGGTGTTCCGAAAGGCGAACAGCAACAGGGGCTAAAGAGAGTTCGGGTTTAGGTTCGCCCTTGGGTTTGCCAAGGTGGGAACAAAGAATAACCTTTGCGCCGTC
Source organism: Acutalibacteraceae bacterium (assembly GCA_045601805.1). Classification (GTDB taxonomy): domain Bacteria; phylum Bacillota; class Clostridia; order Oscillospirales; family Acutalibacteraceae; genus SIG607. The sequence continues at coordinate 111,620 of JAZSAJ010000059.1, forward strand.
ACCAATTAATTTTTTAATTGTGGGGAGTGCGGCAACAATGCGGTTTTCGTCGGTAATAACGCCGTTTTTAAGCGGAACGTTAAAGTCCACCCTAACTAAAACGCGTAAACCTTTTGCGTTAATGTCATCAACAGTTTTTTTGTTTAAAACGCTCATAATTTTACTCCTTTTATATTGTTAAATATTTATCTATTTTATTTTACCACAAAATGAAAATTTTTCAATATTTACAGTAACTAAAATTTAAAGATTTTCCCACTTGTAATTGTGCAACTGACCAAAATTAACAAGTTCGGGGTAATTCCACTGCCTAAGCACTTCGTAAACGGCTATTGCCACCGAGTTTGAAAGGTTTAAACTGCGTATTGTATCGCGCATGGGTATTCTTACACAGCGTTCAGGGTTTTTAATAAGCAGTTCTTCGGGCAGCCCTTTGGTTTCCTTGCCAAAAAGCAAAAAGGCGTTTTCGGGAAAAGCCACATCGCTGTGCGCCTTTTGCGCTTTGGTTGTAAAATAAAAAAGGTTGGCATCTTTATTTTTTTCTAAAAATTCTTCTAAACTTTCGTAATATGTTATATCAAGATAATGCCAATAATCAAGCCCTGCGCGTTTTAATTTTTTATCGTCAACAGCAAAGCCCATTGGCTTTACTATGTGAAGCCGTGCACCCGTTGCAGCACAGGTTCTGGCTACATTGCCCGTGTTTTGAGGAATCTCGGGCTCAACCATTACAATATTAAGTACACTCATTTTATCACCCAATATATTTTACTATTAAAATTAACCCTTGTCAATTATATAAAAAAATGTTAAAATAAGGGTTGGTGATTTTATGAAGATTATTAACAATGTTTACGAAAAAGCGGTAAAATCGCTTAAGAAACACAATGTTGATTACCCCGACCCAAACGGAAAAGCATATAAAGTTTTTAAAATTCTTTATTTGGCTTTTGCTATACTTACCGTACTTATGACTGTTTTCTTTGTTGCCGGTATGTTTTTGGTTTATTCTGCGAATGCAGAATTTATAAGCAAATTTATACCAAGCGCTGTTTTCTTTTTGGTTTCCACATTTTTCTTTGTGGTGGGCATTGTTTTATTGCTTTTAAAACTTGATTTAATTGCTCTTTTTGTTAATTTAATAAGCGGTTGTTTTGTTTGCTTTGGTTTTATTAAGCACATGACAAATGTTGAACTAAGTTATTCTGGGTTGCACGAAGACTGGTGGTGGCGCCACTTTTTGCCTTTCTTTTTTTGTATTGTTTGTTTGGGCGCATTGGCTTATATTCGCACCCGCGCCAAATGTATTGAGATTAGGGCTTATAAAAATTTAGTGCAAACAATTTACAAGCAAAACAAAAATGTTCAGGAAATGAGCGAAGACGAATTTACTTTATTTTTAGAAAATTACGACCCACGCGCAATTGAAGAAGCGCGCATACGCGAAAAGAAACAAAAGGGTTATAAACCCCTTTTTGACGATAAAAAATAACTGTTAAACCAGTGCAAATTATTTTGATAGGAGATTTTTTATGTATACCCTTACAAAAGTAAATGGCTATAAAAGTTTGCTTGATTTAAAGCAAACCGAAATTGCCATTAAAAAGGTAAAAGATTTTTTTGAAAGGGACCTTGCCAAACAACTTAATTTAACAAGGGTGTCTGCCCCTTTGTTTGTGCATAACCAAAGCGGTTTAAACGATACGCTTAACGGCACCGAACGCCCTGTTTCGTTTGATATTAAGGGTGTTGCGGGCGATATGGAAATTGTTCATTCGCTTGCCAAATGGAAGCGCGACGCTTTGGCGCGTTACGGTTTTAAACACGGCGAAGGCCTTTACACCGATATGAACGCTATTAGGCGCGATGAAGACCTTGATAACATACATTCGGTTTTTGTTGACCAATGGGACTGGGAAAAGGTTATAACCAAAGAAGAAAGAAACGAAAAAACCTTAAAGGAAATTGTAAGAAGCATTTATTCTGCGCTTAAGAACACCGAACATTATATTGCAAAAGAATATAATTTTGTTCACGAACTTTTGCCCGAAGAAATTACCTTTATAACCACCCAAGAACTTGAAGACCGCTACCCAAACGCCACCGGTAAAGAGCGTGAAAAACTTGCCGTTAAAGAATACGGCGCTGTTTTCTTAATGCAAATCGGCGGTAATTTAAAATCGGGCAAACCGCACGACGGCAGGGCGCCCGATTATGACGACTGGCAGCTTAACGGCGATATTTTGGTGTATTACCCTCTTTTAGATATTTCGCTTGAACTTTCTTCAATGGGAATTAGGGTAGACGAAGAAGCGCTTTTAAAACAACTTAAGGTTCGCGGTGCAGAAGAAAGGGTAAATTTGCCTTTCCACAAGGCATTATTAAACGGCGAACTTCCCTACACCGTTGGCGGCGGAATTGGACAATCGCGTATGTGTATGTACTTTTTAAAGAAAGCCCACATTGGCGAAGTTCAGTCTTCATTCTGGCCAAGCGAAATGGTCAAAGAATGTTTAGAAAACGGAATAGAGTTGCTATAAAAACAATAAAACCACGGTGTAACACCGTGGTTTTTTATTATAAGTTTAAAATTATTATTGAAACTGTGCCTAAAACCATTCCAATAATTTGTGTAACCGTTAATTTTTCTTTATAAACCGTAACCCCAATGATTGTGGTTAGCAAAATTCCGCCTGCCGACATTATTGGGAACACAACCGACGCCGGCCAAACGGCAAGCATCATAATAAAAAGGTTAAGAAGTCCATTTGACAACCCACAAATTATGTATAAGTGAGCACCTGCGGTTATTTTTTTGGCAATATTATTTCTTTCAAAAACAAGTGCGGCGGCAAAAATACAAACAAACGATATTAAAAGTGCTATTATCATAAACTCGTTTTTGCCCGCGCCATCAAACTTTATTTGCTGAACCTTTTGAACGGTTGAACAACCGCCGCTACCCAAAAACGCAATAAACATAAATATTGCCCATTTTAAAGAAAGCTTTTTATTATTTCCTTTACCCTCATAATTTATAAGAAAAAGTGAAACAATAAGTAAACCAATGCCAATATAAAGCAAAGGCCCTGTGGGTTCCTTTAAAAATAATATTCCATAAATTGAAGGCAACAAAAGAGAATATTTACATACAAGGCCTGTTATTGAAAGCGGCCCTGTGCTAATTGCAAAAAAGGTTCCCACCGTTGCAGCAGAATAAAACGCCGCAAAACCAATGCTATAAGGAATAAATTGTGCCGAAAAATTCAACTTGCCTTTTGAAATTATTAAGAAAACAATAAGCGAAAACAACACACTTAAAGCCGAAAAGGTAAAGGCGCCTTCCTTTATTCGTTTATTATATTCTTTTCGTGTGACCTGTTGAACAATTACGCCAATTATTGATAAAGTAAGTAATAAAGCAAACATTATTCCACCTCAAAAGCGGCAAAGCCGTAAGCACTTATATCCGAAAGATATACTTTGTTTCCAACAAGTTTACCGCTGCAGTTTACAAAGCGAATTTTAGAATATTCGCGGTCAAGCTCTACAACGGGGTCAATAACGTCGTCAATAAAAATGTTGGCAAGTGCCACCGACAAAGAGTTTTCACCGCGAGAAGCTAAAACGTAAAGGTTGGGGTTTTTGCAAATTTTTGCAGGAAGTTTTTTGCCGCAAAGCCACTGGATATTATCAAAAAGTTGTTCTTGGCGGAAATAATTGTGAAAATAATTTTTATAAAGGTTTGCTAAAAAGGCGTCGTACCCAATTACCAAAAACCTTTGCCCTGCTTGGTTTTCATAACGGTATACCGAAGTAGTTCCATCGGGGGTGTATTTGCTTAATATTTCGGCTGTATCTTTGTGCGAAAGCGCATAGGTGCCAATAACTCCAATGCCGTTTATTTGGCCGTTTTGCGCAACAAAATATTCGCCGTGCTGTTGTGTGGGTTCAGCACTTATTAAACCAACATCAACACCGCGTGCGGTTAATATTTGGGCAGATTTATAATCAAGTATTGCGCCGTTTTTAATTCTTGCCAAATCCAAATATTTTGCGTGTTCGCCCGCAACAAACACCGGGTAACCGCTATTTTGGTTTTCGTAACAGGTGGGCACCGAGTTTTTAGAAAGCATATTTACGTGCTTTGCTTGGTAATAACCTACAAGTTTCCTGTGTAAGTTTTCGGCAACTTCTTCGGGGAAATCGTAATTCTCTAAAATATGAATGTTTTGAAAAATTTCAACACCAACTGGGGTTTTACCGCTAAAAATTTCGGCTATGCCGTTTCGTACACCTTCATTTTTAATATACCTGTCTATATATCCCGATTCATATTCGGGGCCAAAATTATATTCAAAAATATAATTAAGCAAATTATCTTCTTCAGGGTTGTTTGCCATAAGCAACATATCAAAAAGTTCCAATGTTTTAGAAGGGCAGTTATACCTTGGTCTTGGGTATGTATCGCCCTCTGACATAACCTCCAAACCGCTGTTTCTAAGCCAACAAAATTCTTGCCTTGTGGTTTCAACCTGGCCAATTATGTTAACGTCCCAATACGGTGCGCTGCAAACCCTTGTAAAAGGAACTGTGTTACCCTTAAACGCATTTTGAAGCTCAACTACGCTTATGCCGTTTGTGTCCCACAGTTCTTGGCTGGTGCAACAACCCATGCGAATTTTGGGGTTAACTTCATCAACACGGCGTCGCAATTCTTTTGCAAAATTAACAAGAGTTTCGCCCATAAGGTGCATATATTCGCTTCTGTATTTGTTTTTTCCGCCGCTTAAAATAAGTTTTTCAAGCTTTTCCCTTGGCACTTCTTCACCAATGCGTTTAAAGTATTCTTTACGGTGTTTTTCACAAAAACACCCCATATAATAGCCTCTGCTATGCATTCTGAAATCGTCGTCAAACATTATTATATCGGGGCCGAATTTTGCAAGTTCGCTTATTACATTACCGTAATCTTTTACAAAACGCTCGTCGGTTGGGCAAAAGCCGTGGTCGCAAATTTCACCGCCAACACCTTCTATGGGCGTATAAGTATCGGGTTTAAGCGGCTTTGTAAAAAAATTAAGCGATGAGCCGTGGCCCAAGCTGCTTACCCAAAAACCTACTTCGGGCGCAACCTTTTTAAATTCGCCAAGCAAATAAGCAATTCTCTGTGGGTCTTTATACACCAAAGATTCTTCAGGATAATAACAATCCATACCAATTAAAAAAACCCTGTGCGCCTTGCATTTTTTAACACTTTCAAGGTAAACCGGCAGGTTTTCATTTGTAATAACTTTTATATTTATTGGAACAGAAATTTTACGCATAACGACACCTCTCTTTTATTTTATTATAAAGCCAAACTTTAACTATTTAAAGTAAAAATTTTCACAAAAAATATTAAAATCTTCCTAAATGTAAAACATATTGATATTTTTGCTTGTATCATATATAATCAAAAAGGTGATACTATGCGCATTGATTACGATACAAAGAAAATACAAACTGCCCTTTTAAAGTTTACAAAAGCAACAGGAATAAACGCATCGTTTGTTAAAAGCGATTTTACTTCTTTGCTAAACCCCGTTTTTAAACACCCTCTTTCACAAGGTTATTGCCAACATATACAGTTATCAAAAAACGGGCAATACAAATGCTTTTCTTCAGATAAAGAATTGCTTTTAAAATGCGCAAAAAGCCGAAAACCCGAAACCCACATGTGTCACGCAGGGCTTATTGACGTGGCGATTCCCATTGTTTTTGAAGAAAATATAGCCGGTTTTTTACTGCTTGGACAAATGAAAGAAACCAAACCGTTTGAAGAAATTAAAGAACTTATTAAAGAATTACCGATTGATTTAACGGTTTTAGAAAAACTTTATAAAGAAATTCCTGTTTTTGAACCCGAAAAAATAAACAGCATTGTAAGCATTGCCGAAATGATGGCAAAATATTTGCTTGTAGAAAATTCCCTTTTTTCTACCTATGATTTTAACTTGGATACGGCAGTTGATTATATTAACAACAATTTGCAAAACCAATTAACAGTTGAAAAGATTTCAAAGGCAAGCGGTGTTTCTAAAAACACTCTTTATGATGGCTTTATGAAAGAATTTAATATGACTGTTGGGAATTACATAACCAAAAAGCGTATACAAAAAGCGGAAAAACTACTGTTGGAAACAAAGCTTAGTGTTGAAGAGATTTCACTGCAAACAGGTTTTTCTTCTTCGGCATATTTTGCCGCAGTTTTTAAAAAAGCAAACGGTATTTCACCGCTTAAATTCAGAAAAGCAAAATAAAAAGCACCCAATGGGTGCTTTTTATTTTGCATTTTCTTTTCTTGCGCTGGTTCTGCCCTCTTTTTTAATTTCGCCAACTGCCAAAAGGCATTTTTTGGTGAGTGACGGGCCAACAAGTTCATATACCAAAACGGCAAACAAAACAATGTTTCGCACAAGTGCGCCGCCCTCTAAACTTGCGGAAGTAAGCGCCATACCAAGCGCAACACCGGCTTGCGGTAAAAGTGTTATACCAAGGTTTTTGGTAATACCAACGGGTTGTTTTGTTAAACGGCAGCTTAAATCGGCTCCAAAATATTTGCCAAGCGACCTTGCTATTATGTAAACCACTCCTAAAGCAACGGTTGCAGGTTTCATAATTACCTCTAAATCAAGTTCTGCGCCCGAAACAACAAAGAACAAAACGTTAATCGGCATTGTCCAGCCCTCTACCCTGTTCATAAGTTCTTCGGAGGTTGAACAAACATTGCAAAATACGGTTCCGCACATCATACAAACAAGCAAAAGCGAAAAGCCAACATGCACACCAAAAACGGTGAATTTAACGCTTGAAATACCAACCGCCAAAAGCACAAAGGCAACCGAAATGGTTAAACGTTTACTTCTTGAATGGAAAAATTCTTCAACTAAATCAAGCAAAACACCAATAATTGCGCCCAAAACAAGCGAAGCGATAATTTCAATTATTGGTTCAACCACAACCGCCATTACACTTGTTTCGCCGTGGGAAAGCGAGGTTGCAATACCGTAAGAAACCGAAAAAAGCAAAAGGCCAACAGCGTCGTCAATCGCAACAACCAGCATTAAAAGTTTTGTTAAGGGACCGTCTGCCTTATATTGCCTTATTACCATTAAGGTAGCAGCCGGTGCGGTAGCCGAAGCAATTGCGCCCAAAACAATAGCAACAGGTAAAGTTATTACATTTGGGAACATAAAATGTGCGGCTATTAAAACAATATCAACCACAACTGTTGTTATAACTGCCTGCAATATGCCAATAACTATTGCGCTTTTGCCCATTGTTTTAAGTTGGCTTAAACGGAATTCGTTACCAATAGTAAAAGCAATAAAGCCAAGTGCGGTTTGGGTAATTACCGAAAACCCCTCTACCTGACTAAGCGAATTAAATCCAAGCCCCGAAAGCCCAATTTTGCCAATTAAAAAGGGGCCAAGCAAAAGCCCTGCTACCAAATAAGCCGTAACGGCAGGCATTTTTAAAAGTTTTGTTAAACGCGAAAGCATTAGTCCGCCGACCAAAGCCACCGCAATACAAATAAGTTCTGTTTGCATTTTTTCACTTCCATAATAATTTTCCGCAGTCATTATAGCACTATTATATATAATATTCAAGGTTAAAAAGCAACAAAAAACCATCCGTTTTTTTATACCTTTTTATGTAAAAATCCGTTTTGCCAAAAAGCAAAACGGACCTTTTTATTTTTTATAAATTTTCTTTTTTAATTATTGCACTAAAACCTGCTTCTTTTAACTTTTCGGCAGTTTTTTGCGCGTTGGCAAGGTTTTTATATGCGCCTACCTGAACGCGATATAAAATATCTTCTTTTGGTTCTTCTATTTTTGTAAGATTACCAAGTTCTATTATTGCTTCGGCTATTGCCTGGGCACATTTTTTGCTGTAATCTTCGGTTATAATAACGGGCGCGTCGGTTGCGCTGTCCATAAAACCAAGTTCAAGCAAAACGGCAGGCATTTTTGTTTCGCGGCATTCGTAAAAATCTGCCGTAGCAAGCGGTGTAGCGCGGTTACCAACAAGTCCTGTTTTTTCTATTAACTTGTTGTAAAAAAGTTTTTGCATATTTTTGGTGTATTCATCTACATACAAATAGGTGAATGCCATAATTCCGCCGCCACTTCCACCGTTAATTCCGCCGTTATGGTGAATAGATACATAAATATCGGCGTCAAAATTGTTTACATTCTTTATTCTTTCTACAAGTGTTATTAGTTTTTCGCCTGTTCTGTCGTCGGTGCGAAGCAGGGTATAACCTGTATATCCCTTTAAAATTTCTTCTACCTTTTCGGCTACACGCGAATTTAACACCCATTCTCTTGTTTCTTTTTCGTCAAACTGTTTAAGCACTCGTCTACCGGGTTCATAAAAATAATGCCCTGCATTAAGCGCAATCTTAAACATCTACCTCACCCTCTTTTAGTTGTTTAAAAAATTCATCGGCACGCTTTGCCTTTTTTGAAAAACTGTTATTATACCACCAAGCAGAAACTATTGCCGCAATGCTAATAAGCGCTTCTACAATTCCTGCAACTGCGCTTTGGTCTACGGGTAAAACTTTTATACCAAACTGCTTTAATATTAAATTTATAATAACAATGAAAACCATAACTGTCCGTACAATAGTGCCTTTAGAAATTTTCACTACGTTTCTCCCCTTATATAATATTTTTTATTTTTCTTTTTTGTGCCTTAAAATTCTTTTGTTTGCGAACACAAAGGGGGCGGTTGTTCGCGGTGTTGCGGTGGCAAAAACCAAAGGTTTTTGTTTTAATGTAATTCATATTCAAAAGCAATATCAGAAATTACTATTGGCGCTATTGCTGTCATTTTTATTCCTGCGCCAAAGGTGTTTTTTCCGCTGCTTAATAAATTTTGCCGTTTTAGTGTTCCGTTTTGGGTTGTTTTAATTTCCTTACCGGAATCATCTTCCGAAAACACCCAAAAAGAAACATTATGCAGTGCTTTTAAAAGCATGCTCGCCTTAATTAAGGTTTTTTTCTCTTTTATTTTTGTGCCAAACAACGCCGAAGCAAAGGTAACCTTTATATTAACAACACCGCTTGTTTCAGCGTCTATTATTATTTCGTCTTCTTCTCCGCCGAAACCCGAAACCGAAATAGTGCTGTCTGCGCGGTTGCCTTCGTAAACAGCAAAAAGTTCACGCGATAACGAATAAAGACATTTAAGCCGAATATTTGCCGGAAGTTCCCAATAAAACCAATTGAGTCCGCCTCCGCCGTCTTTTTGTACAGAACCTGAAAGATATGTAAATCCGCTTACATTGCCGTCCATTACAAATATTTTATTCTTGTAAGTAAGAAAATAGTATCCGTCTTTTACACAAGCTGAAATACTTGTTATATCTTCATAAGGAATATCAAGCATATTTTTAATGTTTGGCGAAAGGGTGTAAATACTGCCTTCGGTGTAGGTGTTGGTACCGTAAAGGGTGTAAACTGCACCGCTTGAATGGTACCAAACAAGTCGGTTTTGGCAAAATTTAACACTTTCGGGGCAATCGCAACCAATAGCGTTATGTACCTTTGTTATGGTAACCGACAACGCTGTGTTGGGCATTTTTTTGCTGTCTCTTATTATCTTTTCAATATCATAACCTGCAGTATCGGAAAGTTTTAAACGGTAAATTGAATTATCCTTAAAGGCAAATAAATAACGGTTTTGGAAAGCCATTGCGGTTATGGGTTCGCTGTTTCCGCCAACTTCAAAATAATTGCTTTCGCAAAAGTAAAAATAGTTTTCTTTACCGCTATAGTAAATCTTATTGCTGTTGTTTTCAGCCGAACTGCGAAGAAGCCGGGCGTCTGCCAATATTGATTGTGTTTTACCGCCGAAAAGGTCAAAATCTTGTTCGTGAACATCTTTAGCGCCTTCAACACAAAGCCCGTTAAGCACCACACCGCTTATCGGCAAATAATAAGGGGTGACACCTTCGGTAAAAGAAATAATGCCTTCTTTTCTGTTAAGATGACAGGTTATTTTTTTATCACCAATATTTTGTGTGTCTGATTCGTTAAGCCATGTTAATTTAAAATTTATTATTTCGCCGCCATGATTATACTGAATATAAAATTTGTCTTCCTCTTTATAAGACAAATCTTTTACCGGCAATTCAAATGTATTAGAAAACCCGTCGGTACGAAAATATGCCTTAAATCTTCCGTTTACAATATTAAAATCTTCTAAATGCAGCGGTTTTATTGTGTCAAGACCTTCGGGGTCGTATGCCGCTTCAAACAAATTACCCCTGCCGTTAATCAAAATCGTGGGCGTATAAAATTTTTCCTTGTTTATTCTTTCCCAAACAAAATAGTTTTGCAGAAGTTCATAAAATTCAACCCGTTTTTGAATTCCTCCGTTTAAATGTTCGCAAATCGCAAGTACCAAAACCACACCGCTTTCGCAAACAGTTGTATCGTTTATAATTACCGCGTTTTTAAGTTCAACATACGAATAAGGCGCCGTTTTTTGTATTTCCATATCCGCTACTTTTTGAACATAATTATCTTTATTTGTTAAAAAAGCCCTAAATTTAACGCTGTCAACATATTGTTCTGAAATAGCAAAAATCTTACTAAAACCGTTTAATGTAACGGGGTTTATGTCGGCTTCGTACATTTTGTTTTCTATGCTGTCTGCATTTTTTTGAAGTGCAATTACCGAATTTTTAAGTCCCGGTCGCGAAGACAACACACCGTTTGGATTCCACAAATTAACACATTCGCTTAATTGTGATTCTGAAAGCGAAAGCAAATCATCTGCCGAATTTAAACCGCTGAAATTATCGCAGTAAAAAATTTTTCTTGCTTTTTCTTTTGGGGTTTTATACTTCATAACAACCCTCCTAAACACACGGCAATTTATCGGCTTTTATTGTTATACTGCATAGCGCCTTTGCCCTTTTTGCATTATAAATTTCGGTAATTTCATTAAGTTTTGCGGTGTCGTGAAAATACGAGGCAATTACCCTTGCCGCCATATAACAAATTGCATCTAACTTTACGCTTTCAGCCGTTATTTCTTCGGTAATAGCGGTTGCATTAGCAATATTTAAATCGCGAAGCGCCAAATTTACAATAAGCAGTTTCTTTTGGGTTAGGGCGTTCCCCTGTTCTAAAAACTCGTCTTCACTTCGCAAACAAATTAAGCAGGCGGTGTTAAAAATTTCATTCACTGTCATTTTGCTTCACCTCAACACTGAATTTCATATTCTTATACTTACTTCCGCTAAACACAAAGTTTTCTGCGCCCATAAGTGTACGGCCGTTATAATACCTAACACAAAAATCCAACCAAATTTGCGCCGCTTCCAAAAGAAAATCCAAATAACGAATTTTTAAAATTTTAATAGAAATATCGTTGTTTTTTACCATAGCGTTTATGGCTGCGGTGTTGTTATAACTAATACTTGTATAAAGCGCACCTGCGCCGCCGCACATTTCTAAAGTGTTGTTGGTTAGCGAAGTTATTGCCTGGTTAAAGTTTTCCGAAAAATCGGGCGGTGTTATAAAACGAATTGCCCCTGCAACATCTTCACCTTCGCCGTAAATCTTAATAATTTGGCCGGGGTCGTTGCTAATTTCGCCCGTTACGGTATCTCCGTTTACCGCCATAATGGGCATTCCCATACTCATAGACGCCCAAACCTGCGCTGTAATAAGACGGTTTATAGCAATTTGGTTGGGCAAAATGTTGGTTATTTCGCTTTGCCCAAAAATATTGTTTTTAACCTTTTCCCAAGCAAAAATACAAATTGGGTAAAGGGTTAAGTTTGTGTCAAAAGGCTGGCGGATAACCGCATTTTCGGTTACAACAACCGCCTTAACTTTAATTTCGCCGTTTTGGTCCTTTTCTTTGTAAAACTTGGTATAAACGCTTGTTTTGTTGCCGTAATCCGATTTAATATTGGCTACCGCCGTTTTACTTCCGCCAAAATAAATTGCCGTATTTTTAAGGGTTTCGGTGTCGCGGTAGTTTTTAATTATAATAAACGGTTGCTTTTGCACATCGTCAAGTGTGCAGTCGCCAAAGGCAACATTTAAAATATCTAAAACTTCACAGTTAATATCGGCTTCACCGTTTGGTTCGTTCTGCCAAAATGTATAAAGCACACCCGTACCGCTAATAAAACTGTCTTTTAGCACTGTGGCTAATTTTTCTTCTAAATGCTTTGCTTTAGCCCAACATTTGAAGTGCGAAGTTAAACTTTGGGCAACTTGGTTTTCTCCAAAACTAATTTCGGTGTTTTCGCCTGCCAAAACGCCCATTTTGTATTCGCCAATACGCTTTATAATGTTGTGCCTTACAAGAGGTCGGTTGCTGCTGTATGCAGTGCCGTACCATTGGTCGCCTGCGTAAAACCTTTCGTTCATTTTTGTTTGCTCAAAAAGTCCGCGGCTGCCCATTAAACTTTTAACGCCTTGCGAAGCGTTATACTGTTTTACAATTTCATTCGGAGTATTTAACATATCATTCTCCTTTTTTTAAAACAGGGGGCAGAGGTCATCTGCCCCCCAAAAATTATTTGCTGTACTTTAAAATACTTGAATCCTGTATAAACATGCCGTTGTAATAAACTTTGGCATAAAAATACTGGGTGTCTTCTGTTTCATCAATCTGTGACAACAACAATGTGTCTTTGTTCTGGCCTATTAACTTTTTAGAATTAGTTCCGTCTTCGTTACATTCGTACCACTGGTAAGTTAAACCGTCATTCATTCCTACTACTTCAACAAGGAATGATCCCATCTCGCCTGCCAAATACTGTTCTTTATTAATTTCTTTCGGGCCCTCGTTCAAAAGATTATCCTGTGGGCACCAAGACCAAATTGTGTTCACTTCGCTGTTTTTAACAAACGCATCGTAATAAACACGGAAGTCAAACTTGTAAGCATCGGCTGTGGGGTTTTGTTCAGGTGTAAATACACGCATTTTTTCGGTTTTCTTAACAAGATGAACACTTGATTTAGGGCAAACAATAATATAATTTTGTTTTGCCTCGCTAACCGGTGTAAAACCGCCCTCTTCGGTGTTGTTAAAGTTGTAACCGCTTAACATTCTGTCGCTAACAACAGGAATAAGTGCCACACCGTTAAGTGTTTTAACGGTTGTGTCTACTTCGCCGTTTTTGAAAACGGCGGTGTTAATAAGACCAGCTACATTTTTATCGTTGCAAAGACGGGCATAAACATTGCTTTCAACAAAAGCAACAAGTTCGCTGTCGTAACCCGATGCTTTGCTAACTTCGGTTGTCATTTCAACAAAAGCTTCGTACGGGTCTTTTGTTACATCTTTAATACAGTTGTCATTGTCTTTTGAAATCTTGGCAACTTTAGAAAGCACATAAGCATCACATTCGGGTGCTACTTTGGTGCGAACATATTCGCCAAGAATAGAACCTGCAAGTTTGGCAACGCCGGTTTCGTCAAGGTCTTCGCGGTCAATCTGAAGTGACCTTGCGCGGTCCATTGTCATTGTGTACGGTGTGTTAGAAACGGTAATGGTGCCGCTTGTAAAACCGTTTTTGCGGTCGTAATCGGTAAGGCCAACAAAATCGGCTTCGGGAATCATAACGGTTTTGGCGCCCACAAATTTTGCGCCTAAAACATTGTCGGCAAAAATGCCTGTTACACTTTTTTGGGCAAACAATTTATCAAGTTCGCCGGAATAAGCAGTTGCTGTTTCAATAGAATTTATTGACATAATTTTTCTCCTTTTTTAACCCCAAAGACCTTTTAAAAATTCGTATCTTTCGGGGGACATTTCGTTTGTATTTGCGCCTCTCATTGAACCAACCGAAGAAATATTGTCTATTTCTTCTTGCTCTTTTTTTATTTGTTGCTCAATTTCGTTTCGCGCTTTGTACCTTAAGTATTCATCAAGAATACTTGTATTAAATTTTTTTGAGTTCTCTTTAACAACTTCGGGTAAAGCCCCTATTTCAATTTCTGGGTAATATTCCTTTAATTCCGAAATACCAAAGTATTCGCCCTTTTCTTCACCCTTTTCAAGACTCATAATATACCGCGCTGTTTCTTCGTTACCGCCGCAGGCATCAATAAGACCTGCCTTGTGTTTTTCTTGTTTTTCATTTTTTAGTTCTTCTAAAAACTGAAAAACCGATTGGTTTTCTTCTTTTGCCAAACCCAAAATTTCGCCTTGCAGTTTGTTTAGTTCTTCTTCTGTTTTAAGAAGCCGAACTGCTTCGTCTTGGTCAATGTTTAAAGTCTTTTCGCCAAACTGTACCTTTAAAATTTCTTTTTCTGCATTCGCTTCCAATTTTTATACCTCCTGCGCCGTGCCGTCATATTTCAAAAAAGCCAAAAGGTCTTTTGAAAAGGTTGGTTCAAGTTTTAAGGTATTTATTGTTTCGGCATCTTTTGGAGTGTTGCTGCCCAAAAAATAACCCACAATAAAGCCCAACATAAATGCGGTAACGGCAGTTATAATTATTGTGTAAATCAACATTCGTCCCACCTCTTAAACAAAATATTTTGGTTTTTACACCATGTGTTTTCTTGGCTCTTTCTAATTTTTACATCCTCAAAAGCATACCGCATAGCGTCCATTAAGTGATTTTCTTTGTCAATAGGAAGCCGTTGGCCTCTTTCGTTACACTTGTTTGAATAAATATAAGACGACAGTTCTCTTATGGTATTAAGACATTTTTTATTAACAATAATTTTATATTCGTTGATTCTTGCTATACCGTTTAGCAAACTGTCGCGCCCTTTTACCGATGCCGTAATGCGCGGTATACCCATTTGCCGTAAATCTTCGTTAGATTTCGGCTCGGCGGCGTCGGCGCGGATTTTTTCTTTTGAAAATCCCAATTCTTTAATTTTTTTTGCAATTTCGCTGTTTAGCATACCTTTTTTGCAAAATTCTTCGAACACATAAATAATCTTTTTTTCGGTGTTTACATAAAAGGCAATAAAGGCAGTTGGGTCGCAGGTATAACCGTAGTCAAGCCCAAAATATGTATGCCAATCATCGCTTTTAAGTTCGCTTTCGGCAATTTCGCCCGTTTCCCAATTTTCAAAAACAAGGCCTTCGCTTATACCCCATTCACCAAGTCCTGCAACGGCATATTTCCTGGCGTTTGTTTTTTTCATTTCTTCAAAAACAGCGCGGTCGGTTTCGTCAAGAAATTCGTTGCATAAATAATTGGTAGAAAAGGTAGCAACATTTTTGCTTTTTTTATCAAAGAATCGTTTTTTCAGCCAATGCTCTTTGCTCCAAGGGTTAAAAGTAAGGGTTGTTTGCTTAAAAATACCGTTTGGCGTTTTGCCGCGCGGAACCGATAAATCAAGTTTGTCAAATTCTTCTTCGCTGGCTATTTCAAACGCTTCCTCTATCCACACAAAGTTTAAGTACCCTTTACTTACCGTGGTAGAGGCAAGTTTTAAAACATCGTCAAAACCGCGAAAAAGAATTTTTTGCCCGGTGGGAATATAGGTCATTTCCATTGGCGAAACGGTATTTTTCCAAAGGTGAGCGCATTTTAATTTTTCCTGCGCCCAAACAAGTTGTGCAAAGGTGGAATCGCGGTGGGTGTTCATAACGGCTCGCACCACAAGTAAATTTGTGTCTTTATGTTTCATTAACCTGTATATAAAGTTAAGCGCCGTTACGCTTGATTTTTTAGAACCCTTACCGCCCTTTAACACGCGATAACGCTTTTCGCAGTTCCAATAGCGGTCGTATCCGCCCCCGATTACATCAGCTAATGAAACGGTTAACATTATCTATAATTTGCACACGCTCGTCTTGCTGGCTGTTCCCACCGCTAACCATAGAATTTATTTCCCTAATAGCATTCATATCTCCGCTTGCAGCTTTTTTATAAAGCGCCACAAGTATTGCCGTTTGCTTGGTTGGGTTTTTAAAGTTAAATCCCTCTTGGTTAAGTTTGTCTTTTTCTTCGGTTGTCAGCTTCATTTTAAGCAAATCTTTCATTTCTTTATTGGCTTTTTCTTGCAACTGTTTTCCCTCCGTTTTCCCTTGAGCAATTTTATTTTATCAAGTAAATTTGCGACATTCACCGACATAATTGTTTTTTACTTTTTGCCATTACTTGCCATATAAATACAACAATTTCGGCGTAAAAAACGCCGAAATTGTTCATAACTTTGTTCATAACTTTAAAAAATCGCATAACAAGGGTGCATAACTCGGTTTATAACTCTAAAATCTTTATTATTTTTATGTTGCTTTTTGACAATGTTTTTAGAAACAAAAAAATACCACCCACACGAAAGTGTGGGTGGTAAATTAAATATTTAGTTTACGCGTTTATTTGGTTGCGCATTAAAACAAGGTCAATTGCGTTAATTTTTCCGTTTTTGTCCATATCGGCAGAATCAGAAATAGTAGTAACAATACCTAAAATAAACTGCTTTACGGCGCCGTAGTCGGCTGCATTAAGCGTGCCGTCGGCATTAACATCGCCCGCTACAGAAGTAGTTTTAGCAGTAACTTTAGCATAAACCTTTGTTTTGCCTGTAATAACAGTATCTGCAAAACTGTTGGTCAAACCTTTATCGGTGTACCAACCGTTTAAAGTATAACCGTCAAGCACAGCCGTTGGATAACTCAGCGCAGTTTGTTTTGCACCGTAATTATATGTTGCTTCGCCGTTGTGGCTCATTGAATCATAAATTACAAAGCCCTCGCTATCGGCAACCTTTTTTACGGTTACATCGTCAATATAAACTATAGAACTGCCATCGCCAATTTGGCTTACAAACAAAGCGGTAACAATGTTGCCTGTTTGGGCTGAGTTTTCGGTGTAGGCAACAGTTGTTTCTTTCCAACCGCCCGAAGCGCCGTTAATTTCAACCGCAAAATCACTATAAATTGTGGGTGTTTGGTTTCCGTCAAATTCAACAGTACCTGCCGAAATTGTTGCTTTTGTTCCGCTTGTAGCAAAATATTTAAAGGAAACAAGGTAAGTTGCCCGTTTTTCTGCTTTTTTAATGCCTGCAACTGCAGTAGCGTCACCGTTTACTTCGGCTGTTAAAGCGTATCTTCCGCTGTTAGAAAATGACCTGCTGTAAGTGAATCCGTTTTTAAGGGTGTCTTCATACCTGTAATTTTCTAAATTATCGGTATCGCTCCATTTTACATAAACAGTTTTTTCGTTTAATGTGCTGTCAAAATATTTGGTTTCAACCGGTTGTGTAAAGGCGCTGTCATAGTAAAAGCCCTCAACAAACTGGTCGCCGTTTTCAAGGTTCAAGTTTGCAAGCGGAGTGCCGTAGTCTAATGCAATTGTATCAGAAGCAACACCGTCAATTGTGCCTTCACCGGCATTAACGGTTAATGTTCCAAAACTTCCGCTGGTTGTTTCAACCCTAATATCATCTAAATATACTCTTACAGGTGCGCCAGATGCAGTAGCGTGTACGCAAAGCGAAAGATTGTCTGAATAGGTGGTTACATCTGCTTCTGAAATGCTAACATAAATAGTGTGCTTTTTCCATGTTCCCGAACTTCCTTCGCCCGTTAATTTGTAACTATCTGTATAGCCCTTTATGTTAGACGAAGATGTTCCTAAAACCGGGTAAATATTTACATTGCCACCCAACCCGTAATAATATAACCAAAAAGTAATTCTAAAAGTTTGGGTACCATTTATCGGGCCAATTGGCTTTACAGCAAAACGGTTTGTAATTGCATTGTAATTGGAGGTGTTTGATGTACTGTAAACAAACTTCATTAATTTATTTCCGCTTATTGGCGCAGGGGCATTAGAATCACTTGCCTGCGATACCACCGCAAAGCGAGAACCGTTTGCAAAGTTTGGTTGCGGTGAGTAGTCTTCAAAATCTATAACTTCGGCTCTTTTCCACTTGGGATATATGTAACTGTTGTGCATATCGGCGGTAAATTTGTTGTCTTCAACAGGGCGGGTGTAAGCACCGTCATAATACCAACCCTCAACTTCATAACCAAAACGGTTTACTGCACCGTCAAGCGTTATTTTATCACCGCAAAAGCCCGAAACATAACTTGTATTCACAGTACCGCCCATTGGGTTAATATTTGTTTTAACTTCTTGCGCTACTTGAATGTTATCAAAATGCACACTTGTGCCGTAACGGAAAGTATGATACAAAACAAGGAACGGCGCGCCGTCTTCGGCAACAACATCGCCCGTGGCGTTGTAATCAAATTCGGTCAATCCCTGTGGGGTAAAGGTGTATTCAGCATGATACCAGTTACCTATATTACGGGTTGTACCGTTATCACCTTTAAAGGTTCCGGCAGATTGATAATATTTATTGTAAGAGAATATCTTATCTATTTGGGTTAAAGGTTCTTTAATTGGGTTAGATTCACCCTCAATATCGTAACCGTAACCAATAACAATAAAGTCTTCGCCCGAGTTGGTTTTTGTGTTTCCGTTTTCATCTTTAAAAGAGGTTGTAACATAGGTTGATTCAACCAAATAATCAAACGAAAGGCGGTATGTAACACCGTTTTGCAAAATAATAGGCGCATAACCTTCGGCAGTAGATACATTCATTACCTGACCGCCGCTTTCGGCCCAACCTTGGTTGGCGGTTCTTTTCATATTTAAGGTGTA
This sequence comes from Acutalibacteraceae bacterium, assembly GCA_045601805.1. Taxonomy (GTDB): domain Bacteria; phylum Bacillota; class Clostridia; order Oscillospirales; family Acutalibacteraceae; genus SIG607. The sequence continues at coordinate 130,284 of JAZSAJ010000059.1, forward strand.
TACACTGTTATTCGCAACGCCGTTAACATCACTTCCGGTACCCCTTAACGGGTTATCGGCAATACTTGGCCAACCGTAACCGCCGGGGTAATAAGAATAACTAAAATTGCGGTTAACATTCCAAGTAATAAGGCCTTGCCAATGGGCATAATACATTGTATGCGAGCCCTCTTCAAAGTCTATTTCAAAGGAAAAATTATTTGATTTGTCGTGCTCGTAAACATAGCCGGCATTGGTGGGAATAACAACCAACGCCAAAATCAAACACACAGATAAAACCACACTGAAGAACTTTTTCATATAATAAATCCTTTCAAGAATATATAATTATACATAATTATTATACTTGCAAAACACACTTATGTCAAGGCATTATAAAACAAAAACACCGCTAATTTTAGCGGTGCAGATTATTAATTATTGAATTTCTTCTTCCGGCTCTTGATCGTCGTCGTCAAACTCTAAAGTAGCAACCGTTTTGTCAAGGCGCTTTTGCACCTCTTTAACAGCAACTGCCACGCCAACCGCCGCAACCGCCGCCACAGCAACTACACCGCAGCCAATTAAAAACTTTTGTGTACCGGTTAATTCTTTCAAAACAATCGCCTCCTTAATTTATTTAATTTTATCACACCGCCTTTTAAAAATCAACAATTCATTGACATTTTTAATAAAATAAAGTAAAATTTATATATAATATATTAACGAGTATTTTAACAAAGCCACAGCGTAAAATCTTTATCCCAAAATCTAGTTCGGGTTTAAATGCTTTGGCTAAAAAAAGGGGTTTATATTTTATGAGAAAAGATGGGGTTAAAGTTAAGGTTACCGATGCCGAATATGCTATTGTTCCGCACATAATGGTAAACCGTAACGATGCATTAAATATGATTGAGGTTGATATACCCGAAGCGCCTATTCGTGAATATCTTAATAAAAAAAGGAAAGAGGGCACTAAACTTAGCCATTTAAGTGTTATTACTGCGGCTTACACAAGGGTTATTGCCGAATTTCCGCTTTTAAACCGCTTTGTTGTTAACAAGCGCGTTTATGCTCGTAACGAACTTGCTGTTGCCATGGTTGTTTTAAAGGGCGGCAAACTTGATAACGGCACAATGTCTAAAGTAAATTTATTGCCCACCGATACAGTTTTTGATGTTGACCGCAAAATGATGAAATATATTGAAGACAACCGCGAAGCCGAAACTGTTAATAAAACCGATAAACTAATTGCAACCCTTTTGGGAATTCCGGGCCTTTTGCGTGTTGGCGTAAGCGTTCTTAAATGGATGGATAAGCACAACTTGCTTCCCCGCGCAATTATTGAGGCAAGTCCGTTCCACGCAAGTTTAACAATTTCTAACCTTGCAAGTATTCGCACAAACCACATTTTCCACCACATATATAACTTTGGCACAACCAGTGTGTTTATTACCCTTGGTAATATGCGCGAAGTACCCAAGCGCGATAAAGATGATAATATTTATTTTGAAAAATGTATTCCGCTTGGCGTTGTTATGGACGAACGAATTTGTTCGGGTACATATTTTGCCTGTGCTTTCCGTAAGTTAAGAAAATATTTAAGAAACCCCGAACTTCTTGAACTTCCGCCCGAAAAAGTAAATCTTGAAACCGAATATAAATATTAAAACCAAAAACCCGCATGGCTTACGCCTTGCGGGTTAATTTTTATTTTCCTGTTGAGCCAAAACCGCCGTCACCGCGGTCGGTTTCCGACAAACTTTCGGTTTCGGTAAATTCAACATCTAAATAGGGCATAATTACAAGTTGCGCAATTCTTTCACCGTTGTTAACGGTTTTATGAACTGCCGAATCGTTGTATAGCGCCACAATATATTCACCCCTGTAATCGCTGTCGGCAACACCAACACAGTTTGCAGGGCGAAGACCCTGTTTTGCGGCAAGGCCGCTGCGCGCAAAAATTGCGCCAAAGTAACCGTTTGGCACTTCAATGCTTAAGCCAGTACCAATTTTTACGCAACTTTGCGGCGGAATTTGTATGCAATCGCTGTTTAGACAAGCGTACAAATCGTATCCAGCGCTTTGTGGCGAACCTTTTGTTGGAATTATTGCATTTTCATTTAATTTTTTTACATTTATTTTCATAACAACACCATTTAATTTTATTTTTAATCATTATACCAGATATTCACCGCTTTTACAACAAAAACCGCGTACCTAAGTACGCGGTTTAAGATTTTAATATTTAACAGAAAGTGAGTTTTCAGGATAAAAAACTTTGGTTGGAGCTTCTTTATCTTTTGCTTTACCCATTAACAACTGGCTGTTGATGCTTTTGTCTTGATAAAGTCTAACATAATCAATGTAACCAATTGTGTAATCGGAGTGTCCGTTTTCTGCTTTCCAAGTTGCACCGTATGTGGAGCTACCGAAACCACCGCCAATAATAAAGCCGGTGTAAAGGTTGTGAATAGAAACAGAATTTGCAACAGTAAAGTCGTATGTGCACCAACGTCTGCCGTCAAACGCAAACTTCATTTCGTTTTGGTCCCAATACCAAGAATATACATGCTGTGTTTTGTCGGCCATGCCATCTGCACCATATTTTTCTTCAGGAACTACATAACCTGTTGCGCTGTCTTTATCAAGGAAAGTTTCGTCAAGCGCAACATTGTGTGCAAGGTTGTTTACCAAACCGTCAAGCGAAGGTTCAACCCACCAACGGTGAACACAAGCATTTATACCGTTAGGATTACCATAGTTTTCAACAAGGTCAATTTCGGTAAAGGTGTTACCCGAAGCTATATTTAAGGTGTTTCCGTTTTCTAACTTCCAAGTTTGTCTTGGTATATTAAACCAAAGCGAAGTAGAAGACGGAGCTTCCGGTACCTGAGCAGAAATTTCGGCAAGACCGTATCTCCAAACAGTTGATTGCATGGAATTAAAACTTTGAACAAAGAAATCTTTATCAACACGGTAGTGCTCAAAAGCCCACTTGCCGTCGGTAATGTAACTCATTTTACCGGGCATGGGAAGTGTTGCGCCTTCGCGCATGTGTTTAGCATCAGGGCCGTATTCCCACTGATAACCGCCTAAAACAGATGCCGACTGTGTACCGCCGTTATAACTGGTCCAAACAGAAAGGTCAATTTTAGAATTAAATTCATCTGCCCAGTTAAGTGTATAAGTGTTGGCTTGACTTGCGTCGTATTTGCCGTTAATTACATAACCGTCGGTCCAGTTAATTGCTTCACCGCCGTTTTTAGCAGCAGTAACTAATTCGTTAAAGTGACGGATTGCAGCGTAAGTTGCAAGAGAAGAGCCGCCCTTAACAACAATCTTTGTGCCAACAACTTTAATTATATAGTTGTCGCCCTCAACTGTAACCGATTTAGAAGCTTCGCGGTCGGCGTCGCCCAAAAGAATTTCGTATGTTGTTTCTTTGTCAACGTCATCGTTGTAAATAACCTTATAACCAAAGCTTTCGTAAAAATCAATATAGTCTTCAATTTCCATTAAAGAAATATAATCTGAAAACAAAGGTTTAACAATGGTAAATGTACCAAGGTCAACGCCGCCAATTTGGTTGTTTACAGCGTCAAATTTTTTGCTGTAAATAAATTCGTAATCTTCGGTAAGCATTTTCCAATCTTTAATACTGTCGCAGAAAGTTTCAGCAAACCAAGCGCCTGCAATAGGCATCATTTCATCGTTTGTAACTTGAATACAAACCTTTCTGCCAATAACCTTAACAATGAAGTCAAAGGCGGTATTGGCGCGGCTTTGCGCCAATACTTGCTTTGTTTCTGAAGATTCAGGACGGTTTGTATCACCAATTAAAATTTCATAAGCATCTTCGCTGTAATCGGTTGTGCCGTCTTTACCAATATCAACCTTGCAGTCAAAGTTGTCGCGCATTGAGTTACGCAAAACCTTTGCCATTTCTTCGGCTTCATCGGTTGCCTTTGAAGAACGAATAACTTTAAATATGAACTTTCCGTCTTCGCCAATATCGTTGGGAAGTTTTGCTGCGCCAAACAGCGAGCAAGCGGAAAGTGCGGAAACGGTAAGGCAAATGCTTAAAACTAAAGCTAAAATTCTAACTAATTTCATTTCTTTTTACCTTCCTTTCCTTACGCCTTTTTTGCCTTGCGCTTTTTAATAACAAACAACACAACAAATACTGCTGCTGCCACTAAAATTACAGCGCCAACAATAATAATTACGGGGAGAACATTGAAACCGCCAATGTAAAGCGAGAAGTCAATAATTGAGCCAACATCAATGCTGTTAGCATCTACATTAATAAGATTGCCGTTTGCATCGCGAAGCGCTTGAACATATTCGGTGTAAGAAGCAGGTGTAGATACCGGCATTTCGGGGTCTGCCCTGTCAATTACAACATCATCAATGAATATTTCAACATAACCAGGTGTTTGAATAGCAAGGTAGCGTTCAACCGAGCTAAAGGTATAGCTTACTTCGTGCCACTGGCCGTCTGCAATATCGGCAATAGGAGCAATCGGGTGGAACGAACCGGAAGTAGCCCAAGCGTATGTGGAAGACTTACAACCAACAATCTTAATAGCACCGTCGGTGTGGAAGTGCTTGCCAACTTTAACCTTCATTGTAACAGTAAACTTTTCGTCTGCGCAAATTCTTAAATCATCGGGAAGAATTTGAATGTTTTCAAAGTATGCCGAATTACCAAGACGGTGAATACTGTATCTGCCCGAAGTTACATTATCGGCGGAATTACCTTCTGCCTTAGCATCGTAAAGTTCATAGTCAAAGTCAGCGGGGCCGTAACCACCGTATGCTTCTTTGAATTTCTTGTAATCTTCAAAGTCTTGAACTGTATGCAAGCGTACCCAGTTAGTAACCAAACTTATCTGGTCTTTAGTGAATACCATGTCTTTGTCTTCCAAAACCGCCTGGTTATGAGATTTATCATATCTAAAGTAGTTTTTAAAGATATGGTTTTCAAACTGCGGATTTGTGGGAAGCTGTCTGCGGAAGCTTGTGCCAATAGGACCAGATACATAACTGGGAACACTGTTTGCGCCGCCGTTATCAACAACATATACTTGGTGGCCTTTTGGCAATTTCTTAAAGGTAATATCGTCAACTGCAATTTTGCCTGCACCGCCGATGTAGTACATATATACTGCTGCGTAAGCCAGCGGGTCGGCTTTTGTGCCATCTTCGTTGGTATGAACATAAACCTTGGAAGTATCAAAAATCATAGCACCTGTATACCATTTTCCTACTTCGGCTGTTGCAGGAACGGGGTATTGAATAGTAATAAGACCTGGGTCTTCCATTTCCGCCTTGCTGTGTTTCCAAGCCCAAGAGCTACCGGGGGCAGCCGTACGGAATCTTAGGAAGCCGTTATCTTTTTGCTGTTCTGTTACGCAATACTTAAAGGTTACATAGTATTTGTTTTCCGGAGAAATAAAAATGTAGTTGCTGTCGTCAAACAATGCGTTTGTAGAAGCCCACTGAGTTGTGTTGGTACGGTCAAAGAAAAGACCTGTGGAGTTTTTATAACCTGTTTTAGCAACAGCACCCATACCGCCACCGAAGAACAAACCGTCAACATCTTTGCCGGCGCGGTTAATACCAACATTTTCAAAGTTTACAGTAAAGCTGTCGGCACATTCGTATTTTGCGTAAACTGTCAAGGTAGTATCTTCATCCAAAACAGTATCACCTAAGGGTTGTGTAAACTCTTTGTCATAGTACCAACCAACAAACTTCATACTTGCCTTATAGGGATTATCAGGAAGAACAACTTTTTCGCCGGCTTTACCGCTAACAATAACGCCAGGTTTTCCGTTTTGTCCATCAAAAATAACAAACGGTTTGTCAATTTTTTCAATAAGGAAATCGTCAACATAAGCAGCGGCAAATAAATCCATATTAGTTGAGCCGCCCGTAGTATCAAATCTGAAGTAAAGACCTGTACCGCCGGCGTCTGCAAGATCGGCATAGAAAATATACTCTGCCTTTGTCCAATCTGTTGTGGATTCTGCGACTACGAAATTTGTGTCCGCTTTACCTGAAGCCCAAAAAGTGTTGGGGCTTGCAGTATGTAAACGAATTCTTACGCCATAGTTAGAGTTCGGGTCGCCTTTGTACCAGAAAGAAACCTTGTAAGCTGCGCCGTCTTCAACGGTGCCAAGTTTAGCTTCATGGCCAGGCTTATCATAACCTGCACGGGCTATCCAGTAAACAGGATTGCCGTTATCGTCAATATACCAAACTGCGTCAGCGTCTATAGTGAACTTAAGAGCAGCATCGTCATTTACGCCAACGCCTTTGCCCTTAACAATGCTCATGGTCTCACCAAAAATATTTATATCTTTTGTGTTAAAAGGATACTTCTGGAAATTTTCGGGAATTGGAGACCATTTTGCGAATACCTCAAAGTTTTTAGCAGGAGCTACAGTTTCTTCAAAGCGAGTAGAGTAGTTAGCATTAGCATACCAACCTCTAAATTCACGGTCGGCCAAAGTGGGGGTTTCAAGGGTAATGGGTGCGCCTTTTGTAACAGGAATGTATTCAACACATTCGCCGTCTTGCTTGTCAACAGCCATAATAACTTGGTTTGCCTGAACAGGAACGAAACTAAAGTTATCTAAATAAACTTTGGCATTATTATTCTCGGCAATTTTAAAGAACAAGTGGATGTTAGGACCAACGCCACTCTTTTCTTTCATTGTAAAGGTTATTGAACCTTTATGCCATTTGCCGTCACAGTGGTTAAAAGTAACTGAATATTTATTACCGTCTAAATAGTCGCCGGCTGTCCAGCCCCAAGTACCGTTCATATTACGGGCAGTCATAATAACAGCGGAAGCATCTAAACTTTCAACATAATAATCAAAGTACATTATGTACTGCATTCCGTTAACAAATTCCTGGGTGCCCATGGTAATGCGGTGATAAACACTGTTGTCCCAACCGCTTCCTACTGCTTCATATGTAGCAGGGTCAGCCGGAACTTTCTTCATGGTGCAATCCCATTCATATTTAATTACATTGCCTCTGCCGCTGTTTGTGGGGTCGGCAATTTTTTCCATACCTTCACCGAATATATGGCGGTTTTCGTAAACAACATTACCGCTTGAATCGGGTGCGCTTGCAACCCTGTCGGAGTAAGGATAGTTTTCAAAATCTTGAACAAAACCTTCTATTTTATCTACCCATTTAGAGTAAACAGTAAGGTCGGTAGAACCAAATTTTTCTTCTTCAAATTTTTGGGTAAGTGATTCGGTAGTATACCAACCGCCAAAGAATTTTTGGTCGGGGTCACTTGGGTCAACCGGTTCAGCAGGGTATGCAATAGCATCACCTGTGTAACCCGAAACAGGCACTTCAGTGTTGTTAAGAGTGTCTTTAAAGGTTACAGTAACAGGTGCTCTCCATTTAGTGTAAACACTTTGTGCATCTTTGGTGTATTTAAGGTTTTCTGCAGGAACGGTTCTTTCCTCATCGGTAAACCAGCCCAAGAATTCATGGCCTTCCTGATTACCAACCAATGTGGGAAGTTCCACATCGTCACCAATGTTACCAAACATAACCGTTGCTTCACCGTTATAGTCATCGTTTGTTAAAACAACACCGGTGTTTGAGCCAAGTTTTGTTACCTGAACATTATCCATATAAAATTCAAAATTTTGGAAATGTCTTGTATAGAAGCCAAGCGAGTTATCGCCCGAGAAAGATGCAGGAGTTGTAAACATATAGGTTAAATCGTACCATTTATTGCCCGATTCAACTACCTTTGTGCCCGAAATATCAGAAAGGGTCCAAGCGCCGCTTCCACTTACTGCAATATTAGATATGATATTGCTCATTTCGGTAACTCTGTTGCCGGAACCGGTAGTACCGGAGAAGCCGTAACCCAACGCAAGATAAGATTGGGAAGCAGTAGCACCCCTAAGACTTATTTTAAGTTTAACAACATATGTAGTGTTGGGATCAAGGCGATAAACACCGCTATTATTATTTAAACGGTAACCGCCAAAGTTAGCCCATGCTTCAGGCCATTTAAAACCAAGCACCCTGCCGTCATAATCGCTTAAGGTTGTAACTTGGGTAGCCCAACCCGACACGCCTAAGCCGTCGCCGCCGCGGGTATCATTAAGCGGCAAATCGCCGACACCCTCTATGGGACGTTCAGCAGGTTCAAAACCAAAGGTAATGGTTTCGTCGGGAGTTACGGGAATAGTTGCTGCAAATGCGCTCAAAGAAACGGGTACATAAATTGCGCCCAAAACAAGAGCCAAAGTGCAAACTAAACCAATAATCTTCACCAAAAATGAATTATGTGTTTTGTTCATTTTCTTTACTCCTTTTAGTAAGAATTCCAGAAAGACAGGTGACAATTAGCCACAATACTTTTCTTCTATCATATAGTACAATAAAATTTTTCGCTTGTCAACACATTTTTTCAGTGTATTTTTTGGCAAAATGAACTTTTTTGTGCGCTTTTTTACATATATATTGTGTATAATTACCATTTTTTGCTCGTTTTCTTCAAGATATTGTTGCATTACATAAAACGACACCGTTTTTGTGCAAAACACACAAAAACGCCCCTTTACAAAAAAGGGGCGTAAAATTACCGCTACGGCTTGTATTTGCCGTATATTTCAAGCATTTCATCTGAAAAACTGCCATCGGCTTTTTCCACAAAAAGTGTTGGCGCTACCCTGTTTCCGCGGTTTGCGCCCTTTTTGCCTTCAATTAGCACCAACCACGGTTCGTTTTCGGGGCGTTTTGCAACAAAACGAATTCTTTTGGGCTGTAGTTTTTCTTCGCTCATTAAACAAAGCAGTTCTGCCGTTCGTTCAGGCCGTTGGCAAACACAAAACCTGCCGCCTGTGTTTAAAAGTTTTGCCGCCGTTTTTACAATGTCACGGAGTTCACATTCGGTTTCGTGCCTTGCAACAAGTTCGCGCGGGTTAGCACTTTTAATTCCTGCGCCTTTTGCTTTGTAAGGTGGGTTGCAAACCACAAGCGATGCCGACCCAAAGGGAATTTTACCCTTTAGTTCGGTTAAATTAGCAAGAATTGGTTTAAACTTTTCAAGATTTAAGCGTTCTTTTGTGTCAAGGCACAAATCAATTGCTTCTTCGCTTATATCAACGCCATACACCTTTTGGCATTTGTTATCCCTAAGCATTAAAAGTGCAATAATTCCGCAACCCGTGCCTAAATCAACAGCGGTGTCGTTTTTCTTTGCATTTGCAAAGTTATATAGCAAAACGGCGTCGGTGCCAAAGGTGTGGTTTTTTGAAACGCTTATTTTAAAATCATTTCCGTTTAAAAGCGGTTCGTACTTAATTTCCATTACTCTTTGTGCCATTTTACACCCTGCGGTGTGTCTTCTAAAACAATGCCCATTGCCTTTAATTCGTCGCGAATTTTATCAGCCAAAGCAAAATCTTTGTTTTTACGGGCAAGTGTTCTTTGCTCTATCATTTCTTCTACCTTTGTATCCAAGGTTTCTTCTTTTCTTTGGTACAAAAGGCCCAAAACGCCTGTTAGTTCGTCAAACACCTTTGCCATTTCAGTAAGTGCTTCTTCACTTGCGCCTGCATCAATAGCCAAGTTAATATCTTTTGCCAAAGAAAATAATGCAGCTAAGGCGTCGGCTGTGTTAAGGTCGTCTTCCATGGCATCAATAAATTCTTGTTTGCGTTTTTCTGCAAAGTCAAAATTATTGTTTTCGCCCGGGTGTTTAATTGCAAAATCAATTCTGTCACGGCAATTATAAAGGCGAAGGAGCGCATTTTTGCCCTGTTCAATAATATCAACCGAATAGTTAATGGGGCTGCGGTACTGCGAAGAAATCATTAAATATCTAATTGGCTCGTAACCGTATTTTTCGGCAACATCCCTTACGGTAAAGAAGTTGCCAAGCGATTTACTCATTTTTCGGTTATCAACATTTATAAAGCCGTTGTGCATCCAATAGTGCGAAAATTCGCAGCCGTTTGCCGCTTCGCTTTGTGCAATTTCGTTTTCGTGGTGGGGGAAAACAAGGTCTTGGCCGCCGCAGTGAATATCAATTGTTTTGCCCAAATACCTGCCCGACATTGCCGAACATTCAATATGCCAGCCCGGTCTGCCATTTCCCCAAGGCGAAGCCCAAAACGGTTCGCCCGGTTTTGCGGCTTTCCAAAGGCAAAAATCCATTGGGTCTTCTTTAATTTCGCCAACGGCAATTCTCGCACCGCTTTCTAAATCTTCAAGCGGTTGGTGAGAAAGTTTGCCGTAACCGTTAAACTTTTTGGCGCGGTAGTAAACATCGCCGTTTGATTCGTAAGCATAGCCCTTTTCAACCAATTTTTCAATAATGCCAATAATTTGTTCAATATTTTCGGTTGCTTTGGGGTGAACGGTTGCTTCGCGAATATTCATTCCCTTTGCGTCAACCCAAAACTCCTTAATAAAGCGTTCGGCAACTTCGGGCACAGTTATGCCCTCTTCGTTTGCCTTTTTAATAAGTTTATCGTCAATATCGGTAAAGTTTTGAACAAAGGTTACATCCATTCCGCGCCATTCTAAATAACGGCGCAAAACATCAAACACGCAAAGCGGACGCGCGTTACCAATATGAATATAGTTATAAACCGTTGGTCCGCAAGCGTAAATTTTTGCCTTGCCTTCTTCTATGGGCACAAATTCTTCTTTTTTACGGGTTAATGTGTTAAAAATTTTCATTGTTTTTTAAGCTCCTTAATTTTCTTTTCAAGCCGTGCAATTTCCTGCTGTATTGGGTCGGGTATGTTAATTTGGTCAAGCGGAACAACCTTTCGGCCGTCTAATTTAACCACCTTTGCAGGTACACCCACAACCGTACTGTTGGGCGGTACCTCCTTTAGCACCACCGCGCCTGCGGCAACACGCGCGTTATCACCCACTTTAATAGGCCCTAACACCTTTGCGCCTGCGCTTATCATTACATTGTTACCAATAGTTGGGTGGCGTTTGCCTGTGTCTTTACCCGTACCGCCAAGGGTTACGCCTTGGTAAAGCAAAACATCGTCGCCAATTTCGGCGGTTTCACCAATAACAATTCCGTGCCCGTGGTCAATTACAAGCCGTCTGCCAATTTTTGCGCCCGGGTGAATTTCAATACCCGTTTTTCTTGCGCATTTTTGCGATATATAGCGCGCAATAAAAGGGTGTCCCTTTTTCCAAAAATAATGTGCGCGTCTATACATTCTAAGTGCCTTTACGCCGGGGTACAAGAAAAAGATTTCCAAACTGTTTCTTGCTGCTGGGTCTCTTTCTTTAACGGCGGCAATATCTTCTTTTATTCGTTGGAACAAATTAAACCCCTCCAATAAAAAACGCCTTCGGTGCAAATACACCGAAGGCGACTGTTCGCGGTTCCACTTCGCTTTATTACTTAAAAACTTTAACGCAGTTATACGCCCGAAGATACTTAATTTCCCAACGGGTGCCGTTTAGTGCATTTCGCGTGTTATAACCTTCCTGCAAACCCTTTCAGTCGGTGAGGTTTGCTCCCTTTTGGCGTTTATAACACCTACTTAATCTAACCGATAGCATCTATATTTCTTATACATTATATTCGCAAAGTGTTTTTTTGTCAAGCCAATTACTTGCTTGTATTTACAAATTCCTTATTATCAATAACATAAATAACGCCCGAAACAATGCAAAGTATTGCGCTTAACCACAAAAGCACATCTCCCGAAACATTAAGCACCTTTGCCAAAGTTTCGTTATTCACAAGCACTTTAACCTGTTCTGCCGCCAAAACAAAAATAATGGCAACCATTTGGCTAACGGTTTTTGCCTTGCCCCAAATATTAGCCGCAACAACCTTCTTTTTACTGCTTGATGCTGCCACCATACGAAGCGAGGCAATTAAAAATTCGCGGAATAAAACAATAAACACAATCCAACTAATTTGCCAACCAATGCGCCCCCACACAAAACCAATAAGGGCGGCGGTGGTCAACATTTTATCGGCAATTGGGTCTAAAAACTTACCAAAATCGGTAATAAGGTTATATTTTCTTGCAATTTTGCCGTCAAGCCAGTCGGTTAGTGATGCCAACACAAAAAGAATTAACGCAACTAAATAGTTGTACTTAAATTCCCACATCATAAAAAACATAAAAAACGGTGTGGCAATAATTCTGGCTACTGTTAATTTATTCGGTAAATTCATCTATCATTTCTCCCAACAAATCATATTCTATGCTGTCGTTTATAACTACATTTACAAACTCACCAAAGTTTAAAGGCCTTGTGGCAAAGAAAAATACTTTTCCATCAATTTCGGGGGCGTCGGCTTCGCTTCTGCCAAAATAACATTTTATGTAGTCGTCATAACCCTCAACCAAAACGGTCACCGTTTTGCCAACCTTTTCGGCATTCTTCCCTGCCGAAATTTCCATTTGGCTGTTCATAATAAGGTCTAACCGGTCTTGCTTTACTTGTTCAGGGACTTGGTTTGGCATTACCGCAGCCAAAGTGTCTTCCTCGGGCGAATAGGCAAAACAACCAAGGCGGTCAAACTTCATTTCTTTAACAAATTCGTGCAAAGAAGTAAACTGTTCATCTGTTTCACCGGGGAAACCCGTTATAAAGGTTGTACGAAGTGTGGCGTTTGGAATTTCTTTTCTAATTTTCTTAATTAGCGCCTCTAAATCCTCTTTACTTCCCTTGCGGTTCATTCTTTTAAGTATTTCACTGTCAGCGTGTTGCATTGGTATATCAAAATACTCTACCAATTTTTCTTCGTCTTTAACCGCTTTAATCAGTTCATCATCAATTTTATCGGGGTAGGTGTAAAGTGTTCTTATCCACCTAATACCATTTATTTTGCAAAGTTCACGAAGAAGCGTTGCCAAACAGGGTTTTCCGTAAATGTCACTTCCGTATGCCGTTGTGTCTTGCGCAACAACAATAAGTTCCTTTACACCGCCGTTTGCAAGTTCTTTTGCTTCACTTACAACATCTTCAATCTTTCGGCTTCTCATTCTTCCGCGAATAAGCGGAATTGCACAGTAGGTGCAGTTATTGTCGCAACCTTCAGAAATTTTAATATATGCACTAAAGGGGTAACCGCCCAAAATTCGTTTGGCATTTAGCGGTAAACAGTTTTTATCGGCATAGTAGTTTTGGCGTTTGCCGTTTATGGCGTCTTTTACAATTTCTGCAATATCGCCGTTTTTGCCAATACCCACAACAACATCGGCTTCGGGTATTTCTTTTGTAATGTCGTCTTTGTACCGCTCAGCTAGGCAACCTGTTACAATAACCGCCTTAACATTGCCGTCTTTCTTTAGCGCGGCGGCGTCCAGTATATTTTCAATGGCTTCGCCTTTTGCTTCTTCAATAAAACCGCAGGTGTTAATAATAATTGCATCGGCTTCTGCTTCAGGGCAACCAATAATAAACCCTGCTTCTTTTAAAGAATAAAGCATGGCTTCGGCGTCGACTTGGTTTTTTGGGCAGCCAAGCGACACCATACTAACCTTATAATTCATTATGTTCTTCCTCAATTTCAAAAATCGCTGTTTTAATATCTGCAAACGAAAAACCTTTGCGGAGCAAAGCTGCAATAACCTTATCATAGTCTTCTTTTTGGGCATATTTTGTGTTTAGTAAATTTTTAATGCGCAAAGTTTCTGCCCCAAAAGTTTCGTTAATAAGCAGTTCTTTAACGGTGTTTATGTCAGCGTGTTTTAAATATGCCTTCGCAACAATTTCGCGGTTAGACATATTATTCATAACGCCGTTTTCAACAAACCTTTCGCTAAAGCGGTTGTCATCAATTAACCCAAGTTCTAACATTCGGTTTACCGTTTCGCTAACAAAGGGTTCAAAAAACCCTGCTTCGCATAATTTTACCGTTAACCCTTTTTTTGAATAATCTTTGCAAGAAAGGTAATAAAGCGCGCGTGATTTACACCGCCTGCGCTGTGTTTCATCTTCTAAAAAATTTACCTTTTCTTCGGTAATTTCACAGTTTTCCTTTAAGCAGTTTTCTTCACAAAGTGCGCGGTCAACCAAAATGTAGGTGCCGTCACTTAACTGAACTTCATTTAAAAAACCGCGCCGTTTTTTTAATAATGTTATTATCATTATTCGTCTACTGCAATATCAATGTTCACTTTTCTTCGCGTTCTGCGCACAGGTTCGGCTTCCGCAGGTGTAACCTTTTCAGTTACAACTTCTTCTTCGGGGTTTTTAATTTTAGTAACAATTTTTTCTTCAATTTCCTTTGCTAAAACAGGGTTGTCAACAAACAACTGCCTTACATTATCTCGGCCTTGGCCAATTCTTGTTTCGCCGTAATAAAACCATGCGCCCATTCTTGTAAGTACGCCCGTTTTAACACCAATATCAACAATTTCGCTTTCTTTAGAAATTCCCTTGCCGTAAAGAATATCAAATTCGGCTTCTTTAAAGGGAGGTGCAATTTTGTTTTTAACAATTTTTGCGCGTGTGCGGTTACCAATAATTTCACCGCTGTTTTTAATTGCTTCAATTCGTCTTACATCAATTCTTACCGAAGCATAGAACTTAAGTGCCCTACCGCCTGTGGTGGTTTCGCTGCTGCCGTAAATTACACCGATTTTATCACGCAACTGGTTAATAAAAATTGCAGTGCAGTTAGATTTTGAAAGTGCGCCTGTTAATTTTCTTAACGACTGCGACATAAGACGGGCATGAAGTCCCACATGGTTATCGCCCATATCGCCCTCAATTTCGGCTTTGGGTACAAGCGCGGCAACCGAGTCAATTACAATAACATCAATTGCGCCCGAACGCACAAGTGCTTCGGCAATTTCAAGTGCCTGTTCGCCCGTGTCGGGCTGCGAAACCAAAAGCGAATCAATATCAACGCCCAAATTTTTTGAATATTCGGGGTCAAGCGCGTGTTCAACATCAATAAATGCGGCTGTTCCGCCCTCTTTTTGAGCCGAAGCGGCAATATGCAGCGCCAATGTGGTTTTACCCGAAGATTCAGGGCCGTAAATTTCAACAATTCTGCCCTTGGGCACACCGCCAATACCAAGCGCTAAATCTAAACCAATAGAACCGGTTGGTATGTGGTCAACCTTCATATCGACATTTTCGCCAAGACGCATAATTGCGCCCTTGCCGAACTGCTTTTCAATATTCGCCATTGCGGTTTCCAGTGCTTTAATTTTATCGTCTGCCATAACCATTCTCCTTTTTAATTTTCTGTATCAATTATACTTAACCCAGTGTCCCAAAAACAACCCTTTGGTTGTCTTGGTAATCGTTCTTAATTTGCACATTTATAAAGCCGTTTTGGGTGAACAGTTCTTTAACCGCTTCGCCTTGCGAAAAACCAATTTCCACCATTAAAGCGCCGCCTTGGTTTAAATACTGTTTGTATTCTTTTAAAATATGGCGGTAAAAGTCAAGCCCGTCTTCCCCGCCAAAAAGCGCGGTGGTTGGCTCCATTTTGGCTTCTTCGTTTAAAAGCGACATCTCTTCACTGCTTATGTACGGCGGATTACTTAGAATTAAATCAAACTTTTCGTTTGGCTGGTAGGTAAAAATATCTGCCAAAACAGCGGTGGCATTTTCTGTTTCGTGCCGTTTAATGTTGCGGTTTAAATAAGTGTACGGAACATCGTATTTTTCAACCAAAGTAACGCTTGCTTTAGGGTTTTTCTTTGCAACGGTAACGCCAATACAACCGCTTCCTGCACACAAATCAAGCACCTTTGCATCAGGTTTTCTAATTAGCCATTCGTTTGCGGTACTTACCAAAACTTCGGTGTCAGCCCTTGGTGCCAAACAACCCTCGCCCACATAAAAAGGCATACCGTAAAAATCCCATTCGCCCAAAATGTACTGCAAGGGGTAGCGTGTGCAACGCTGTTTAACCGTTACTGTCCAAAGTGCTTCCTGCACTTTATCAAGTGATGCGGTGTAGTTTGCAAGAATTTCTGCGTTGTTCATTTTGGTTATAAACTTTATTAACTGTTTTGCTTCAAAAACCTCGTCAGGAACACCTGCGGCTTTAAGCATTTTTTTGGTTTGGTTATAACACTCAAATATTGTCATTGTTTTCTTCCTTTGGTAAAACCGCGGTCATAGCGGCAATTGCTACTTCTATCATGCCCTCATCTGGTTCGTTTGTGGTAATTCTTTGCACCCATACACCGGGGGCAGAAATAATTTTTGTTAAAAGGTTATCGTGCCTGCCACAGTAGCGAAGCACTTCGTAACCAACACCGCAAATAAGCGGTATCATTAAAAGTTTAATAAGTGTCCACACTAAAGCGTTACTGTAAACATCTTTAAACAAAAGTTGAACAATTGTTGAAAAAATAACGCTAATAATAATCATTAAAATCATAAACGAAGTACCGCAGCGTGGGTGAAAACGCTTTTGCTTTTTAACATTCGCGACCGTTAGCGGAAGCCCTGCTTCAAAACAAAAAATTGTTTTGTGTTCGGCGCCGTGGTAAGAAAAAACACGGCGTATATCTTTCATAAACGAAACGGCAATAATATAACCCAAAAACACAATAAGTTTAATAAACTGTTCAGCGGCAGAACGCCAAAAAGAATTAAAGGTTACTTTAAAAAGTTTTTCAAGCCCGCCAACCGCAATTCTTGGTAAATACATAAAAAGTGCAACGCTTAATATAACCGCCAACACACTGGCAACCGCCATTATGCCTGCCCACGCTTTTTCACTTAGCTTTTTGGTTTCGCCCGTTTTTTCGTCGGTTTCGTCGGCATAACCCGATTTTTCGGCAGAAAGCATCATTGCTTTATAACCGTTTAAAAGCGAATCTATAAACCCAACCACACCGCGAACAATTGGAAGTTTAAAAAAGAAATTTTTTTGGTTAAGCGGTTTTTCGTTAAAGTATGTTATATCAATACTTCCGTCGGGTATTCTAACAGCCAAAGCGCTTTTCTCTGCCGACTTCATCATAATTCCTTCAATAAGCGCTTGTCCGCCAATACTTGTGTATTTGCACTTTTTGCAATTAGCCATTGTTTGCTCCTTCTTCGGTAATATCTTCACCCTCGGGTGTAATAACTGTTTCTGTTGGTTCTTCGGGCGCTATATAAAGAGGTAAAACAACCGTAACGGTTGTACCAATGCCCTCGGTTGATTCAAGAAATAAAAGTCCGCCCATTTGTTTAATAATTTCATCGGCAACCGCAAGGCCAATACCGCTTCCGCGCACCTCTTTGTTTGCCTTGTAAAACTTTTCTTTAACATGGTCAATATCCGCCGCAGGAATACCCACGCCCGTATCTTTAACCATAATTTTAACACAACCATCGGCCTCGTCTTCTTCAATAAGCACTTGGCCTTTTTCGTTTGTATACTTAACGGCGTTGTCAATAATGTTAATAAACACCTGTTTTAAACGGTTACGGTCGCCGTTTACAACCGACTGCACTTTAGGGGTTGCAAAAATAATGTCAATAGCGCGTTCGCGAGCCAGTTCAACATACATATCTACAGCTTCTTTTAAAATTTCGGTAACGGTAACCGGCATCATTTCAATAGACATTCTGCCGCTTTGCATTCTTGAAAAATCAAGCAGTTCTTCAACCAAATTTGCAAGGCGGTCAGATTCGCTTAATACAACATCAAGGCCCCTAACCACCAATTCTTCGTCGTACCCAACCGACATTTTAGATGTTTCGGCCCAACCGCGAATTGCGGTAAGCGGTGTACGAAGTTCGTGCGAAACCGAAGAAATAAAATCGTTTTTAAGTTGTTCTGCGCTTTTAAGTTCGGCTTGCATATAGTTAATAGAATCGCAAAGTTCGCCAATTTCGTCAAGCCGGTCGGTTTTAAGTTCTTCTTTGTAATCGCCCGAAGCAATTTTTCTGGCAGCGGCCGAAACCTGCCTTACCGGTTTTGCAATTGATTTTACAAAAAACAACCCCGAAAATACATTAAAAGACAAGGCAAGTATTGCCACCAAAATAATAACCGTACAAATTGCAAAAATGCGTTCGTTACATTCTTTAAGTGATACCACATAGCGAATCGCACCGTTACTGCCGTTTCCGTAATCGGCAAGAATTTCGGTACCTGCCAAAACCGTTTCACCGGCACTGCTTCTGCCAATCCACACTGCTTTTTGGTTGGCCGATTTTAGCGCTTGTTGGTAATCGGGCATTTTTATTCCTTTGCGTTCAAAGCCCATTGTGCTAACAACAATTTCGCCTTTATTATCAATAACCATTACTTCAAGTTTGTCTTTGTGTTCAAACTGTTCGCAATAATTTCTTGCGCCCGAAACAAAATATTCACTGTCGGTTCCTGCCAAAAGCGAAAACGCCGAAACATATTCATTCGCGGTACGCTTTATGTTTTCAATATAATAGGAGCGCACAAACAAACAGGCAGAAACAGCAAAAACCAAAACTGAAATAACGGCAGGTATAAAAACACTAAACACCCAATTTTTAGATATGCTTTTAAACTTAACTTCAAAATCCATTTGTTTGCACCTCCTTTTTTGTTTTTTAGTTTAAATTATATTCCTGTGTTCCACTTGTAACCCATACCCCAAACGGTAACAAGGTGTTTTGGGCTTGACGGGTCATCTTCTATTTTCATACGAAGACGCCTTATATTAACATCAACAATTTTTTCTTCGCCAAAGTATGCTTCTCCCCAAACTTTTTTAAGAATATCGGTGCGGTCAAGCGCAGTATCGGGGTTTGTAAAGAAATATTCAATAATTTGAAATTCAACTTGGGTAAGTTCAATATTTTTTGCGCCCTTTGTAAGACTTCTTTTTCTTAAATTAAGCACAAAATCATCAAGCGTAATTACATCTCCGCTTTGGCGAAGCGCTGCTGTGTTTTGCATTTCAACACGCCTATAAAGCGAATCTACACGGGCAAGCAGTTCGGTTGGGCTGAACGGCTTTGTTATGTAATCATCGGCGCCAAGCATTAAACCGCTTATTTTATCCATTTCCTGTGTTCTTGCGGTTAGCATAATAATACCAAGCGTTGCGCTGCGTTTTCTTAATTCTTTGCAAAGCTGAAAACCGTCCATTCCCGGCATTGAAATATCCAAAAGAGCAATATCAAAACCGCCGTTTTCGCTGTCAAAAATTTCAAGCGCTTCTTCGCCGCTTCCGGCAACGGCGGTAGAATAACCCGCGCGCTGTAAATGAATTGCTTCAAATTCCCTTATTGCAACTTCGTCTTCAACAAGTAAAATTCTTTTCATTTTTTTATTCCTCTCTTATTATGTTAAACGCTTTTTGCACATCTTCTTTTAAAAAGCCCTTGTAATTTTTTTGCGCCATTTTAATTAAATAAACAATATCTGCGCCTTCGCCAAGTTTTTCATAACCGCCGTCCGCATAAGCGCCCGACTCATAAGCAACTTTAGATACTGTTCTAATTCTAAAAATTTCTTCGCCAAAGCGTTCGTTTTCGTAATTATATTCGTAAATAATTCTTTCGCGGTTTTGAACATTTCTAACAACGGTAATTTCCTTTGTTTGCTCTTTGCTTAAGGTTAAATAATAACCGTCGGTGTAGTTAAGCAAAGTGTAAAGAACCGGCACAAATTCACTTCCGTCAAAACGGCACCAAGTTGTTAAATATGCCAGTTCGTTAACCGAAAACCTTTCTTCAACGGGAAGCGCTGTCATAATAGGCACTTCTAAATTGCTGTCGCCGTCAAAATCACGACTGGTTATAATGGTTGTTCTGTCGGTAACGCTTTTGGTGTTTTCTTTGTTATAAAGCGGATTTTTAAGAACGCCGTCGGCAAAATAAATGATTTCGGTTGTAACACCTGCGCCTTTATACGATTCAAGATAAACACAAAACTTGCCCGAAGTTAGTTTGGTTAACACCGGCGGAAAATAACCCGTTACATGAGGGTTAAGTTCGCAGTTGCCAACTTCGGTAATTCCGTTTTCGTTAATGTTAAAGTAACTTGCAGTTGCGGTTTGCTGTGTTGAATCAAGGTTAATTATAAGCAAATCGTTTACAAAATCGTCGTCAAGGTCGCAAGTAATAAATTCGGTGTAATTTTCAGAAAGTAAACCAAGCAAACTGCCAAGCGCGTAACTGTAAACACAAAGGGTTTTTTGCGCCGTACCAAAAACATTCCAACCAACAATAATTTCGGCTGTGCCGTCTGAATTAAGGTCGTTAAAAATTACCTTTTCAACACCTGCACCCAAAATACTTTGGGTACCAACAACCTGCCATTTGCCGTCGGTATTATCAACCACGCAAATGTTCATTGTTACACCGCTGTCGTTTGTGGTGCTGTAAATTGCTACGGCTTCGTTTTGGCTGTCACCGTCAAGGTCAATTAAATTTATGGCATTTTTATTATCGCCCGAAGTTGGGAATTTTAAGGTGTATTTACCACTAATATCCCTGTCAAGCGCCTTGCCAATTGGTTCTAATTCGCCGCTTAATGCAGGCGGATTCATTAAAAGGTCAAAGTCGCCCGAAAAAGGCGTGCAACCGCAAAGAAGCAAAAAAACCAAGCACATAAAAAGTAACAAACAGCGTTTAGTTATTCCTTTTTTCAAAACAACTCTCCCCTTTCAAACGGTAATTTTCATATTCATTGTTAATTATACCATAAAGGTTACAAAAATAAAATATATTTTTTAAATTTAATATATTATTTATTAATTGGTAAAAATATATTAAAAACGGGGGGGATAAAATGGACAAGCAAAAGCAAATGTACGCTTATCTTTTTGGCGAAGTAAGCAAAGCAATAAATATTTTAATTACCGCCCAAAAAAATTGCGAAGAAATGTATATTAAAGAAGACGGCGAAATTATACCCTTTCAAAAAGAAAAACCACACGAATAGCAAGACTTCGCATAGGGAAGTCTTGCAGTTTTATTCGCCAAAGGCAAGTTCTATTGCTTCGCAGTTATATTCGGCTAACGCCGAGTGGTATTCGCTTCGCGAGTTTTGGTGGTGAATAAAATAACACTGAAACCAAAAGGTTTCAATATCACTATTGCCATAAAGCAATAATATCACTCCGATAAAATCGGAATACAACTTAATGTTTGAATACACATAAAAAACAAGAGCAACAGAACGAAAATCTGTTGCTCTTTAAAATTTTACAAGTAGTATATCTTTTTATGTGGTTTAATTTTTATTCGGGTTTTTTATTTGGAGTAAAGGCAGCGTAATGGGGGTCTTCCATTTCTTTGTCTAA
This sequence comes from Acutalibacteraceae bacterium, assembly GCA_045601805.1. Lineage (GTDB taxonomy): Bacteria > Bacillota > Clostridia > Oscillospirales > Acutalibacteraceae > SIG607. The sequence goes on from JAZSAJ010000059.1 coordinate 151,511, forward strand.
AAACTCTTCTTTCCAAGTAGCGTAAACGGTTTTTAAGTTTTCGTCTTCTACCTTAACACCGTCTTTGCTGTATTCCGAAATAAATGCGGTTACATAGCAAACATTTTTGGTATCATCTGAAACCGAAACACCGCTTATTGCTTCCCAAGTTGAATTTGCAGGAACAACAGCGTTTGAAAGTGTAACTTCTAGACCGTTTCTTGTGTTTGTGGGGTTCTCTGCGGTGTGAATTGCCAACGGGTTGCCGTTTTCGTCCCAAATAGCAAAGGTAATAACAACATCTTTTACTTCGGCATTTGTTTTATTTAGCACATCGCTAATTAAGAACACTTCGCCGTTTTCTGCGTAATAAACGCTTGGGTTAACTGCCTGAACTTCCAATTGGTTTATACTTGCAACCAAATTGTTGTATTTTTCTTGTTTTTCTTTTGCGCCCATACCGCAACCGCAAACTGAAAAAACCATTAAAACACAAAGAACTAAAGCCAATATTTTTTTCATAATTATTCACCTGCTGCCTTTCTAAAACTTTTTAAAATTACATTATATCCAGTTGAAGTAATTTGCCCCATTGGCACTCCGCCAACCGAATACTGATACCTTGTGTCGCTTACCTTTATAAAGGAAAGTGTTGTGGGTGAGCTTCCGTCTTTGTGGTGAAGTTTAATTGTTAAAGACGGTTTTTTGCTTGTATTCACCGTTTCAATATCTATTGCAACGGTTGCAATAAGGTCTTGGTAAGCGGTTTTAAACACGCTTTCTTCAACCGCGTTGTTGCCGTTTTTTATTGTGTAAGTTTCTTCGGTTTCGTTGTACGCAATAGAAAAATCGGCATTAAGTTCTCCCGAAATGGTTAAACGGTTAAGGTCGGTAATTGATTCAAGCACCGTAAACAAAATGTAATAATCTTTTTCTTCGCGAAGTACAAATTCAACATTTGCTTCGCTAACCGTTCTAATCATTTTATCAAGCGACGACGCAACATAATATTCGTGCTGGTTTTCCTTGCTTTTTGCAAGCCGAACTGTGTGGGTTTCGCCGCCAAGCCGTAAAGTTAACATAAATTCGGGGGTTTTTAGGCCAAATTTATTAAGCGACTGTTCGCTTTGGTCAAAACTTACAACACCGGCCGAAACTAAACCTTCGCTAAATATTTTAAGAATTGAATCAACATTATCGGCAATTCTTTGCTTTGGCGTGGTGGTAACATAAACTGCCAAAGACGAAAACTTTTCGTCGGTATTGGGCTTAATTGTTATGGGCGATTTTATTTTACTGCCCGAAACAACAAGCGTGTCAAAACTTTCAAGCACATTATCGGTAAAGTATTTCGCGTTTTTATCGTTTTTGGCTACGGCAGGAATTTTAGAAGAAATTGCTAAATCAAACGCCGAAACCAAAACCTCTTCCCGTTTTTCTGTTTGCACAACAAAAACACTTTCAGGGTCGGCACTTGTCCAAGCATAACACCTTGCCGGGTCGGCGGTAGAGTTACCATACTTAATCTCAACCTCAAAATCATCGCCCTTTGCCTTAACTGTAGCAACAGGGTTGTTTAAGCCAAACTGCGCTAAATCGGTGGTTTTATAACTTGTATGAAATTTAAAGGTTAAGGAACTTTCAATTAAAGCGGCAAGTTTGTCGTGGTCAATAAGTTCTTCGTTATAGCCAAGCAAGGTAAAATGTCGGGTTTGGGCAGCGCTGTTTTCAAGCGTTTCTTTCCGCAAATCGCCCGTAACCGACAATTCGCCTTTTTCGTTAGACAAAATATAACTTGTAACCGCTTTTGCTTGGTAAGAAAAAAGCGTTCCCTGTTCAAAAGTGGCAGGGCCTTCGCCCGTGTTTTTTGGTATAAATTTAACCGCCGCAAAAACTGCGCCGCCCAAAATTGCCACCGCCAAAACGGCGGCAATTATTTTCTTTAAGGGCGAATTCTTTTTGCGTTTGTCAGTGTGTTCTTTTGGCGCGGCAAAAATTGTGGAATCTTCGTTATCAAGCATTTCGGCTTGTGTAACAAATTCTTTGTTTTCGCCGTTTGGTAATTTTTCTTGCATTATTACAAATTTCTCCTTTTAAAGAAGATAACAACCGAGCAAACAATAATAGCAAGGGGAATTACAATAGCAAAGAAAACAAACATTCCCTTTGATACGCTGTCGTTTGCAACATAAAGCTGACTGCCTGCGTTAATTTTTTTGTTTTCAAAGGTAACTTCCAAAGCGTCCATACCGGTTGGTACCTGCAAAGCGCGAAGCGACATTTCTTTATAATCGCAATAGTTTGCATATTTGGTCATATAAGTTTCAGAAATAAAATCAATACTTGAAAACGCCAAAACGGTGCTTTCGGTAACCTTATCGTCAACAAATCCCTGTTCAACCGATTTAATTAAGGTTGCATAACTGTTTTTAGCAAGAGATGTATCGGGTTCGGTTGTGTCGGCGGTGCCAATAGGCATTGTAACCGCACTTGCCGAAGTTTTTAAAAGCGCTTCGGCCGTTCTTCCGCCGTAAGGTGTGCTGCTAACATAAAGCGGCAGGTTATAACCGCTTAAGTAAGCAGAACCGCTTTTAATAATAGCGTTATTATCGGTAGCTGCTTGGCTCATAAGCGTTGCATAAGAATTTGTTAAATGCCAATCACTATCGGTTTCAAAAACAATGCCCTCTTTAACCTCAATACCCCATTCCGAAAGGAAACTGTAAAGGTTGGGCAATTTTTGGTAGGTTGAATCGCCAAAGAACAAAAGGGTTTTTCCTTTTTTACCGCCGTTGTCAAGGAATTCGCTAATTGCGTTAATTTCTTGTTCGGCAAAGTCGGTAATAGGTCCGCTAATAACAAGCGCGTCAATACTGCTGTCAATTTTGCCAATAATTTGCGATTCAATTTCGCTTGTTTCAAAATTGTTAAGTTCTAACAATTCTTTATAGTGGGCATAGGTGCCTTCACCGCCGTGGCTTTTAATAAAGGCAACCTTTTTGGTTTCTTCGCTAACAACCGAAGCAATAGCGCTTGTAAGTTTTGTTTCAAGGCAAGATTCGGCAATGTAGTAATAATCATAACCCATCTGTGCTCCGCCCGTTATGTCTTCAAACAAATAAATGTCAATAAACGAAAGGCGTTTGCTTTTAACCAATTCGTTGCCGTTTTTATCTTTGGTTTCCCTTGTAACAAGAATATCGCCATAAGCGTAAGAATCGGGGAAACGGGTGTTAAGTTCACTCATTTCGGTGCCAAACGGGTCAACATACTTAACGGTAATTTTTTCGTTTATTTCACCGTATTTTTCTAAAAGTAAGCAGGTTTGCTTATAATAGTCAGAAGTTTGGCTGCTGTAACCCACTTGGTTTGCGTAATGTTGCATATAACCGCCTGCATATTCATCTGCCGAAGCGGTAAGAAAATAAATTGTAATTTCTTTATCAATTTTTGAAATATAATCGCGGTTTTCGCTTGAAATTGAATTTTTCTTGTCAGATGTAAGGTCAATTTCCAAATTTATACGGTCGGCAAGTAAAGCCACCAAAACATTTAAAACAACGGCGAAAACAAGCACCAACGCAATAATTGCAGCCGAATAGCCGCCCCGTTTAAGCAAATTTTTGTTTCTTATTTTTTCTTGCTTTGTGCCAAAAACAGAAGCATAAATCATTTTAAAGAAAGAAGCAATACTTGTTAAAATCTTTTTCATCTTTATTACCCCTTTCTTTAAGCCCATCTTCTGCGTTCAACCGAACGAACACAAAGGAATAAAAATACCGCAATAAGTGTTAAAAAGTAAACAACATCGGGAACACTGAAAATACTTTCGCCAAAGTTTGAATACCTGTCAAGTATTGCAATATATTGGGTTGCTTTTGTAAGCCACGCAACGCCAATCATTTCTGAAATTTGTGTCATAAAAACAAACAGCAAATTCACAACAATAGAAAGCACCGCCGAAAGCGTTGTGCTTTCGGTAAGCGAAGAAATAAAAATGCCAATTGCAATTAAAATTCCGCCCAAAAGCATTGTTCCAAATAAAGAATAAAAATATTGCATCCAGTTATTATCTTGGTGATAAGAAACAATTATTTGGAAAATAAGTGTTGGCGCATAAGAAAGCGCAAAAACCGAAAGACAGGCAAAAAACTTGCCCAAAACAATTCCGCCAACCGAAACCGGCGCCGTTAAAAGCGCTTGGTCAACCTTTTGTCTGCGGTCTTCGCTCATTGTTTTCATTGTAAGAACGGGAATAAGAAAAATTGTTAAGTAAAGAGGGTAATTAAAGGGAATTGCAAAAACATTTGTACTGCCGTTGCTGTAAAGCACATAAAACAAAAATCCCTCAAAGAAAAAGAAAGACGCAATAAAGAAATAGGCAATAAAAGAGGTAAAATATGCTCGCATTTCGCGTTTGTAAATAGCACCCATTATTCTTCTCCTCCTTCTTTTTCATAATCATAACTGTCGGTAAGACGCAAGAAAATTTGTTCAAGCGTAAGTTCGTTGCTGGTAAGTGACAACATAATCTTTCCGCGTTCGGCAAGGCGCTTAAACACTTCGGCACGAACATCGCAATTTTCTTCGGGTTCAATGTGGTAATCCCTGCTTCCGCTTTCGCGTTCACCAAGGCAAACAACCTGCTTTACATCTTTTACGCTGTTTAAAGCGCTTAAAACTTCGGCTTCTTTGCCAATAACCCTTGCAACTAACGAATGGTCCTGTGACAGCACTTTAGAAAGGTTGTCGGGAGTATCGTCGGCAATAATTTTGCCCTTGTTAATAATTATAACGCGTTTGCACACCGCCTGAACTTCCGAAAGAATGTGCGAACTTAAAATAACGGTATGGTTTCTGCCAAGTTTTGCAATAAGTTCCCTAATTTCAATAATTTGTTTAGGGTCAAGACCAACCGTTGGCTCGTCCAAAATTAAAACATCGGGGTTGCCAATAAGCGCGGCGGCAATGCCAACACGCTGGCGGTAACCTTTTGAAAGGTTTTTAATTAAACGCTTTTGAACATCGTCAATACGAACTAACTTTAAAATTTCGTCAATATGGGCTTCTCGCGGAAACGAAACTTTTTTAAGGTCGTAAATAAAATTAAGGTATTCCCTAACCGTCATATCAATGTAAAGCGGCGGAAGTTCCGGCAAATAACCAATGCGTTTTTTAGCAGCGGTTGGGTCATCCATAATATCAAAACCGTCAATTGTTACCTGTCCGTCGGTAAGTGATAAATAACCGGTTAAAATATTCATAATGGTAGATTTACCTGCACCGTTAGGTCCTAAAAAACCCACAACTTCGCCTTTTTCAATTTTAAAGTTGGCGTCTTTAACTGCAAGGTGATTTCCGTAACGCTTTGTAAGTGACGATACTTCTATCATAAAACACCCTCCTGTAAAATAAGTAGTTGTAATAATTATAAAACAATAATCATTCTTTAATGTTAATAGACTATAAACATTATTTATAATATTATACAATAAAATTTTCTTTCGTTCAAGAACTTTATATAAAACAAGCGCAAAATAAAGCAAAAAAAGTTCTTGACATTTTAACTTTCAGTTGTTATAATGGGATGAGTTCGGCGAAACAATTCTGTTTCGCCACAAAATTTTTGATTTT
>JAZSAJ010000060.1:0-1915 GCA_045601805.1 Acutalibacteraceae bacterium
TAAAAAAACCATTGATTTTTGTGAAAATGTATGATATAATCCTTTTGAAAGAATGAGTTTATATCACTTTTTGGAGGTGCCATAGTGAAAAAAGCATACATTGCGCCTGAGGCTTTATTTATAAGCTTGGCGGTAGAAGACAACACAAATTTTAATATCGGCGTTAACGACCTTTCCACTAACCTTAATGATGAGGATATTTTTGGGGAAATCTTTAATTAATTTTAGCACTTACTTATAATAAAGCTGTGGCAGTTTTCTGTTGCAGCTTTTTATTTTCCCTTAAAAAGGAAAAGGAGAGTAAAAATGACCGAAAGAATTAAAAAGATTTGCAAGCGCTTTTGTTTTAATGGGGAACCCATTAGCGTGGAGCCAACCGGTTGCGGCCATATTAACGACACTTTCCGTGTTGTTACAAATACAAAGCACGAATATTTGCTTCAAAGAATGAACCACAATGTTTTTGAAGATATTGATGGGCTTATGCAAAATGTTGGCAGCGTAACCGAACATATTAAGGCAAAGATTTTAGAAAACGGCGGAAACACCGAAAGAGAATGTCTTACAATAATTCCAACCACCGATAATAAGTTTTATATTAACGATACCGATGGTTGCTGGCGTGCATACATATATATAAACGGTACCAAAACCTTGCAAACTGCACAAAATGCCGAAGAAATGTATTCGGCTGGGTTGGCTTTTGGCAAGTTCCAGTCAATGCTTGACGATTACCCTGCCGAAACTTTACACGAAACCATACCCGATTTCCACAACACGCCAAAGCGTTACCAAAACTTCTTAACGGTGGTTGCAAAGGATAGTTATAACAGGGTTGCAACTGCGGTGGAAGAAATTGCTTGGGTGAAAGCGCATAAAAGTTATTGCTCAATGCTTACCGATAAACTTGATGGCGGCGAAATTCCAATAAGGGTAACCCATAATGACACTAAAATTAACAACTGTATGCTTGACGCCGAAACCGGAGCGCCGCTTGTTGTTATAGATTTAGATACCGTTATGCCCGGCCTTGCGGCTTACGACTTTGGCGATGCAATTCGTTTTGGTGCAACCTTTGCGGCCGAAGATGAAACCGACCTTAAAAAAGTGAAGTTTGAGCTTGACCTTTACGAAGGTTTTGTAAAGGGCTTTATGATGGGTTGCGGCAAACTGTTTACAAAAGAAGAAGTGCTATCACTTCCGCTTGGCTGTATTATTATGACGCTTGAATGTGGTATGCGATTTTTAACCGACTATCTTGACGGCGACCGTTATTTTAAAACAAAATACAAACGCCACAATTTAGACCGTTGCAGAACACAGTTTGCTTTGGCAGAACAAATGATAGAAAACCTAAATAAAATGAATAAAATTGTTTTAAAACATTATAAAAAGGTGCTTGAATAACGGAGCGCTCACTTAGGGATAAAATGCCTAAAAAAGCAAATTTTTGTGGCCTAATGTGTTAAAAAGCCGTGGTATGCGTCAGCATTACCACGGCTTTTCGCCTTTTATTCCGCTAAAAATTTTTCTTTTTTAGGTGCATGGCAGTTTTGTAAGAATAAATTTGTTTTGATTTCGAAGTTGTGAAAACGAAGTAATACTTTGTGTCTTGCAAGTTTTCAAAACAAGAAAGAATACAAATTTATCTGAAAAACCAATTTGTCCCCAAGTGAACGCTCCGAAACCTTTTTTGTTTTTAATTGTGGTCTTAACTTTAAAAAAACACAAGATATTGTATTAAAAAAAATAATGCAAAAAAAGATAAAAAAAGATAAAAAAATCGCTTGACATAAGGGGAGTGTTGTGTTAGAATAATAAAGCTGTCCGCTCAGGTGGGTAGCAAAACGAACCTTGAAAATTAAACAACGACAAACAAAAAGGACCCGACGATTCTTAAAAGAAATTAAGTAAT
>JAZSAJ010000061.1:0-1714 GCA_045601805.1 Acutalibacteraceae bacterium
GGCCCCGATTAATTCGGGGCCCGTCTATTTTAAAGCACAAAAAACAACCTATGACCGCAAGGCCATAGGTTGTTTGTCTTAAACAGCAAAAACAGTTGTTTTCATTAGTTTCTTTGATTGTTCAGAAACATTGCAAAGTCGCGGATTATAGGCATTATTAAGCAATTCTCTTGTAATTGTGTTTATGGTCATAGGTGCTTCGCCTCCACCAAAAACCCTCGTTCTTATGAACGAGGGTTTTACTTATTCACTTTTCATTCTTCACTCTTCATTTTTCACTAAATTCTTTAACCTTTTACCTGCAAAAATAATCATATATATCGCGGCGGATAGGACGAATGTAATTGCTACGAAACCTGTGGCGCCTGTGATTATTTTTCTTATAAGAGGCTTTTTCCAACTGATTGCCGTTTCAAGCGTTAAAAGCGAAACCGCCGATGAGGTTACGCCTATAGTTTTTACCGCATTTAAGGCAGGGCTTTTATATTTACGGTATTTAATTAAGTTATATATTGATTTAACAACAGATACCACAGTATAAACCGAAATAACAACTGTTGTAAATGTGTTATGCGAAAAGCCCTTATTTTGCCAGGTTATATAAAAAACAATTACCGATAAAATTACATTAAGCAACAACAAAATGACTGCACAAAAGCGGTAAATTTGCAATTCTCTTTTTATGTTTTCACATAACTGGTGGTCTTTTGTATAGCGAAGTAAATAAAATCGCATTAATGCTAACATTATATAATACAGCGAAAAAGCGATATACCACACCGAACTATGACGGACGCCTAATACCAACTGAAACACCGAATACAAAGCATTTAAAATAAGGGTAATATTTAGCGTAAAATTTATTCTGAATTTTACGCTTGTTAAATACATATATAAATATTTTTTCAGTTTATTTATTTCTAACACCAACCTAAATATAATTATTATATTCAAAATATCTTTTGGTAAGACTGGTGAATAGACTTTTTGTGTTGACAATTTACGACAAAAAATGTAAAATAAAAAAGCAGACGCAAAAAATTGCAGTCTGCTTTGGAGCTGAAGATGGGACTTGAACCCACGGCCTATTGATTACGAATCAATTGCGCTACCAACTGCGCCACTTCAGCATGTTATGTATTATACCAACTATTTGTTGATTAGTCAATATGGGAACGAGGTTTTTTTATGCCGAACGATATTCAAAAAAGAATAATTGAATTACGGAAAAAAGCAAAGTTGTCGCAAGACGAAATGGCCGATAAACTTGAAATGCCAAGAACAACATACGCTTACAATGAAACACGCGCAAAACGGTTTTCCGATGAGTTTATTAACAAATTAGCCGTTTACCATCATGTTTCAACCTATTTTATTCGCAATGGTTTAAATGAAAATAAAATCGTTGATTTGAATTCTCCAGTAACAAATGAACCCGGCAAGCGTCCCTTTACTTTCACTAACAGCGAAAAGAAAACGGTTGAGGCACTAAGATGTTTATCGGTTGAAAGACAGTTGGAAATCAAAAAAATGATTATAGATGAATTCAAGCAAACATGCGGTATTGAAGAAGAATAAATATCCCCCCGTATAACGGGGGGTATTTCATTTTCGGGCATAGCCCTAACCGAAACTGGCGGCGCACAAGTGCGCTTTTTTAGTTGGCCTGCCAGCCATGCAACCATTACTTACCACCCATAAATGGGTCTTGCGG
>JAZSAJ010000062.1:0-4895 GCA_045601805.1 Acutalibacteraceae bacterium
CTTTTTTCATTTGTAAATCCTCCGTTTGTGTTTAGTTTTGACTGGCAGGTCTCTGCTATCTTAACACAAACGGAGGATTTTGTTCACCGGTTAACCTCTCTTGAACCACGCGACTATCGCGTGGTTTTCGTTATACAACAAAAAGCCCATACAAATTCGTATGGGCTTTAAAAATTATTTAGCATACTTCATTTTTACAACTTTAAATTCGTGTGGCTTTTCACTACCGTAAAAAGCATGGTGCAACTCAAAATCATTTTCATTCCAAACAAAATAAAACAGTTTATCGTTTCCAAATGGGCAAAGTCCGTCATCGGTAGTGTATCCGCCCACCCGTTTCATTGTGCAAAAGGAAGTTTTTTCATAAATAGACCCAAAACCTCCCATAAGAACACTTTCATCTTGCGCAACTATTTCGTGTTTTTTATCATCAGACGTATATTCATAATAGCCATTACCAAAGCCAAAAGCGAACATAAGAACATGTGAAGGCAAAGCAACCAAAAGCATTACTATTGTTAATATAAATGCCCAAATTTGATTCCGTAAATTTTTATAAAGCAAAACTGCAACAGCAAATATAAACAGTGCAACACAAAGCGGGATAATTATGTTCAAAATTTGGCGTGTGCCAAAACCCGAAAAATATATGTATATTCCTTGTTTTTGTAAATATTGTAATAAAAATTGTATTGCTTTTAAAACACCAAAAATAATAAAGAGTATTATTGATAATTTTGGGAAAGTAAATTTTTTCATAAAAACCCTCCTTTAAGCACACAATTTCCTACATGTTTATTTTACCATATACCACAAAAAATTGCAAACTTCTATTAAATGTGATATAGTATTTTCAGAGGTGAATTACTTTATGGTTAAAATTATGTTCGTATGCCACGGAAATATTTGCCGTTCGCCTATGGCGGAGTTTGTTTTTAAGGATATTTTAAACAAGAATGGCGACAGCGACAAGTTTTTAGTGAAGTCGTCTGCCACAAGTTGCGAAGAACTTGGCAACCCCGTTTACCCGCCTGCGCGGCGTGAACTTGCCAAACACGGCATAAGTTGTGACGGTAAATTTGCCGTTCGGCTTAAAAAAGAAGATTACGAAAAATACGATATGTTTATTTGTATGGACCAAAAGAACGTACGTAACACCTTACTAATTTTTGGAAGTGATAATGACAGCAAGGTAAAAATGCTGTTAGACCGCGAAGTTTCTGACCCGTGGTATTCGGGTGATTTTGAAACGACCTATTCTGATATTTTAAACGGTTGTGAACAACTGTATAAAAAATTAAAGCCCCTTAAATAAGGGGCTTTTTATTATATGTATTCTTTTACAATTTCCTTTAATTCTTGCCAATGGTCTTCCATTTCTTTAACAAGTTTAAACTGGGTACGGGCGCGAACAAGGTTGTGTTCGGGATATGCGGTTTTAAAATAAGTATCACCCGAAAGGTAATCGGCCAAAAAGCGCATACCGCATTCAATTGTCATCATTTTTGCGCCTTCGGGCAAAAGCATAATTTCGGTGGGTTTTAAAATTTCGCTTGATTCAATAAAGCCCTTTGCATATGCCTTAAATAGCGGAATTGACAAAGTAACCTTGCTTAAATCTTTTTCGTCTTCGGCTGCAGTACTTGCGCCAAAACGAATTGAATCGCCAAAATCGTTTACGCTGTAACCCGGCATAATTGTATCAAGGTCAATAACGCAAAGCGCTTTTTTAGTATTAGCGTCAAGCATAACATTGTTGCACTTTGTATCATTATGTGTAACGCGCAAAGGCAAATTGCCTGCTTTTTCTTCGTTTTTAAGCACAGAATAAAATTCTTTTCTTTGCATTACAAATTCAATTTCTTCTTTTACTGTGTCTTTTCTACCCGCAGTATCTTTTTCAACGGCTTCCAAAAAGTCGTTATAACGCTTTTCGGTGTTATGGAAGTTGGGGATAATTTCCTTTACCTGCGAAACATCAAAAGCGTCAAGGCGTTTAACAAAATCACCAAACGCACAAGCACACTGGTAAAAATCTTCTTCGCCTTCGGGGCGTTCAAGACAAAGCGAATCTTCAAGAAAATCATAAACACGCCATTTTAAGCCCCAATTATCTGCATAAATATAAGAATCACTTTTGGTTTTTACCAAAGTTAAAACATTTCTTGATTCTTTTGCGGTTTTACGCAAAAAATTAGTTACAAGCGAAATGTTGCTGATAACCGCTTCGGTGTCGGGGAAAATTGAAGTGTTTACCGCCTGTAAAATGTAACGGTACTGTTCATATCCCTCTTTACAAACCACCAAAAAAGTGTCGTTAATATGGCCGTTGCCATAAGGCATAACACCAACGGGTGAACCCTTTAATTTAAAGTTGTTTATTGCGTTTACAGACTGTTCTAATGTAATAAGTCGCATAAAAATTCCCCTTTTTATAAATTTATACTTGCAATATACTATAATCAAAATTATAATGTAATAGGAAATCAGTCAAAGTTATTACGATTTTAGGTAGTGTTTATATGGATTTTATTTTAAAACCGATTGAAAAAATTATAACTGTTAATTCCTTTAACGACGCTATTGACGCGGTGCGTGAACCCGGTTTTGTTTTTTCGGGCGAAATGCACGATTTTTGGGAAGTTGTTTTTGTGGAAAGCGGTTTTGTTACGGCTTCGGCAGAAGAGCAAATTTTTAATTTACGCCAAGGCGAATTGCTATTCCACAAGCCAAACGAATTTCACCGTATTCACACAAACGGCGAAAAAGCGGCGCATTTGCTTATTTTGTCTTTTTGTGCAAGCGGTGTTCTTATGAACGATTTTGCAAAAAAATGCTATATGCTTAACGAAGAAGAAAGGCAAAATTATTTAGAAACTTTTGCGCTTGTTAAAAAGGCGTGTGAAAGTTATGACGGCGCCAAAATTGACCCGTATTTATCTTCAAAGGCAAGTGCGGCGCTTGAATTTTTCTTGCTTGGTTTAAAAGATAAAAATACTTCCGAACAAAAGCCGCATTCCCCCAACGAAAAGCGTTATAAAGAAATCATAACGGTTATGCAAAAACATTCAAGCGAATGGCTTAATGTTAACGACATTGCCGCGCTTTGCCATATGAGCCCAAGCAATATGAAACGCATTTTTTCGCTTTATTGTGATATTGGTATTTCAAAATACTTTTTAAACCTTAAACTACGCAAAGCGTGTAAAATGCTTTTAGACGGTATGAGCATTGTTGAGGTTAGTACTTCGCTTAACTTTTGCTCGGTTAATTATTTTCACACGGTGTTTAAGCGTGAAATTGGCGTTACACCAAGCAATTACATATTAAAAAAATAAAAGCACCGTTTTCACGGTGCTTAATTTTTTATTCAATAACAATAGGTCCGTAAACAATTTTAACCCTTTCGGTATATTGTTCAGCAGCCATTTTTCTAATAATAGCCAAATCGCCTTCGCCGCCCACAGCAAAACGAGACATAATATCGTTATCCATATTTGCGGAAAAGCAATCTTTAGCGTAATATTCGCCAACCTTTGCGCTATCGGTATTGTTAATAATACCAACCGAATAGTTTTTAAGGTCGTCTAAGCTGTTAATTGTAATGTCGCTGTCAAGACGGGCAACTACAACATATTCATCGGTACCGTCAAGCACAGGGGGTGGGTCTTTTTCCTCTTCTTCACTGCTTTCAACATTGCTTACAGGGTCTTTGGTTTCTTCACCGTTACCTGCAGGTTTTTCACCGCAAGCGGCAATGCTGAAAACAAAAATTAAACAAAGTAATAATGCTAATAATTTTTTCATTATTTACAACTCCTTTTAAATTTGTGTGTTAATTGTAACACAGCATTACTCTTTTTTCAAGTTGTTTTTTGATGGAAGTTGCGAGAAAACAATTGCAACAAACATTATAACACAACCAACTATTTCCCTGCTTGTTAGTTTATCTCCTATAAGCGCGCCGCCAAGCACCGCAAATACCGATTCCAAGCTCATAATAATTGAAGCAACGGTTGGATTTTTTGAATACTGTTGGCCCACAATTTGCAAGGTATAGGCAATTCCGCTTGAGCCAATGCCCAAAAACAAAATAGGAAGCAATGCCGAAATAACATTTTCTAAAGTTGGCTTTTCAAAAATAACCGCCATAACGGCAGAAAGTGTTCCGCAAACAATAAACTGAACTATTGAAAGTTTTACGGCATCTACCTTTGCCGAAGAAAAATCTACACAAATAATATGTACCGAAAACGCAACGGCGCACAAAAGCACTATAACATCAGCCAAATAAACACCGCCAAGGCCCGAACTTAAACAAAGGAAATAAAGCCCTGCTACCGCAAATATAACAGCAATTATAATGTTAAGCGACAATTTTTTGCCCGAAAACGCATAAATAATAGGAACCATAATTACATATAAAGCTGTTAAAAAACCCGACCTTGCGCTTGCTGCGGCAGAAGCAGGATAGTTAGATATGCCAAACTGCTGAAATGTACTTGCAACGCACAAACAAACACCGCAAAGAGCACCGAACTGCACAAGATTTTTCTTGCCTTCTTTGGTTGCAGGAATAAGCGTTTCACCCTTTCGTTTAGACAAAAATGCCGAAACGGGAATTAAAAAGACCGCACCAATGAACGAGCGTATTGCAATAACCGAAAAGGTTGATAAATGGCGTGCTGCCAAGTCTTGTGCCGAAAAGGCAAGGCCCCATATAACAGCGGCAAGGAGCAATACTAAATTGCCTTTTAAATTTTTTGACATAAATTCACCAACTTATTATGGAAAAATTTAAAAACATATAGTATAATGAATACCATAAAGTAAGCATTTTTTCAACCAAAATTTTTTTATTTGGAGTTTTAATATGAAAAAATACATTTTGGCTC
>JAZSAJ010000063.1:0-13134 GCA_045601805.1 Acutalibacteraceae bacterium
CTTTTTAAGGTGCTTTGCAGTTTTATAAGAATAAATTTGTAACGGTTTCGCAGTTGTGAAAACGCAGTAATACTTTGTGTCTTGCAAGTTTTCGCAACAAGAAAAAGTACAAATTTATCTGAAAAACCAATTAATCCCTAATCGCAACTCCCGAAAGGGTGCTTTTTTTATATGTTTTTAATTAAATTGTCGCAGTAGTCACTTGCGGTTATGTTCTTTTCTGTCGGGTTGGGCGCGTTAGTACATTTTAAAAGGGCGTCTTCAAGCAAATTTGCTTTTTGGTTAAAGCCAATGTGAGTAAGCAACATACAGAGTGCCTTTAAAATGCTTTGCGGATTGGCGTATTCTGCTAAACCGTCTTCTATTAACCTTGGCGCCGAGCCGTGTATTGCTTCAAACATAGCATAGCAGTCGCCTGTGTTTGCACTGCCTGCCGTACCTACACCGCCTTGAATTTGCGCCGCTTCATCGGTTATTATATCGCCGTAAAGGTTGGGCAAAACAAACACGCTAAAGTTGCTTCTTATATCCTTATTTAAAAGGTTAGCCGACATAATATCAATGTAATATTCATCAACCTTTATATCGGGGTAATCTTTTGCAACTTCGTGGCAAATGGCACTAAACTTGCCGTCGGTCTTTTTCATAATATTTGCCTTTGTAACAATAATAACATTATCTTTATTGTTGGCTTTTGCATATTCAAAAGCCGCTTTGGCAATTCGTTTTGTGCCTTTGTCGGTTGTAACTTTAAAGTCAACCGCAAGGGTGTTTTCAATATCAATACCCTTAGAACCAAGTGTGTATTCGCCTTCGGTGTTTTCGCGGAAGAATATCCAATCAATGTTTTCTTCTTTAATTGTAACGGGGCGAATATTTGCATAAAGGTCAAGTTCGCGGCGCAAAGCTACATTTGCGCTTTCCATTGTAGTACCTTTTGGGGTGGTTGTGGGGCCCTTTAAAAGCACATCACAAGTTTTAATTTGGGCTAAAGTATCGCTTGGCACGGCTTGTCCTTTTGCCAAACGGTTTTCAATGGTAAGCCCCTCAATTTCTTTTATTACAATTTTACCGCTTTTAATTTCATCTTTTAAAAGGTAGTTTAGAACCTTTTTTGCCTCTTTCATAATAACGGGGCCAATTCCGTCGCCGTCAATAAGACCAATGGTAATTTTTTCGGCATTTTTATAGTCTTTACCGCCACCGTCTTTAAGGTTTTCGGCACGGCTTAATTGTTCTCTTAAAAGTTTTTCAAAATGTTCAACGGCATTCTTAATTTGCGTTTCCACTAACAGCATCCTCCTTGGTGTAGGCAAGTAAACCGCCTGATTTTAAAATTGCCTTTTGGCGTGCGGTAAAGTTGCAGCAAAGCGGAATTTCTTTACCGTTTTCAGTTTTTAGCATAATTTCGCCGTTGTCCATACCGTCAAAAATATTTTGCAAAACAAGTGTTTCGCCTTGGCAAATCTTATCGTAATCTTCTGCATTTTTAAAGGTTAAGGGCAAAATACCCGCGTTTATAAGGTTTGCAACGTGAATACGCGCAAAACTTTTTACAATAACCGCCTTTACGCCCAAATACATTGGAACAAGCGCGGCGTGTTCGCGCGAAGAACCCTGACCGTAGTTTGTGCCGCCAATAATAATGCTTTCGCCTATCGTTTTTGCACGAGCAGGGAAGTCCTTATCGCAAATGCTAAAGCAGAACTGCGAAAGGTAAGGAATATTGCTTCGGTAAGGCAAAATTTTTGCACCTGCAGGCATAATGTGGTCGGTTGTAATGTTGTCGCCAACCTTTAAGCCCACCTCTGCGGTTAAGTTATTGTTAAGAGGCGTTGTTGTGGGGAATTCCTTTATGTTGGGACCTTTTATAATGCTTAATTTATCGCAATTTTCGGCGGCGGCAGGGGGAATAATTAAGTTGTCATCGGTAACAAACATATCGGGCATTTTAATTTCCGGCATTTTGCCAAAAGTTCTTGGGTCGGTAATAACACCCGTAATTGCCGAAGCCACTGCGGTTTCGGGGGAAACCAAGTAAACACCTGCGCTTAAAGTGCCGCTTCTGCCCAAGAAGTTGCGGTTAAAGGTGCGCAAAGAAACGCCTTCGCTGTTTGGCGAAAAGCCCATGCCAATACAAGGGCCGCAAGCACATTCCAAAAGCCGTGCACCCGAAGAAAGTATATTTGTAAGCGCACCGCTTTGTGTTAGCATTGAAAGTACCTGGCGAGAACCGGGCGAAACCGACATACTAACTGTATCTGCAACCTTTTTGCCGTTTAACATTCCGGCAACGGTAAGCATATCTAAAAGCGAAGAGTTGGTGCAAGAGCCAACGCAAACTTGGTCAACCTTTTTACCTGCGATTTCGCTAACCTTAACAACATTGTCGGGGCTGTGCGGACAAGCAATAAGCGGCTCTAATTCGCTTAAATTTATGTCAATTATTTTATCGTAAACTGCATCGTCATCAGATTTAAGTTCTATGTAATCTTTTTCTCTGCCTTGCTTTTTCAAAAACTGTAGGGTGTTTTCGTCACTTGGGAAAATGCTTGTGGTTGCGCCAAGTTCTGCGCCCATATTGGTAATGGTTGCGCGTTGGGGAACTGATAAGGTTTTAACACCTTCGCCGCCCCATTCAATAATGGCGCCAACACCGCCCTTTACAGATAAAATTCGCAAAATTTCAAGCGCAATATCCTTTGCGCTAACAAAATCGTTTAGTTTGCCGGTAAGGTTTACCTTATACATTTTGGGCATTGTAATATAATATGCGCCGCCGCCCATAGCAACTGCAACATCAAGACCGCCTGCACCAAACGAAAGCATACCAATACCGCCGCCTGTTGGGGTGTGGCTGTCAGAACCAATAAGGGTTTTGCCCGGTACGGCAAAGCGTTCTAAATGTACTTGGTGGCAAATGCCGTTACCTGCTTTTGAAAAGTAAATGCCATGTTTTTTTGCAACCGATTGAATATATAAATGGTCGTCGGCATTTTCAAAACCCGATTGAAGCGTGTTGTGGTCAATGTAAGCCACACTTCTTTCGGTTTTAACCCTTTTAATACCCATACTTTCAAATTCCAAATAAGCCATTGTACCGGTGGCGTCTTGGGTAAGGGTTTGGTCAATTTTAAGGGCAACTTCGCTGCCCGGTGTTAAATCACCGCTAATTAAATGTTCTTTAATAATTTTTTGTGCTATTGTAAGTCCCATAATATTAAAATCCTTTGCTAATATTTTCGTACGCTTTTTTAATGTGTTCTGTCATAAGGCGTTTTGCTAAATCACAGTCGCGAACTTTTAGTGCATTTAAAATTTCGCGGTGTTCCTTTGCCGAAACTTCAGTACGGCTGTGGTTTTCAACCGAAAGACGCCGAAATTTTGATATTTTTTTGTGTAAGGGCATAAGTGTATCGTAAAACACAACGCTTTTGCAAGAAGAATAAATAAGTTCGTGGAATTTTTTATCTTGTACTTCCATACCTGCAAAGTTTTCTTTTTTTGCATAAAATTCTTGAAGTTCAACCGCTTCACTAAGTGCTGCTAAATCTTCTTCGGTGGCGTTTTTTGCCGCCATAGCAGCCGCCTCGCCCTCAATTTTTTCGCGTATTGCAAAAATATCCTGCACATCGTTTTTGTCAATACCTAAAATTAAACTGCCTTTGGTGGTTTCTTCAATAATATGCTCTTGCGAAAGTCGGCGAAGCGCTTCACGCACAGGTGTACGGCTAACACCCAAAATTTCACAAAGTTTTGATTCAGTTAAAACTTCACCGCGCTTATATTTACCCAATAAAATATCGTTTTCTAACTGCTCAAAAACTTGGTCAGCCAAAGATATTGTTTTGTGTTCCATTTTTTACTCCTTTAAATAAAATCTAAGCTACCGTTTGAAAATTCTTTAATTTTTTCTTCTATTTCGTGGTTGGAAAGGGAGGTCTGACGGCCGCCGTCGTATTCTTTGTCAATCCAGTCCTTTAACTTAATTACAATTGGGTCTTTTTTGTCAATTTCATTTTCGCCCTTTAAGTTGTAGTTGTTGTTTATCCAATAAGCAATACCGGCAAGACCTGAAGTTTTAGAAAGCATAACGCCTGGGCGTTTGCTTAATAACTTTTCGGTATTAAAAATATTGTAAATTTCTTGGTCTTTAAGCATACCGTCGGCGTGAATACCGGCGCGTGTTACATTAAAGTTTCTGCCAACAAAAGGTGTCATTGGCGGAATTTCATAACCTATATTTTTTTGGAAATATTCTGCAATTTCGGTTATTGCGGTGGTGTCCATACCGTCAAGCGAACCGCGAAGCGAAGCATATTCCATAACCATTGCTTCAAGCGGAATATTGCCTGTTCTTTCTCCTATTCCCAAAAGCGAACAGTTCACTGCACTTGCACCGTAAAGCCAAGCGGTAGAAGCGTTGGCAACCGCTTTGTAAAAATCATTATGTCCGTGCCATTCTAAAAGTTCGCTTGGAACATCGGAATAATGCTGTAAACCGTAAATTATACCTGCAACGCTTCGGGGCAGGGTAACTTCGGTGTAAGGAACACCGTAACCCATTGTGTCACAAGCGCGAATTTTAACGGGTATTCCTGCCTCTTTTGAAAGTTTCATAAGTTCGTTTACAAAAGGCACAACAAAACCATAAAAATCGGCGCGGGTAATATCTTCAAGGTGGCACCTTGGCATAACATTTGCTTCAAAGGCAAGTTTAACTGTGCTTAAATAATAATCAAGCGCCTGCTTTCTTGTCATTTTAAGTTTCTTAAATATATGGTAGTCACTGCAAGAAACCAAAATACCTGTTTCGCGTATTTGCATATCCTTAACTAATTGAAAATCTTCTTTTGTAGCGCGAATCCAGGTGGTAATTTCGGGGAATTTAAGACCTGTTTCACGGCATTTTTCAATTGCCTTGCGGTCTTTTTCGCTGTAAACAAAAAATTCGGTTTGCCTAATTATTCCGTAAGGACCGCCAAGTTTTGACATAAGGCGGTATAAATCAACAATCTGCTCAACCGAATATGGCTCAACCGATTGCTGACCGTCGCGAAAAGTTGTGTCGGTTATCCAAATTTCTTCGGGCATACCAATAGGCACACGGCGGTGGTTAAAGGCAATTTTAGGTACTTCTTCATAATTATAAAAATCCCGTTGCAAATTAGGCGAGGGAATGTCCTGTAAAGAATATTTATAGTTCTTTTGTTCTAATAGGTTTGTTTTAGATGAAAACTCTAACATCATTTCACATCCTTTGTATTATTGTATACAATTATACTGTTATTCTGAAAAAAGTCAATAGTTAAAAGTAATTTTTTAGCTTTTTTAAAGCCGAAGTTTCAATTCTTGAAACATACGAGCGCGAAATACCAAATTTTTTGGCAATTTCCTGTTGGGTCTGCACCTTTGTGCCGTTTAAACCGTAGCGCATTTTTATAATTTCTTTTTCGCGTTTGCTTAATGCTTTTTCAATTACACCGCCAAGTTTTTGTAATTTTGTTTTTCGGTCAATTACCGAAAGAATATCGGTATCGTCTGAAAGTATATCCGAAAGTGTAAGGGCGTTGCCGTCTTTGTCAATATCTATTGTGTCTTGTATGTGTAAATCCAACGCGCGTTTTTTATCGGCCCTAAAAAACATTAAAATTTCGTTTTCAATACACCGCGCAACATAAGTTGCAAGTTTGTTTCCTTTTTTGGGGTTAAATGAAGAAACGCCTTTTATAAGCCCTATTGTGCCAATAGAAAATAAATCGTCTTGTTGGTGCGGTTGACAGTTGTATTTTTTAGTTATGTGAACAACAAGCCGCAAATTGTGTTCTACAAGTTTGTTTCGCGCGTTTACATCGCCCTCCATACATTTTACAATAAGTTCTTCCTCTTCTTTTTTAGAAAGGGGAGGAGGAAAGTGACTGCCCTGCGAAACATGAAGCGCAAAAAAGAAAATTTTACCAATAAGTTGCTTTAATACCGTAAATAACAAGCATACCACTCCTTTAATAAATGTATATGCCAAAAAAACAAAATAAAAAACCGATACCGCCAAAAGCCGTATCGGTTAATTGTTTCGGACTGTATAAATACCCTTTAAAATATCTTCTTTTGCAAGAACTGCTTTTTTTGTGTCAAGCGCACTAACATTTTTAAGGGGATAACTTATTCCAAGTTGTTCGTATTTTGCCACACCCATTGTGTGATAGGGAATAACATCAAGCGCTTTTAAATTTTTAAGCGTACCAATGAATTTACCAAGTAAAAACAAATCCATTGGTGAATCGGTATATCCTTCTACCACAACATACCTTATCCATAAATCAGTTTTGCATTTTTCACAAAACTTTGCAAACTTTAGCACATTTTCGTTGCCGTGCCCGGTAAGTACTTTGTGTTTTTTAGTGTCAATATGTTTAATATCAAGCATAACCAAATCGGTGTATTTTAAAAGCCGTTCAAATTTCTTTTGGTTGCTTTCGTTAAAGGTTATACCCGAAGTATCTAAACAGGTGTGAATATTGTTCGCTTTGAAAAGTTTAAAAAGTTCTGTAACAAAATCAATTTGTAAAAGCGGTTCGCCGCCCGTAACGGTAATGCCTCCGCCTGCATAAAATTCCTTGTTTTTTAAAAAATCAACAAGAACTTCTTTTGACGTTATTTCTTTACCGCCGGAAGTTGCCCAAGTATCGGGGTTGTGGCAGTAAAGGCAACGCATGGGGCAACCCTGCATAAAAAGAATGTAGCGTAGCCCCGGGCCGTCAACTGTTCCAAAACTTTCTTTTGAATGAATATACCCAACCATTATATTTTTTCGTGGAAAGTACGGGCAATAACTTCGTCTTGCTGTTCTTTAGTAAGTTTTATAAAGTTAACAGCATATCCGCTAACGCGTACTGTAAGTTGTGGGTATTTTTCGGGGTGTGCTTGTGCATCAAGCAAAGTTTCTTTTGTAAAAACATTTATATTTAAGTGGTGACCGCCTTTTTTTACATAGCCGTCTAAAAGAGTTACCAAATTATCTATTTGAGAATTAGTAGCAGCCATTATTTAACCTCCTTATTATTTAAATCGTCAAGCCCTTCAAAAAGGGTGGGTGACATACAAGCGCCGCCGGAACAAAGGTCAACATCAATATCGCCAACAAAAAGTTGGTCATCTTTGCCCAAAGCGCCCGGAATAATTGAAAATGTGTTTGAAATACCGTCTTGCGCGTAAATAAAGGGAAGTTTTGCAACCGAAGCCAGTGAAGCAACCGCACCGTTTGTATCGCGGCGGTGCATTGGGTTAGCACCGGGGGCAAATGCTTCGCCCTGTTTTCTGCCGTCGGGCGTTGCGCCTGTATTCTTACCGTAAACAACATTTGAGGTAATGGTAAGAATAGAAGTGGTAGGAATACTTTGACGGTAGGTGTGGGTTTTTCTAATATGGCTCATAAAGCGGTGAACAATATCGTAAGCCAAAGAATCAACCCTGTCGTCGTTGTTGCCGTATTTGGGAAAATCGCCTTCAACCTGGTAATCAACCGCAAGGCCTTTTTCGTTTCTTATAACCTTAACACGCGCATACTTAATTGCCGAAAGACTGTCAGCAACAACCGAAAGACCTGCAATACCTGTGGCAAACCAACGGGTAACATGCTTGTCGTGAAGCGCCATTTGTACCTTTTCATAGCAATATTTATCGTGCATATAGTGAATTACATTAAGGGTATTTACATAAACCTTGCAAAGCCACTGCATCATATCGTCGTAACGCTTCATAACTTCGTCAAAGTCTAAATATTCGCTGGTAATGGGGCGGTATTCAGGGCCAATTTGTTCGCCCGAAATTTCGTCTATACCGCCGTTAATAGCGTAAAGCAAACATTTTGCCAGGTTAGCCCTTGCGCCAAAGAACTGCATTTCTTTGCCAACGCGCATAGAAGAAACACAACAAGCAATAGCGTAATCATCGCCGTGGGAAGAACGCATCATATCGTCGTTTTCATATTGAACAGAAGAAGTTTCAATAGAAATTTTAGCGCAATAGCGTTTAAAGTTTTGGGGTAAATTAACCGACCACAAAACAGTAAGGTTTGGTTCAGGCGCAGCACCAAGGTTTGTTAATGTGTGCAAATAACGGTAAGACATTTTTGTAACCATGTGTCTGCCGTCAATAGCCATACCGCCAATAGATTCGGTTACCCATTGCGGGTCGCCCGAAAACAGCGCGTTATATTCAGGTGTACGGGCAAATTTAATAAGGCGCAGTTTCATAACAAAATGGTCAACCATTTCTTGAATTTCCGATTCTGTGAATACGCCGTTTTGAAGGTCGCGAGTTGAATAAATATCAAGGAAAGTAGAGGTTCTGCCAAGCGACATAGCCGCGCCGTTTTGCTCTTTAACAGCGGCAAGGTAACCAAAATAAAGCCACTGAATTGCTTCTTTTGTATTTTTAGCCGGCTGTGAAATATCAAAACCGTAACTTTTGGCCATTGTTTTTAAATCGTGTAAAGCGCGAATTTGTTCCGAAAGTTCTTCGCGGTTTCGTATAACATCGTTATACATTGCGGTACGGGTTGTTTCTTTTTGGTGCTCTTTGTCTTCAATAAGACGGTCAATACCGTAAAGTGCAACACGGCGGTAGTCGCCAATAATTCTGCCTCTGCCGTATGCATCGGGAAGACCTGTTATAATGTGGCTTCTTCTGCAGGCGCGCATTTCGGGTGTGTAAGCATCAAAAACACCGGCATTGTGGGTTTTTCTGTGAATTGTGAAAAATTCTTTAACTGTTGGGTCAAGCGTATAACCGTATTCAGCACACGCTTTTTCAGCCATACGAATACCGCCGTAGGGCATTAAGGCGCGTTTAAACGGTTTATCGGTTTGGAAACCAACAATTTTTTCAATATCTTTGTTAAGGTAAGCAGGGCCGTGCGAAGTGATGGTAGATATAATTTTTGTGTCCATATCTAAAACGCCGCCTGCTTCGCGTTCTTGACGGGAAAGTTCTAATACTTGGTCCCACAGTGTTAAGGTGTCTTTTGTGGGGGGCTGTAAAAAGCTTTCGTCACCGTCGTAAGGGGTGAAGTTATGCTTAATAAAACTTCTTACATTAATTTCTTTGGCCCAGTTGCCGTTTTTAAAGCCCTTCCAAGCTTCATAGTCGTATGTCATTATATAATCTCCTTTTATAGAGTAGTATTTCAGTATATAGTATACTACATATTGTGTAATTTTACAATGGTTAAACTATAATTTTTTTAAGTTTTTTTAGCAAAAAACAAAGAAAAAAGTCGGCTATTGACTAAAAAGCAAGGTTATTTTATAATAAATTCGTAAAATATAAATAAGGAAGAAAAAATGTTAAAAAATAAACAATTAAAATTGCCTAAAAAAGCAATAAAAATAGTGGCAGTTGTTTTGTGCGTTTTGGTGTTAACAGCCCTTTTGTTTTTTGTTGGGTTGCTTTTGCTAAAATACATAGAAACACCCGAAAAATTAAGAAAAATAGCCGAAGAAAATATTTTACTTGGCAGCATAATTTACATTCTAATGGTGTTTTTTCAGGTTGTTGCAGCTTTTATTCCGGGCGAACCGTTTGAAATTGTTGGTGGTTATGTTTTTGGTTCGGTTTTAGGTACTTTGTTTTGCTTAATCGGCGCTTTTTTTGGCGGACTTTGTGTGTTTTTGTTGGTAAAAAAATTTGGAAAAGCGTTTGCCGAAATCTTTTTTTCGGCCGAAAAACTAAATTCGCTTTCCTTTTTAAAACATTCAAAAAAACGCGACATTATTTTCTTTTTAATATTTATGATGCCCGGTACACCCAAAGATTTACTTTCTTATTTTGCCGGTATGACCGATATGCCGCTTGGCATTTGGCTACTTATAAGTTCGCTTGGCAGAATACCTTCGGTTATAACTTCAACAATTGGCGGAAATGCGCTTTTGGAAAAACATTATATAGGCGCAATAGTTGTGTTTTTAATAGCGTTTGTTTTGGGCCTTGCAGGGCTTTTAATTTATAATTCTATTACCAAGGAAAAGTGAGGGTTTTATGTTTAACTTTTTTGCTAAAGAAGACTGTTTAAACGGTGATACTTATTTAATTACGGGAAGTGACTATAATCACATTAAAAATGTACTTCGTATGAAAGACGGCGAACAGTTTTTAGTTAGTTATAATAAAAAAAGTGATTTGTGTGAAATTGAAAAAATAGGGGACGACACCGTTTTTGCAAAAATAATAGAAAAGAATTATAACGATACTTCACTTCCCATTAAAATTTATTTGTTTCAGGGTCTACCCAAAAGCGACAAAATGGAACTAATAATACAAAAAGCGGTTGAACTTGGGGCAGAAGAAATTGTGCCAACCGAAATGAAACGCTGTGTTGTTAAAATTGAAGAAAAGAAAAAGGCGCAAAAGGTTGCAAGGTGGCAAAGCATTGCCGAAAGCGCGGCAAAGCAAAGCAAAAGGAACTTTGTGCCAAAAATAAGCGAAATTTTAACATATAAAGAGGCATTAGCCAAAGCTAAAGAACTTGATTTACTTTTGGTGCCTTACGAAAATGAAGAGGGAATGAACGCTACAAAAGAAGTACTTTCGCAAATAAATAAACCAATGCGTGTGGGTGTTTTAATTGGTTCTGAAGGCGGTTTTGAAGAAAGCGAAATAGAACTTGCAAAACAAAACGGCGCAAAAATTATTTCGCTTGGCAAAAGAATTTTGCGCACCGAAACAGCTGCAATAACAACCCTTTCAATGCTAATGCTGCATAGTGAAATGAATATAGAATAAAAAAAGACTGCATAACGCAGTCTTTTTATTTTATTTCTTGCTCTAATTCCTTAAAGTATTTAGTATCAAAGAAATCCGTAATTGTAATATCAAGCCCATCGCATAATTTTTTAATGGTAGATATACCGGGATTTTTACTTTGCTTGTAAAAAATAGATTTTACGGTAGTGTATGGAACACCTGAACGGCTTGCTAACTGACAAAAATTTATATCTTGCTTATAACAAAGTTCTTCAAATCTTTTTCTTACTGCTTCCGTGATATTCATTAAATCACTCCTAACAAAAACATTTTACATATTTCTATTAGGATGTTTAGACTATAAAATATACTAATCTACTATATATAGTCTTTTGCTTACTGTGTTTGCGGTTTTGCTGATAAATTCTTTAACAGAACAAGTTAAGCCAGCTGCTCGTATTGCTTTTTCCATTTCTTGTTCAAGCTCTTTAACGGGAACATTTTCTTTTTTTGATAATTTGCGTAATACCTTTTTATAGTTCATAATTACACCTCCTTTTTATGAATTATACTATATATAGTCTATCAAATTCTGTCGCAATTTGTAAAATGAAAAAACCAAAGTTGAAAAAATCAACTTTGGTTTTTTGTTTTACTTAAATTCAATAAAAGAATAACTTTCTAAAATTTGAAAGTATTTGGCTAATCTGGGGTAAAGGGGTTCGGCTTTATCGCCAAAGTGCGCCTTTACTTCTTCGCCTAATTTAATTATATCTTTTTCACCGTCCAATAACGGCCACACAAAACTGCCTATTTCGTCAAGATGAATAAAACTTACCTTTGGCTTTTTAAAAAGTTTTTGGGCAATTTTGTTCATAACACCCTTATTATTTAATTCCAAAACAACAATGTTTTTATCATCGCGTGACCAGTTTATTGTGGCTTTTCTTATTGGTATTTTTTCTAAATAATTTTGGCTAATTTTATTCTTTTTCATTTGTTTTACGCTTTTTAAATACGGTGAAAGCAAGAAGTGTAAGAATAATTACACCGAAAAGTACAAGACCGCCAATATCGGAAACGGGTTTAGAAATGCCAAGTTTTGCAGACAAATCAAACATTTTATCAATGCCGAATACCGCCATTAAAGCAAGTACAATACCAACAAGGCCTTCGCCTGCAATCATACCCGAACAGAAAAGAACACCGTCGTTAACAATATTTTTCTTGGTTTCTTCGTCGCGTTTAAGTTTGTCAAGTGCCAAACGAACAAGACCGCCAACCATAATACAAGCGTTAAGTTGAACAGGCAAATATACACCAATTGCAAAGGGAAGTACGGGAATACCAATAATTTCAACCACAACGGCAATAAACGCGCCGATGAAGATAAGACCCCAAGGAAGATTACCGCCCATAACGCCTTCAACAATAAGTTTCATAATGGTTGCTTGGGGTGCTGCAAGAGCATCGCCGCCAAAGCCCCATGCTTTGTCTAAAAGGTAAAGTGTGCCGCCAATAGCAAACGCCGAAGCAACAACACCAATAATTTCGCCAATTTGCTGCTTTTTAGGTGTAGCGCCAAGCAAGAAACCGGTTTTAAGGTCTTGTGAAGTATCGCCCGCAATAGCCGAAACAATGCAAATTACCGAACCAATTGCAATTGCGCTGTGCATACCAACTGCACCCGAACTGCCGCTGAATTTAAGAGCAAGAGTTGCAATTAAAAGCGTTGCAATAGCCATACCCGAAACTGGGTTGTTACTGCTGCCAACAAGGCCAACCATGCGTGAAGAAACGGTTGCAAAGAAGAAACCGAAAACAACAACAATAATTGCGCCAAGCAACGAAACAGGAATAGCCGGAACTAACCATACGCATAAAGTAAGAACTAATATAGCGCAAATAACAAATGCCATATTTAAGTCTTTTTCGGTACGCAAGGTAGATGCTTTACCCGCACCTGTTATACTTTTCATTGCGCCAACAAAGGTTGTTACAATAAGCGGAAGCGATTTAATAAGACTAATAATACCGCCTGCTGCAAGCGCGCCTGCGCCAATGTAACGAACATAAGTAGACCAAATTCCACTGGCACCGCTTTGGGCAAAAATTTCACCAATGGTTTCGGTACCGGGGTATAAAAGCAAATCTTTACCAAAAAGAACAATAAGCGGGATAATTACAAGCCAGCTTAAAACACCGCCAGCAAACATATAAGAAGAAATTTTTGCGCCGCAAATGTAACCAACGCTCATTACAGCGGGGTAAATTTGTGTACCTATTTCGCCTGCATAACCCTTAATCTTAAAGGAAATTTCGCCGGAAACGGCTTTAAATCCGTCAATAATAAACTTAAACAAAGCGGCAAAGCCCATACCGGCAAAAACG
>JAZSAJ010000064.1:0-25410 GCA_045601805.1 Acutalibacteraceae bacterium
ATTACTTAATTTCTTTTAAGAATCGTCGGGTCCTTTTTGTTTGTCGTTGTTTAATTTTCAAGGTTCGTTTTGCTACCCACCTGAGCGGACAGCTTTATTATTCTAACACAACACTCCCCTTATGTCAAGCGATTTTTTTATTATTTTTTAATTTTTTTAGTTTGACATAAAAGATACCATATTTTGCACAATTTTTATTGATTTTATACTAATTTTCGCAATTACGAAGCTTTTTTAGTATCTTTTTTTCGCTTCTTGACACTTGAACTTGCGTCATGCTTAAAATTTTTGCGGTTTCGCTTTGGGTTTTATATTTAAAGTACCTTAAATTTATTATTTCCTGTTCGTTTTTTTGCAAACAGTTCATAAGTTGTTTTACATACAGTTTATTATCAACCGTTTCTTCTTCGCTTGCGACCGGGATATCTACCTGCTGTTCTTTATCTTCGCTAGCCGTTAATGACACAGTTGGCTGCAAAACACAAAGGGCCTGTGCCACTTCGGCAGCATCAAGCCCCATTTTTTCTGCAATTGTATTTACCCCAACTTCCGAAGCGCTTAATTTTTCAAGACGCTGTTTTTCATTAAGAACTTTAAGCGCTGTTTCCTTAAGCGAGCGTGAAACCTTTACTGCACCTGTATCGCGGAACAATCTTTTAATTTCGCCAAGAATTGTTGGAACGGCGTAGGTAGAAAAAGCAAGACCGCGGCTTTTATCAAAACCGTCGGCCGCCTTTATTAGACCTATACACCCAACTTGATATAAATCTTCGTATTCAATACCTCTTCCTTTAAAACGAGAAGCGCAAGAATGAACCAACCCCAAATTATTAGTTATAAGGTTATTTCGTTCATCCATTTGCGCTAAACCTTATATTAAGTTGCTTTATTAAGGTAACGGTTGTTCCCTTACCAACCTTTGAATGCACCTTAACATTATCGCTGAAACTTTGCATTACCGCAAAGCCAAGCCCTGCGCGTTCACCGCCTACCGTTGTGAAAAGCGGTTCCATTGCCTGTTTTATATTATCAATACCGCAGCCCTTGTCTCTTATTTTAATTTTAACTTTATTGCTTTCAAGCAGTTCTACTGTTATGTAAATTTTTCCTATTGTTTCTTTGTAAGCGTGAACTATACAGTTAGTGACGGCTTCTGAAACGGCGGTTTTTACATCGTTTAATTCTTCTATTGTTGGGTCAAGTTGTGTTAAAAAAGCCGCAACCGCCGCGCGTGCGAAGTATTCGTTTGAAGAAAACGACAGTATTGTCATTGTGAATTTATTTATTTGTTTCAACTTTAAAACCTCCAATGTCAAGTTTTGCTAATTTTTCTATTCCCGAAAGTTTCATAATTTTATATATTTGCGGGCTTGTCCCTGTTATGTGCATTGTGGCACCTGTTGGCTGAAGATTGCGAAACCTACCCATTACAAGACCGATTCCTGAACTATCCATAAAACTTACGGCAGAAAAATCTAGCACCAAAAGACTTGGCATATTAAGTTCCACTGCCGAATCAATTTCCTTTCGTATATGCGCGGCGGTATGGTGGTCAAGCTCACCTTCAATATACGCCGAAACAACTTCGCCTTTTACACTTATTCGTACAGGCATTTTTTCACGCTCCTAATTTATTTTTCTTAATCATAATATAAAACAAATAAAAAAAGTGTCGCTTTTTAGCGACACTTTTAAAATAATTTATATTTTTGATTTCAGTTCGTTTATACTTTCTTCAATCATTTTAATTTTTTCGCAAACCTTAGCATGCTGTTCACGCTGAGTTTTAATAAGCGCTTCCGGCGCCTTTGCGACAAAGCCGGGGTTGTTAAGTTTCTTTTCAAAGAATTCTTTATCAACATTGGCTTTAGCAAGTTCCTTGTTTAAACGCTCAATTTCGGCAGCAAAATCAACAAGTTCGTTCATTGGCAAATAAATGTTTGCTTCAGCAGTTACAATTGTAACTGCGCCTTCAATATTAAAGGTATCGGCAATTTCAACCGTGCTTGCACTTGCCAAACGGCAAATAAACGGAATACCCGCTTCCATCACTTCTGCTTTCTTTGTAGCAATACAAACCGTTGCTTTCTTAGAAGGCGGAACATTCATTTCTGCCCTGCGGTTACGAATTGCCTTAATTGCATCCATAATAATTTCAAATTCTTCTTCGCTTTTTGCAAAGTTTAGTTCATCGTTTACTTTAGGCCAAGCAGAAATCATTATAGATTCGCCTTCGTGCGGAAGCGACTGCCAAATTTCTTCGGTAATAAACGGCATTAACGGGTGCAAAAGTTTAAGTGTATTTGCAAACACATAAACCAAAACTCTTCTTGCGTTATTGGCAGCAGTTTCATTGTCGCCGTTTAAACGAGATTTGCAAATTTCAATGTACCAGTCACAGAACACATCCCAAATAAAATCGTAAAGTTTTTGCGCGGCAAGACCGAGTTCGCTTTTATTGAGGCAATCGGTAACTTCGCCAACCAAACGGTTATATTTGGTTAGAATCCACTTATCCTCAAGTGCAAGTTCTTGCGGAAGTGTAAGTTCGGTTTTTTCTTTAAGGTTCATAAGGAGAAACCTTGCAGCATTCCAAATTTTATTTGCAAAGTTACGGCAAGATTCAACACGCGACGGAATATAGCGCATATCGTTACCGGGACTGTTACCTGTTAAAAGTGAAAAACGAAGTGCATCGGCACCGTAGTTTTCAATAACTTCAAGCGGGTCAACGCCGTTGCCGAGTGACTTAGACATTTTTCTGCCCTGTTCATCACGCACAAGACCGTGAATTAAAACGGTGTTAAAGGGCACCTGTTTTGTGTGTTCAATGCCCGAGAACATCATTCGCATTACCCAGAACGGAATAATGTCGTAACCAGTAACCAAAGTGTTGGTAGGATAATAATGTTCAAAATCTTCGGTTTTTTCGGGCCAACCCAAAGTTGAAAACGGCCAAAGTGCCGAAGAAAACCAAGTATCTAATGTATCGGGGTCTTGGTAAATTTCTTTAGCACCGCACTTTTCACAACAAACAGCATCGGTTTTAGAAACGGTTATATGACCGCATTTTTCACAGTACCAAGCAGGAATTCTATGTCCCCACCAAAGTTGGCGTGAAATACACCAATCTCTAATATTTTCAAGCCAATGGAAATAAACCTTTTCAAAACGGGCAGGAATAAACTTGGTTTCGCCGTTTTTAACTGCGTCAATTGCCGGTGTAGCAAGAGGTTTCATTTTAACGAACCATTGTTTTGATACCCTTGGTTCAACAGTTGTAGAACAGCGATAGCAAGTACCAACATTATGGCTATAATCTTCTACCTTAACCAAAGCGCCCTCGGCTTCTAAATCTTTAACCATTGCTTTACGCGCTTCGTAACGGTCAAGCCCTGCATAGCGCGGATAGTCTTCGGTGATTTTAGCATCGTCTGTTAATACATTTATTACAGGAAGATTATGGCGAAGACCAACTTCAAAGTCGTTAGGGTCGTGTGCCGGTGTAATTTTAACAACACCAGTACCAAAATCCATTTCAACATAATCATCGGCAATAATGGGTATTTCGCGGTGTACCAAAGGCAAAATAAGTGTTTTGCCAACCAAATGAGTGTATCTTTCGTCGTTCGGGTTTACCGCAACGGCAGTATCGCCCAACAAAGTTTCGGGGCGGGTTGTGGCAAGACAAAGATAACCGCTACCGTCTTTAAGAGGATAACGAAGATGCCAAAAATGGCCTGCTTGGTCTTCATATTCAACTTCGGCATCGGAAATTGAAGTTAAGCAAT
Source organism: Acutalibacteraceae bacterium (assembly GCA_045601805.1). Classification (GTDB taxonomy): domain Bacteria; phylum Bacillota; class Clostridia; order Oscillospirales; family Acutalibacteraceae; genus SIG607. The sequence goes on from JAZSAJ010000064.1 coordinate 3,792, forward strand.
GCGGACACCAGTTAATTATTCTTTCACCGCGGTAAATAAGACCCTTATTATAAAGGTTTACAAACACTTCTTTTACGGCTTTGTTGCAACCTTCGTCCATTGTAAAACGCAAACGGTCCCAGTCGCAAGAAGAACCAAGTTTTTTAAGCTGTTCAACAATTCTTCCGCCGTACTGTTCTTTCCATTCCCAAGCCCTTTTCAAAAAGCCCTCACGGCCAAGGTCTTCTTTGGTAATGCCTTCGCTTCGCATTTTTTCAACAATTTTGGCTTCGGTGGCAATAGACGCGTGGTCGGTGCCGGGGAGCCACAAAGTGTCATACCCTTGCATACGCTTAAAACGAATAATTGAATCTTGAAGCGTGTTATCAAGAGCATGTCCCATGTGAAGTTGGCCCGTAATGTTTGGGGGCGGGATTACTATTGTGTATGTAGGTTTGTTTTTTTCACACTTTGCATGAAAATATTTTTTGTTAATCCAATCATTGTATACTCTGTCTTCTACTTCTTTTGGATTATACTGTTTGGGTAATTCTTTAGCCAATTTACTTCCCTCGCAAATAAAATAATTAAGTAAATAATATACCTTTAAAATAAGTTTGTCAAATATTTAATGTATAAATTATAAAAAACAGCAAAAAATTATTTTTGTCAGCCAAAATTATAAGCGTTTGCAATTTATATATGGCTGACACCGTCCGAATCAATTATGGTTCGGACGGTTTGCTTTTTAAGGAATATTTATAATTCCATTTCCACCTGTGTATCGGTGCTGTCAACGGATAGTTTGCTTCCTGCAGCCGGTAAATTTTTTGCGCGGTAGCGGTATTCGTTTTGTATGCTTCCCTTTTGGTGAAGTGTTGCACTACATATTTTTTGACCGCGTTTTTGTGTCATTACCGAAATACCGCCGTTATCTTTTGCAGCTTTTAGCGGAACATTTGCGGTATTAACAAGCAGTGCTTTGCCATTTGTTGATTTAAGCAAAATATCACAGTCTTCTTCAATTTGAAGAACTTGGCTTATGGGGAATTTTTCGCAATATGCCTTTATAAGTTTTTTGCGGTTTGTTTTGGTTTCGTAAGAAGAAACCGCAACCTTTGCTACCTTGCCGTTTTCAAATACAAATATAAAGTAACCTTTATAATTATTGGTTACTCCCATAAACAAGGTGGTTTCGCCCGGTTCCATATCAAGTTTAGACGGAACATAATCGCCAAGCAAACTTGCTTTTGTTTCTAAAAAATCAATTACCTTTGCCTTATAAACCTGTGCCTTGTTTGTAAAGAAAAGCAGTTCGTGAGCATTGGTTGATTCTATTGTTTGGGTAAGCGCGTCGCCCTCTTTTAATTTTTGTTCACCGCTCATACGAAGTGACTGCGGTGTAATCTTTTTAAAGTAGCCGTCGCGGCTAAAGAACAAAGTAACAGGCGAATTGTCAACCACCTCTTCGGCTTCGTTATCATTCTCATCTTCTGCGTTTACTATTTTAGTAAGGCGTTCTTTACCGTATTTTTTAATTACTTCTTTAAGTTCATTTATAATGATTTTGTTAATTTTACTTTTGCTGATAAGAATTTCTTCCATTTCTTTAATATCAGCAGTAAGTTGTTCAATGTCTTTTAAACGCTTTAAAATGTATTCTCGGTTTAAATGGCGAAGTTTAATTTCAGCAACATGCTCCGCCTGTTCTTTATCAATTCCAAAACCAATCATTAAGTTTGGCACAACTTCTTTTTCTTCGGCGGTTTCGCGAACAATTTTAATTGCTTTATCAATATCAAGAAGAATTTTTTCAAGGCCCAAAAGCAAATGCAAACGGTTTCGCGCTTTAGTTAAATCAAAATAAACTCGGCGTTTAACACATTCACGGCGGAATGCTACCCATTCGCAAATAATTTCTTTAACACCCAAAACCTGAGGTGTGCCTGCAATAAGAATGTTAAAGTTGCAGGAAAAACTGTCTTGCAAAGGTGTTAATTTAAAAAGTTTTTTCATTAAAGCGTCGGGGTCGGTACCGCGTTTTAAATCAATGGTTATTTGTAAACCTCTTAAATCGGTTTCATCGCGAATATCGTTAATTTCGGTAATTTTCTTTGCTTTAACAAGTTCAATAACCTTTTCAATTATTGCTTCGGTTGTGGTGGTGGGCGGAATTTGTTTAATATCTATGCAGTTCTCTGCTTTATCGTATTCATAAACACCGCGAATTTTAAAACTGCCCCTGCCCGTTTTATAAATTTGTTCAATTTCTTCGCGGTTATATAAAAGTTCACCGCCTATTGGGAAATCGGGTGCTAAAAGCGTATCCGCAACATTTATATTTTCGTCTTTAATATAAGCAATGGTTGTTTCGCACACTTCCGCAAGGTTAAAGGGGCAAATTGAACTTGCCATACCAACCGCAATACCTGTATTTGCATTTACAAGCACACTTGGGAAAGTAACAGGAAAGAGTGTTGGTTCTTTAAGTGTTGCATCGTAGTTATCTACAAAATCAACCGTATCTTTATCAATATCGGCAAAAAGTTCAGCCGCAATTGGCGCCAATTTTGCTTCGGTATAACGCGAAGCGGCATAAGCCATATCCCTTGAATAAGCACGGCCAAAGGAACCCTTTGAAGCAACATAAGGGTGCAAAAGCGCCTGGTAACCTTCGGAAAGGCGTACCATTGTTTCGTAAATAGCGGCATCGCCGTGGGGGTTTAATTGCATTGTTCTGCCCACAATATTAGCCGATTTTATTGTTCCCCCATTTAAAAGCCCCATTAAGTACATCATATAAAGAAGTTTGCGGTGCGAGGGCTTAAAACCATCAATTTCGGGAATTGCACGCGAAAGTATAACACTCATGGCATAAGGCATATAGTTACTTTCTAGTGTTTCAACAATGGGCTGTTCAACAACAGTACCCGCACCCGCAATATAGGCATCTACCATATTGGCCTTTATTCGTTTTTCTTTTTCGTTTTTCTTTTTTGAAGCCATTTATATTCTCCTAATAAATTAACTTACGTCGGCTGAATCAACATAAAGGTTGCCGTTTTCAGAAATAAAATCTTTTCTGCCTTGCAAATTGTCGCCAAGCAACAAATCAAACATTTGGGCAGTACGTTCTGCTTCATCGGGCATAACCTTAATTAAACGCCTTGTTTCAGGGTTCATTGTGGTTAAGTTCATCATTTCGGGTTGGTTTTCACCAAGACCTTTTGAACGCTGCAAGGTATATTTAACATTTTCTAAATCGGCAAGTATTTGCTCTTTTTCCCTTTCGTCATAAGCAAAATAGGTTTTATCTTTTGTGGTTATTTCGTAAAGTGGTGTTTCGGCAATATACACCTTACCTGCGCTTATAAGTGTTGGCATAAGTCGGTAAATCATTGTTAAAATAAGCGTTCTAATTTGGAAACCGTCAACATCGGCATCGGTACAAATAATAACCTTATTCCAACGCAAATTATCAATGCTAAAATTAGAAATGTCTTTATTGTTTTTATTCTTAACTTCAACACCGCAACCAAGAACCTTAACTAAATCGGTTATAATTTCGCTTTTAAAAACTTTATCGTATTCTGCCTTTAAGCAGTTAAGAATTTTACCGCGCACCGGCATAATTGCCTGAAAATATGCATCCCTTGCAGTTTTACAAGAACCGGCAGCCGAATCGCCCTCAACAATAAAGATTTCCCTTTCGTTTACATCTTTTGAACGGCAGTCAATAAACTTTTGCACACGGTCTGCCATATTATTGCTGGTTTGCAATGTTTTTTTAATGTTAATGCGTTCCCGTTCGCTTCGCTCGCGGCTGCGCTTGTTAATAAGCACTTGGTCAGCAATTTTGTCGGCTTCGGCTTTGTTTTCAATAAAGTATATTTCAAGCTGGCGCTTTAAAAAATCGTTCATCGCTTCGTAAATAAAGCGGTTGGTTATTGATTTTTTAGTTTGGTTTTCGTAAGAAGTAAGGGTTGAAAAAGAAGAAATACAAAGCACCAAACATTCTTCAATATCGCTGTATGTTACCTTGCTTTCGTTACGCTGATATTTACCTGCCTGTTTTATATAGTTATCAATTTGGTAAACAAAAGCGTTTCTTACCGCCTTTTCGGGCGCACCGCCGTGTTCAAGCCAACTTGAATTGTGGTAATATTCTGTCATTTTCACATGGTTAGAAAAAGAAAGCGCCACATTTATTTTAACCTTGTATTCGGGCTTGTCTTCGCGGTCTTTACCCTTGCGTTCGGTGTTCCAATAAACAACCGGTGTTAATGCTTTATCGCCAACAGTTTCGTTAAGATAATCAACTATACCTTTATTGTAGCAAAATTCTTTTGTTTCAAACTTGTTTCCAACCTGGTGGCGGAAAACAAACAAAAGACCGTCATTAACAATTGCCTGACGGCGAAGTGTATCTTCAAAATAAGAAACAGGTATGTTAATATCGTTAAAAACTTTTATATCAGGTTTCCAACGGGTTTTTGTGCCTGTGTCGCGCCCTGTGTATTCTTCCTTTTTTAAACCGCCTTTGTTATAACCGCCCTCAAAGTGCAAATTATATTTATAGCCGTCGCGCTTAATTTCAACATCCATATATTCCGAAGCGTACTGTGTGGAACAAAGGCCCAATCCGTTAAGACCAACCGAAAATTCGTAGTTGTCGCCTTCGTTGGTGTTGTATTTACCGCCTGCGTAAAGTTCGCAATAAAGAAGTTCCCAGTTATAGCACTGTTCTTTATTATTATAATCAACAGGTGCGCCGCGGCCAAAGTCTTCAACCTCAATAGAGCCATCGGCAAAATAAGTAACAATAATTTTTTTGCCATAGCCCTCACGCGCCTCGTCTATTGAGTTGGAAATAATTTCAAAAATGGAATGTTCACAACCGTCAAGCCCGTCGGAACCGAAAATAACGCCCCGGCGCTTACGCACACGGTCGGGACCTTCAAGTTTTTTTATACTGTCATTACCGTATTCTTGTTTTTTTGCCGACATTAACAAAAAACTCCTTAATAAAAAATAAATAGCATAAATAGTATTACATACTTTGTTATTATACACTATTTAGTATGTTATAGTCAAGTGCACACAGCGTAACTTTATTTTTTTGTTGAGTTTTAATTAAATTTGTGATACAATAATAAAGCACAATTTAAAACCTATTTTTAAGGGAGATATTTATGGCAAAAAAAGTTATTATTACAAGTGACAGCACCACCGATTTAAGCAAAGAACTTATTGAAAGATACGGTGTTAAAATTCTTCCGCTTGGTGTTACTTTAGGGGATTCTTCGTATAGTGACGGTATTGACATTAACCCCGATATGATTTACGAACATTACAAAAAAACCGGCGAACTTCCCAAAACAAGCGCGGCAAATATTGATGACTGTATTAACTTCTTTACTCCGCTTGTAAATGAAGGTTATGCTGTTGTTCATTTTACAATAAGCAGTGAAATGTCATCTACCTTTAACAACTCGCGCTTGGCTGCAATGGAACTTAATGATGTTTATGTGGTTGACACCAGAAACCTTTCAACCGGCGGCGGTTTGCTTGTTGTTTCGGCTTGCGAAATGGCGCTAAACGGTATGGACGCTGAAAGCATTGCAAAAGAATGTGAAGAACTTCGCGATAAAGTTGACGCTTCTTTTGTGCTTGATGACCTTGAATTTTTACACAAAGGCGGCCGTTGCAGCGCATTAGCCGCACTTGGCGCAAACCTTTTAAAATTAAAACCCTGCATTGCTGTTAGAAACGGCAAAATGGGCGTTACAAAAAAATACCGCGGTAAATATGGCACCGTTTTATTAGAATATGTAAACGACTGCCTTGCTAATATAGACGATATTGACACTTCGCGCGTATTTGTTACCCACGCAGGATGTGATGAGGAAATTGTTAACGCTTGTGTAGAACAAGTTAAGAAAACCGGCGCATTTAAAGAAATCTTTTTAACCCGTGCAGGTTGCACCGTTTCTTCGCACTGCGGAAAAAACACTTTAGGCGTACTCTTTATTCGCAAAACAAAAATTGGATAACCTTTGCACTTCTTTCCTTTTTCGCATATTATATATTAAGGGGCGAAAAAGGATATCCAAACACTCCGGCGACCGCGATTCGTTGTCCACAGAATTACCGGGACAAATGCTCCTTTGAATATAAAAAATGCATCCGAATTTTTCGGATGCATTTTTATTTTATAATAAATCGGTAAAATCGCTTTCTTCGGTATTATCATTATAAATACCTAAATCGCGACGGAATTCTATATCGTCGTCGGGGTGTTCTTCGTAATAAGGGTCTATCATATATTTTTTAATACTTTCAAAAATACCAAAAGCAATAAGCAAATAACGGTAAGACGGGTAAAAGAATATTAAAAACACCGTAAGTATTGCCTGAAGTATTGCTGATTCAGGCAAAAGCATAATAAGTGCAATGTTTATTGCCCAGTATGCCAAAATGCCAAACACCATAACGGCATTGTTTTTAAGGTTAATTATAACAAACTTAAAGGCGTTTTTATAAATTGTATTAAGTTTAAGGTCAAATGTTATAACCATAAACCAAATATAAAACTTCATTACAGTAAAATAAACAAGAATAAAAATTGAAGCACCCAAAGCAACCAAGCCAAAAATACTTTCGGGGTTTACGGCACTATAATAAAACCTTATTGCAAGAAGCAACATTACCGTAATAATATTGTTTATTAAACCAACGCTTATTGCTTGGCGCCAATTCTTTTTTATTGCCGAAAAGAAATCGTGAAGCCCAAAAGAATGTTTATTTCTTGAAAGTGTTCTTGTTACCGCTGTAATACCCACAGCCGAAAAGCCGCAAGGAATTAAACCAATTAGCCAATACATAAAACTAACGGGAATAAGTTTCCAAAAATACCTAAACAAACATTCAAAAAAACGGAAAAATGTTTTTTTGCCCGGTTCGTCTTTTCTAACACCTGGGCCTTCTTTTTTGTAATTATAAAACAGTGACATATTTTTTACCTACTTTTGTTTTTGTAAACAAGTTTTTGTGTAATGCTTATTTCTTTATAACCAAGCAAATAGCCAACGCCCGCCACCAAAGGAACAAACAAAACCGGTATAAACAATAAAATTAGTTGCAAAGCGCCAAGTTCGGTTGCCAATTTAGCGCCGTTATAAATAAACTGTGTAACACCGTAAAGGTGAGAATTCATTATACTGTAAAAAGCAAGTGAATTTGGTTTTATAACCTGCATTTTGCTTAACAACAAAATAACATAAATCACTAAATTAGGAATAGCAGAAATAAGGCCAATTTTTACGCCTTTAAATTTATCCTCTGGCATAAAACCGCCGTGAACACGGCTAATATCTTTACTGCCCATATTATGCGCCGTTACATATAAAGCACCAACAGTTAACGGAACAGTAAAAAGAAGCGCTACCGAAAAAGCCACATTAGTGTGTTTTTTTGAAAGTTCGCGTATCTCCATTTTTTTAAGAGTAAGCCCCTGCCCCTCGTATTCAGCATACTTAAGGTCTTCACCGTTTTCGTTATAATATGTATAAAGAAAAGTATCTGCCTTTTCGGTTTCGGCATTAACCGAATACACATGATACCCTGTTACCACAGAAAATGCGGTGGTAAAAACAAACAGGCACGACATAAATATAAAAAAACTCATTAAAATGCAAAGCGCATATTTTAAAAAAAGTTTTGCACCAAGTTTTAGCATACTAATCCTCCAAGCCGTAATATCATTGAATATTATATAAAATAAATATAAAAAAAGCAAGTAAAAACACTTTTACCTGCCTTTTTTAAAAAACTGTTCATAATATTAAAAAAAGTAAAGTCAACAACCCTGCAGCAAACAAAGCCGAACTTCCTAAAATTGAAACAGCCAATAGTTTTCGTTTGCGCATTGTTTTTCTTAACGGAATAAACCTACCGGTTAAATCAAATTCTTCTATTAAACGCGACGCTTCTTTTTTTAATTTTTGTTCACTTGCCGAAGAAAATTCAGGCGAAACATAAAGAATAACTTTACTAAAATACCGGTTTCCCGTTTCACTAATTTCTATTACCGATTTACTTACACCTTTAACCAAAAAACCGCCTCCAAACTGTGTTATTCTTATTCTTAACTTATATAAAAATATTATTCAGGTTTACATAAAAAAGTTCATAACTCGGTGCATAACTTTAATAAATGCCCTGTTTTACACAAAAAAGTTATCAACAAAGGCAAAAAAACAAAATATTATGTCAACCGTTTTTATACTTTTCAAACTTTAAAATTTATGTTATAATTTCATTGGTGAAGAAATTGAAAATAGAAATAAACGATAATGAAGTAATATTATATGAAGCCGAATATTTTAATTTAGACCGCACTTTCACTTGCGGTCAAGCATTTCGTTGGGTAAAAGACGAATACGGCTTTTGGCAAGGTATTGTAAAAGGTAAATATCTTAAAGCATACCAAGAGGGCGATACCATAACCCTTTATACAAGTAAAGAAGATTTTTATTCGGTTTGGTACAATTATTTTGACCTTGGCACAAATTACGAAGAAATTTGCAAACTTCTTTCAAAAGACCCCGTTTTAAATACTGCATTAAATTTTGGCAAAGGTATACGCGTTTTAAACCAAGAACCGTTTGAGGCGCTTTGCTCGTTTATTATTTCCCAAAACAACAATATTCCAAGAATTACGGGAATAATTGAACGGTTGTGTGAAAACTTTGGCGAAAAAACGCCCTTTGGCTACGCTTTTCCAACACCCGAAAGAATAGCAAACAGCAATTTAGAAGAATTAAACATTTTGCGAAGCGGTTTTAGGGCAAAATATTTGCTTGATGCCGCTAAAAAAGTTTATAGCGGTGAAATTGATTTAGAAAAAATAAAAGAGCAAGATATTGACACAGCAAGAACGGAACTTGTAAAAATTTACGGCGTTGGCAAAAAGGTTGCCGACTGCACAATGCTTTTTTCAATGAAAAAGAAAGAAGCATTCCCCGAAGATGTTTGGATAAAACGCGCCGTTAAGGTGCTGTTCGGCGGAGAATTCCCAAGGGAACTTGACAGCGTTAAAGGCGTTGCGCAGCAGTTTTTGTTTTACTACGCCCGAACCACAAAATTAGACATATAAAAAGAGGGCTTATGCCCTCTTTTTTTAACTTAACGGAAGTCCTAAATAATAACCGTCAAAATCGTTTGTTTTACTATAAACCACCGAAACTGTTTGGGCGGTTCTTTCTTTGCCCTCTAAATATTCTATAACCTTTCCGCTTTCTTTTTCGCATATACACAAATACTTTGGATTATTTATATCATTTGTAAAGGCATTACAGTACGAAAGCAGTAAACCGTAAAACTTAGTATCATAAACCACACTTTTTTCGGGAGTTAGTTTTTCCCTTATAATTTTAAGTGTTTCGGGGGTTAATACTTTTTCACCGTCTTTTTTTGGGTTACTTTCAAACATAACCATTTTTTTAAAAAAGCCCTCTTTTTCGTAAAGTGGGTAAAGCCAGTCGTGCGCAGGTTTTAAGCAAAGAAAAGAATAATTTGCAAATTCTTCTTTCACAGCCGAAAAAAGTTTGTGCATATACCCTTTTTTTCTGTGTTCTTTTTTGGTGCAAACGGCGTAAATGTACTTTCCTTTTTTTCCGTTTGCCGTAACATCAATAGCAACCAGCATTGATACTACTTCGCCGCCCGCCGTTATATAACGGCAACTGTTTTCAAAATACAAATCAAAAAACAACTTATCAAAAAGTTCATCTTCGCCAAACGCTTCTGTATACAACTTTTTGCACTGATTTAATATGCTTTCCAATTTATTTCTCCCTAATCAGATATTTTTTTAAAAGAATTTCGGGGTAATAAGAAAGTTTTGCCCGTCTTAGTCCTTCAAGCCCCATATCGTCTTCGCGGTTTACATATTTATAGCCCGCCAGTTCGTTTTCTACAAAGCAATTGTTTATGGTAGCATAAGCACCGTTATAATCTGAAAACGCCTTTTCATAACATACATCAAACACTTCGCTATTTATAGGTGAACCAAAAGTAACAGCCACAACCTTACCGTTGGCTTTAAGAATACCGCCCTTTATATTAAGCGCACTAAAGTTTTTAAGCACTGTGTTGGCGCCGTTGCGTTCCATTATCATATATCGGTCTTCTTTTTCTTTGTTGGCTTCGTACCAACTGTTAAGCATTTCTAATGCTTCGCCAACATTATTTTGGGTTAAAGTTTGATATTCCCAATCATAACTCCTTTTAAAAGCCGAAATATGATTTCGTTTGCCGTGGTATTTTTTGCCTGCCAGCGAAATCATTTTTTCTGTTTCGTAAATGTATTCAAACGAATTTCGTTTTTCTATAAATTCAAACTCATCGCCGAAAATTTTTATAAAATTATTAAGGCGTTCACCCTCTCCTGCAAAAAAGCAAAGCGGAATATTATTTTCTTTTGCATAATCTTTAAGCATTAAAACCGCTTTTTTCATATCTCGTGCAACGGGCAAACAAAAGCAAATTTCTTTTCCGTAATTTACATAAGAAAAAAGCATATTTTCGGTTTCGCAAAAGCGAAAACCAAACTGATTCTGCCAAATAATAATATTCGCAGGGGTATTTTCACAAGAAAATTCCTTATAGTTTTTGTAATATTCATCAATTATTTTTATATCTTCTAATTCTGCCTTTTTAAACTTCAGCATAATGCACTTCCTTAAACTATCTTTAAATATTATACCTCTAAAAGTGCAAAAAAACAAGAGTGGTAACCCACTCTTGCTTTTTAATATATTGGAATTACTATTGGTTTATTTTCGCAAATATCATCATCTAATATTTCGTTTAAGCATTTAAGTTCTTCAAGATTACTGTTATAGCGTTTAGCCATATCCCAAAGTGATTCGCTTTTTTGAGCATAATAAATTACTGTTTGGGCATTTTTTATTTTCTTTTCTTTGCTTTCTTTTGAAGTAACAACCGAAACAATAAGTGGCATTTTGTTTTTTGAATTAACCGCTACGCTAACATTAAACTCGCTTCTAAATTCAAGCGAAGAATCACTTAAAATTGTGTAAGAAGAAGAAACCATAAAGAATTTACAGTCTAAAACCATTTCCGATAATTCTTCGGTGTTATAGGGTTTTTCCCAAACGAAATCGCAGGTCTTTTCAAAATACAAAGTTTTCTTTTGCATATCCAAACAAATAATATTTAATGTAAGTACCGCTTCGGCAATTATTTTCCCGTCTTTTATTTGGCAAGATTTAACTTTTGTTTCTGCCCTGTAATTTATAACATCAAATATGCTGTCTTTAGGAAAATCAAAAACAGTTTTTAACATATAATTATCTTTTTGGGTATCAACAAGGCGTTCTAAACAAACTTCTTCTTTTTCTATTTCTAAATTTTCTTTGGTAGAATAAATATCGCAAATAACCGGCACACAAAAATCACAAAATGCCTTTGCACAAACACAAACTTTAGCGTTTATTAGCAAGGTTTTGCAATCGGTATCACCCTTTTTAAGCCGTACTTCAAAAAACGAAAGTTCACCGTTTGCCTCAAGCCGACAGGTATCGTTAACATCATCAATATCTAAAAACTGGCTAAAAGGCAGCATTGTTTTAAAGGTATGGTATTTTGAATGTTCCTTTGTGCAGTACATAACCGTTACTGCCAAATTACCCTTTACTATAACCTTTCCTTTCATTGCCTTAACTTCGCTGATTATTGGTGTTGCGTCGTATTGCAAAACAGAATCTATTGAATCATTTTCGCCTGTGGGCACTTCTTCTTCAATTAAAAGACATTTTTCGGCCATTCCAATGCTTGTTGTTGAATGAATGTCTTTTCTTTTGGTTTGAACCGCCTCTTCTTCAATGTCGCAAACTACATCGTGTGTTTTACGCATTATTACCTTTGCCTTAAGGGTTACAGCGCCGTGAATATCTACTCGCCGTTCGGTAACAGCACGGCAAGAAGCATATTCATTTAAAACGCAAGCCGTAACAAAACCGTTTGGTATTTCTTCTTCGGAATTAAAGGTTTTTGAAAAAGGCGAAGTTTGTTCGTAAGAATAAATGCATCCTTTTTCATCGCAATACATAACATTCACACAAATATTTCCGTCAATGTTAACATCGTTTCCGTTTATACCCTTTGCCGAAACACGAGGTGTTACTCGGCATTTTAAAATTTTTACAATATCGGGGCAATAATCGGGCAAAGTGAAATCAAACTCAAACGGCACCTCTGCGCTTTTTGAAAAGACAGTTTCGTTTACACAAACCGATTGTTTAACTGTTTTGTAATCCATAAAAAAATTCCTTTCTCCTTATGTTACTGCTACATTATATTAAAAGAAAAAAGATAATATGCAAAAAAACAACGGGCGAACCCGTTGTTTTTATGTTCCCTGTTTTTCTATTTTAAAAATAAACCGCAACAGTGCGCCCAAAAACTTTGGGCTTTTAATAAGTACAACTTTCACAAAATACGCCTCCTAATGACATTTAACAAAGGATATTCCGAGAACAATTACTGCTATGGCAAGCGCCGCAATAAGTATTTCGTTGGGGCAAAAACAAGCAAGTATAAGCCCCACCGCAAACGCTATACAAATTATTCCCCTATTTGCGCCTTTTTTATGCATTTTGCCACCACCGTTTCTTCTCTATTAGCATTATATTATAAAGGTGAATTTTGGTGACAAAAAAGCCCGTGAAACTTCACGGGCTTTTCGCTATTAATAGTTGTATTTCTTACGGGCTGTGTAAGAAGTGTGTAATGCTTCGTGTGCTTTGTGGCAACCGAAAGATTCAAACCACTTGCCTTCGCCGTAAAGGGCTTTAACAGCAGGAGATTCGTGTGATTTACGAAGAGTCATTGCTTCGTCTTGGTCGTAAAGTGCTTTTGCACGAACTGCCTTTAAGTCAACAGTATCTCTTACATACTGGGGTTGAATTGGCTGACCGCCGCCGTTTACACAACCGCCGGGGCAACCCATAATTTCAACAAATGCCCAACCGTTCGGGTTACCGTTTTTAATAGATTCCATAACTTCTTTAGCAGCTTTAGCGCCAGAAGCAACGGCAACTTTAAGTTCGGTACCTGCAAGGTTTACACTTGCTTCTTTAAGGCCTGCAGTACCACGAACAGCAAGGAGTGCAACAACTTCGTTGTCTTTGCCTGTAAGCCAGTCGTTAGCGGTACGAATAGCAGCTTCCATAACACCGCCTGTTGCACCAAAGATAACGGCAGCGCCGGTATCGGCTGCAAACGGGTCGTCAAATTCTTCGTCAGGCAATGCGGTGAAGTTAAGTCCGGCACGCATAATCATACGAGAAAGTTCCCTTGTGGTAATTGCAATATCAACATCTGCAACACCGGCAGCGTTTTGGTCATCACGGCCAATTTCAAACTTTTTAGCAGTACAGGGCATTACCGATACAACAACTATGTCTTTCGGGTCAATGCCTTCTTTTTCTGCATAGTAAGTTTTAATAATAGCGCCTGTCATTTGCTGCGGAGATTTGCAGGAAGAAAGATGTGCTATCATATTGGGATAGTAGTATTCGCAGAACTTAACCCAACCGGGTGAGCAAGAGGTAATCATGGGAAGTGTTCCGCCGTTTTTAATGCGTTCTACAAGTTCGTTTGCTTCTTCAACAATTGTAAGGTCGGCACCGAAGTTTGTGTCAAACACATTATTAAAGCCCAAACGGCGCAAAGCAGCAACCATTTTGCCTTCAACATTTGTGCCAATAGGCATACCAAAGCATTCACCCAAAGTAGCGCGAATAGAAGGTGCAACTTGAACAACAACATGTTTAGTTGTGTCGGCAAGAGCAGCCCAAACTTTATCGGTATCGTCTTTTTCGGTTAATGCACCTGTGGGGCAAACAGCAGTACACTGTCCGCAAGAAATACAGGGAACATCGTTAAGACCTTTATTGAATGCACAACCAATAGAGGTATCAATACCGCGGTCGTTAGCGCCAATAACGCTTACATACTGTTCTTCACAAACAGCAACACAACGACGGCAAAGAATACATTTATTGTTATCTCTTACAAGGTGAGCAGTTGTGGTATCAAGTTCGTATTTGGGCTTGAAACCTTCAAATGCTTCACCGTCTACACCATATTCCATGCAAAGTTTTTGAAGTTCGCAGTTTGTGGAACGGTTACAGGAAAGACATTTTTTATCGTGGGTAGAAAGAATCAATTCAAGAGTTGTCTTTCTTGCTTTTTGAACCTTTTCGGTATTGGTTTGAATTTCCATACCTTCGGTTACGGGGTAAACACAAGCGGTAACAAGACCTCTTGCGCCTGTTGCTTCAACAACGCAAATACGGCAAGCGCCAATTTCGTTGATTTTCTTCATATAGCAAAGTGTGGGAATTTCAACACCGGCTACGCGGGCAGCTTCTAAAATGGTAGAGCCCTTGGGTACACTTACGGCAATGCCGTTTACTTTAACATTTAACATTTCCATATTATAACGAGCTCCTTTCCTTATTGTTTGCTAATGGCTTTAAACTTACAGTTAGCCATACAAGCGCCGCACTTAATACATTTATCCTGAACAATTTCAAAGCTTGCAAGTTTGTGGCCCGGAGCAATGTAATCGGTTCTAACAATTGTATCAACAGGGCAGTTTTTAGCACAAAGACCGCAACCAATACATTTATCTTTATCAATTGTGAATTTAAGAAGATTCTTACATACGCCAGCAGGACATTTCTTATCAACAATATGAGCAATGTATTCATCACGGAAGAATTTAACTGTTGCAAGTACAGGGTTAGGCGCAGTTTGACCTAAACCGCAAAGTGAGTTTTGCTTTATGTAGTTGCAAAGTTCTTCAAGTTTATCTAAGTCTTCCATTGTTGCTTTGCCGTCGGTAATTTTGTTAAGAAGTTCAAGCAATCTCTTTGTACCAACACGGCAAGGTGTACATTTACCGCAAGATTCATCAACAGTAAATTCAAGGAAGAATTTAGCCATATCAACCATACAGTTGTCTTCGTCCATTACAATAAGACCGCCCGAGCCCATCATACAGCCCATTGCAGTAAGGTTATCGTAGTCAACTTCAACATCCATAAGGTTTGCAGGAATACAACCGCCCGAAGGACCGCCGGTTTGAGCAGCTTTAAACTTCTTGCCGCCCGGAATACCGCCGCCAATTTCTTCAATAATTTCGCGAAGTGTTGTACCCATTGGAATTTCAACAAGACCTGTGTGGGTAATTTTACCGCCCAAAGCGAATACCTTTGTACCCTTAGATTTTTCGGTACCCATGGAAGCAAACCATTCGGGACCGTTAAGAATAATTTGAGGAATGTTAGCAAAGGTTTCAACGTTGTTTTCAACTGTGGGGCAACCGTAAAGGCCCTTAACAGCAGGATAAGGAGGACGGGGACGGGGTTCACCGCGGTTGCCTTCAATAGAAGTCATAAGAGCAGTTTCTTCACCGCAAACGAATGCGCCTGCGCCCAAACGAATGTAAAGGTCAAAATCAAAGCCGCTGCCAAAAATATTTTTACCTAAAAGGCCATATTCTCTGGCATCGTCAATTGCTTTTTGCAAACGGCGAACAGCAATGGGGTATTCAGCACGAACATAAACATAACCCTTTGTTGCGCCAATAGCATAACCAGCAATAGCCATTGCTTCAATAATGCAGTGCGGGTCGCCTTCAAGCACAGAACGGTCCATAAATGCACCGGGGTCACCTTCGTCGGCGTTACATACAACATATTTTTGTTCTGCTTTGTTAGGAGCAGTTAAAGCCCACTTTCTGCCGGTGGGGAAACCGCCGCCGCCACGACCGCGAAGACCGGAATCAGTAACGGTTTTAATAACATCTTCGGGTGTCATTTCGGTTAAAACTTTACCCAAAGCGGCATAACCATCCATTGCTATATATTCTTCAATATTTTCAGGGTCAATAACACCGCAGTTACGCAAAACAACACGTTTTTGTGTTTTATAGAAAGCGGTATCATTAAGAGAGATATTGCCTTGAACTTCTTCTTCGCCTGTATCTTTGTAAACAAGACGGTCTACAATACGGCCTTTTAAAAGGTGTTCTTCAACAATTTCTTTAACATCTTCGGTAGTAATACGGCTGTAAAAAGTGCCGTCGGGGTATACAATTACAACAGGGCCCAAAGCACAAAGGCCAAAGCAACCTGTTTGAACCAATTTTACTTCTTCAGTGAGTCCGAATTTTTCAATATTTTCGGTAAAAGCTTTCTGAATTTCATGACTGCCTGAAGATGTACAACCCGTACCACCGCAAATTAAGACATGCGCACGAATCATATTTATTACCTCCAAATTTTTTTAGATTTTTGCTTCGGCAATGGTGTATTCAGATACAACTTTACCGTCTTTTAAATGTTCTTTAGCAACTCTGGCTGCCTTTTCGGCATCCATTTTTACATAGGTGATTTTTTCTTCGCCTGCTTTGAAAACTTCTACAATGGGTTCATACTGGCAAAGACCAATGCAACCGGTTTGAGAAACTGTAACATTTTCGCCAAGGCCAAGTTCATTTACCTGTTCAACTAAGGCCTGAAGAACGGGACGAGCGCCTGCTGCAATACCGCAGGTTGCCATACCAACAACAACGCGAACTTCCTGTCCGCCTTCACGAAGAACTACTTTGTTTTTCATTCTCTCCTTAATTGCCTGTAATTCGGCTAATGATTTCATAAATATCTCCCTTTCCGTAAATTATTTATAAAAATTTGAATACTGTTCTTTCAAATATTCTTCTATCCAGTTGATAACCTCATAACTGTTAAGCGGTACATCTTCAAGCACCTCTTTAAGTTTAAGGGTATCAAGTTCCACTTTACTTTCACCAAAACTGTGCTCAAACAAAAATTCGCATTTTTCGCTATGGGCATAAATTAAGGTGGTAAGGGTGGAAATTATATCGCCAAGCGGCGTATAATCAAGGTGTTTTTTATTAAAGGTTGCCGTAACTGTAGTGCCACAGTCAACAGGAAATTCAGTTTTGCTTTTAGAAGCAATACTGAAAGTTCCGCCGCAAAGTTCAGCTGCCATTTTGAAAAGCGGTATACCCATTCCAACCTTGCGTGTTGTTCGGGTTGTATAAAAAGGGTTTTCAACATTTTCCAAAATTTCTTTGGTCATACCCTTGCCATCATCTTTTATGGTTATTGAAAGCATTTCTTCGCTTTCTTCTAAAAGAATTAAAACCTTAGTTGCTTCGGCTTTTACCGAATTTTCGGTTATGTCAAGGATATTAAGTGACAATTCTTTCATATTGGGTTATGCAGCCTTTCAAAAAGACATTTTACTATTTGCTCTGTGTCACCGTATTCGGCATCAAGCATTAAAAAGTTTTCTTGTTCGCTTATATCCCACAAATAATGGGCGTCTGAACTAACAATAAAACTGTTTTCACTTAAGCCCGAAAATGTGGCAAACTCTTCTTTTTTGGTTTTATCGTGCAGTTCTGCAATTTTAAAACCTTGCGGAAAAACGCCCAAAACCGAAGTGGTGCTGTTAGAGGTGCGGTCAATGTGTGCGGGGTAGCAAACGCCACCAAACTTTTTAACAAATTCCTTTGCATCATCTAATGACAGCGCCGTTGCATTTATAAGCAAATGCTCTATCTCTTTAATAACATTATCATTATGGTCAACAACCAACTGGTTACCAAAAATAGCCGGTTTGTTCTTAACCTTTATTAAAAGTTTTTCAATTTCGCTGTCAAAATCCATTGCGCCCTCTAAGGACGGAAACAAGCAAACGGCATGAATATCTTCACTTGTTGTAAGTTCCATACCAAAAATTGGGGTTATTTCGTGGTTTTTTGCAGCAACTGAAAACGCAGGACAATTTTTTGCGGTATTGTGGTCGGTAAGCGCCACAATGTTAAGCCCGTTAAGCTGTGCCATTCCTGCAATGCTATCGGGTGTTGATTCGTTATCGCCACACGGAGAAAGGCAGGAATGTATATGAAGGTCGTAATAGAACCTATTCATATTGTTTTACCAAGCGTAACACAAAGCGAATACACACTGTCATTCGCAGAAAGAATATTTATTCCCTTTTGCTGTGCCGCTTTAAGCGCGTCATCATCTAAACTAACGCCTTCGGCAAGTATAACGCAAGAAACATCGGTAAGTTCTGCCACCGCAACAACATTAATGTTAGACATTATTGTTATCCAAGCGTCACCTTCATTGGCTTTACCCATAACCCAACTAAGCAAATCACAACAGTAAACACCGTTTACTTCCCTGTTTCCGTCAGCCAAATTTATTGCCTTTAAAGAACACAGTTCGCAAAGTTTAGTTACAGTCACCCTTTTCACCGACCTTTCAGTTGTTTTTACATTTTAAAATGGGACAATCCCCAAGTTCAGCGTTATTCTTAACAATATCTTCTGCAAACGCCCTACAAGTAGGAGCACCGCAGGAGCCGCAATCAATTCCCGGCAAAATTTCTTTTATTTCTGTAATTTTAGACATCATACGAAGCGATTCACTAAAACTGTCGCTAAGTTTTGCAATAGGACGGTAATTCGGAAAACTTTCAAAAAGGTATTCTTCGGGAATAATTTCATTCCCCTGTTCAAGAAAATTGCAAGAAACAGGCAAATACCTTCTTAAACTTCGTAAACGCGCCTTTGCAATAAAGGGGTTTTGAATATTCATTACCCCGCCAACACAACCGCCGGTACAAGCATTAAGTTCAACAAATTCAAGGTTAGGAATAATTCCGTTATCAATTTGTTCAAGCACATGTATGCAGTTATCAATACCATCGGCAGCAAGGTAGTTATCGTTAAATATTGCTGTGCTTTCGCCACCCGAACTTGCCCAACTAATACCAATTTTACCGGAATTCGCAATTGGTTTAAGGTCATCGTTCTTTTTCATTGTGCCAATAAGCAAGAAATACAGTTCCCTTATAGGAACAACAACATCTACCTGGCTTTTATAAGCGCCAAAGCCGTTATTTACATAACTTACCTTTGCAGGACAAGGTGAAATAAAGAAAATGCCAATATCTTCGCTTTTTAGTTCGGGGTTGTTTGATAGTGCCCTTTTACGCGCCATGCCTGCCGCAACTTCCATTGGCGGAAGCATATGAATAATATTTTCCGTTAAAGACGGAAAACGCAATTCAATAAGACGCAAAATTGCGGGGCAAGCCGAACTAATGGCAGGTTTTTTAACGCTTTCGTTTTTTAAATATTCCCTTGTGTACGCCGAAACAATTTCGGCAGCAGCGGAAACTTCAAAAACATCGTCAAAACCTATTTTTAATAAGCCATCAAGAATAATATCAACGTCTTCAAGGTTTTCAAACTGCCCGTAAAGACTTGGTGCAGGCAAAGCAATGTTAAATTTGTAGTTCTTCATTTCTTCAATAGAACCGCAAACCGTTTTCTTTGCCTTATGCGGACAAACGCGTATACATTCGCCACAGTCAATGCAACGGTCGTTATCAATTACGGCGTGGCCGTTTTTAATACGGATTGCTTCTGTGGGACAATGCCTTACACATGTGGTGCAACCAATGCACTTGCCAACTTCCAACGAAACCGAGTGTTTATATGTATTCATAAACATTCTCCGTTACTATAAATTAACTGTCATAATAATTTGGGTTCCCTGGCCTAAAACAGATTTTATTTCCATACTGTCGGTGTAACGCTTCATATTGGGCAAACCCATACCTGCGCCAAACCCCAGCGACCTAACCTGTTCAGTAGCGGTTGAATACCCTTCTTGCATTGCTTTGTTTATGTCTTTAATACCGGGGCCGTTATCGCTAAGTTCAATGGTAATGCATTTTTCATCAACCGTAACCTTTGCTTTACCGCCGCCGGCGTGTATAACCATATTTATTTCACCTTCGTACATTGCAACCGAAACACGCCTAATAATGTCAGCCGGTATTCCAATTTGCCTAAGGTTTTGTTTTACCTTAACCGAGGCCTGCCCTGCCGAAGTGAAATCCCTGCCGTCAACATCAAAACTAAATGTTAAGGAATCAGGCATCTTTTACCTTGTTTCCAACAAGACCGTTGCTGTATAAAATACCGCACGACTCGTACATAGTTTTGGTGGTTGCCAACAAAACAATACCGCTTTGTTTGGCAAGTTCAATCATTTCAGGGGTTGGTTTTTTAGAACGGACAAAAACAATGCAAACCATATCCATCATAACGGCTGTTCTTATTACTTGTGGGTTTAAAAGCCCCGAAAGCAAAACAGCTTGGTCATTCACATAAGCCAAAACATCGCTCATCATATCGCTGCCAAAGGCAGAATAAACGTCTTTTTTAAGAAGTTCTTCATTGCAAACAACTTCGGCGCCCAGAAGCTCTTTAATGTCGCTTATTTTCATAACAGATGTCCTTTTTAAATTAGTCGTTATATTTAGCAATAATGCCATCAATATCGTCTGCGGTCAAACGACCGTAAACATCTTCGTTAACGGTTAAAACAGGTGCCAAACCGCAAGCGCCAATACAACGGCAAGCGGTAAGCGAGAATTTACCGTCGGCAGTGCATTCTTCAGCAGCAATGCCAAGTTTTTCTTCTAACTTTTCCATAAGGATGCCTGCGCCGTTTACATAGCAAGCGGTACCAAGACAAACAGAAATGTTGTACTTGCCTTTAGGTGAAAGCGAAAACTGAGCATAGAATGTTGCAATGCCGTAAATTTTTTCAAGCGGCACATCCATACCTTCGGAAATTTTCTCTTGCACTTCAATGGGCAAATAACCGTAAACATCTTGTGCTTGTTGCATTACAGCCATAACCAAACTCTTATCGTGCTTGTTGGCATCAATAATTTCCTGCAACTTTTTTGCCTGTTCAGGTGTGTCCTTAAAAGGAAGTGTACTGAGTTTTTTTTGCATTAACAATTCCTCCTTAATAAAGTTCATAATAACTGTTGTTTTAACAAAGAAAACACCACATTACTATTCAAAATAGATTATAACACATAATATTACATATTTCTATAGTTTTTTCAAAAAAAGTTAAATTTTTATCAAACTTTTAAAAACATTTTTCTTGTTGACAAATAATTTTTTTGTGTTATAATAATTCTTGCTGATTTGGGCCATTAGCTCAGCTGGTCAGAGCTCCCGGCTCATAACCGGTAGGTCCGGGGTTCGAGTCCCTGATGGCCCACCAGTTTTTATTAAAACTACCAAATCAGCAATATTTAGGGGTATGATGTAATGGTAACATGCCGGTCTCCAAAACCGTTCTTGAGGGTTCAAGTCCTTCTACCCCTGCCACGAAAAAAGAGTCTTTTGTCTGGTAGACAAAAGACTCTTTTTTTGAACTAAGTGTGCTTTACAGCACGATAAGTACACCTTTGGCGCGTGAAGCGATGCTTCGCATCGTGAAGTGCCTGCGGGCGCGGGTGGCACACTTAACTTCACTTTGTGCGAAGCACAATGCTTCACAGCGCATCGCCGCTGCTTCACTTGGGCGTTGCCCAAACTTCACTAAACATTGCTTATTGCAGGTATTTGTGGTATTATAAAAATTAAAGCAACCAAAGCAGTACTGGGAATTATTTTATCTTTCATTGG
>JAZSAJ010000065.1:0-9223 GCA_045601805.1 Acutalibacteraceae bacterium
ACCTATTATGTAAACCAAACAATATGTTGTGTTTTATGTTATGTAAACCACAATTTATTGATTGCAAAAAATACTTTAAATTTTAAAAAAATATGATATAATCATATTATAAATTTAAAGTGAGTGATAATATGAGCAAAACCGTGTTAATTACAGGCGCTGCAGGCGGTATTGGAACTGCCCTTTCAATTAAATTTGCGCAAGAGGGCTGGAATATCGTATTGCACTATAACAATTCTGTTTATGCTGCAAAAGCACTTGCAGAATCACTAAAACAAAACGGTGCTAATGTAATGTTATACAGAGCTGACTTAACCAATAAAACCGATGTTTTGGCAATGGTCCACTCTGCCCTATCCTGCTACGGAAGTATTGATGCACTTATTAATAATGCCGGTATTTCAAAACAAAATTTATTTACCGACATTAGCGAAAGTGAATGGGATTTAATTATTGATACAAATCTTAAAAGTGCTTTTTTAGTATCACAAGCAGTGCTTAAGAATATGATTACAAACAAATATGGAAAAATTGTTAATATTTCTTCTATGTGGGGTGTTTCTGGCGCTTCTTGCGAAGTTCATTATTCCGCTTCAAAGGCAGGGTTAATTGGCTTAACAAAAGCTCTTGCAAAAGAAGTTGCTCCAAGTTCAATTAATGTAAACTGCATTGCACCGGGACTTATTGAAACTCAAATGAACGATAATATCGCCGTTGAAGATTTAGCAAAGTTTGTTGATGAAATTCCGCTTGGCAGAATGGGTAACGCTTATGAGGTTGCTTCCCTTGCCTATTTTCTTTGCAGCGGCGATTCCGATTACATAACCGGTCAAGTTATTTCTTGTGATGGCGGAGTAAATATTTAAAGAAAAAAACTGTCAAGTATTAACTTGACAGTTTTTTATTTTAGTTCAACAATTGTAATACCTGTTTCCCCTTCGCCAAAAACACCAAGACGGTAACTTTTAACCTGCGGACAGCGTTTTAAAAAACTGTGAACCGCCGAACGCAAAACACCGGTGCCTTTGCCGTGGATTATACCAATATTATGAATACCTGACATAACGGAATTATCTATATATCGTTCTACTTCCATTAATCCTTCTTCACAATTGTAACCGCGTATATCTAATTCCATTATTGCAGTTTTTGGTGAGATTTCGGTTTTACCCTTTATATTTCTTGTTTTAGGTCTTTCTTTCGTTTGTTCTGTTATTAACCGTATATCATCAATTTTAACAACAGTTTTAAAATTACCCAATCCAACTTCAATTTTATTGTTGTTTATTGAAGTAACAACACCTGTTTGCCCAAGTGAAGCAATTTTAACCTTGTCGCCAAGGGTTAACTGCCTTGGAAGTTTGTATTCTGCGTCGGCAACAAGTTTAATTGGGTCAATATCATCTTCAAGTTTTGAAATTGTTTGTTTAGCAAGACTTTTAGATGAAAGCAACAACTCTGCATTATTTTGTTTAGAAATTTTTTTAGATGCAGTTTCTAAAGAATTAAGCAGTATGTCAGATTTATATCGCGTTGTATCAAGCAAGTCTTTTGCTTTAGTTTTAGCGCGACTTAAAATATCCTCGCATTCGCGGTTCACTTTTTCAAGTTTTGTATCAAGAGTATTCTTTTCAGCAATTAAGGTTGATTTAAGGGCATCAACTTCGGCATTTTGTTTATTAAGTTTTTGCAAAGATTCTTCTAAATTAGCAATAACTTTATCAAAATCTTTCTCATCTCTTGAAACAAGAGCCGATGCTGTATTTAATACTTCTTTTTGTAAACCTAATGCTTCGGCAATAGCAAACGCATTTGAACGGCCGGGAACACCAATTAATAGATTATATGTTGGGTGAAGTGTTTCTACATCAAACTCAAAACTTGCATTTTGAACACCGTCGTTGGCTAAAGCGAAACTTTTTAATTGCGGATAATGGGTAGTCGTAATTGTCTTTGCATCTTTTTCGTGAATATAAGTAATAATTGCCTGTGCCAGTGCGGCACCTTCAAGAGGGTCTGTTCCCCCACCCAGCTCATCTAACAGCACCAAAGAGTTTTTGCCAGTTTGTTTTAATATTTCAATAATATTAATAATGTGCGAAGAAAATGTTGAAAGCGATTGTTCAATGCTTTGCTCGTCGCCAATATCAACAAGGATATTTTCAAAAACCGAAATATGACTGTCTTCGCTTACAGGTATAAGCAAACCGCACATAACCATTAAAGTAAGTAAGCCAACAGTTTTTAATGCAACAGTTTTCCCGCCGGTATTCGGGCCTGTTATAACAAGGGTACGATATTCTTTTCCGAGTTCAACCGTTATGGGCACAACACTGTTTTTATCAATAAGTGGGTGTCTTGCTTTTTTTAGATAAACATAACCATTATTATTTATATTTGGCAAGGTTGCTTTCATTTTATAGGCAAGAGACGCTTTCGCAAATATTAAACTTAACTGAACAAGGGCTTTGTAAGAAGAAACGATAGTTTCAGAAAAAGAAGCAACTTCGTTTGAAAGTTCTTGTAAAATTTTTAAAATTTCTTCTTTTTCTTTTGATTTTAAAACCCTAATATCATTGTTAATTTCAACAACTTCAATTGGTTCAATAAATAAAGTTGCGCCCGACGATGAGGTGTCGTGCACAATGCCTGAAACTTCGCTTCTGTATTCTTGTTTAACCGGCACAACAAATCTTCCGTCACGAACAGTTACCAAAGATTCTTGTAAAAATTTATTCTTGTTTGGATTTTTAACAATTCTATCAAGCTTATTTCTAATATCAGAGGAAGCTTTGGCAATTTTTCGCCTAATATCTGCAAGTTCGCCCGAAGCGTTATCGGAAACTTCATCTTCACTAATAACAATAAATTTAATCTTGTCCTCAAGATAATTATTAGCAACAAGCTGATTAAAATATACCGATAAAGAATTTGCGCTTTTGTTTTTATTGTTGTTCCGCCATTCAATAAGCGAACGAATAACACGCAAAGTTTCGCAAAGTTCTAAAAACTCTTTTAAATTAAGAGCGCCGCCGGCAACACATTTTTCTATATAAGCACAAATATTTTTTGCTTTGCCAAAACTGGGGAAAGATGTATTTGCCGAAAGAATAAAAGCGTCATTTGTGTTGTTCAAAAGCGTTTTAACGGTATTAATATCACAACTAGGCAGCAAATTTTTTGCCAGCATCGCTGCATCGTCAAGTGATGCTTCATTAGCAAGCATATTTAAAACTTTATTTAATTCAAGCGTATTATAGTATTTTGTGTTATTTTGCATAAATGCACCTATTAAAATAAATTTTTAAAAAAACTTAATGTCATAAAAGAGCGTTCTGAGTTTAAAATTAAATATTCTTCAGTAATTTTAGACAGCACAAGTAAACTCTCTTCGGGTATTTCAAAACGATATAATTTTGAAAAATCCGAATATACAATATGCCTTAATGAATCAAGAACAGTTTTATTTATAATTCTTTCAAAATTTGTTCCGTTTTTACATTCGTTGCAGTAAAGATTGCCTGTTTTAATATCAAAATACATTATATCGTCTTCATATTTTGCACAGTTTTCACAAGCAATTAAGTTAGGCATATACCCTGCCATTTTCATAAGGCGTAATTCTGTTATTGCTTTAATTAAAAATAAATTTCTTTTTTTGTTAATTATTTGGTCAAGAGAATTTAAAAACAGCCGTAAGTGTTCTTCGCTTTCGCTATCTTCAGGCGTGTAATTTAACGCAAGTTCACAAAAATACTGTGAAAGCGACAACTCACAAATATCCATACCAACATTAAAAAAACTGCTTATAACTTCGGCTTCATGAATTTTATATGTATCGTTCACCTTAATTAAAGAAAATTCAGCATAAGTTAACAAAGAAGACGCCGAAAAGCGCTTATTCTTAATATTTTTTGAGCCCGAAGAAAACGCTTTAATTATGCCAAATTCTTTTGAAAGAAGCGTAAGCAGCTTATCGGAGTCACCTATATTCATTTCCTTTATAACTAACGCATGAACTTTTATTCGTGTTTTGTTCTTTACTATCATTATTGGTTTTATCCTTTAAAGAAGCGTAATATAAATAATCATTAATTTTGCCACTAACGGCAAATTTTTGCCAAGCAGATTCTAACATAATACAACACCCAAAAATAGTGTTGCCAATAAGAAAAAATATATAAAAGGTAAATCAATCCAACCCAAAAGTTTGAATAAGTGCTTGTCTATTTCTCCAGTCTTCTTTTGCTTTAACCCAAATTTTTAGATTTGCTTTAATTCCAAAGAAATCTTCAATGTCTTTACGCGCCAAACTGCCGATTTTTTTAAGCATTGAACCGTTTTTACCAATAATTATGCCTTTGTGAGAATCTTTTTCGCAATAAATTACTGCTTCTACCTCAATAATCGGCTCGCCGTCTTTTAAATCGCGTTCATAAAATCGCTCTAAATCAACCGCAGTACCGTGCGGCACTTCTTTATCTAATAGTCGCAAAACTTTTTCACGAATAAGTTCTGCAACAATGAATCGTTCCGGCTGGTCGGTTGTACTCATTCCGTCAAAATAATGAACCGATTCCTTTGCATAAGAAAGACAAATATCTTTTAAAATTTCAACACCCTCGCCGGTTTTTGCCGAAACAGGTACAACTTCGTCAAAATTGCAAAACTGCGAATATTTTTCAATAAGTAATAGCAAATCAGATTTATCGGTTAATAAATCTATTTTATTAATAATAAGTACCTTTTTAACTTTTTTATTTGCAAATTTATAAATAAGTTCTTCTTCGGCTTTAGGTATTTCACCATTTTGAAGTTTAAAATCGGTTTTGGCTTCAACAACCAGTAAGACAGCATCAACTTCACTCATGCCTTCGCCTATTGATTTTATCATGCTTTTTCCAAGCAAGTTTTTGGGTTTATGAAAGCCCGGAGTATCAATAAACACAATCTGGGTTTCGCCGATATTAAGTACACCGTTAATTTTTGTTCGTGTTGTTTGCGGCTTGTTTGAAACAATTGAAATTTTTTGCTTTACAATTTTATTAAGCAAAGAAGATTTTCCAACATTTGGCCTGCCAATAATTGATATAAAAGCGGATTTAGTATTCAAATTTTATCACCTATTTTACAATTGAAAGTCCTAATTGTTCTAATACTTGTTCTTGTTTTTCGTTCATAACCGATTCTTCTAATTTGCTGTTTTCGTGGTCATACCCAAGCAGGTGCAAAACCGAATGAACCGTTAAAAACGCAATTTCACGCTGAATTGTGTGGCCGTATAAATCGGCCTGATAATACGCGTGGTCAAGCGATATAATTACATCACCCAAAAGCAAAGTTCCGGTATCATGGTTAACATCAAATTCCCCGTTAACAGAAAGCGGGAAAGACAAAACATCGGTTGATTTATCAATGTTTCTGTGCAATGAATTTAATTCTATTATTTCCTTATCATTAACAAAGGTTACATCAATTTCGGCAGGTTCGCAAAAGCCCTCCATTTTTAAGGTAGCATTACAAGCTCTTCTTACTAACAGCCGAATACCTGTTGGTAATTTATATTTGTTTTGCCTATCATAAATATTTATTTTGTTGCTTTTCATTTTTTAGTCCCCTATTTTGTTGTTTTTCATAAGCATTAATAATTTTTTGCACTAATCTGTGCCTAACAATATCGCTGTCAGTAAGTTTAATAATAGCAATATCATCAATATTTTTTAATATGCTAATTGCCTGTTTTAAACCCGAGTTTTTACCTGTGGGCAAGTCAATTTGGGTAATATCACCCGTAACAACTGCTTTAGAGTTAAAACCAAGGCGCGTTAAAAACATTTTCATTTGTTCGTTTGTGGTATTTTGTGCTTCATCAAGAATAATAAAACTGTCATCAAGCGTTCTGCCACGCATATAGGCAAGCGGTGCAACTTCAATATCACCGCGTTCCTGACATTTTTGAAAAGTTTCTGCGCCAAGCATTTCAAACAAAGCGTCGTATAACGGTCTTAAATACGGGTCAACCTTTTGCTGCAAATCGCCGGGCAAAAAGCCCAAACTTTCCCCTGCCTCAACCGCAGGCCGCGTTAAAATAATTTTATTAACTTCTTTATTTCTAAAAGCGTTTACAGCCATTGCAACCGCAAGGTGAGTTTTACCCGTACCTGCAGGACCAACACCAAATATTATAGTATTTTTTCGTATTGCATCAACATAACCTTTTTGGCCAAGAGTTTTTGGCTTAACCGGTTTACCGCGTGAGGTTATGCAAACAAAATCAGCCCCTGCAATTTCCTTTATTTTATCTTCTTTGTTTTGCTTTACAAGGTTTATTGCATAATCAAGGTTTTGTTCTGAAATTTGTTCACCGCTTGCAATACTAACCAATAAGGTTTCTAAAACTCTGTGCGCCATAATTACATTTTCACTATTACCGTTAATGTTAATAGTGCTTCCGTGTTGAGTAATTACCACACTAAACTCGTTGTTAATTTTTTTAATATTAGAATCAAAATCGCCAAAAAGGTTTAAAAGGTCTTCAATTCTTTCAACATCAATATTTGTATTCAAATAAAACTCCTACTTACAATTATTTTTTTCATTATACCACATATCGTATCAATTTTCATCAATTATTTTTAACTTTTGTGTTTGGGCTATATCAATAGTTTTTCTAATTCTTGCAGAATAAATAAAAGATTTTTCGGTTTCAACAACATCGCAAGAAATTATTTCGTAATTTTTAACTTTAAGTATATCCATTTCAGCTTTTAATCGTTCTTCGGCTATGTTTAAAACTTCATTCGTAACAATTTCAATTTGCTTGGTTTTATACGGTTTATATGTTGTTGTATGTATTCTTATGGGTAGTTGTTTTTTAAAAAACTTTACATTATTTACAGATTTTTCAATATCGCAGTCTGTTTTTGGAATATTTAAAAACAATGGCAACTTAATCCCAAAAACTTCTACAGTACGCTTTTTTATAACATCTTCGCTATAAATTTTTATATTATCTTGTTTTAAAATTTCCGTTTTAAAAACATCTGGCACAAACGCGTAAATTTCGGCTGCCGCCCTTACTGCTTTTTTATTTCCCGAATCACTAATAATACCCGAAACAAGAAGTTGCCCTTTTTTAACCGTTTGTCCTGTCTTTACCTCGGCTAGCCCCATATTTACCTTTACTTCTGCTATAATTCCGTCTGTTAATGCAACAATATTGCATGGCTCTTCTTCGTTTAAAGTTTGTGAATCGTATTCTTTTAAATTCACTTCCAGCACACTTGCTTGTTTATTAAGCGACGCCCAAGAAAGATTGTCGTAACTTAAAATTAGCCGTTGTTTTAAAACATCGGTATTAATATCTTTGGTTTTTATTCCGATATAAACCCCTAATTCATTAAGTGTGGCAATTATTTCGCTTTCTTTATTTTCTATATTTCCTGTAATTTTAAAAACCCAAGTTCTGTTTGACATAAAGTTTAAAATTAAAATAAAACACACAGCACCCACTAATATTCCATATCGGTTCTTATATTTGTGGGCCAGTTTAAAAGCGCCGAATTTTTTAACAATTTTTATTTTTATAAGTGTTTTTCTGCGTAATTTTTTTACTTTTAATAAATCTTTTTTATAAATTTGAATATAAAACGCATCTTTTCTTTTATAAACCGACCAAAACATAATTTTATTTACTGCAAGTATATTTAAAAATCTTTCGCAAAATTCGCCTTTTAATTCAAGTCTTATTGTACCTAAAAGATATTTAATTACAAAGAAAAAAACTTTCATACTTATACACCAATAAATTCAATATTTTCAATTAAACCCTTTACAGAAATTGTGTCGCTAACCATATTAATTATTTCTAAACCTTTGCCGAAAATTTGTATTTCCCCTTTTGAAAGATTTATTCTTACTAAATTTTCGCTGTATTCAATTATTCCGTAACACCCTTCAGCAATAAGTTTTTTGTTTGAAAACAGTTCAATATGCGAACCAACAACACCGTCAAACAAAATATCATTAGCAAAATTCTTAATATCCATTCAAATCACCTATAATTTTATATGAAATTTTATATAGGGCAATTCATAGAATTTTAGTGGTGATAATATGAAAATAATTAAATCAATTTTGCTAATTTTACTTTTATCTTTTATAGTTTTGTTTTGCCTTTTTTCGGGTCAGGTTGCAGAAAGTTTTGTAAATATTGCGGTTGTTTGTGTTAAAAATGTAATACCCTCGCTTTTGCCGGTAATTTTTGTTTCTCTGTTAATTATTAACAGCGATTTAACCGAAGTATTGCCAAAAAGAATGCGCTTTTTTTCTTTGTTTTTATTGTCTTGTATATCGGGTTATCCTGTTGGGGCAAAACTTTTAGATGTTTACTGTAGCAAAAAATACATAAAAAAAGAAACAGCAACATTGCTTTTGCCTGCCTTTATAAATGCGGGTCCCGGGTTTATTATAAATACAATTGGTTTTGGATTACTGAATAATAAAAATTTAGGTTTAATTTTATTTTTTTCACAATTCATTGCTTCTTTTATTATTTTTTTATTGTTGGGCGGCTTCAGTTATACAACCAACACAAAAACCAGCACAGTACGAATTAAAGAAGTAGTTCAAAAAAGTGTTAATGAATCGGTTAGTTCAATTAAAAACATTTGCATATATTTAATTTTAATTACTTGTTTTTCAAAAATTTTTGAACTTGTTTTCAGCAAAAAGTTTGCAAATTTGTTTATTTCAGTAAGCGAGGTAACATCTGCTGTGCTAAAACAAAAAAATATATATGCTATTTGTATTCTTTTAAGTTTTTGCGGACTTTGTGTTTATTTGCAAATATTTTCGCTTGTTAAAAATTATAAAATAAAATTCATTGAATTACTTTTGTGGCGTTCGTTTCATATTGTAATATCTTTAGGAGTTTTAAAATTTATTATTAAAGCATTTAAAGTATCAATACCTGTGTTTTCAAATACAAATTTAATTCTTGTACCCACTCAAAATACAGGAATATTTTTTAGTTTGTTTTTAGTATTTACATTATTTTGTTTTTTGATGTCAATAAAACGAAAAAGTAGTGGAAATTTGGCAAAAGATTTGATATAATAATAAAAAAGCCAAGGAGGACCATAAATTGGCAAAAGTTTTTAACAAAAAAATATCTCCTGCCTGTAAATACTGTATTTACGGCTCTGCTTTGGAATTTACCGAA